>JBEKUX010000108.1:0-2900 GCA_049514575.1 Chitinispirillaceae bacterium | reverse complement strand
AATCTATGTTAAAGCTTACCCGAGAGCAGCGTGGGGCCGGTATGTATTTTAAATATGAGCGTATGAAGAAACCAGCAATACCTTTCTCATGGAACCGTGATTTGGCGTGGGGGCTGCTGCTGGTGGCCGCCACGTTCCTTGCCTACCGGCCGGCATGGAACGGACAGCCGGTCTGGGACGATGATATGCACATGACAAGGCCTGAACTCCGGTCGGCCGAAGGCCTTGTACGCATCTGGACGCAGCCTGGAGCTACGAAGCAGTACTATCCGCTGGTGCACACCGTCTTCTGGATGGAATATCATGTGTGGGGCGCATCGACTCTTGGCTGCCATTTGCTCAATATCCTGCTCCATGTTTTTTCCTCATTGCTCCTCGTGAGGATTTTACGGAGACTCGGCATACCCGGCGCAGCCGCCTGGCTTTCCGGAGGGATATTTGCACTTCATCCGGTGATGGTGGAATCCGTGGCATGGATAACGGAACTGAAGAACAGCTTGTCCGGTTTTTTCTACCTTGCTGCAGCGCTCGCATACCTAAAGTTCGACCGTGAACGGGAAAAGAAACACTATGTCATCGCCCTCCTGCTTTTTCTCTTCGGCCTGCTTTCCAAGAGTGTGATAGTCACCCTGCCCGTTGCCCTGCTCGTCGTCTTCTGGTGGAAGCGGGGGAAAATAGAGTGGAAGCGTGATGTGGCGCCGTTAGTGCCTTTTTTTGCCATCGGAATAATCTCAGGCCTGTTCACGTCGTGGGTGGAACGCAGATTCGTCGGTGCCGAGGGCAGCGAATTTAATCTTGCTTTCATTGACCGGTGCCTGATTGCGGGCAGGGCGGTCTGGTTCTACCTCTGCAAACTCCTGTGGCCCGCCAACCTGATTTTTATCTATCCGCGCTGGCACATTGATGCCGCGGCGGTATGGCAGTACCTGTTTCCCGCAGCGTTTCTGCTTACAGTCAGCATATTCTGGGCCCTGCGCAGCCGCTCCCGTACGCCCCTGGCAGTACTGCTTTATTTTGCGATAACGCTTTTCCCCGCACTGGGCTTTTTCAACGTCTATCCGTTCCGTTACTCCTTTGTCGCCGACCACTTTCAGTATCTTGCCTGCATCGGGCCGATAGCGGCTGGTGCGACCTGCATCGTACAGGGAACGGGCCTGCTCCGGGAAAGGCTTCGGCGGCCGTTGTTGCCGCTGCTCTGCGGGGTACTGTTGTCGATTCTTTTCCTGCTGAGCTGGAATCAGAGCCAGATGTATTCCGATGCAGAGACCCTGTACCGGACGACCATTATAAGGAACGACTGTTGGTGGGCGCACAACAACCTCGGCGTTCTGCTTACGTGCATGAGACGACCCGATGAGGCAATGGCTCATTTCCAGAAGACATTGGAACTTAACCCCAATCATGCCGAGGCCCACAACAACCTCGGCGTTCTGCTTGCGAGGATGGGACGAACCGATGAGGCCATGGTTCATTTCCAGAAGGCAGTGGAACTTAACCCCGATTATGCCGAACCCCACAACAACCTCGGCCATTTACTTGCGGACATGGGACGAACTGACGAGGCAATGGCCCATTTCCAGAAGGCAGTGGAACTTAACCCCGATTATGCCGAACCCCACAACAACCTCGGTCATTTACTTGCGGCCATGAGACGAATTGATGAGGCCATGGTTCATTACCTGAAAGCATTGGAAATCAACCCTAACTATGCTGAGGCTCATTACAACCTCGGCGTTCTGCTTTCGGACATGGGACGAACAGACGAGGCCATTGCTCATTACCAGAAGGTTTTGGAATTTAACCCCAATCATGCCGAAGCCCACAACAACATCGGCGTTCTGCTTGCGGACAAGGGACGAACCGATGAGGCTTTGGCTCATTTGCTGAAGGCAGTGGAACTTAACCCCAATTATGCCAAAGCTCACAACAACCTCGGCATCTTACTGGAGCAATTTGAACGGACAGACGAGGCCATTGCCCATTTTCGTAAGGCATTGGAAATAAACCCTGATGCAGTCGGCGCACTTAAAAATCTTGCTTTTGCCCTTGAGCAGAAAGGGCAGTGGACCGCTGCGACTTCGGTTCTTCAGAATGCGCTTGCACTGGCAAAGTCAGCGGGCGATGAGGATCGGGCAAAGATGATTACGCAAATTTTTACGCAACTCAATGAAGCTAACAATTCTTCACAGGTAACTTCAAAAACGCTCGCACAATAGGGTGTTGCAAAATTCAAAATGAGACTCTCAGAGCCTGATCCTTAAATACGCGTTTATGGAATTAATTATGCTTAAATATAGGGGACGGTGTCAAATATTATACTATTCCCTGTTATCCCTTGAATGTCAAGAAGAGCTGCTATTGACTCCCCCTCGTGTGTTGGACAACAACCGAAGCGTTTTGTTATATGATTAGCACAACATGACAGATTATAGCACTCATACCAGAACCGTCCCTAAGCCTAAACAACCCCTTATCCAGATTCTTTGGTGAAACCTTCGTAAATCTCGCGCAGACGTTTGACATGCTCTGGTTTGCCTTAAAACGTGTCGATAACGGTCCGAAAAAAATCGGCAGGGAGCTGCCTCAATAAACCGTCTTCTCAGCTATCAAACTGGGGTTCGATTCCCCATAGCGCTACCACTTCAAAATGGCTTTCACGATGCAGAAAGGGCTTTTTGAACGGTTTCAATCTCTTATCATCCAGTTTTTAAAGTCTCCCCAATACCCCCGAGACCTACGGAAATGTGATAGTGCCGTGATAGTTGTTTAACATACCGCAGAATCTATGTTAAAGCTTACCCGAGAGCAGCGTGGGGCCGGTATGTATTTTAAATATGAGCGTATGAAGAAACCAGCAATACCTTTCTCATGGAACCGTGATTTGGCGTGGGGGCTGCTGC
>JBEKUX010000107.1:0-3034 GCA_049514575.1 Chitinispirillaceae bacterium | reverse complement strand
GTTCGAGTTTGGTGTCGATGTTCTGGATGAAAACGACCTGCTGTCCGAAACGGCCGAGGAAATAGTCTTTCCCGTTCTGGTGCGAAATGCTGTGAGTCTCTCCGTCATACAGCGTCAGTTCGAGATACTGCTGGTCGGCCGTCATCTTGATGGTGCCGTGGTTGGCTACCGTAGTGGACGGGTCATGCCCCGGTAAATCGCTGAAAATCCGTACACCTCTGAGATTGCCGCTTCGCGGGTTCACCTCGGCGGAATAAATGGTGTAGCCGGGGAAATCGCGGATAAGAACTTTGGGTTCGATGAAAGCGGCAGGCCGTTTTCGCGAAATATCCGAAAGCAAATTGGCTGTGCGGTGGTTGGCATCAGGGAGAATAAGATCGTTGAAGAACACCAGCAGCACGGCAAATACTGCCGCCGCGGCAAACACCGGCAGCAGCAGCGGAAACATGCTCTGGCCCGAGGCCTTGATAGAGGTGATCTCGTTGTCGCCGGACATCCTGCCGAAGACCCAGAGTGCGGCGGTCAGGATAGCCATGGGGATCGCCAGTGCAATGATCCAGCCGAGCTGGATGGCGAAGACTTCCAGGACGACGCGGGGATCGAGGCCTTTGGAGACGATTTGGTTAAGGAGCATGATCGCCTGCTGCATGATGAAATAAAAAATGATGATGCTCAGTGAAGCGAGAAAGGGGAAGATGTGTTCCTTAACGACATACCGGTAAAGAATCATACCAACAAAATAGTAAAAGTCTAAATAGGAAAATGAATTGTTGGGCGTTGCCCTGAACCGTAGGGGCGACCGAGTCGGTCGCCCCCACCCGCATACCTGAATTTAGTAGAGACACACGGCCGTGCGTCTCTACTAAATTCGCATGAATGATGATGCATATTCTATTTTACGTATCCAGTAAGGTATATATATTGACAAGAGGATAATAGCATGAGAATCAATCAGGGACTTGGCTTGGGCTTGACGATGATGGCGTGTCTCGTCGGCTCCTGCGCCCACACCGGGAAAGTGAGCCAGCAACGTTACGAATGCACCGATCGGCTTGCCAGGGCCGTTAAAAAGTTTGATGCCGGGAAATATGGCTCGGCGAAGACCATCCTTGACGATGTAAAACAGCAGTGCGCCGGTCACCGGATCATGGATTCCGTGGAGTACTACCTTGCCATGTCGCTCGTTCGTATGAAAATGTATGACGAGGCGAAACTCGAATTCACCCGCCTCACCCAGGATTTCCCCCGGTCGCCTTTTTTTTATGAGGCGGAGTTCAGGATCGGTTATTGCGTTTTAAAGTCATCCCTGCCGGTCGAACGGGACCAGACCGAAACCCGGGACGCGCAGAGGCTTTTCACTGATTTTCTGCAGAATTATCCGGCTTCGGACTTTGCCGACAGCGCGCAGAGGTATTTGAAACTATGCGTGAACAAACTTGCGGAAAAGGAGTTCGCCTCCGCGAAATTCTACCAGAGAATCGGCGAAAAAGAGGCCGCGATCGTATATTATAAAGTGTTTATCAATGATTATCCTGCCTCGCAGTTTACGTCACAGGCCCGGCTCAATATGGGGCAGATGCTTATCGAACTCAGCCGGAAGGCTGAAGCCAGAGAGGTGCTGGATGCCCTTGTCGCTGAGGAAAAATCGGGCGATATTGCCAGGAAAGCCCAGGAACTGCTCTCCCGCTGCAAAGAGTAACGGTAACACATATTTCATGCCGCGGTCCCCGGATGCGCACCTCGGCGCCATCGGCATTCTGGGCGGTATTTTCGACCCGGTGCATAACGGCCACCTAGCCCTTGCCGCCGGCGCGCGCAGCTATTTTGATTTGTCAAAGGTACTATTCATCCCTGCCGGCCGTCCCCCCCATAAGCCGCATATCGTTGCTTCTGCCGGTGACCGTCTTGCCATGCTGTTACTTGCCATACGGAACGAACCGGCATTCATGGTATGGGACGGTGAATTGCGGAGAAAAGGTATTTCCTATACTTTCGATACACTCAGGAAGCTCATCCATGATTTCCCGGGCAGACCATTGTATTTCATCGTAGGCTCCGATAACGTGCAGGAGATCATGACCTGGCGCCGTTACCGCGATGTGCTGGCCATGGTCACCCTGTGTGTGGCGCACCGGCCGGGTTACTCAATCAGGCTGCCTGCGTCCCTAAATGTAGGCCAGATTGAAAAATTTCCCTCGCCCGAGCTTGACGTCAGCTCCACTATGATCAGAGATAACATAGGGAAGGGACGTTCCTTCCGCCAACTGGTACCCGCGGCGGTAAGGGAGTATATTTATAAAAGGAATATGTACACAAAGTGATTTCATCCCCTTACCTTTTTCCTTCCCCCTTAGTAAGGGGGAAGGAAACGAGAGGTATAGCGAGAGGTTAGGGGTAGACGGAGTGCTGTAGTATGATCTCCCGCCGCGAACTGATTAAAGGCATGGCTGTTCTTGCAGGTGTAACCGCCTGCGGAGGCAGAGCTTTTCCTCAAGAAAGCAAAGGCGTGCTTAAAGGCACGCATCCGGCAAAATACTGGCACGCGTTCGGGAATGATGCGGTTCAGTGCGATCTCTGCCCGCACGGATGCGTTTTGACCGACGGGAAGACCGGCGTGTGCCGCGGCCGGCAGAATAAAAACGGATCGCTTGTCACGCTCGGGTACGGGTATCCGTGCGCCATGCACACGGACCCAATCGAAAAAAAACCATTGTATCATTTTCTGCCCGGAAGCCAGGCCTATTCAATTGCGATTGCAGGGTGCAATCTGCGCTGCAAGAACTGCCAGAACTATACCATCAGCCAGGTCAGCCCGCTTGAAACCGATGTGCCGTATATGTCGCCGCCGCAGATCGTTGACGAAGCGAAAAAGAACGGCGCGCAGGTCATCGCCTATACTTACTCCGAGCCTGCGGTCTGGGTCGAATACATGTACGACACCGCGAAAATGGCGCGCAAGGCCGGGCTTAAGAACGTGACCGTCACCTCCGGCTATATCAATCCGGAGCCGCTGGTTGACCTCGCCCCGTATATT
>JBEKUX010000106.1:0-3118 GCA_049514575.1 Chitinispirillaceae bacterium | reverse complement strand
TTGACAGCGGTACTGGAGGAAGTGATGAGAATTGTGCCATTATTCCCTACAGCCACAAATGCACCGTTTCCATAGGTGACGGAATTGAGAGTTGAAGTAGTACCAGATATGCTGACGGTATCGGTTGAGCCTTCGGGAGAGGTATAAATTGCGCCTCCTCCGCCCACAGCCACATACAGACCGTTACCATAGGTAATGGAATTAGGCGTTACATTTTCAAACGCCGATCCCGAATTCCATGTTATTCCATCTAAAGAGGTTGCCGAATGAATGTCGCCGGAGGGATAGTAAATTCCGCTGAGTTCATAACCAACGGCAACCCATCTGCCATTTCCATAGGCAACGGAAGTGAGTAATTCAGATTCTGGAAATGTATATAACGGGGTCGTCCAGCGTGGAGTCCAATGTTTGCCGTCAGATGAGGTAAAGATATCGCACACATAAGTAATATAGCCGCCATGTGATACAGAGAAACCATCAAACTGTGGAGTTAAAGCTACATATAGTCCGTTGCTATAGGTAAGGTAGGTCAAAGTGATTCCCGAGGAATAGGACAGGCCAGTGGTCGTGTCCCTGGACCATGTTATACCATCCGGAGAAATTCTCAAACTTTCAGAGTCAGAATAGTTGAAGATTCCGTTCCCCGTCTGACCCTCGCCTCCCGCTAGATACAGTCCGTTGCCATAGGTAAGAGAAATGAGATTATTGCTTGTGCCTGATACACGGTTCGTCCAGCTAATGCCGTTGGCAGAAGTCAGAATCCTGCCGCTGCCACCACCGCTGTCACCAACGGTAACATACAGGTTGTTACCATAGGCCACGGACCAAAGACGTGTGGTTATTCCTGATGCTTGGCTGGTCCAGTTCAGGCCATCCGGTGAGGTAAGAATCGTGCCGGCATCCCCCACAGCCACATACAGCCCGTTGCCATAGGTAACGGACCTGAGATTATTGCTCGTTGGAGGAGGAGTCACCACCGTCCATTGCAATTGTGCGTTCGCGCTCCCCGGCCCCACAAACGCATACGCAATCACCGCGAGAATGCTCAGAAGTTTAAGATGGCTTTTCATAGACAAACCTTTATGACGGTGGGATATACTACTTATAATATACCAATAAAACGCCGAAAATACTCATTTTTTTTACTGACAGTAGAAAATATCGTTTCCTGTCGTTACCCGTAGAAAGATTTGGTGTTTTATGTTTTTGCGTCAGGTTGGACGCAAGATTCCAGGGTAGAGACGCACGGCCGTGCGTCTCTACGGGCAAAGGGGTAACGCCCCGGACTATTTTATCCGTCTATTGCCGTTTACAGCCTTCTTTTCCCTGATATATATTCTAAAATTGCCCGATTTTTACTGGGGCGTCGACAAGCGGCAAGTCACGAGGTTTTGGTCCTCGCATTCGGAGGTTCGAATCCTTCCGCCCCAGCCATTCTGCGCCCTATTTTCACGCAGAGCGGGAAGGATCGTATCGCTGTAAAAGAAGTTCATCCGTTCATCCAGAGGAGGTTGGTCAGTGAATATTATTAAACTGAAATCGCGGCCGCGGAGCGGCTCCGGCAAATCGTACACCAGAAAGACACGTTTGCAGGGCTGGGTGCCTGCCGTCTATTACGGCGTGGGCCGCGAGCCCATGACTATCGAAGTCGACAAAAAAGAATTTTCCGCCGTTGTCCGGGGCAGAAAGCTGACACATCTTTTCGATCTCGGGCTCTCCGGCGGCAAGGACGCCTCCATCGCGGTGGTCCGCGAAGTGCAGCGCCATGTCATCGATGACGATCTCTTCCTGCACGTCGACTTCCAGCATGTGGCGATGGACAAAAAAGTCACGGTCGACTGCCCGCTCGAACTTACCGGCATTCCCATCGGCGTCAAAGAGGCCGGCGGCGTGCTCGGCAGGCCGGTAAAAAAGCTTAAAATCGAGTGCATGCCCACGGAAATCCCGGAAAAGATCTCGATCGAGGTAGCGCACCTGGAAATCGGGGATTCGATCCATGTACGCGACGTAAAAATTCCGAATGTGATGATCAAGGCATCGCCCGACGAAGTGCTGGCCGTGGTGACCCATCCGACCCGTGAAGAGGAAGTCGCCAAGCCCGCCGAAGAGGCGCTTACGGCGGAAGGCGCGGCTGCGGTCCCGGCAGAAGGTGCGGCTGCGGCTCCGGGTGGAACAGCTCCGGGAGCTCCGGGCGCAGCCCCGGCAAAACCCGGTACAACTCCGGCAGCTCCGGGCGCGGCCCCGGCAAAACCCGCTGCGGCGGGAGCCCGGCCCGGCGCAGCGCCAAAAGGAAAAGAGTCAAAGGACAAAGCGGGTTCATAAACCGGAACAACCGCGGTTGCACGGCAGAGCATGGCGTTACTTCAATTTTTCCAGAGTCTGTTCCGCAGAGGTACGCCGCCTGGAAACGCAGACGTTCTTTTTTTCGGCCTCGGCAACCGGGGCAGCCGCTACGCACTCTCGCGGCATAATATCGGCTTCAGGATCGCCGATGCGCTTGCAAAGCGGCTGGAAAACAGGACCGACAACTGGGGTTGCTTTGCAGAAGCAGTATACCTGCGGGGAACGCTCTTTGAACCGGGAAAAAAGGTTGCGGTGGTCAAGCCCCATACCTTCATGAACCGGTCGGGCGATGCGGTGGCGAACTATCTCGCACTATGCCGGTGCCCGGCTTCAAACGCCCTTGTGCTTGTCGACGACTACAACCTGCCGCTCGGAACCCTCCGGGCGCGGCGGAACGGCTCGGACGGCGGCCACAACGGCCTGAAATCGATCATCGGCCGCATCGGCGGAAATTTTCCGCGGATCCGCATCGGAATCGGTCCGGCGCCGCACGGTGAAGCGGCCATGGATTTCGTGCTCGGTTCCTTTACCGAAGCGGAAGAACAGGTTATAAAAACGGTGCTGCCGCGCGCTGTTGACGCATGCTTGCTTTTCGCAAAAGACGGCATCGACGCGGTAATGAATAATTTTAATTCGTAATTTTCTTTTTGCAGGTTTTTCATATAATCCTGCTCTGACCCGACCTGCATGGGATCAGGGCCGATAAACGACCAGAGGAGGTAGTGTAGTGAAACGACCCTACGAAACGGTTATTGTTTTTGATGGGACATTGTCC
>JBEKUX010000105.1:0-3134 GCA_049514575.1 Chitinispirillaceae bacterium | reverse complement strand
AAAACAATATCATTACAACGTCATCCTTAATGTTATGGTTTCGTGTTAACCACCGGAACCGCAGATCCTCCGCCGACAGGGGATATACGTTCCGTTTTCTGAAATCAAGCAGTATGGGATTTTCTATAGCGCAAAAAATCGTTAAAATCACGGATATAATCATCTTCGCTGAAAAAATCCGAAGCAAAAACCAGCAAAATGCAGTTGTTGCGGAAGTTGTACTGGATGCTCCACAGGCATGGCCCTAAGTAAATCCCCATGTTGGGTTCGGTTAGTTCTATTACCTGATTTTTCGTACCATCGTTTAATGAAACGCTGCAGCTTCCGTTGATGCAGAACAGCGCCTGTTGGAGTTTTTTATGGGCATGTTTACCGCGCAAAACGTTATCGTGATGGACAAGATTATATATATAATAAACCCTTTTTATTTCGAAAGGAATACTTCGTTGCGCTTCTGCAACGGAAATCGTTCCGTCAAATCCATCTTTAATAGCAGAAATTTGCAACCACTTGGAGTTTTTAACAATGATAGGATCCATAAGAGGCTTCGATTTTTCACCCCCGGGAATGTTTAAAAAGTCCTCTTACCCCTTCTCTGTACAATATAGATTCCTAGGCCTTTTTCTGTCAAATTCTCGACAAGCGCTAAACACTATAAATTTTATAACTTTTGCATTAATGTTATTTTCATTTTTTATCATGTGCACCACGATAAAACAACATATATATAGAAAGAATATTTGCACAATTTACATAATTTATATTCAACAATATTTTAAAGGTCGCAATAAATTTGACTAAAAAGGAGGAGTAATGGATAAGAATACCCGCAATAAGGTGATAAAGATTTTGTTTTCGCTGGTTGGTATAATTGCAATAATGGGTGTAACTTTACTTCTACAGCGATATTTTCTGGGATAATAATACAGTTATTTTTAGCGTATATGTTTTAAATTATAAATAGAGATGCGGAACAAGTTTGTTTATTCAAAGTGATAACTTCTTCATAAAAGGCCCGATATCCGATGCTTCCTGTGGGCCGACAATGACCTCCCACCCCTGCAATTTTTCCTCAAGTTCGCCGCTCAGGCATGCGACATAACCGGGAATTACTAGTTTCTTTTTTGTCATTTTTGCGGCGATTTCCTGTGATTTAATAAATGCAGCGATTTTCTCAGCCGAAAACTTACCCGCGGCCCACGCGGTAAGTACTGACAGACCTTCGGCATCGACAACAGCCAGATGGGATGGAACGCCTGATCCTTCGATTTCACCGCTGACGATAAAGTAGGTGAGCGAAAAGTTGGTGGTGACAAGAAGCGGTGAGGTAGGAGAAGGCTCACCCACAGAATAAATCCGCGGTTCAACCTGAATAGGTTTCTGCGGATCCATATAGATATTCTGGCGAAGCATAAGAAGCGGCAGCAATATTTCAGCTTGGTATTGGTCAATTACCAGCAGTGATGCGTATTTGCACATGCAGGCTGAAGCATCGGCAATCATGGAAGAAGAATCAGGTCGGGTCGTTACAAAATTCATGATTGGATATCCGATTGATTTAACCGAAGCCAGGAGCGCTGATTTCCGTGCAATCGTGTTGTTCTGAAGCATGACTGAAATATCGTCCGAGGAAAGATCGAGTACTATTTCCCGGTGCCCTTGGGAGGATAATGCTTTTGAAAGACATATTACCTCATCAAGATTTTCTCCGGAAATCACGACTGGCAGTTTTTTGACGCATACGTATTTTCCAAGAACGTCGATATTTTTCTGCGTGACGGCATGCAGCAGAGGAACACGATCAAAAAGAGAATCTGCGGCCGCTATCAGGCTTTCAGGCAAACTGCTTTTTAAAACGATGGCTCCTTTAAAATGTTCAGCAGCTTTTATTGCCGCCTCCTTGAATCCAGCCGCGGTTTTACTCGTATCGTTAATCAGCACGGACTCGACGAAAAGCCGTTCTCCAGCGCGTTCGATAACGTGATTGTCGATAGTTCCCGCGATTTTTTCAATCGTTTCAGCGGCAAGATCGGAGTTTATCTGGACGGCAAAAGCCGTCTGGTTTACGAAAGTTTTTTCGTGACGAAACATTACAATCTCATTGCCCATTTCGACAACACGTTTACCAGAACCGAATTTCACCAACCTGATCGGCGGTTCGCTTGATGCACCGATAACCTTTTTCGCCTCTTCACTTGCGTACGGACATGCGGACAACTCGCCGGTCTTCTGGGCAAGTTTCATGGCAAAAGCCATGCAGGTAGGAACATGGCACTCGCCGCAGTTGGTCTTCGGAAGAAGTTTGAATATTTCCATTCCTGAAAGTTTTTTAGCCATAGTTTTATTTCATTATTTCAGCAATCTTCGACTTTATTGTTTGCACTGCCTCCGGGTAATACATAATCAGCAGATCGGCACCGGCATTGAGAAGCGCCATGGCGGCAGCAGTCTCAATGAAAGCGCCACGGGAATCAAGTTTTCCCCAGAGCCGATTTTCGGATTCTGCCGCCCTCGCTTCTTTTGCTTTGGCTGTTTCAAATCCGGTGGTAACGAGCATGGGCATAGCAAGCATTGGGTCGCCGGAAAGTGCCGCAAGGCGAATGCGTTCCATAACCGAATAGGTGTACTCGATGCCGTATCCGAGCCCGCCGGTCATCGGGTCCATGATTATTTTTTCAGGTTTCAACCCGATAGTAGTGACGAGTATATTAAGCTGCTTTGCCATATTAACATCTATCGGCGACCTTGTCACGCAGCAATGGTCATACCCCATGCATGCACCCGCTATTGTACGATAGTTGTCGCTTTCAGCCCAGTTAAGGAGCAGGTTTTCCCCGGCACATTCGGCCGCGATCTTTTTCATGATTTCATTGTTTTTTTCGAAATGAGCAGGTCCGGTGACAATAACCGGCACTCCCACGGCATCAAGAATGGATTTTACCGTATCGAGCGCCTGTGTGGAGGAACGATTCTGCCGTTCAGGATGGCATCCGTCAAGACGTACGCTTATTACCTGAGCGCCAAGTTTTTCGAGGCATATTTTTGCCATGGCCGCAGGATTTTTTAATGAATCGGCCCAGAAATCGCGCAGGGTTACCGGGAGTTTATCAGGTACCACATCAAACACTTCCATT
>JBEKUX010000104.1:0-4144 GCA_049514575.1 Chitinispirillaceae bacterium | reverse complement strand
CAACAGACCGGTCCCCTGTACGATGCAGGCCGCCGCCGCAGCTATCGGCCCTATGGAGGCAAGATACTGGAAGTGGTCGGCGACAAAGGAGTAGCGGAACGGATAGACGTTGAAGAAACCCAGAGCAGGGAAAAGCGTTATCGTAAAATAAAGCAGTACTGCCAGTGGCGCACGTGAGCGGCTGCGCAATCTCCAGAACAGCACTGCTGCAAGCAGAAAAGCTGCGGGAAACAGGTATTGCCACACCGCGAATGAATCAATGTGCCAGCGCGGGTAGATGAAAATCAGGTTGGCGGGCCACAGGAGTTTGTAGAGGTAAAACCAGACCGCCCTGCCCGCGATCAGGCACCGGTCAATAACCGTGAAACTGAATTCGCTGCCCACGGCGCCGACGAATCTTCTTTCAACCCACGCCGTGAACAGGCCGGAGATAATTCCGATAACAAAGAAAGGCACCAAAGGCGCCACATCGCGCTTCCACTCTATTCTTCCACGCTTCCACCAGAAAACAACAAGCAGCGCCGCAGGCAGGGTCACGATAACGCTCTTGGCAAAAAGTCCGCAAAGAAAAAGTAGGAGTGCAATGACGTAATGTTTCTTTTTATGTCCGTGGTCGAACTTCAGGTACGCCAGCGCTGCACCTAAGAAAAAGACGCCGGACAGGGTGTTCTTCAATTCCGTTATCCATGCCACGGATTCAACCATCACCGGATGAAGTGCAAATATCCCTCCTGCAAGCCAGGCGGCTTCGCCGGGTATACCGAGTCTCCGTAAGATCCTCACTAAAAGCAATGCGGAAAAAAAGTGCAGCAGAATATTGAGCAGATGGTAGCCTACAGTCGATTTACCCCAGAGATGATATTCCAGCCAGAAGACGGTGTGCACCAGCGGATAATACTGCTGCGTAGCTCCAAACTGCGTCCAGATACGCACAAGACCTTCGGCTGACCGGAGCTCAGGCTTTGTCATGTGCCCATCATCGTCCCACACCGGCTGTCCGTTCCATGCAGGCCGGTAGGCGAGGAACGTGACGGCGAGCAGCAGCAGCCCCCACAACCAATCTCGGTTCCATGAAAAAGATAGTCCTGGTTTCACCATACGCTTCTGTTTAAAAATACATACCGGCCTCTCACTCCTCTCGGGCAAGCTTAAACATAGTTGCTGAGTGGTGGATATAATTTTTCCATAGAGACGTGGCCAAATATATCCAAAGCTGTTTTTAAAATTGTCCTACGAGCTGATTCATAACACCTATTTTTGGAAGGCAGCATGACGGATATAATTATTCCATAGAGAAGAAGCACGGGAATTATATGAGTAATGGCCGCGTAAAAAAAAATCCGAACCCTTCTGCCAAAGTACCCGGCACGGCAGTGGCCCATGTTCCTTCAGAAGATGTTATAAAGCAACGGCGCCGCTCACTATGCGTTGCGTTCCTGCTGGTAATAACGACGGCAGTGGTGTATTGCAACGTTTTCAGGAATGACTTCGTTTCATACGACGACGGGCAATATGTGACAGAGAATCCCCGCGTCCGGCAGGGGATGTCATGGGAAAATGTCAGGTGGGCGTTCACCACCTTCTACGCAGACAACTGGCACCCCTTGACCTGGCTCTCCCACATGCTGGATGTTCAACTGTTCGGGCTCAAACCGGCCGGGCACCATTTTACGAACCTTCTTTTTCATGTTCTTGCTACGCTGCTTCTGTTTGGCTTCCTGCGCTATGCGACCGGAAGGCTTTGGGCCGGAGCGTTTGTCGCGGCGCTGTTCGCGTTGCATCCGGTGCATGTGGAGTCCGTGGCATGGGTGGCTGAACGAAAAGACGTTCTGAGCACGGTGTTCTGGTTCGCGACCCTGTGGGCATACGCGTATTACGCCAAGCGCCCCAGGGTAGGCAGATATGCGATGGTTATCATCTTTTTTGCGCTTGGCCTTATGGCCAAGCCGATGCTGGTGACGCTGCCGCTGGTATTGCTGCTGCTCGATTATTGGCCGCTGGAGCGTCTTGAAATGAACGGACAGTCTGTCGGGCGGTTGACAGTGGAAAAACTCCCGCTGCTTATAATGATTGCGGCGTCGATGATAATCACCGTCATTGCTCAACAAGGGGCCATTGGAGGCTTCAACAGGCTGAGCCTCGGCACAAGGCTGTCGAACGCTGTGATATCGTATTGCATATATATCGGGCAGGCGTTCTGGCCCACAGGCCTGACAGTGTTTTACCCGCATCCGCAGCAGCCGTTTCCCTTGGAGGCCATGGCCGGAACATTGCTGCTCATCGCGGTCACCGTGGCTGCTCTGATGTCCGGGAAGCAGAAAAAATTTCTGACAACGGGCTGGCTATGGTATCTGATAACGCTGGTGCCGGTCATAGGTATCGTTCAGGTCGGTAACCAGGCCCATGCGGACCGCTATACGTATGTGCCTTTAATCGGAATTTTCATAATGATCTCATGGGGATTAAAAACGATTGTGGACAGGCTGCAAAACAGCAAAAAGTTGTTTGTGAAAATAGCAGCAGCAGCCTTATTTCCTGCAATGATGGGTTTGACATGGGAACAGGTCGGATACTGGAAAAGTGACTTTACGCTTTTTTCTCATGCCATTACTGTTACAAAAAGAAACTATGTGGCTCATAATAATTTCGGTCTTTATTTGTATAAGACCGGTCGGACAGGCGAGGCCATTGCCCATTACCAGAAGGCTTTGGAAATCAAACCCAACTATGCCGAAGCCCACAACAACCTTGGCGTCCCGTTGGAAAATATCGGACGAACTGACGAGGCTATTGCCCATTACCAGAAGGCTTTGGAAATCAAACCCAACTATGCCGAAGCTCACTACAACCTCGGTAACCTGCTGTCAAATATCGGACGAACTGACGAGGCCATTGCCCATTACCAGAAGGCTTTGGAAATCAACCCCGATTATGCCAAAGTCCACAACAACCTCGGTAATCTGCTGTCAAATATCGGACGAACTGACGAGGCCATTGCCCATTACCGGAAGGCTTTGGAAATCAACCCCGATTATTTTGAAGCTCACAATAACCTCGGTAACCTGCTGTCAAATATCGGACGAATTGACGAGGCCATTGCCCATTACCGGAAGGCTTTGGAAATCAACCCCAATTGCTACGAAGTTCATTACAACCTCGGTAACCTGTTGGTAAATATCGGACGAACGGACGAGGCAATCGCTCATTACCGGAATGCATTGGAAATCAATCCCGATAAAATTAACACTCTTCAAAATCTTGCCGATGCTTTAGTGCGAAAAGGGCAATTAACTGATGCCACTCCTATTCTTATAAGGGCTCTTGCATTGGCGAAGTCTGCTGGTGATGCATCGCTGGCAAGTGAGATCGCCGGAAATCTTGAGATGCTTTATAGGGCATGTCAGGGAAAACCACGGTAAAGAGTTCGGTAATCCAAATCATACTGCTTGAGTAACGGAGAAGTACTGCTGCATGATGGCTTTCTTCAGGAACAGATAAGTATATCAGAGATCTTTATTTCGGAAGGCATTACAAGACGGATGGAATTTTTCTTTAGCACGACCTCTTATTGTGCGTGTTTTTTTCGAGGTTGCCTTTGAAGAATTGATGGTTTCTTAGAGTTTTGTAAGAATTTGCGCGATTGTCTTTGCCCGCACCTCATCGCCCGCGGACGTTGCCGATGCAAGCGCTTTCTGGAGAACCGAAGTCGCATCGGTCCTTTGTCCTTTTTGTACAAGGGCGAAAGCAAGATTTTGAAGGGCGTCGATTACCTTCGGGTTTATTTCCAATGCTTTACGATAATGGGCAATAGCCTCATCAGTTTGTCCCATTTTTGCAAGGAGGACGCCGAGATTGTTGTGGGCTTCGGCATGATTGGGATTGATTTCCAAAACCTTCTGGTAATGGGCAATGGCCTCATCAGTCCGGCCCATGTCCGCAAGCAAAAAACCGAGGTTGTAACGAGCATCACCAAAGTTGGAGTTGATTTCCAATGCTTTCCGGTAATGAGCCATAGCCTCATCATTTCGTCCCAACTTCTCTAAGAGAGCGCCGAGGTTGTTATGGGCTTCGGCAGAATTGGGGTTTAGTTCCAATGCCTTCCGGCAATGAACCATAGCCTCATCATTTCGTCCCGACTTCTCTA
>JBEKUX010000103.1:0-4212 GCA_049514575.1 Chitinispirillaceae bacterium | reverse complement strand
GGTCAGGCTTATTTGAATTCAATATTAAGCCTGTACGATGGCTGGGGAGTCGATTTTATAAAAGTTGATGATCTGTCCGCGGCAACGTATCATACCACCGAAGTCGTAGGATATGCAAATGCCATAGCATCGGTCACTCGTGAAGTGGCATTCAGCACATCGCCGGGCCCAACGCCCTTGAGCGATGCAAGCCATGTGATGCAGTATGCAAACCAGTGGCGGCTTGTCAACGATCTGTGGGACCAATGGAGCCAGATAACCAATGCGGTCCAGGTATCGGAAAGCTGGAGGAATACACTGGTGAACGGCAGTATTATCGCGGGAGCCGGCCACTGGCCCGATGTTGACATGATCCCTTTTGGCCATCTTTCTCTCTATGGTCCGGTGGGGAACCCCCGCTACAGCGATTCGACATTTACAAAGGGACAACATAAAGTTCTGTACTTTCTGTTTTGCATAAACAACAACCCGCTCCAGTGGGGCGGAAACCTGCCGGACAATAACCATAATCCTTTCTTCGATTCGTTAATGATGTGCAGCGAAGCTATTTTCATCAACCAGCACGGCATGAGAGGCAAGGTCCTTAAATCCTATACGACGAACACGCCGGTATGGGTTTCGACGCACCCGACGGACACGACGACAAAATATCTGTATTATGCCAATACTTCGGGCTCCTCCCAGTCGATTTCGGTGGCTTTGAACACCATAGGGTTCTCGGCGACACAGGCGGTTCCCGTCCATAACGTCTGGACAAAAGCCAGTCTTGGTAATATCACCGGGACCTTAACGCAAACGATTGCATCGAACGATGCGGCTCTGTTCACTCTGGGGAATGGAACGCCAACGGCGACAATTCCTGTTTCGCCAATAGAAAAAAACGTGCAATTGAACAGTGAAAAGGTCTTTTTCACTATCGGCAAGCAGTTCGTCATTCCCGCCGCTTTTGCCGGGAAAACCTTGAGGGTCACCACTTACAGCCTGGGGGGAAAGCTGTTGAATTCGGTCATTACCCGCGATCGCTCAATCCCGCTTTATAAAGATAAGGCGCATGGGGAGAAGGTCGGCATTGTGAAAATCACTGAAATCCGATAAATAACCGCGGCGTGAGTGTCGTTTCAGATCTCATGCCGCACCCCATACATCTGGCGTCAGGGTGGGCAATACGATAGCGGGCAACTTCCATCACGACCTCGTTCCGATTCCAAATTTGCATTGACGGTAAAAAACATTCCTCCGGATCGACCTTCCGGCGGAACTTTTTTTTGCTCGATCAAAATGGAAAAAAAGGAGTTTACGGCCGCTCTTCCAACCCTGGAATGACAAGCCGGAATTCGAAGGTGTGTGATTTCCTGTCCGGGGAACGGATGATGTAGATCCCGGACGCCGTAACGGGAGAAAACGCGTTTGCCCTGCGTCCAAGAAGATCGACCGGCGAAGTGAGGGAAGGTAGCATTCGCACAAAGGCCGACGTCGGTTTCGTGTAACTGAAATCGGGATGTGCCACAGCCGTTGTTCCGCTGTACTGCTCATACCGCAGAAGCGCCTGCAGGAAATAATAATCGGCATAGATGAGACCGACATCCACCTCGGTATTTTGCGGTCTGTTTCCCGTGGAATGGTTCAGAATGCTTGCCTGTGCAGCGGCTGCGCGGTATTTGGTCGAGCAAAGGCCGCGCAGAATGGAAACCGCGCTGTCGCGGTATCTCTCGGAGTCGGCGACGCCGACAAAGGTCGACAGCTCCAGGAGGCCCGATGCGGCAATTGCCGCTGCCGACGCATCGCGCGGCGTTGTATCGGGAGTACCTCCGATCCCGGGCGCATTGAAGTCCCAGTAGGGTATCCGGTCAACAGGAAGCCGGCGGATGAAATAGTCGGCCGCTTTCCTGGCGGCAAGAAGAAACTGCGCGTTTTTTGTAAAGCGATAGGCCATGGTAAATCCGTTGATGGCCCATGTCTGTCCGCGGGCCCAGCATGACCAGTTGGCATACCCCTGGTTGGTTTCCTGGCTGATCATCGCGCCGGTTATACGGCTGTATTTGACCACATGGTAGGTCGAGCTGTCGGCGCGGAAATGGTAGGTCATTGCTTTGGTGGCGTGGGTGACTGCCGTGTCGTAATAATTCTGGCCGCCCCCGTTCTGTGAGGCCCAGAACAGCAGTTCGAGGTTCATCATGCAGTCGATGATCTCTTCCCAGCCGGTATCGTAGGGGGCAAAGGACCAGCAGTCGATGATGCCGGCCAGCGGCTTATAACGCTTGGTGAGGGTCTGGGCCGTGGTCAGGATGATCGGAAGGTATGACGCGGTGCCGAGAAGCCGGTAGCCGTTGCCATAGCTGCAGAAAATTTCAAACCCCACGTCGTGCGTGGAGGTGTCGTTGCGCTGTGCATACAGGGCCCCTGTCCACCGCTGGGCCGCATGGCGAAACGTAGTGTCGCCGCTCTTTTGGTAGGCCAGCCACAGGCATCCCGGATAAAAGCCGCTTGTCCAGTCGCTTGAGGCAACGGTGGTCCACACACCGCCGGTCTGCGAAGCGCTGCGGGGAAATTTTGTCGTGTCGGTTATAGCGTTCATCGTTGACTTCAACCTGGCAAGTGAAAACGTCCATGCATTGGCGAGCATGGTGTCCGGAAGCGATGCCGCTCCCGCCATCCCGCATACAACCAGCAGGACGATTATCAGTTTGCCTGGTCTGGTAACTGCATTTTTCATTTCGTTGTCCTGAAAAAAATCAGCGGAACAGGAAAACCGGTTTTTGATACGATCGATTTCCAACGCACAGTCGGACCAGATAGATCCCGCAGGAGATACCCGATGTGTTTACCGTTATCGATGAAGCTTCGTTTGCTGAAATCGAATAACTGCTCATGATCCTTCCGTCCATATCGAAAATCTGCAGACGCGTCTCCGGACGCGCATCTGCAGGGCTAAGAGCCGGATTTAAAACCGGCAGAATACAGAGTTTTCCCTGCGATACCCGGACGCGGAACATTTCGGTTTCAATGCGCGGGGACTGGGAAGATGGCCTCGCGGCGGTCGTCACGTTGGGATCTTTGAATTTGTAAAGCATCAGCGTGGTCGGCGCAGGGACCGGCGTCCGCGGCTGGTCGTTGTTCGACGGCATGGTTTCCCAGCGCAGTGCGTACACCGTGGAGGGATCAGGGTTGGGTGACGAAGTGGAATTGAAAAAGGTGCCGGCGCAGGAGATCGGTCCATAGCTTTCAAGCCAATGCACGTCCATTCCTGAATGCTGGGCCGCTTCAAGAGATACGGGCCACAGACTGCTCCCGAGATTGGTGTCCGGTTTTAATGTCGTTTCATTCAGCTGCCAGACGCCGGTCCCGTACACCCAGTGGTAATAGGACTGGGTAAGGAGGCCGTTGGGATTGAGTATGACCGGACCAAAAGTGACCTGCAGCACCAGCGAACCGGTTCCGCTTATCACCCACTGGTAGGCCCAGTTACTGGTCTGGTAGATTTTCCACTGCGTCCCCTCCCATCGCGCATTGTAAAGCTGCGTATAGTGGTTGGCCGTGGCGTCATATTTATGGTACGTGAGGATCAGCCGGTTCTGCGAGTCGAACCCGATGGCGCCGCGGTTGATGAGGCCTGAATTCTGGGGGACGGAATCGACCATAACCCCCGGAGTGGTCAGCGTTATCGGCAGCGTGAGCTTGGTACCCGTAACGGTTTCCCAGTTTATTAAATCTTTACTTCTGATATAGCAGACGTCGTGCGTCGTGCCGGCGTCCGGCGTTTCCCGCCACATCCAGTAAACATGGTAATAATTGTCCGGCCCGAGTATCGGCCCGCCCATATAGGCGTTTCGTATGCTCTGACCGTCGAAAAGGGGAGTGGCGAAAAGCCGTGACCACGTCTTTGTCGACATGGTCCATTTGTTGAAAATCTGGTTCCCGTTTCCGCTGGACCCCTGGCGATAAAAGTAGATCAACTGGTTGGACGGGCCGATAATGAAAACCGGATAGGTAACGCTGTCTTCCTTTGTTCCAACCATGGTGGCGGTTTTCAGGCTGTCTATCTTGAACGGCACCGTTGACCGGAAATAAACTAAATGATTAACATGCATATTACCGCTGACATGCACATAGCCCAGGCTGTCGAGCGCCAGCGCAATGTAATTATGGCTGTCCCATCCCACGACCGATGGCAGATTCACGGTGTGCAGGGCTTTTGTCTGAATGTTCCGCACG
>JBEKUX010000102.1:0-4299 GCA_049514575.1 Chitinispirillaceae bacterium | reverse complement strand
GGGCTGAAGGTAATGGGCAGCCACGCGTAATCCCCCTGCCTCAGCTCATCGGGTTTTATCCAGCGGTCACCGCAGTACATGTACGTGGTATCTTGAGTACCTGGAAAGACGAAAATGAAATCACATTGTGTGTCCCATGAATTTTTTGCCGTGTTGCCGGGACAGATCATTGTATCCAACAAATTATTTGTCCATGGGCCGGCTATGGCGGTTGCAGTATAGTAAATGGTCTCTGTCGAAGTTGTCCAGAGTGTCCGCGACGTCAAATAGTAATAAATTCCATGGCGTTTCATCATCATTGGCGCTTCGCGGCTGCCGCGGTGCCATAACATCTCCCGCTGTGACAAGCTCAGATAATCCGGCGACAGGAGACCGAAGCCGTGTTCGGATACACCACCGGAGTTCGCGCCCGGAACGCTGTCCCATACATAGCAAAGATACGCTTTCTTATCAAAATCCTGATACACCGACATGTCCCCGATTTGATAGCCGAATACCTTGTAATCCCCTTTAAGCGTGAATGGCCCGGCCGGCGTCGAACTTGTCGCAATCCCCAGATCACAGTTCGTTCCATTCTGGGTCTTCAGGTACATTACATATTGCTTGGTCGAGTCGTTGTATATGACATCCATTCTATTGGTATTGCCAGCCACGATCGCAACGCCGTTATACGTCCAATGCATCAGATCGGTTGAGGAGTAACATGTCTGATCTGAAAAGTTGTTGGCGCTGCCATACCAGTAATAGGTGTTGCTGAATTTGCGAAGGCAACCGCTTCGGGTGTAAACCGGATTTCCGTTCTGGTCAATCTGGAAAAAATCATTATGGATCGTCGTCCAGGCCGCCTGCGATGTCGTTGCGGCTCCGAAGAGGATAGATACTGCCAGGCACAACCGAAAGCACTTTGCTGTTATTCCGGACGTTCTCATAGAACCTCCTTCTGAAGGCGAAATAGTTGATTCTTTGATTTTTTGAACGTTAACTGATAGGTAATTTTATTTTTCGGCAGCGGGCAGGTGTATAAAGAAAGATCCTTTACAGACGCCCGTCTTTCCCCCATTTTCCCCCTCCCTAAAGGCCTTATAGGGATGAACAATTCCATGCATAGAACGGCGCCGTCAGGGCACTGGCTTACTTCAAGAAAAAATATAGGTGTTTTGAGACATAATTGTCAAATTAAAGAATACCACCGGTCTTGCGGCTTCGGGTTCAAGCATTGAAAATATCGGAATTTATCATACGCAGTTCTGGTCAAAAAAGGCATTTTGTCAAAAGAGCGGACAGGGGCGGTTTATTGAATTTGACAATAACGAACTAAAGCACCTATTTTCCTGCACGTAATCACCGGAGAGTGCATGAAACCGATACTGCCGCAGCCATTGAACCGTGACCGGGACGCATGGACATCAGCCGCAGAAAGATAAACCCGAAGCCGCCGCTTGCCGATGAGCGCAGGGCGCTGTTAACGGGCGCGACCGCAGCAGAAATGACAAAGGAGAAATGCACCGCTGCCGGCATCGCGCTGCTGCTGGCGGTCGTTACGGCGGTCGCCTACAGCGGCATGGTTAAGAATGACTTTGTCAATTATGATGATAACGTTTATGTGACTTCGAACATCCGCATTCAACAGGGGTTGTCGTGGGAAGGCGTCACGTGGGCATTCACGGCGATGTACGCAGACAACTGGCACCCCCTGACCTGGCTCTCCCACATGCTGGATGTGCAGATGTTCGGACTCAATCCTGCCGGCCACCATTTCACAAACCTGCTGTTCCATATCCTCGCCACGCTGCTCCTGTTCGGCTTCCTGCGCTCTGCGACAGGAACACTCCGGGCTGCAGCGTTTGTCGCGGCCCTGTTCGCGCTCCATCCGGCGCATGTGGAGTCCGTGGCATGGGTGGCTGAACGGAAAGATGTCCTGAGCGCCGTGTTCTGGTTCGCGACCATGTGGGCATATGTGCATTACGCACGACGCCCCGGTGTCGGCAGATATGCGATGGTTTTAATCCTGTTTGCGCTTGGATTAATGTCCAAGCCGATGCTGGTGACGCTGCCGGTTATAGCGCTGCTTCTCGACTACTGGCCGCTGGAACGAATAAACAGACGGACATTCGGACGGATGGCAGCGGAGAAAATTCCGATGCTTTGTATGGCGGCGGCTTCGACAATAATCACCGTCATCGCTCAGCATGAAGTTATTGCCGGCCTTAACAGAATCGGCCTTGCGACAAGAATATCGAACGCTGCCTTATCGTATTGCATTTACTTAGGGCAGGCATTCTGGCCCGCAGACCTTGCGGTGTTTTATCCTTATATGCAGCATCCGCTTCCCCTTAAAGTCGCGTCCTGCGCACTGCTGCTCGTCACCATTACGGCAGCGGTCGTATGGACGGGCGGACGGAAAAAAATTCTGATAACAGGCTGGTTCTGGTATATCGTGACCCTGTTACCGGTCATTGGTATCGTGCAAGCAGGCGAGCAGGCCCATGCAGACCGTTATACCTACCTGCCTTTTATCGGAATTTTCATAATGCTCTCATGGGGATTAAAAACAATGGCGAACAGGCTGCACAACGGGAAAGAACTGCCGGTGAAGATAGCAGCAGCAGTTGTATTGCTTGCCATGACAGGTAAAACAATGGAACAGGTCGGATACTGGAAAAGTGACTTTACGCTATTTTCTCATGCCACTGCCGTTATAAAAAGAAACCATGTGGCTTACAATAATCTCGGCCTTACCTTGTATAAGTCCGGACGGACGGACGAGGCCCTTGCACAGTACCGGAAAGCCCTGGAAATCAAACCGGACTTTGCCGAAGCCCGCTTCAACCTCGGCTTCCTTCTGGCGAACAGCGGACGGACGGACGAGGCGACCGCCCAGTACCGGAAAGCATTGGAAATCAAGCCGGGCTTTGCCGAAGCCCGCATCAACCTCGGCGTCCTTTTGGAAGACAACGGACGGGCCGACGAGGCGATCGCCCAGTACCGGAAGGTATTGGAATTCAATCCCGGCAGCATCGGCGCCCTCACCAACCTTGCCCGCGCTTTTGTTCGAAAAGGCAGGTTGACTGATGCGGTGCCGCTTCTCCAGCGGGCCCTTGCATCGGCAAAGTCCGCAGGCGATGAACGACGGGCAGAAGAAATTGCCGGAAATCTTGAGATGCTCTGCCGGGCAATCCGTTTATCCCGTGAAAAACCACAATAAGGGTTCTCCGGGGACCCGGAAAAGACAGGGCATACTGCCGTAAAAAACTCTGAAATTATGGACTTAAGGACAGACCGGAGCGTATCTTAATGACAGGAGAAAATAAAAACAGCGCGGTTGTAAAGGAAAATATCCTCTACACAGGTCCGCTCCCGAAAAACCAGATTGCTGTAAATACAACTTATATTATCGTACATGGGTAATAACCTAGAACTCCCGGCCCGGAAAAACTTCCGAACATTTTTCTGTTGCAGTATCATTGCAGGAATAACGTTCATTGCCTTTCTGCCTTCGCTCAACAACGGTTTCACGACGTGGGATGATGATATATATGTCGTCAATAATCCTGACATAAAGGGTTTCACGCCCCGCCATCTGGCCAGGATTTTCTCATCCAGCTATGTAAGCAATTACCAGCCGCTCGCCATGCTCACGTATATGGCGGAGTACCGCTTCTTTCGATTAAACCCCAAGGTCTATCACAGTACCAATCTGATTTTGCATATCATCAATGCCCTTCTGGTCTTTGCGCTGTTCTATGGATTGTCCGGGCGCCGTATAACAGGCCTGCTTGTCGGGCTTTTGTTCGCCGTCCATCCGCTGAGGGTGGAATCCGTGGCCTGGATCGCGGAGCGCAAAGATGTGCTGTCGGGCCTTTTTTATTTCCTTTCGCTCATCTTCTATGTCCGGTATATAAAGGGGAAGAACCGTAAATTTTATTGGTTCTGCCTGGTTTCGCTGGTGCTGTCGCTGTTGTCAAAGCCCATGGCGGTCAGCCAGCCGTTTGTTCTGCTTTGTATCGATTACCTTTTCAGAATAAAACTTGACAAAAAAAGCATACGTGACAAAGTCCCATTTATCGCGGTCGCCGCGATTTTTGCCGCAGGAGCGCTTTTGACCCAGAAAGCCGCTTTGCCGGGTTCGGGATATGACGTGATTTCAGCGATCCAGGGGATCTGCGTTCCGTTTTATGGAATTATTTTTTATCTGGTCAAATCAGCCTTTCCGGTGCATCTCTGTGCATTCTACCCCTTTCCGGCAGCGCTTGACGGCCACATACCTTTACAACTGCTTGCGTCCCCTTTCCTGGTGAC
>JBEKUX010000101.1:0-4547 GCA_049514575.1 Chitinispirillaceae bacterium | reverse complement strand
AATTTGAAAAAGTGGAACTCCGCCATATAGGTAAGCATGGTGATCGGCTGGTAGTTTTTTATGTATATGGATGAAAAAACCTTCGCCGCATGGCGGAGCCCGAAGGCCTTTATATCTGGATTATCGACGACATAGCCTTCATCGTCCCAGTTCGTGAACTCATTGTTGAACAAAGGTGAAAAAGCGATGAACGTTATAACCGCGATGATGCTCCAACAGAAGAGGATGCGACGAAAACCCTTCCGTTCGGATTGTTGTCTGTCGCCATTCAGGTGCTTTGGCATAAGAGAATATTGGACAGCGCGCAATAATTTTATTACATAATAGCCGTAGGACTTCACGTGGTTATTGATATAATATAGCTTCCGATACTGCCCGCAGAAAGCACCGGGGACGTTCAGAAATGCGACACCAGGTTCATAGTAGACAGGTCAACGCGGGCGCGGACCGTCGTATCCCAGCTCTTCCGCGCGCTTCATCGCAACGGCCGCCTTTTCTTTCCTGCCGGATTCTTCATACAGCAAGCTGAGGAAATAGTGCGCACGGCCGTACGATTCATCGATTACTATTGCGCGAAGCAACTCGACTTCAGCCTCGGCCGGACGGTTGAGGTTCAAATAAGCAACAGCGAGGTTGGTGTGCATGGCCGGATCGTCCGGCGAGGATGTGACCGCTTTCTGCGTATATTCCAGAACTTTATCAAAAATGCCGAGAGAGGTATACAGCGTTGCAAGTTCGGTCTGGACGGGAGCGCACAATGAATCGACCGCAAGCGCCTGCAGATACGCACCCTCAGCCGCTTGAAGATCCCCCTGATTACGCGAAATGCGCGCTTCGTTCAAGTACAACCGCACGACATTGTCAGCGCTCTCCAGCCTGATCATTCGGGCGGTAGTGTCGCCGGGCATGAGCTTCAGTGCCGAATCTGCCGCAGCAAGCGCCTGGAAAGACTGCCATTGCGCATTCAGAATTCCGGCTTTCATTATACAAGACGATGCCTCTTGACAACGGTTGATCTCTGCGGTCGTTCTGCCGTCGGTTTTTACGATACATGGCAGGACCGTAACCCGGTTCAGCAGCAGTTCGTTCATATTTTCAAGCCACATTCGGCTTATGGGCAGAATCCGATTATGCGGCACCGAAAACTCGAGACCATGGAGATCGTCGCTTATGACCGGTGCATTGCCGACATACTCTCTGACCCTTTGTTCATCCATAAGAAAACAGGACAAGAGCCGTGCAGGATCGGTCAGCGATATTTTCGCAAGATCGGCCATAGGCGCATCCGGCGACATCCTCCGTTTCAGGGAGTCGAGGTCGATCCGCAGCGAATCCATGGTGCCGATGAGTATCCCCTCGGTGCCGAGAAACCAGAGCGAGGTGTGCGGAAACACCGATGCAAAGCTTGCGATAAGCATGCGGTATTCGAGCGGCGACAGCACATGCATGGGCGCCCACTGGGCCATGACGCCGTGCGCCGTAAGCCGCGAGCGGCAGAGCCGGTAAAAGTCGGCGGAATAGAGGTTGGTCGCCGAGGCCATGTAGGGAAGCATGGGTTCGAGCGTGATGACGTCGTAGCGCCGACGGGTCCTGAGAAGATGGTTCCGCCCGTCGCCGACAAAGATGCGCACTTTCGGATTGTCCGCCGCGTGGTAATTGACATCAGCAAAATAGCGCGCCGACGCAATAACGGCCGGTGAAATTTCGGCACAGTCTACCCTGCCCACCTGCGGGTAGAGCGCGGCGGTCCCGCAGGTGGTGCCGGAACCGAAGCAGACCACCAGCACGGTGTCCGGCGACGGCGAAAGCAGCACCGGTAAATGAGCGAGCAGGTGCATATACTCGTAATGGTAGGTGCCGGCGGCATTAAAGCCGTCGATATTGAGCTTGCGATAGTGGGTTGATTTGAGTACGGCAACGCTTGCGGCCTGGTCTTCTTTGTACGAGACTATCGATACGGGTTCATCGGCGCCGCGGACTGCATGGCTGTAGAGGACCATCGGATGCCTGCCGGAAAATTCCAGGCAGATACAGCACAGAAGCAGCGACGCAAACGCTCCGGCCGCGGTCCAGACCCTGGAAACCCTCATACCCCAGCCCATCACCGCCAGTCCTCCGGCACAGTTGATAATTGCGACAATCACCAGCGAACGCTGGATGCCCGCGGCAGGAATGAGAAGAAACGCCGCTGCCAGCGATCCCGCTATGCCGCCGATGGTGTTCAGCGACGACAGTGCGCCGATGGAGCGGCCGGCGGTATGAAACGACCGGCAGGATGCGCCAATGGCAAGCGGAAAAGTGGCGCCCATACAGAGCGCCGCCGGGAAAATCACTGCAAAGCAGGCGGCATACCGTACGCCGATCCAGTGCCACCATACATGTGTCACGTGGACTTCGTTGAAATGAATGACAGAATCAAGACCATGCAGGAAAAACAGCGAAGCGAAGCCCGACAGGCCTATGAAGAGCTGCAGCGCCGCGACCCATGCTGCAGGATTTCGCCGTTTTTTTGCCATGGCAGATGCGGCCAATCCGCCCCCTGCCAGCCCCATAAGCACCACGCTGAGCACAACGGTGAATGAGTATGTCGTGCTTGTCAGGAAAAAAACCAGAGCGCGGCTCCACAGGACTTCGAACGCCATTGCGCAGAAACCGGAACAGGCTAGCACCGAAGGGAAAAGCCACACCGGCATTGGCGACTCCGGGGAATGATTTTCCATCTCCTTCATGGAAACATTCGCGCCGTATTGGCCTTCACAATTGCGGACGCAAAGCAGCGCACCGGACGCCACGACTAAGTTTATTGCTGCCGCTATGCGAATCGAAGCGGACATGCCGATCGCAGGCAGAAGGAAAAAACCAACCCCAAGCGTCCCGATAATAGCGCCGGATGTATTGGCCGCGTAAATTATTCCAAGATCACGGCCGAAAGGACTGTTGTCAACCACCAGCGCTCGGCTGACAACAGGGAAAGTTGCGCCCATAAGCATGGTGGGAAAAATCAGCAGCATGACGGAGAGCGTCGTCTGCATTCCCGGCAGCAGCGGCAGGGCGGCACAGAACTGCTGGGCCCAATGCAGGATCGAAGGAGAAAAAGCGCCGAAAAGTCCGATACCTGCCTCACAAAGTGCGAAAAACTGTAAGGGCCGTCTTACCCGATCGGCGATCCTTCCGCCGATAACAGAACCGAGCGCCATGCCGCCCATGTACGCGACCAGTACGGCCGCCCACGCGGCAACGGCGGTGCCGACGATCAGTCCAAGCATGCGCGCCCACACAATTTCGTATACAAGAGCGCTTACACCCGAGAAAAAATAGAGCAGGAGAATAGCGCGGCGGGAAGATATTATAGGTGCATTATCAGTTTTCATGAATTAAAAAAAAATAGAAAAATTATTGTTTTTGCTAAAGGCTTTATTCGGGGTGTCGGGTGGGCACTTCGGCGTTGCAGGTTTGTGCACCCTTTACCCGCACCCCCAAGTATTGTTAAATTTAAAAGATTATTTAAAAGATTATTTGTATAGATATTCATTTGTTCTGTCGTTCGGATTTCAATTCCAAAGAAGCTTGAGGGTACGGGTCAAATGAAGTTCAGCCCAGCAACAATGGCGCCCACCCGATACCCTCCGCTCCTGCGGAGCCTTTAGCCAAAAAAATATTCGTACTATTATTTTTAGTATTTTTAAAATACTTCAATTCACCCGCTCAAATATCCTTATTACTATAGCCAGTAAAACAAAATAGGAAGTATTTTATTCTTGATGTTTATACCAGAGGAATATTCAACAGGAAAAAATCCATCTGCGGTTCACGTATCGGTACCATCCAAACACCGGATCGCGCGTTCCTTTGACCTCAAAGCTGCGGCATACGACGATCATGCAGCAATCCAGGCCGGACTGATCAAACAACTTGTAGGTAAGCTTGCTGACGTTGATCAGCCCGGCAGCAGGTGGATCGATCTGGGATGCGGTACCGGAATCCTTGCACAGGAGTGCAGGAAAGCCGGAATCAGTTCGCGAATTGTCAACATTGATCATGCGTTCAACCCGCTGTGCATTGCCAGAGAGCGGCATACCGCTTTTTGTGTTAATATCCAAGCAGATATTGACGACCTGCCGTTTAAAAAAGAGCTTTTTGATGCCGCCATTGCAGCTTCAACGATCCAGTGGCTTGACAATACGTCAGACACGCTGCATAAAATAGCGGCCCTGGTCCGTCCCGGAGGCTGGGTAGCCTTTTCAGTGTTTGTCGAGGGATCGTTCCGAGAGCTGTTTTCAGTCCAGCGGCAATTCGGGATTCCAACGCCGGTACAATGCATAGAAACCGGAAGATTCGTCCACCTGCTTGAAGATGCGGGTTTTGAAGGAGTGAAATACGACGCTGCAAACAGAACGGTGTATGCTCCCGCTGCTGCCGTGCTCCTTAAAAATATCAGTGCAACCGGGGGGACTGCCACAGCAGGCCCGCTGCTTAACAGAAAAGAACTTGCGGAATTCTGCAGGATATATGAAAACAGTTTTCGCAACGGTAACGGCGTTCCGCTT
>JBEKUX010000100.1:0-4639 GCA_049514575.1 Chitinispirillaceae bacterium | reverse complement strand
TAATGGTCGATCCAATAGCCACAACATATTCGGTGAGAAAACGAAAAAGCCAGAACAAGGTCCCGGATACTGTTTCTTCGGTGGACAGTACTTCAGCGAAAAAACCTGGCGGGGTCAGTCAATGATTAAAAAGATAATTCGTAGCTTAGATTCGGACAGCGGTGGATATACCCTCATTGAGGTGGTCATATCGCTCTCCATATTCATTGCAATAGCAGTACCGATGCTCTGTGCTGTTATCTCCAATACCGGGGCCTTGCGGTCTCAGGAAGCGCTTGAAGCGGTATGGATGCTTGAGCAGGAAGCTGAGTCTATACGTTTTTCCCCTGATGAGGTAATGCCGGTAAAACATCAGATCATCGAGGGCAGGGACTGGACCGTTCGTATTGAGTCTGAAGGCAAACCGCTGGTAAAATATTCGTTGACCGCATTAAGAAAGGACAAGGTGCGCGGCAGTGTGGTAATGTACGTTTACCGTCCGCAATGATATATGGATTTACAAACCAACATAAATTCGAAACCAAAGAACAATGGCGGCTATACGCTGATGGAGCTCATTGTTTCGATTTTTCTCGGCCTTTTCGTCGCGACCATTATCTTTGCAGGGTACACCAATATGTTCAGGGGGTTCAGGCTGCAGGCAAAGCGTGCCGATACTGTGCGAGAGATGATTATGGTAAGGAGATCAGTCGGCCGTGCGCTCGATTCAATCGGGACCATCACGCTTGTGACTCCAATGAAGATCGGGTTTACCAGGAAGGGGAGTGTCGATGAACATTCGGTCGAATTCCGGGACAGTATCGTGGTCGCGGATGATAGCGGACTCCTGAAAAATGTTAAGAAGTTTTCGTTTGAAGAAGTACAAAACAAGTCGGCAGACGGCTACCGGCTCGTTCGCTGGGAGTGTGTACTGAATCGTGGCGGCTGGATAGGCGGGGTTTGTATTGTACGTGATTGAATGACAAATACCGAATAATCCAAAATTGTTTGACAAAAGCGGAAGATTTGTATTTTTTGCGTTATACGTGATATATGATGGGGTAAAGGTTGAGGCTGGGGTGATGTCCCGGCCTTGTTTTCATTGCTCCTTCCAATACTATCCGTATCTTGTCTTCTGCAGAAAATCTTCGGCCGGTATTACGGCGGATTTCCCACTACTTTCTCAGAACTCGATTCGGGTCCCATGTAAACCTCCTGTTTGGGTGACTTTTCACAATGTCCAATGCCTTTTGAAAATGAACAGCGCCCTCATTTACTTGACCAATCACCCCCAATGCAGTGGCGAGATTAAGGTGGGTCGGTCCATAGTCAGGGTTGAATTCCAATGCCTCGCGGAAATGGTCAATTGCCTCGTAGATCCGGCCGGTCAGCAGCAGCTGTGCGCCAAGATTGTTATGTGCCATCCAGCAGGCGGGATTTTTCTTTATTATTTCTCGATAAAGGGTTTCGGAATCAGTATATATATTGCTCTGCTTCCAGCTTAATAATCCAAGCACCGACAACAGGATAACGGCAACTGCCGGTATCAAGAACCGGTTTTTTCTTTTTACTAATCCGAACGCCCTGTCTATACAGGCTACAGCTATCGCAATGGGACCTATGGCGGCAAGATACTGGAAATGGTCGGCGACAAATGAAAAACGAAACGGATAGACATTTAAAAAACCCAGTACCGGAAAAAGTGTTGCCGTAAAGTAAAGGAACGCGGCCAGAGGCGCCCGCCAACGGTTTCGCAATGCCCAGAGTATGCCGGCAAGTACGATCGTCGCAATCGGAAAAAGATAGAGCCACCCTGTCGCCTGGCTCACGTCCCAGCGCGGGTATATAAACGTCAAATCCGCGGGCCAGAACAGCTTGCTTAGGTAAAACCAGAACGCCCGGCCGGCAATGTAACATCGTTCAATAATGGTAAAAGTGAACTCATCGCCTTCCGCACCACCACTCGCACGTTCCACCCAGGCGGTAAACAGACCGGATGCAATACCCACTACAAAAAAGGGCAGCAGCGGCGCCGCATCATGCTTCCAGTGTATTTTCCCCCGTTTCCACCAGAACACCACAAGCAGCGACACCGGCAAGGTCGCAATAACGGATTTCGACATCAGGCCAAGAATAAAAAGGCCGAGGGCAATTGCATTCAACCTCCTTTTTCTTTCCTGGTCGAACTTAAGATAAACCAACACGGTGGATAGAAAAAAGACCCCGGACAACGTGTTCTTCAGTTCCGTAATCCATGCCACGGACTCCACCATTACCGGATGCAGGGCAAAAATCGCAGCAATCAGCCAGGCGCCGGGAACTCCAATGTACCGCAGGATTTTTACAAGCAACAGTGCCGAAAAAATGTGCAGAAGAATATTGAGCAGATGATAGCCCAGCGTCGAATCGCCCCAGATATGATATTCCAGCCAGAAAACGCTATGCACCAGCGGATAATACTGCTTCGTGGTTCCGAGTAGCGTCCAAATGCGTGTCAGACCATCCAGTGAACGAAGCTCTGGCTTCGTGATGTGTTCTTCATCATCCCACAGCGGCGTTCCGTTCCAAGCCGGCTGATATGCTATCATGGTAACAACAAGCAAAGCCAGCCCAAAAACACAATCACGGTTCCAAGAAGAAAGAATAGTTGGTTTCACTATACGTCCCTAGATTTGAAAATACGGTTCTCACTACTTTCATGCAAGCTTAAAAAACCGACATGCAATGGAAAAATTACTCTCGGTTCGATTCCGAAGGAGAGATCATAAGTTATCGTGAAGAAGCGCGGGATATTCACTAAGCTTTGCATACTGCCAGTGTGTTTCTGGCAAATAGGTTGAATGAAAAGATTGAAGCATACGGAAAGTATCTATTAGGTCTCTTCCGGTTTACGCCATCATTATTTTAGGAAAGCCGCATGACGGATATAATTTTTCCATAGCACGGGGTGATACAAGAATGTTTTATGACCTCAGAAGCAAATTTGACGGCAATTTTATTTGACAAACAAGGGAAAAATGAAGTATAATCATGTATGGAATCAGTCAACTTGAGCGGGATTTCTATTTTCCAGGTTTAAATAGAGGATTCCAGTTATTATATTGTTGTTGTAGTACACTACAACAGTAACAGAACTTGTCCCTATCCGTTTCTTGCTGAATAGTATGTGAGGTATATCACCTATAATTGGAGGAGGGTGTTATGAAGCTTCAGAAGAGTTATCTTATCGTGTCATGCCTGTTGCTGGTTTTTACCGTGCCTCTTTTTGCCCAGAACGCATACTTACGCAGCTCGACGAACGCCGCCCGGTGGGCCGACGGCGGGACCATTGCCGGGACAGCGTGGGCGACCACGACTAACTATATTACCATTGACACAAGCACGAAGTATCAGACGATTTCCGGATGGGGCGGCACCGTCCAGGAAAAGCATTGGGATGCCATGAACGTCTTGAGCGCTGCGGGCAAGGACAGCATCATGCGCGCGCTTTTCGATACGTCGGGCTGTAATATAGGCTTCCTCCGTGTGCCGATCGGCTGCTGCGATTTCGACGATGACACGGTCCCGATCTCGCTCGACGACAACGCCGGCGACTACAGCATGACCCATTTCTCTCTCCACCGCGACTCAACCAAAAAGATTCCATTAATCAAGATGGCGCAGGCCATCCACCCGGGCCTCCAGTTGTGGGGTTGCCCGTGGAGCCCGCCGTCGTGGATGCATGACAACGGTCAATATTCCAGCGGCAACTTTAAGACTGACGCCGCTACGCAGACCGCCTATGCGCTGTACCTTGAAAAATTTGTCCAGGGATATGCCAAGGCAGGGATAACCATGGACATGATTACATGCCAGAACGAGCCTACCATCACTTCTGGAGGTTATCCGAAATGCGGATGGACCCCCCCCATGTATATTGATTTTTATAAAAATTATTTGAACCCGCGCTTCACGGCGGATGGCATCAGCACCAAGATCCTTCTGGGAGTGTACTGCTGCAGCACCTATGTTGCTTGGGTAACGAACATAATGAATGATGCGACCGTTAAAAACATGGTAGCCGTTACCAGCCATTCGTATCAGAACCCGGATTGGGGGCCGCAGGCAGTGGCCGCTTATCCCGCTATTCCATTCTGGGAAACCGAAGCGCCTTTCGGGCCCTGGCCTCCCGACACTGTCAGCATTCAGGACTGGAGCCGGGGCACTAGCGAATTCGAAAATGTAGCGGATTTTATGCTCGACAGTACGTCTGTTTACACCATGTGGTGTATGGTCAATGATCAAACGGCCAAGAGCGGCTGGAATTGGGTCCAGAATGTGATGATCCAGGTGAACTCCTCTACCAAGGCAGTCACCTACAACCCGCACTACTATGCTTATAAGCATTTCGGCTATTACGTGAAGCCTGGCGCACATGCGGTCAGGCGTACTGTCACCGGTACATCTCCGGACAGGGCGGTCGCGTTCCTCAATCCCAATGGCGACGTAATTCTTGTCATCGGCAATACGGGAACCGGTACGTTTCCGCTCACGGTCAGGGTGGGGAATGAGATGTGGAAGGCCACGCTGCCTGCGACCTCGTTCAATACGCTCAGGATCGCCACGGGCACCACCAGCGCGGTTCAGGAAAGGAAGCTGGAAAACAATGCCATGCCTTCGC
>JBEKUX010000099.1:0-4934 GCA_049514575.1 Chitinispirillaceae bacterium | reverse complement strand
TCAAATTCCGTAACCGTACTGCCGGTCGGGTTGTTCGGCGAACACAGGATAAGCACGCCTGCGGGGTTTTTCTTTACCGCTTTAAGGACTGCCGGAATATCGTACTCAAGAGAGGAGGTGAGCGGCACTGCAGCTGTTTTTGCCCCGAGCCCGTCGGCAAGGAGACGGTAGATGGTAAAGGTCGGTTGACAAAATACTACTGTTGTTTCCCTTTTCACAAGAGACAGCATCAGCACCAGCAGCATTTCGTTGGAACCGTTCCCCACGATGACGCCGCCCCGGAGAGCGCCCGCGTAATCGGCCAGCGCGTCTTTCAGGGTTTCGGGTATGAACGGCGGGTAACGGTTCCATGGCCGCTCCACGCAGAAACGGCCGATCTCCTCCTTTATCGCCGCAGGCCAGTCAAAAGGGTTCTCGTTCTGGTTTAATTTGACAGTGCACTCTTCAGGTTCCAGATGATAGGCGGTTAGCGAACGGATGCTTTTATTGATCAGGTTTAACGTTGTAGTAAGATTCATAGCGACTATTTTAAAAAGTTATAATGATTTTTCTTTTGCTAATGGCATTTGCATATAATAATTAAGTCTTTATATGCTAAAGGCTCCGCTCTTGCGGAGGGTGGCGGGTGGGCGCCACCTATGCAGGTTTAAGCTTCCCGTTACCCGCACCCTCAAGTATCCGTCCGTTAAAATAAAAAACTGTAAATCTTTTTCTCTTTTACGCGACCAAATCTTGAGGGTGGGGGTCAAACCAAGTTCAATTCAGAAACACCGGTGCCCACCCCACACCCAAACAGGTGACTTTAGCCAAAAAATTATTTATTATAAAGAAAATACAACGGGAAACAACAGATAAAAACAGAAAAGAGGCATCAGTGTAAGTGTAAAGGATATTAAGCTGATAAAAATAGTTTCTTGAAATTACCTTCTATTGCTTCCTGTAACTGTTCAATTGAAACATTTTTAATACGCGCAGCTGTTTCCCCGACGAGCGCTACCCATGCGGGCCGGTTGGTTTTTCCGCGATGAGGGACCGGCGCAAGGAATGGAGTGTCGGTTTCGATAAAAAACCGGTCGAGCGGAACATGGCGCACCAATTCTCTCACCGTTTCATTGAACGTGATGATCCCGGAGAATGAAAGCGAATACCCGCAATCAAGAATAAAACGGAGCGAATCGATGCTTCCGGTAAAACAGTGGAACAGGGTCTTTTGAACACCCAGAGACCGGCAGATTTCAGCCGCCTGCTTTTCAGCGCCCCGCGAATGAATAACGGCTGTCAGGCCCAGTTCCTTTGCGATCAGGAGCTGTCGTTCAAAAACCGGCACCTGATATTTAATGTCCGGATATTTTGGATTTGACCGGTCGAGGCCTGTTTCACCGACGGCAACAATGCGTTCATTGGAACAAAGCGTGAGGAATTGCTCTTCCCAGTCATCGGCCAAGGAAAGCACATCAAATGGAGAAATCCCGGCGGCCCCGTAGAGCGCAGGAAAAAGGCGGCATTGACGAACTACTGTTACGGCGGAAGAAATATCGGTGGCAGTGGAAAGAACGGTGGAGACCCCGGCAGCGGCCGCTTCATTCAGTATGCCGGCGAGTTCCTTTTCAGGCAGGCGGTCAAGGTGCGCATGACAATCGATCCACATAGCGGGCTGGTTTTAAAAATGGCCGCCGAACACCGAATTCCATTTTTCAAGCGGCCATAGTGTAACAGCACCGGACCGGTCGATCTTAAATGTCATGACGCCTTTTTTATCAGGGAGCTGCAAGGATTTTCCGTTGAGCGTGAAGGAGACCGCGCCACCCACCCCGACATGGACATTAAAACTGTCCTGTGCCGTAAAGGTCACTCCCTTGCCGCTGAACACCGTATTCTTCCACTCTTTCCCGCCGTCACTGAATACCCTTCCCCAGCAGGAATCGCCGGTAACGGTCATTCTAAGGGTCATCGGATTGACGGCCGTCTGGACCATCGCCGGTGTCCGGCCTTTTGCGGCGGTGTCGGAAATGCCGCCGACCTTGTGCTGGGCCTCTGCCAGAAGTTTAACAGGCGCGTTTACCTGTTTGATAGTATCTTTAGTCAACTGAGCCTGATATTTTACCGTCTTTTGAACGGTGTCTGCCGCCTTGGAGAACGGTTTTGGACTGACCGCACTTTTCTTGACGGTATCCTTTACCTGTTTGACCGGCGGTTGCGCAGGCTTAACAATATTTCCAAGCTGCTTTGCCGGCACGGTTTCAGCGCCCGATTTCTCCTCTTTGCGGACCGGTTTAGATTCGTTCTTTTGAGAATCCGCAATGGCGGTATCTGCCGCCGATCTTCCCTGCGTTCCGCTGTCTTTCACTACTGCCGCTCCGGCGCCCTGACCGGCAGTATCCACGGCAGTTTTGGCATGTTTGCCCGCATGGGAGGAATGGCACCCCTGCCGGTTAACGATGACCGAAAAAATAACAAGCAGGGCGATCACGGCGAGCGTCACGACGAGCGCCGTATTGGGTTTTTTCTCCTCCTGGGCCGCAATGTTGATCTTGGTGCTGGAATCCTTGCGCAGCGTATCAACGCCCGTCACTCCCCGCTCCTCGAAAAACCGCCGGAAAATTTCCTCGGCGTTGAGCGAAAGAAAACTCGAAAGCGAACGGAGATAAACGCGGATATAGGTATCGCCCGGCAACTGGTCGTATCGGTTGGATTCAAGCGCCTCGATATATTTCGCGTTCAGACGCAGCTTTTTGGCAACGTCTTCGATCGAAATCCGGCGCTGCTCGCGTTCGCGCCGCAGGATTTCCCCGACGCGCGCATTTTGACGCCCGGAATCACCCGGAAAAGGAGGATTCGATGATTGGACACCGTTGTTTTCCGTCATCAGTTACCCCAGTGAACGGACATATTTATCAAACAGGCCGATTGTTTCCGAAACCGGCAGCCCGACGACATTGTAATAGCAGCCGCTGATTTTTTTTACAAAAGTCATCGCTCGTCCCTGGATCGCATAGGCGCCGGCCTTGTCGCGATATTCGCCGCATTCCAGATATGCCTCTATTTCGTCAATAGAGACTTTACGGAAAAATACATCGGTACAGGCCATGGCGGTTGTAGAAAATGCACCGTCTTTACAGGTAAGCGCGACCCCGGTATAGACCCGGTGCCGGGAACCGGCCAGCGCGACAAGCATGGCGCGGGCTTCATCGCGGTTTTTGGGCTTCCCGAGTATTTTTTTCCCCTTCACCACCACCGTGTCTGCGCCGAGGACAAGCGCCTCGGGGTGCTGTTCCGCCACTGCCATGGCTTTTGCCTTTGCGAGCGCCTTAAGCGAAGCCGGCAGGTCGCCGGCGTGAAGAAACGCCGCCTCATCGATGGGCGGCGGAACGATAGTTTTAAAAGTAAACCCCATCTGCGCGAGGATTTCTTTCCGCCGCGGCGATTGCGACGCGAGGATTATGGGCCGTCCGGGATGCTGCCAGGAGATCATAGTAATTTCCATGAATATATGATGGCGAAAGCTGTAAATATAATGAATTAACGCAGTAACGGCATTATTTTGAAGGTGTTTGACAGCCATTGCCCGCCATCTATCGTTCCCCAAAAAGGAACCTTTCTTTATTGTTTTTATTGACGCGGGGCCTTTGATGAGGTACATTTATAGCAGCGATTGTAAGACTATGTCAGGGGACATGCATGCCCGATATATACACCTATACTGATTACCGCCTGTTTCTGAAAGACTATTACGGCGAAAGGAAGAAGCAGCAACCTTCCTTCTCGTACCAGTATTTCGCGAACAGGGCAGGGCTCAAGTCAAAGACCTTCATATACAAGGTGATCGCGGGCCAGAAAGCGCTTTCGAAGGGCGCGGTCTTCGCGGTTTCACAGGCCATGGGGCTGAAAAAAAGAGAAACAGAATATTTTGAGGCAATGGTCAACTTCACGCAGGCCAGGACCGAGCGGGAGCGCGAGTTCTATTTCAACCACCTTCAGACGTTCGGCAGGCACCACTCAGCGGCCCAGATCCGGCAGGACCAGTATACCTATTTTTCAAAATGGTATTATCCGGCGCTTCGCGAACTTGTCGCGATCCTTGACTTTAAAAACGATTTCAAGCTCCTTGCCCGTTCGCTCGATCCGCCCATTACCGCGGTACAGGCCAGGAAGGCCGTGCAGATGCTTCTCGATCTCGGCCTGATTAAACGTACCGCCTCAGGAAGATATTGCCAGACCGACAAGTCTTTGACCACCGGCGACCATGTGCAGTCGCTTGCGGTCCAGGCATTCCAGAAAGAAAATCTGCGGCTTGCCGCAGAGGCCATTGACCGGCACAAGCGGTATGACCGCGATATTTCCACCTTGACAACCTCGATTTCCGAGGCCGGGTTCCGGCGCATAAGCGAGGAGATCGCGGCGTTCAGGAAAAAACTGGCCGGGATAATCGAAAAAGACGAACCTGCGGACAGGGTATATCAGATAAACTTTCAGGCGTTTCCCCTATCAACGCTGCCGAAGAACGGATGACCCCATGAGCAAAAAAATCATTTTCGCCGTTCTCTGTTTCTGCCTGCTGTTTGCGGCCTGTAATAATTCGCTCACCGGCGGAAGCACCGAGACCTCGTCAAAAGTCGCGTCCATGCTCTACAATCCGGGAGGCTCGCCTGCCGCCTATGCGATGGTGCACTTCTATCCCCGCGACTACAACCCGCAGACAGGTCTGGCAAAGACCGCAACAGCCGCGACCGTTGATTCCACCACCACCGACGCGAACGGCAACTACGCCATAATGCTCAATTCCGACACCTACAACATACTGGCAAGCAGCGACAGCGGTATGGCGTACCGCGATTCAGTCACGGCAAAAGGCGGCTCCACTATTCACCCGCCCGCCTGCACGCTCAAAACACCCGGGACTTTACATGGCGTTGTGCAGCTCCAGCCCGGCGACG
>JBEKUX010000098.1:0-5020 GCA_049514575.1 Chitinispirillaceae bacterium | reverse complement strand
GCAAGTTGTATTCAGCGAAAGGAGGTACGGTATGCGTACCATACGACCATTGGTCCTGGCCAATTCGCTCCGCGGATTTGCGATCCACGAGGTGGACGGGATACTGGGCCATATCGATGATTTTTATTTTGACGACCGGACCTGGGAGGTCACCCGTGTCATTGCCGGACTGGGACACTGGCTGCCGGGCCGGGAAGTGCTGCTGCCGCCCGATCTGCTGGGCCACGTCGACTGGAGAAAGAAATTCATAGAGGCGCGGACCACGCGGGACGCGGTCAGGAAGAGCCCGGAGTGGGACTCGGCGCCGCCGGTTTCGTACCAGTTCGAAAAGAGGGCAAACGTGATGTTCGTTGCAAATGCCTTCTCTCTGGAGATGCCGGTGATCGGCGGAATGAACCAGGAGATTGATCCTGTAATGACCGGCGAACGGAGAGAGCGTGATCCGCACCTGCAGTCGGTGCTGTCGCTGAAGGAGATCGACATTGTGTCAGAAACCGGAACAAGGGAGGGCAGCCTGGTCGATTTTCTGATCGACACCGAGACCTGGGAAATACGGTTCCTGCTCCTGAAATCGAAAGACGGACGCGTTTTCCTTGCGCAGCCGGACATCGTACGGTCCATCGATTTCAGCAAAAGGGCCATAACGATCAGTCATCATGACGATGAAAAGGAGGAGTGGCAGGAGTACGATCCGCATTATATGGCGATGCTGGAAATAGAACAGCCGTGAAGCAAGCCCTGGCGTGGCGGCGGCGTGTCAGGAAGGGCAGGGGAGTAAGTGAGGGGAAGCAAACGATTTTGCTTGCGTATTATGGGACGGAGGTTTAAAAATATACCAGCGCAATGCGCACAAGTTCTATGGGTGATTCCGCCCCGAAGGTCTGCCGGAGATTTAGCGAAGGCAGATAGTTAGTGACGGTGTCAAATATATTGTATTCGTTCGGCAGTCCCATGTTTCTGATGAGAACCTCCTCGGTTTGTGCCTCTCACACCCTACCTGAAGAGAGGAATGCTTTTCACTTGTGTATGAGAACCAGCCGTCATATTAACCAAATAGCAACCTGAAGCCATGTTCCTGGTATTCCATGACACGTAGTGCCGTCCAACGTTCATGGGTTTGTCAAGAAGCGTGGCCGTTAAATGGCCGGAAAGGTCATAAATTTTAATTGATACAATGTTATTCGCGTGTGGACGCATACTACACCTTTCGTTTGATGCATTTGGAAGGGAGGACCATTGAATGATTCCGATTAATTTCCTTTTGTATAGATAGGATTCACAACCACGGCCGCAGAACCTTCATTGTTGACCATTACCATAACTCTACCGCTATGCCCCCGATTGTCCGGATGGGCAATGAGTTCTCCACGCAATGTATAATAGCGGACCATATTCCCTGTGATCCGTCCGGTACCCTTCTGTTTAGGAGAAAGTTGATGAACCGCTGATGTCGGTTTGGTCACAGTAAAAGACCCGATTTTAACAATCTGACTTGAAGGGCCGAAGAAACCCATATTTTCATATACTGCATAAGTGCCTGCCGGTAATGGTGCACATTTAAAAGGAAGACCCCAGTAATAAAAAATTGGGTTACATATGATTTGAGGACATGCGATCACACGCAGTTGATAGGGTAGCAGGATCATTGTGTCTGATACGAGGTTTGCTGCCGAATCATACGAGTAATTTCTAATACAACAGTCTCTATTTGGAATGAGAACTGTCAGGGTGATGGAATCTGCGGTGGTTGGCTGAGATGGCATAATACCCATAGAATCCGTACTCGTTTGAGCCAAAACAGATACCGCCGCGATTAATACAAAACACCCAAAAAAAACGTTTCTTGCCATGATAACCTCCCTGAATTCTTAAACCAACACGGTCTCATTTATATAATATAAGGTAAATTCGAGAATGGCGCAGGTTTTTTTATAGATTTCCAGGTGATGGGAGTAAGGTTGGCGATTTTATTTACCGGGTATGACGCGACTTTGGGCAGTATATCGTAGAAATATTCATAAACTCTTCCGCTTTCCCCGGTTAAAACCTCCCGGTGGTATTGTAGCAATTAAAAGTATAACGGCAGGCTGGTTCTATTGTATAATTATAATGGGTGAAAGGAAATGAGGTGACCCTATGAAAAAAGCACTGATTCCTTTAATGGTTTTAATGTCCGGGATTTGTTCCTCCTGGGCAACCGAGGGATATGACGATCTTGCAAAGCTTGTGAAATCAAAAACAAGTGATGATATAATCCTCGCTTTTATCGATGTGTCCAATGTCAGCTATGCTTTCACTGCCGATGAAATCATCCAGTTGAAGGACATGGGCGCTTCCGGCAAGGTGATTGCTGCGGCGATCCGGCATAAGATACCGGGCCGTGAATCCGAAGCGCAAAAGTCCGTTGCGGTTTCAGCCCCTCCGGCAGTTGCCGCATATTCCGGGCAACCGCCGACAGCTTCTCCGCCCGGTGACGCAGATAATTACGTTGTCTATGAACCCGAGCCTCCGCTGGTGGATTATTATTATTACCCATATTCAACCGATTTTACCTTTTATCCGGCCTGGCAGCCGAATTACTTCTACCATCGTTATCACGGGTATGATCGCGGGTATTCCGGCGGGCACGGTGGCGGCGGGCATGGGGGGGGCGGGCAGGGGTGGCATGGGGGCGGAGGCCATGGCAGCTACAAGCAAGGGGGCGGGGCCCAAAAATCCAGGCGGTAACACGATTTCGTCCGTACTTCTTGGGACGGAGGTTTAAAAATATACCAGCAGGTCCTCTGTGTGATTGCGCCCCGAAGGTCAGCCGAAGATTTATCGAAGGCAGATGGCCCGAGCGGGGATTCATCCCATAAATTTTTAAGGAAGCAAACGATTTTGCTTACGTGACCGGCCTAAAGGCCTCTAAGGAAGCAAACGATTTTGCTTACGTGACCGGCCTAAAGGCCTCTAAGGAAGCAAACGATTTTGCTTACGTGACCGGCCAAAGTGAAAGATTTTTATGATTTCACGCTTGCCTTATTGTATTTTCATTCCCACGAGGAACCACCGGCTGTAAAAGTATTGCGGCGGATTTGGGTTTTTCAAACCACTTTTTAAGGAGTCCTGCATGGGTAAGAAGTTGTATGTAGGTAATTTGAGTTATGACATTGGAGACAGCGGTCTCCAGGAGTTGTTCACGCCGTTTGGCACCGTTGCATCGGCCAAGGTCATCATGGACCGTGATACGGGACGCGCCAAGGGTTTCGGGTTTGTGGAAATGGGTACGGACGAAGAGGCCGCAGCCGCTATTGCAGGGTTGAACGGCAAGGAAATCGAAGGCCGCGCCCTCACGGTCAATGAAGCCCGGCCGAAAACCGAAGGCGGCGGCAGAGGCGGTTATGGCGGCGGTGGCGGTGGCGGCGGCAGGAACAGGTGGTAACGACGGCGGTGGTTCTATAGACTGCTACTGATACCGAATTGCGCGCTGAATAGCGCGAAAATTTTCCGAATAAGAAAACGTTTTGCAGCAATGCAGAACGTTTTTTTTTATCCGCCTACGCAGAAGACATCGGGCGTAAGCCCGTGGGGCTCCATAATTTTCAGTGGATTTTCGTGGAAACGAGCGCGACACCGACGCAGATAAGCCCGATGCCCAGCCAGTGCGGCCAGCCTATGGTCTCCTTGAGGAATGCAACACTTGCGAACGCCGTGAAGAGATATGCTATGCTCAGTAACGGGTAGGCAACGCTCAGGTTCATGCGGGACAGCATGATATAATAGCAGCCGGTGCCGGCAACTCCCGCCGCAATCCCGGAAAGAAAAAATGGTGATGCGAACAGCCGCCCTGCCGTGCGCAGCAGCGCCCCGGCGGACGACAGGTCGAATTTTCCTGTTTTGTCAACTGCGACCTTGAAAAACACGGACGATGCGGCGAACAGGAGGTTCGTCATCGCCACCAGGGTGATCGTCAGGGGTTTCATAGCGTTCCGCCAGACGTCAGCGTATGCTGGTAAGCCTGTTGAACTGCGTTGTGTTTTTCTGCAGAAACGATATTTTCCCGTTGATAAGGTATATACCTGCAGGCAGCATGTTCAGCCGCATATTGTCCACCCGTTTCCCCATTATCGAATAGATCTCCAGGTTTTTCGACACGCTCCTGTAATTTACTGATTGTTCGACAGGTTTGACCGATGCAACGATCCCGGTGTTGTATATCGAAATTCTGGCGGTGTCGTATAACGGATAATACTGGCCTCCGGGATCAGGCTCATTGGGGTTGCACCAGTACTGATACGGCAGCAGCGTGTCGACGTGTACCAGCATATACACATAAAACGGCATCTGGCCGCCGTTATTGGACAGGAACACGAACAGCCGGGATCTCATGCTGTCAATGGGAGTGGGATTGAAAGTACCGGTGTGCCCGTAGGTGACCGAGGGCAGGGCGGAGCATAACAGCCCGCCGCCGCCGTCAGGGCCGGATATTTTCGTGAACATGGCGCCAAGCAGGGAGGGGCTGAACGCGGTGTGGCTCATGGGAGCGTTGGAGCGGTAGAACGCCCGCGGCGAGGTTATACGTATCTCCGGGCAGCATGGGCAGATGCAAGAGCACAAGTCATAATCCTGATAGACGAAATCGTAGCGGTTCAGGGTATCGGTGTTGAGCGAGCACGGCGGCGTATACGTTCCCCACGGCGGCGAATACGTTCCCTTGAGCTGGGTCTTCTGGAGCGAGTAGAGGTTGAGCACGTTGCCGGTCACCACCCGCGTGGTGGTATCGGCGGATACTGCAGCTGCGACTAAAAGCGCCAGCACTACGGCTGCAAGCCTTTTCATAGAGCCCCCCTTTGTCCGGTCAACAGACTACGGCGCCATTCTGACCTTGACAATATAAACGCCGCCCGACAGGCCGAGATCCTTCCGCAGGGAAATTGCCTGCTTTTCGAAAACCCCTTTTTTCAGGAGCCTTCCGGACACGTCATAGACGGCGACCTCTTTTGCCGAACCTGCATAACCGGCAGGCAGGACGATCTTA
>JBEKUX010000097.1:0-5090 GCA_049514575.1 Chitinispirillaceae bacterium | reverse complement strand
GCCGACTGTATTTCGGTTTTGTTATGTGAAAGCAGTATCCATTCGTCATTGTCAATTGTACCACAATCGTTCCAGGCAGGAATAGCTTTCCGCAGCAGAGGAACATTATTCGAACGGAGTGCGGATGCGGCGTCAGCAGCTGCACGACGGGAAAAAACGAGCGCTTCGAGCAGCGAGTTTGAGGCAAGTCGGTTGGCTCCGTGAACGCCGGTGCACGCAACCTCTCCGCAGGCATATAAATTCGCGATATCGGTTTTCCCCTCAATATCAACTCGAATACCGCCGCAAATGTAATGTGCGGCGGGAACCACTGGAATACAGTCTCGAGTTATATCGATCCCTAGTTTTTTGCATCTTTTATAGATATAGGGAAAATGTTTTATCGTTTCAGCTCGCGGTGCATGACGAATGTCAAGATACACGCATGGCGCACCGGAAAGTTTTTTTTCGTTGTCTATTGCGCGGGCGACAATATCACGGGGTGCCAGGGAGGCTAAAGGGTGATATTTATTCATAAACTCTTTTCCGGTTCTGTCCCGGAGTACGGCGCCGTATCCCCGTAAAGCTTCGGAAATCAAAAAAGAGTGGGCATGATCATGATAGAGTGTTGTCGGATGGAATTGAATAAATTCCATGTTGGCGATTGATGCTCCGGCTCGATATGCCATTGCAAATCCATCGCCTGTTGCGATTTCGGGGTTGGTAGTATGGAGGTAAACTGCCCCGGCTCCTCCCGAAGCAAGGCAGGTGATAGTTGCATTTAAAGAAAAAATTGTATTCGTTAATGTGTCAAGTACATATGCACCGTAACATTTTAAACCTGCAGAAGGTTTTAATGACGGTCGTGAAAGATGGTGATCAGTGATCAGTTCTATTGCGAAATGGTGTTCATAAAGCCGTATTTTGTTATTAGAACGTATACGTTGAAGTAATTTTTCTTCTACAGTTTTGCCGGTAAGATCGTGTGCATGTACGATTCTGTTCTTTGAATGTCCGCCTTCTTTACCGAGATGTAACTTGAATGGATTTCTTGCCCGTGCTAATCGGGAGAAATCGATACCCCAGTCTATAAGTTCCTTGATGCGATCGGGCCCTTCTTTAACGATGATCCTCACCGCGGTTTCGTTACACAGACCACGACCAGCCGATAAGGTGTCCTTGATGTGTGTTTCAAAGCTGTCGTCCGGGTCAAGCACACAGGCTATGCCGCCCTGTGCGTAATTGGTATTTGATTCGCTGTCCTGTTTTTTTGTGATGATATTCACGGTACCATACCGTGACGCATGAATGGCAAAACACAAACCTGCGATACCGCTGCCGATAACGAGAAAATCGCAAGAATTCATTGGCATAGCTGTCCTTTACGTGATGAATGCTTTACGTTAATATACATCAAATAAAAAATATCGTACTATGATTTGCGCTTTTACGAAGACGCTGGGTTACTATTACAAAGTTAATTGACAACCATCGTTCCCAATAATCATATTTAACAGCCCGGAAAAGTATTTTGGGAAATCAACGTAAAACTAAAAGGAGCGGAACGTATGGCCAGAATCAGTAAAAGTGAACTGATCGGTTTGCAAAAAAAGTTGAAAACCGACCAGGCGATTGGTAAGAAGTATCATATTACTCGTCAGGCGATCCATCAGTTGAGAAAAAAATATGGGATCGATTCGCGTTACGCAAAAAATCCTCAAAGGAATGCTTCGGTAGTTGCCCTCTATAAAAAAGGCACCACCGGTACCGTGATCGCGAAGAAAATGGGTCTTTCTGTTTCACAGACATACCGGATTATCAATACCGCCGGGAAGAAAAAGGGTTCAAAGAAAAGGTAAATTCGTTACGCACTATCTATGGTTATACTGAGCCTGCATCGTTGATGCGGGCTTTTTTATTGCAAGCAATTATTTCAGGACGTAGTGGCAGAAATTATTATTCATACCTGTTGCGTTGCTTTTTGACCACGAATGCATTTTTTTTCGATGAAGGTGCATTGTATATGGTCGCGGTAGAAAAGGTTTCTAAAAAATGACATTTCTTGATTTTCTCAGCCTTTTTTTTGGTTCAAAACAGGAACGCGATTTGAGAAAGCTCAATCCGATCCTTGAGAGCGTAAATAGTTATAGAGAAGCGACTGGCGCACTCAGCGACGAAGAACTTAAAAAGAAGACGGTGAAATTCAAACAACAGCTTGTTGACGGTAGAACACTTGACGATATCCTCCCAGAGGCGTTTGCTGTTTTCCGTGAAGCAACCTTCCGTGTACTTGGTGAAAAGCGAACCGTGCGCGATCCGTTTACCCAGAAAGAAATACCCTTCATGGCGCATTTCGACGTACAGATTATTGGCGCGATAGTGCTTCATCAGGGTAAAATCGCTGAGATGCGGACTGGCGAAGGAAAGACCCAGGTCGCGGCCATGGCTGCATATCTGAACGCGCTTGAAGGCAAGGGTGTTCACGTCATTACAGTCAACGATTATCTTGCCCGCCGTGACAGCGAATGGATGGGACGGATATTCACCTTTCTTGGTCTCACCGTGGGTTGTCTTGACCTTACTGAACCGCACAGTCCTGAACGTCGTGACGCCTATGCCTGCGATATCGTTTTTGGCACCAACAACGAATTCGGGTTCGATTATCTTCGTGATAACATGGCGACATCCCCGGATCAGTGTGTTCAGCGCGAACTTAATTATGCGATTATTGATGAGGTTGACAACATCCTCATCGATGAAGCGCGTACGCCGCTTATTATCTCGGGGCAGGTGACCCGTTCCAACAGGGAATACGAAGAGCTGAAACCTCGCGTAGTCAAAGTGGTGAATGCTCAGAATCAATTAGTGCAGAAAATCGTTGGTGAGGCCGAGGAACTGCTCAAGCAGGAAGGAAAAGAATATGAGTGCGGGCTTAAAATGCTTATCGTACAGAAAGGCGCTCCGAAAAACAAACGATTGGCGAAATTAATCAAGGAGCCCGGCGTTGCCAGATATATGAAGACCGTTGAGACCGATTTCCTTCGCGATAAAAAACTTCAGGAAATTGAGGAAGAGCTTTTTTTCGTTATTGACGAATCGGGGCACAGTGCCGAACTGACTGAAAAAGGACGTGTCTTGACCGGCGGCGGTAATGCCGATTTCTTTGTTGTACCGGACCTGGCCGAAATTATCGGAAAAATCGATCACGACGATTCCCTTTCTATCGAGGAAAAGGCTGAGAAACGTGAGGAAGCACACCGCGTATATGCCGAACGTTCGGAACGTATTCACAGCGTAAGCCAGTTGCTTATCGCGTATTCCCTCAAGGAGTGTGATGTCGACTACGTGGTACAGGACGGTCAGATACTCATTGTTGATGAGTTTACCGGCCGAATTCTTCACGGTCGCCGCTGGTCGGAAGGATTGCACCAGGCGGTAGAGGCCAAAGAAGGGGTCAAGGTGGCAGGAGAAAACCAGACGCTTGCCACAATCACGTTTCAAAATTTCTTCAAAATGTATAAGAAGATGGCCGGTATGACCGGCACAGCAGCCACCGAGGCCGCCGAGTTCCACGAGATTTATAAATTGGATGTTGTTACGATACCTCCCAACCGGCCGATGGTACGAATTGATCATCATGACGAAATATACCGGACTTTCCGTGAAAAATATAACGCCGTCGTTGATGGAATAAAAGCGAAACATGAGAAGGGACAACCGATACTCGTAGGCACGACGTCTATCGAAAAATCAGAACTGTTAAGCAAACTTCTGCAGCGTTCAGGCATAGAGCACGAAGTTTTGAACGCGAAGCAGCACGCAAAAGAAGCTACGATCGTTGCCCAGGCAGGTCGACTCGGCGCCGTAACCATCGCTACCAATATGGCCGGCCGGGGCACCGACATAGTCCTTGGCGGTAATTTTGACATCATGGCAAATGGTGAACTTTTTAAAGAGGGAATTAACCCTAGTGATTTGACGCAGGAAGAGAAACGCCAAAAATTCGCAAAACTTTTTCAAAAAACGCAGGATGACCAGAAGAAAGTGCTTGAACTCGGTGGATTACATATCGTAGGCACTGAACGGCATGAATCGCGCCGTATAGACAATCAGCTTCGAGGACGCGCAGGACGTCAAGGGGACCCCGGTTCTTCGAATTTTTACCTGTCACTCGACGATGATCTCATGCGTATTTTCGGCTCCGAACGTATTGCCACCATTATGAGCAAGCTGGGTGCCGAAGATGGAGAAGTAATTTCGCATCCGATCGTTTCGCGGGCGATCGCCAATGCTCAGAAAAGGGTGGAGGCACGCAATTTTGAAATCCGGAAGCATCTCAAGGAGTATGATGACGTAATGAATCTCCAGCGAACCGAGATTTATGGCCTTCGTCAGCGGATACTGCGCGGAGATGATTTGAAAGAAGAAATCATGGATCAAATTGCCGGTTGCCTTGAAGAAATTGTTCTTAAACATACCATGTCGGACAAATACCCCGAAAACTGGACCCTTTCGGCTCTTTATGCAGATGTGCAAACCACGTTTGGTATCGCTTATCGTATTCCGCAGGAGGAACTAACTACCAAGACCCAGGAGACATTGTTCGATGATGTGGCGAAACGTATTCGGGGTCGATACGAAGAAAAGGAACGTCGGTTTGGATCTCCGGTCATGCGCCAGTTTGAACGCGCTGTTTTCCTAATGGTCATTGACAATTTGTGGAAAGACCATCTCTACGAAATGGACCATCTTAAGGGTGGTGTACAATATCGTGCATTCGGGCAGAAAAATCCACTTTACGAATATCAGCGTGAAGGGCTTAAGATGTTCGCGGAGTTGCGGCAGAATATAGCGAGAGAAGTCGCAAGCTACCTGTTTCGTCTTGAACGTGCACAGCCTGAGCAGCAGGCGATTCCGGTTCCTGTAGCGCAGGAGATACATGGTACGTTTGATATCTTTTCGTCAAATTCCGAAGCGAGGCCGCAGACGCCGGTACAGAGGCAGCCGGAACTTATCACCAACCGTGCTGCATCAGGCCAGCGCACTGTTGTCAATACTGGCCAGCAGGTAGGTCGTAATGATCCGTGTCCCTGCGGAAGCGGTAAGAAATA
>JBEKUX010000096.1:0-5477 GCA_049514575.1 Chitinispirillaceae bacterium | reverse complement strand
CGCTTTGGGGTTCGGCGTGTACTTGACCGGTTTAAGCGAGGTCATTTTTTTCTGAGCCTCTGCAAAAGTATCGTATCCGCCGTTTTTCTTTCCTGCAACCACTGCAGCCGCAATACACGAACCGAGTGCACAGGTCTGTGATGAACCGGAAATCAGCATTGTACAGCCGGTCACATCGGCGTAAATCTGCATGAGCATCGGGTTCTTCTCCGCAATGCCGCCGCAGCAAACGATACGGTCGACTGGAACGCCATACTCTTTGATCCTTTCAATAATCGCCCGGGCGCCATAAGCAGTACCTTCGATAAGTGCGCGATATATTTCTGCCGGCGTAGTATAGAGAGTCTGCCCAACCAGCAGCCCCGTGAGCCTGGGGTCTACAAGGATCGTGCGGTTTCCGTTGTTCCAATCAAGGGCAACGAGACCGGACTGGCCTGGGGAAAGTTTCTGGGCCTGCTTGGTGAACGTGGCGTGCAGTGAACCGTCGTTGCCGCAGACTACTTCAACAAACCACTTGAAAATATCACCTACTGCCGATTGTCCAGCTTCCACGCCGTAATAATCCGGAAGAATTGAACCGAGCACTGTTCCGCAGATACCGGGAATTTCACCTTTCTTGTGTTCCTGCGATACCACCGTGCAGTCGCATGTTGATGTGCCGATAATCTTGACGAGTGTCCCCTCCTCCACACCAGCTCCTATCGCTCCGTAATGCGCGTCGAACGCGCCAATAGCTATTGGAATTCCTGCTCGTAACCCGAGTTTGCCTGCCCATTCGGTGCAGAGTGTTCCTGCCGGTGTTTTTGCGTCGTAGGCAGTCGAAAAAAGCCTGTCGCGAAGGTCGGCGAGTGTCGGATCCAGCATTGACAGAAACTGCTTGTCCGGCAGACCGCCCCAGTCGTGCTGAAAAATTGCCTTATGGCCAGCCGCACACACGCCGCGCATGACTGCTGTCGGATCCTTCACGCCGGCAAGAATCGCAGGGATAAAGTCGGCGAGTTCGACCCATGAATAGGCAGCTTCAAATACTGCAGGGGCGGCATTAAGGCAATGCCACACCTTTGCCCAGAACCATTCTGAAGAGTAAGTGCCTCCGTAACGTTCGATATACTTCGGCGCATGCCGCTGTGCAGTTTCAGTTATTTTCGTAGCCTCAGCGGCTGACGTGTGGTCTTTCCAGAGCCACGCGTGGGCAGCAAGGTTTTTTTTCCATTCTTTCTGGGTGGCCAGCGGGACATTGTTACGATCAACCGGAATTGGTGTGGAACCGGTAGTGTCGACACCGATGCCGATAACACTATCCGGTGAAAAACCTTTCCACTGTTTCTTAGCCTGCTTCAGAGCCGACACAACCGAAACCTCGAGACCTATTACATAATCCGCCGGATTCTGCCGAGCAAGGTGATGGTCATTTTTATCAAGTAAAATGCCCTGATGCCCTGAAGGATAGTTAAAAACAAACGATCCGACATCTTTGCCGGTAGCTGTACTCACGATAATCGCACGTACCGAATTGGTACCGTAGTCGACTCCAATCGTAAAATGTTCTGCCACAAGATCCTCCTGTTGTTCTATTAGTAAATAAAATAAGGTTACGCGGTTTTCTTCTGGCCGTAGTAAGCGTTTTTCCCATGCTTGCGTAAAAAATGTTTTTCGAGAAGCTCTTTCTGAATGTATACCGGGTCTTTTTTCAGCGTCAAAGCATAATGCGACATCTGTGCAACCAGTTCTATCGCGAATGCATTTTCGACCGCTTTTTCACCAGTATTCCCCCATGCAAATGGGCCATGACTATGAACAAGTACCGCCGGGACATCTTGATACCTGAGATTTTTAAAGCGTTCAACTATTACGTTCCCGGTTTCCAGTTCGTACGCTCCCCCGGAGATTTCTTTCGGGGTCATTTTACGCGTAACAGGAATTTCCCCGAAAAAATAATCAGCATGCGTGGTGCCGAGACAGGGAATGGCCATGCCCGCCTGAGCAAACCCCGTTGCACAGGTGGAGTGGGTATGCACTACGGCGCCTATTTCCGGAAAATTCCGGTAAAGGCAGCAATGGGTCGGTGTATCGGAGGAAGGATTCAATTCACCTTCCACCCGCTTGCCGGCAAGGTCAACGAGCACGATGTGTTCCGGCCGAAGGTCGGCATAGGAAACGCCGCTCGGTTTTATGGCCACAATCCGGGTTTCGCGATCGATGACGCTGACATTACCAAAAGTTAAGTTTACGATACCGAACTTTGGCAATAGGGCATTCGCCTTGTAGGAGTCTTCTTTAAGAAGCTCAAGCATTTGCTGATTATGTTCCCGTGTGCCTGATTTTTTCTAAAACGCCATCGCTGTTATGCAAAAATGACTATGTAATATAATTTACCCCGTTTTAACTATCAAAAACGGTCATCACTATGTATATGTCCTGGACAACATCTCTTCCGCCCGCGCATCAAGGTATTGTTTAAGTCCTCTTGAAATTCTTTTAATCATACCGGCAGCTTCCCACATTTCCCGGTTTTCCATACAAAGATATACCGTCGCTTTAGGATCATGCCGCTCAAACTCCTCTCTCATGGCGGAGTACATGGCACTACGGTATGGTCTGAAATATCGTAATTTACCGTCATTACCTGCGATCATTTCACCTGAAAAAAGCTGCAGATGCTCATTATTAAAATGTAAATGTTTTTTTAGCGCCGGGTTCGTCCTGAACCCGCCCAGACTGCACCAGGCGATATTCCGCGGGTCCTTTACCTGTGCGTAGATGGAACTGACAACGCCGCGGTACTCATCTTCGCATGCGTCGTACCAGAACATGGGGTCAAAATGGAACGCAACGTGGAACCCCATTTCTTCGCACTGTCGAGCAGCGGCAAGTCGCGCTTCAAGCGGAGCGGTGTTCTTTTCGAACAATGCGATCATGCGGGGAGTGTTGACTGAAAATCCTATAACCACACGCCGGGGACGCCTGATAGCGCCCAGACTGCCTATGTTGGCGCTTTTGGTCTTGAACTCAACGACCGCATTGTCATAAGGCTCGAGGGTTGCAGCGATTTTCTTAGAAAGGCCGAGGTTATCTTCTGCAAAGAGACTGTCGGTAAATTCTCCTGTACCGAACCTGACAACACCTTTCCATGACACCATCTTGAGCGCCACTTCTCTTTCCAACTCGCCGTAGTTCCGGAAAAACACCCGGCACTGCCGGGTAAAATAAACCTGCAGGATACAATAACGGCAGTACATGCCGCATCCTTGCTGCGGTGTCAAAATCTGATATCCGCAGCAAAGATAACCGCCGCCGGTGCCCGGACAGGGTTTCCAAAATTCACCACGAAAAACAGATTTTTCTGTTGAACTATTGTCACTTTTTAACATAGGATGAATAGACCCTCGCCTTGTTCAACCGTGCAAGGAACGGTACTAATTTTCAAATATACCACACGACGAGCCTGAAACGCGTGTACCCTTTGTTTTGTAAAAAGAATATATTTTTCCTGCAGTATATCTATACCGCGTGAAAAAGGAGATGCTGATGTTCAATAAGCATCATTGGATCATTCAATTAACGATCAGTATGCTTTGACGTGAAGAGATAACTATGAACTACTCATATCTTTTCGGTCCGGTACAGTCGAGGCGCCTGGGTGTTTCTTTGGGTATTGATCTGGTCCAGTCTAAGATTTGTTCACTCAATTGCGTGTACTGTGAATGCGGCAAAACTACTGAGCTTACGCTTGAACGCAAAGAATATGCACCTTCCGATGCAATAATTGCTGAACTGGAGGAGTACCTCAGTACAACGCCGGTTTTAGATTACATCACCTTTGGCGGCAGCGGTGAGCCTACTCTCAATACAGGTATCGGTAAAGTTGTACGTTTTCTTAAAGATTCGTTCCCCCGCTATGCCTGTGCACTTTTAACGAATGGAACGCTGTTCTATCGGCCTGAGGTCAGAAGCGAAGTAATGGTTTTCGATCTGGTGCTTCCCAATCTTGATGCAGTCTCAAAATCGGCATTCAATAAAGTCAACAGGCCTCACCCGGAACTCGATAATCGTCGGATAATCGAAGGCCTGTGGGATTTCAGAAAAGAGTATAAAGGAACAATATGGCTCGAAATTTTTATTGTTCCCGGCATTAACGATACCCCGTCTGAATTGCAGCTGCTCAAAAAAGCCGCTTTCCGGATCAATCCCGACCGTGTGCAGCTGAATACACTTGACCGTCCGGGTACCTGTGGCTGGGTGAGGCCAGCGACAATCGACCATCTTAAAAGCATTTCGAGTGTTTTCACTCCCCTGCCGGTGGAAATAATCACCCGGCAAGCCCAGAACTATCCGCTGTGGGAAAAAACGACCATTTCCCCTGAATCAATCCGGTCTCTTATTGCACGGCGGCCTTCAACACTTGAGGAGATTGCCAGCCTAACCGGTCTGACCATTAACGAGGCACGGGCAACACTCTCTGCCATGGTCGGAAACGGATCAATAACTTTACATGCTGCGGGCAAACGCACATTTTACCGAACATTCTGATATAGCTATTTTCAATGTTACCTTGTATTTTTTCTATAACGGTAAATCAAAAGAAAGGCTTTCAGCAGCATGCATGTACCATCTAACCCCAAAGGAACGCGTGATTTTTTCCCGGAGGATATGGCTCTCCAGGAATTTATCTTTTCCTCGTGGAAAAAGACCTGCCAGCGTTATGGTTTTGAGTCCTACGATGGTCCGACGTTCGAGCATCTGGAGCTTTTTACACAGAAATCTGGCGGTGAAATCGAGACGCAGCTGTATGCTTTTAAAGACAAAAAGAACCGTGACCTTGCGCTTCGCCCGGAACTCACACCGACGTTGGCCCGTATGGTCGCCTCACGGGTGAACAATCAAAAGTGGCCGCTCCGCTGGTATTCCATTCCTCGCCTTTACCGTTATGAAAAAATGCAGCGGGGACGCCTGCGCGAATTTTTCCAGATTAATATGGACATCCTCGGTATTGCTGACATAACCGCAGACGCCGAGATTATAGCAGCAGCCATTGACATGCTGCGTGACCTCGGTTTTACCATGAAGGACTTCAAAGTCCGCATTTCAAGCCGTCTGCTTCTCGAAGAGCTCTTTCTTAATGCAGGTTTGGTCCGAGAACGGTGCGGAGCGCTCTATGGTCTCCTTGATAGAAAAACAAAACTTTCGGTCGAAGAGTTCAATCGTGAATTATCTGAAAGTATCCCGGAAGAAAAGATACGCGATAAAATAACCTGCATATTCCAGGCCGAAACACTTGATGATGTCGGGCGTATCGGCGGTGAATTGCCTTCGTTGAAAGAAATCAGGCTTCTTTTTAAGACGCTGTCGCTTTATGGTTTTTCGGAATACCTGCTTTTCGACATCGGTATAGTGCGAGGGCTTGCCTATTATACCGGTATCGTTTTCGAAGTATTCGACAGTTCGAAGAACCTGCGCGCAATCGCCGGCGGCGGCCG
>JBEKUX010000095.1:0-5769 GCA_049514575.1 Chitinispirillaceae bacterium | reverse complement strand
GCCGGGTCGAGCCTGCTGTATTCGGTCGAAATGTACACCCTCATCAAACAGCGTCTCAAGGAGGGCGGCATACTCCAGATCTGGCTGCCCGGCGGAGAAAAGTCGCTTCGGGCGGCGGTCGCGCGATCGATCGCGGTTTCATTCCCCTATGTTAAAGTGTACCGTTCGATTGAAAACTGGGGAAATCATTTCCTCGCGTCCATGCAACCCATACCGCAGCTTTCCGCGGCCGAACTTGTCGGACGCATGCCTGCCAAAGCGCGGCAGGACCTTCTGACCTGGTGTCCGGACACCAGCCTGGAAGGATACATGCAGACCATGCTGTCGAAGGAGGAGCCGCTTGCTTCCCTGCTGTCAAGGGACCATGGTCTTATGGTCACCGATGCGAAACCCTACAACGAATACTTCCTGCTGCGGCGAATTGCCGGGGGCGGCAACGGTCTGCTTGCGGAAAATATCGCAAAGCTTATTAAAAATCCCATGGCGAAATGAGTATGCAGGTTGTTGTCGTGGGGTAAAGTTTATAAATCGCCGTTCGTTGCAGCTTTGATTCTTGTCAGTCCCAGCCGCTTTATCAGTGTATCGTCCTTTTCGATCCCTGCACCGGGCGTGGTGAGATAACCGCCGGTGACATATCCATTCGCTCCTGCATAAAACATGAGGCCCTGCAGCTCGCCAAGATTGGTTTCCCTGCCGCCGCAGATTTTTATGGTTTTTGAAGGCAGGGCAAGCCTGAACAGGGAAACGATTTTGAGAAAGTCCAGGGGTGATTCCTGGGGACGTTTAACGCGTGTCCCGGGGATCGCGTTCAAAAAATTAATCGGCACCGTGTCCACATCGAGCGCCCTGAGTTCGAGGCACAATTCTTTGCGCTGTTCCCAGCTCTCGCCAAGCCCGAAAATGCCGCCGCAGCAGACGCGCATGCATGAAACTTTTGCTTTTTTGACTGTTGCAATCCGTTCGTCGTAGGAATGGGTGGTTACGACGGACGGAAAGAACGAGCGGGAAGTTTCAAGATTATGGTTATAGCAGACCACTCCTGCCCGTCTGAGCATGTTGAAATCTTCATTATTGAGGATGCCGAGTGAGGCGTGTTTTTCGCACACGCAGGGCGCAATCGCGTCAGCGATTTTCTGAACGTCGCTCCGGCCGAGCCTGCGGCCGCTTGACACAACGCAAAACGGAAGGCCATTCTGTGCCGCACGTTTTGCCTGCCGCCGGATTTCATCAGCAGGGGAGAGCGGAGTGACCTGGACACCGGTCTTGTGGCGCGCCGACTGGGAACAGAACGCACAGTCTTCGCTGCATCCGCCGGATTTAATGTTCATGAGCGTGCAGGGATTTACCGTCGCGTTAAAGAAATGACGACGTACACGGTCTGCGGCGGCAAACAGAATCGGCAGTTCATCGAGCGGCCAGGCAATGATATCGTCAAGGTCTTTTTCGGTGATACAATTAGTAATGGATTTTTCGGATAATTGATGAGCTTTTTCGAATAAGTTCATATAAAGATCCTAGTAAAACCAGTAATGAGTCGTGAGTTTTGAGTTATGAGTTTAATACGATATAATTATTACTTGAAATGGTTTTTAATCAATTCTGAAATTCTATCGTACTGATTTAAAAAAAACGCATGGGGTCCCTCGAATTCTATAAAAGTGCCGCCTGCCTCATTACAAAAATATCTTCCTGCATCACAAGGAATGATCGTGTCGGATTTTCCGTGAAGAAACAGGGAAGGGAAGGGAAGTTTTTTAACCGGAAGAAGTATTGCCTGTTCGAGAAAAAACAGACCGGCGATCAAATTTTCGCGTAAACGATCGAGTGAAATGCAGCTCGTTTGATTATGCTCCCTTCTCCCGGAGGGAGAAGGGAGCACGTGGGATGAGGTTTCAATACCGCACTGTGAATAGAATTTTTCCAAGACCTGTTCTGGATCGTATGCCAGCTGCTCGCGCATTGTTTTAATGGCCGCGGGTTTCCAGCCATAAGAAAATCCCGGTCTTCGGCAGAACGACGGCGTTACGGAGATGAATACGCCGCATTCGGGCCTGAACTTATGCGCGAGTGCATAGGCTACTATCGAACCGGTTGACCAGCCTGCAATACCGAAAGAACTGTCGGCGGGTATCTGCGGGATGATGCGATCGGCAAGTACATCCTGCCAATCAGCGGCGAGTTGATTGTTCCTGACGAGATCGGGCATAATTTCATTACTGTCGATGAGAACCGCTCCGGATCCGAAAAGGGGCCGCAGAACTTCAGGGTGCAGCGCCCAGCCGCCAAAAACAATCCAACGGCCGATCATAGCCGGTCTTTCCAGTCCTTGAGTGCTGAAATGACCATATTCTCCTGTTCGCCGGTAAACCCGCTGTTAATTGAAAACCTGACCCTCGAAGAGCCTTTCGGTACTGTCGGCGGCCGTATCGCCGGAGCTGTAATCCCGCGTTCGCGTAAGAATCCGGAGAGTTCAACTGTATTCAAATCATTGCCGATGCAACAGGGAACTATCTGCGTGGTGGAGGTCAGGGTATCGTAACCGAGAGAACGAAGTTTATCGCGGAAATCATGAGCTTTCTGCAGAAGCGCTTTACCTGCGCCGGGGTTTGCGCGGATATGGCGGACCGCTGCGAGATCGAACGCAAGGGCGGCATGGGGCAGGCCGGTGGAGTAGATCAGGCTGCGCACATGGTTGACAAAGTAATCACGGAGCAGCCTGGTCCCGATGAAAAAACCGCCCAAACCGGCAATTGCCTTGCTCAGCGTTCCCATGCGGACGTCGATGGCATCTGCAACGCCCATGGCCTCAGCAATCCCACCTGCATTTTCACCGAAAATTCCGGTGGCATGGGCTTCGTCAACCATGATACAGCAACCAAACTTTTTTGCGAGTTCAACGATGTCAGCGAGCGGCGCGCAGTCGCCGTCCATGCTGAACACCGTGTCCGTGACGATGATTTTTTCTTTAGCTTTCGATCCGGCAACGAGGCGCTTGAGATCGGCCATGTCGCAGTGGCGGTAGCGATGAAACCTGCAGCCGGACAGACGCAGACCGTCGATGATTGACGCATGATTAAGGCGGTCGCAGAAGACCTCGGTGTCCCGGGTAGTAATCGCCTGAAGGATGCCGACGTTTGCCGCATAACCGGAGTTGAAAAGCAGGGCCGCTTCGGTTTTTTCCCAGTCAGCAAGTTCAGCCTCAAGTTCCGCGGCAAGCGGCGAGGTCTCGCTGACGAGCCGTGAGGCAAGGTTGCCGTGGAGCGCACCGCCTGCCAGTTTCTGCGCCTCATCTGCCACCCCGGCATCGAGGTGCAGCGCAAGGTAACTGTTGGTCGAAAGGTCGATCGCATGCGGCTGGTGTTCCGGGAGGGAGCGCAGCAACCCACTGGAACGCCGTTCGTTAAGTTCCCGGGACAGCCGATCAGCGATCGGGCCATGCATTGAGAACGTCCTTTATGGAACGGTGAAGGATCGAGAACATGGCGTCTATTTGATCCCCGGTGATGATGAATGCGGGAATGAAATAAAGGACATCACCGAGCGGGCGAACGAGAAGCCCGTGTTCGAGTGCTTTTCGCGTAATGGCAAATGCAAAGCGATCTGAGGCCGGGAACGGTTCTTTAGTCTTCCGGTTTTTGACGAATTCGATGGCGCCGATAAGGCCGATGGATCGCACGTCGCCTACGACCGGATACTCCCTGAAACATTCCAGCCCTTTGCTGAAACGACTGATCGATTTGTCAAGCGATGCCGGGATATCGAGCTTGCTGATGAGCTCCATTGAAGCGCACGCCGCTGCTGCGGCAAGGGGGTTGCCGGTGAATGAGTGTCCGTGGCAGAGGATGCGGCCGGAATCCGGCCCGCCTTTGAATTCCTCAAAGATATGTTCCTTGACGGCGGTAACTCCCATGGGCAGGTACCCGCCGGTAAGTCCCTTGGCAAGGCAGATGATGTCAGGGACTTTCCCCGCGTGTTCGCAGGCCAACAGCTTCCCGGTCCTGCCGAAACCAACGGCGACCTCATCGGCGATCGTGATGATGTTATACCGCTCGCACAGGGAAAAAATCCTTTTCAGCACTCTGGCCGGATAGATCCGCATGCCTCCGGCGCCCTGGACCATGGGCTCGAAAATGCAGGCGGCAATCCTGCCGCTGAGTTCCTCAAAGATCGTTTCCAACGAATCCATGCATTCTGTTGTGCAGGTCAGTGGTTGTTTTCCCTTGGGGCAGCGATAACAGTACGGTGAATCGACGGAATGGTGTTTTTTAAACCGTTCATGGAAGAGGGAGTGATAGGCAGTGATGCCGGACACCGACATGGCGCCGAACGTGTCGCCATGGTATGCGCTGCACAGTCCCACAAACTCGCTTGCATTGCTGCCGCGCAGGGCGTGGTACTGCAGGGCTATTTTGAGAGCAACTTCGACGGCGGTCGATCCGTCGTCGGAGTAAAAAATCCGCGTCAGTTCTTTAGGCAGAAGGTTGCCCAGAAGGTGCGAGAGCCGCAGGGCTGGCTCGCTGACAAACCCGGCCATGAGGATGTGTTCGATTTTATCGAGCTGATTTTTTACCGCAGCAGTGATATGCGGATGGCAATGGCCGAAGATACTCACCCACCACGAGCCCACGCCGTCGATAAGTTCACGTCCTGCTTCGTCGTAGACGTAAATACCTCGCCCGCGTTCGATCACAATCGGCGGATACTCGCGCGTGTCCTGATAATAGGTAAACGGCATCCAGAGCCGGCTGAAATCAGATTTTTCCATAGGTTTGGTGTTAAAAAATATGTTTTATCCCGCAGGTAGGGTCACGAATAAATAGATGTTTTGCCGGATTTCTACCCCAAGCCAGGCCATGCTCTTCGACCTTCCGATGTGGTGCAGGGAAACGGTCCGGAGCATCAATGGAAATTTCATGTTCGTCAAAAAATATTCGGGTGAGCAAAGCAGGTACCGCCGCATGTGCGAGACGCTGCAGATCCCTATTTATCTGAACCGCGAACCAGCATCATAAGTTTTTCAAAGCCGTTCAAGAAGGGCTCTGCAGAATTCCCTAATGTCATCGTCGCATACAGCGTCATGGCCGACCTGCAGAATGGCCGCGTGAGGGGTGTGGTAACGCAGGATGCGGAGAGTGTCATGATAGATGAAATTTTCCGGGACATTGTGAACGTTATTGACGACGATCCCTGCCGGTTCGATTCCCCGTTTTGCAAGCGCTTCCAGAGTGAGCAGCGAGTGATTGATCGTTCCCACACGCGGTGACGTGACCAGCACCACGGGCAGCCGCAGGTGCAGCATGAGATCGATCATCGTGGTGGTTTCGGAAAGCGGGGTCAGCACGCCTCCTGCGCCCTCCACGATGGTGATCGATTTTTTATCCGACACCCGCGAGTAGTTCTCCCTGATATGTTCGAGCGAGATCGTGACGCCGGCGAGTGCCGCGGCCAGATGCGGGGAGCAGGCCGGTTCGAACCGGTAGGGGACATGATTATCGAGTTCGGCAGTCATAACCGCGCCGTTTTTCATTACATAATCGAAATCAGGAGCAGTTAGGTTGCCGGCAGCATCGCGAATACAGCCGGTCTGTACCGGTTTCATGTAGGTCGAGGCCTGCTGGCCGGCGAACCCCTCAAGCAGGAGGCGCGCCACATAGGTCTTGCCGATGCCGGTATCGGTGCCGGTGACGAAAAGTCCGTGACCTGTCCCGTTTTTCATGACTTCGGTCGCTTTCTGCTCACTCCGACAATCGCACGATAGGTAAGCGGAAC
>JBEKUX010000094.1:0-6271 GCA_049514575.1 Chitinispirillaceae bacterium | reverse complement strand
TGCCTGCGCGGGCAGTGAATAAAGGAGAAAAACACCGGCAAGAAGAAACAACTTTCTCATAATCCCCTCCCGCTGAACTAATTAAAGTATACAACTATCGGGAGGTTTGTGTCAAATCAACATTTTTTAGTTACCGTTCAGTTAACCCATGTCCACGCAGGCCTATCTGGTGGAAACGTTGAAAACACCATCAACTACCGCGTGCTATCTGAACAATGGAACTGCCTTAACCTGCGAATTCGCCCCTGCTTGCATCCGAACCATGTAACAGCCTGCTGGCAAATTCCGTGTGTCCCACGGCACACTGTGCGGCCCGATACCGAAGGGTTTGTCAAGAAGTGCAGTCATTAAATTGCCGGAGATGTTGTAAATTTTTACCATTACCTGCTCGGCGCGAGGGAGGGAAAAGGCAATAGTGACGCTGGGGTTGGAGCGATTGCTGGAGAGCAGTTTGAATGCAAATTGTTCAGACAGAGGATTTTGTCCCCTTTTTACCGATATATCCGATAGAGGAAACCGCCATACGCCATAGTTGCCGCTTCCTGTATAAATATAACCGCCGCTTACAGCAAGGCACATTACTTGGATATTCAGGGGCAGCCCGGAATTGATTGCGATCCATGACAAACCGTTGTTGGTGGAGAGAAAAATGCCGTCGCTGTAGGTTCCGGCAAAAAGCTTTGTTCCGCTTGCTGTAAGACAATAAACATCAGAATATATCTGGTTGCTGGTACCGGTCGCGTTCCAACTTGCACCGCTGTCGGCTGAAGAAAAAACACCATTACCGATTCCGGCAAAGATGTCCGCGCCGCACACCGCAAGAGAGAATACGTAGTTACTAAACGTACTCGCCGGTAAGCCGGAATTGGCAGCAGTCCACGTTGTTCCGTTGTTTGTGGAAAGGAAAATTCCTCCCGCATAAGTTCCGGCAAAAACCTGACTGCCGTTCTCCGCGAGAGAATATACAGACGTTGCAGCAGGCAAACCGGAATCGACCGTAACCCAGCTTATGCCGCTGTCTGAGGATAGATAGATACCGTGGCTATGGGTTCCGGCAAAAATATTCGTTCCGCTCACTACAAGGGAATGGACTAAAACGTTCGCCGGCAAGCCGGAATCGATTGCCACCCAGCTTGTACCGTTGTTGGCGGAAAGATAGATCCCGTTGTCGGTTCCGGCAAAGACCTGACTGCCCATGACGGCAAGTGAGAGGATCCGATCCGTCACGGAACCGGGATGGGTCCAGGTTGCACCGCTGTCACTAGAGAAATAGATACCGCTATAGGTTCCTGCAAAGAGAGTCGTATCACTTACCGCCAGTGATAAAACGGTACTATTTCCCGTCCAATTGGTCTGTACCCATTGCGCCCCGGCCTCCAACGGGAACAGCACCAAAATTCCCATACCTGCGATAATATTCGCTATTATTGCTTTCATGAGAGCCTTTTCATATCAAAACCCTCTGGTAATAAGTATAAATTGTAATATAAATATAAGTCACAAAAAAACGCTTTTTTTGATGACATAAAAAGATATCATTTTCCGAGGAAAATACCCCCTTTCAGGTTTCGGCAGGGTTAAAGGGAAAAGAAATCTTTACATCATTTTATTACGTTAGTTGGACAACGAAGGGTATCGGTTGAACGAAAGGTTTACGAGGGGAGCGGTATGTTAAGGTTGTGCCCATGCATGGGGTATTCCTATGCGAAACAATGACCCGACGAAAACAAGCCGGACCGTTTTTCAGAAGGCAAAGAGGAGCGGATTTTTGTTCCAACAGCCGATGTCGTCACGAAAGGCATCTTTTTTTACGCTCATCCATTTTCTGATATACCCTGCGGGCCCGCGGTCATTCAATACGGGCTGGTTTTTTGAGCCGAAATCACCTAAATTTATATACTTCCATGCTGACGGGACGGTTATGAAGAAAAGAACCGAACAATCTCTTTTTGTCATCATGCTGCTTGCTGCGGTGTGGCAATCCGCGGCGCAGCAATGGCGCCAGAGCGACTTTATCATCGGAAGCTGGCAGGACCCCTGCATTCATCAGCAGAATGATACGCTTAATTTTCAGGTCTGCAAAAATGCGTATTTCAATCTGCTCGGCGGCGGCAATACTCAAACATGGCAGTACCTGAACGGCCAGCGTGAAATTGATTATGCATTATCGATTGCCGCAAGGGTCGGTTTGAAATCTCTGGTGCCGCATGAACCCGGCGCGTGCAATAACGCCATGACCTTTGAGACCTTTCAGCGCAACGCGAATACGGATAATTATGCTTCCTCCATAGTACAGCATTATAAAAATCTCGGCGCCGCGCGCGTTGCCGCCCTGCAAGGCTTCTGGGTCGGGCATGAACCTTCACCAAGCCCAGACAGTTTTTCATGCGGTCACGGTGACGGTTTCACGCACGTCATCGACACGATAAAAATGTGGACCATGGCCATCGGGACCTGCGATCCCTCGAAGCTGTCCTTCGCCCTTGTTTTGCCTTTACAGAATTCGCATGATTTTTTCACGCCGCTGCTTCCCGACGGTCTTAAGGATACTGCGCTCTATAAAACCTATCTTGACGATGTTTTTAATTCCGCTGTTTCCGGTTCGCAACCCCAGGTTGTCGGTAACAATATATACCCCCTCTGGTGCCATGGCTTCGACCTCCGGTATCCTGCGGATACGATTGAGAAGAATTTCTTCTGGTGCCTGACCGCATGCCGCTCCAAAGCCGGGAACCGGCCGTTCTGGAATGCGGTGCATTGCATCGTCGACAGCGGCAATCTTGCCGTGCCCGACGAAAACAATTTGCGATGGTATGCGTTCACCAATGTCGCCCACGGGGTCAAAGGCATTCTATGGTTTACTTATTGGAGTATTAATCATAACTCCGGCGCTATCGGCAAGTTCGGCAGTGCCATCGTCGATTGCGACAATACTTCACGGCGGATCAACCCCGAAGGGCGTACCGAATATACCGTTATCCGGGAGATCAACCGGTATTGTGCATATATTGTCGGACCCATGGTTATGACTTCATGGTTTGTCAATAGTTATCATAAGGCGGTTTCCGGGCCGGATGCGGCAGGGAACTATACGGTCGTTCCCGGCCAGGTCTACATTCCCTCCCACCAGATTCTTGGCGTTTCCGGCGGTGCGGACGATTCGATCCTGCGTGATCTGGGCGACAGCGCCGCCATGGCCGGGGTTTTCAGGGACAAAGTCGATCCGTCGGTCTGTAACATATTGGTTGTCAATAAACACTGGGAACGTAATACCGCAACGCTCATCAATTGTACGGTTACGCTGAAGGGCGATTGCCGGGACAGCGTTTTGCTTTCGCCGCGCTGTTACGGGTATAACGGGAGCACGGTTTTCACAAGGGTGCCGGTGAGGTACAGCGCCGGATTCAGCACCGTGATCATACCTGAACTGAAAGGCGGGGAAGGCCGGCTGATACGGGTCATGGGTGCGGGCCGCGGAACAATCAGGGAAGGATTCAGGCCGCAGGGCGGGATCGCGGCAGCGCGGAACGATGCAGACAAAAGGATTATCTGCTTTGCACGCGGCAGGGACAACCGGATATATGCCCGGATACAGGACACCGCCGATAATGACTTCTGGGGCGGCCAGTGGTGCAGGATCAGCGGCCTGGCCGGAACCGGAGCCACGGGAACCATTGTCTGCTCGAATTTCGGCGCAGATTCTTCGGTCTGGCTGTTTTCAACGAACAGCCGGGGCAGCCTTATTTATACCCGGCAAAATTTTCCGGCGGACAAGGCCAGGCCGCTGTCATTCAGTCCATGGCGGACGTTCGTGACAGCGGAACCCGTCGGCACCCCGATTGTCCTGTCGCGTTTCGGCACGTCAAAACAGCATCTGGCGGTTTTTTTCGGAAGCGGCAAAAAACTCTGGTATGCGTATGGCGGCATGGCAGGTTTTACACTGTGTCAAGTGACGGCCGCCGGTGTCCTGTCCGGCGCCGGGCCTGCGATCGGGGCCGGATATAATCCGGGCGACGGGTCGGTTGACGTTTTTGCGACGGACGGCGTTACGCACGAACTGTCGAGGGCCCGGATGTCCGCCTCGCGTTCATGGACGCCGTTTGCCCGGTGCGGCATCACCTCCAACGGTGATATCGCCGTTGGGACCAACGCAGACGGCCGGTTAGAGGTCGTGGTGTGTTCGGGCGGTTATCTGTTCCACAGCCGGCAGAATTCGGCGGGCAGTTCAGCGTGGTCGTCGTTCAGCCGGCTGGACACGTCGGCCCATGCGCCCGAAGTGCCGGACAATGGCGCCGGCGGGCTCTCCGTTGCCGCCAACAGAGATGGACGCCTTGAGATATTAACAAAAGGGAGTGACGGTTTCCTGAAACACGTCTGGCAGACTAAAGCGAACGGCACCTGGTTCTCAGGAGGATTGCTTCCGGTTGGCGGCGGTCCGGTGACCATCGGAACAGGTCCTGTCTGCACGGCCGGAAACGGCGGCGGCAGGATTTCCGTGTTTATCATCTGCGCCGGCAACGCGAACATCTACTTTACAAGTCAGTGCCCGCCCGGCTGCGGCACCGATTGGCAGAATTGCCTTCCGTTCACCAACATAAGCGACGCCGATCAATAGATTTGCCGGTTATTAATTGGCGATTTTCAACAGGTATCTTTAAAAAGGAACGGTGCCCTTTTAATACGCAAACGGTTGAAAATCCTGATAATCTCCACTTGACTGCCCCTACCATATATTGTATATTAATTTTTTAATACATCAAAAGGTAGTGTTTTTCGGCACTCTTTTCATTAAAAAAGGAGCCCCATGATCCTGCGGAAGCTTTCCATTTTTGGCTTTAAATCGTTCGCGGAAAAGACCGAACTGGAATTCGGGGAAGGAATGACCGCGGTGATCGGGCCGAACGGATGCGGAAAAAGCAACGTCGTCGACGCCATTCGCTGGGTGCTGGGAGAGCAGAAGGTGACGCTGCTGCGGAGCGCCACGATGCAGGACGTGATATTTTCGGGTACCCAGGCCCGGCAGCCGCTCAATATGGCCGAGGTGACCTTAACAATTGAGAACACCAAAGGGATCCTGCCGGTCGAATACAGCGAAGTGGCCATTTCGAGGCGGATGTTCCGGAACGGCGAAAGCGAATACCGGATCAACCGGGTGCCGTGCCGGCTTCGCGATATTCATAACCTTTTCCTCGATACCGGCGTCGGTTCAAGCGCCTATACCACCATCGAACGCGGCATGATCGACTCCATATTGAGCGACAAGGCCGAAGAGCGCCGTATCCTGTTCGAAGAGGCGGCGGGCATCGGCAAATACAAGCAGCGGCGCAAGGAAAGCCTCCGTCAACTTGACAAAACGAAGCATGACCTGCTCCGCATCAACGATAAGGTCCAGGAGGCCGACCGGCAGGTACGCATGCTGGCCCGCCATGTCGAAAAAGCGCGGCGCTACAAGACCTACCGCGAAGACCTCAAGAGGCTTGAACTCGGGTACTGGAACCGCAGGTACTCGGCCCTTGGCGACACGCTCCGGCAGCGCAGGCAGGAACTTGACGAAATGATAAACAGCCGGGAAGCCGCAAAGGCGCACATCGGCGCCGGAGAATCTCAGGTCGAAAAAATGCGACTCGCGGCCATCGAAAAGGAGCGGGACCTCGAAACGGCTTCGCGCAGCGTAAGCGAGACGAGCGAGAAGATCATCCGGCTTGACCGCGATCTGTCCGTGGCGATCGAGCGCATGAAAAATCTTTCCGAAAGCGTCGGCGTGATAGCGCGCGACGTGAACGCGATCGACACTCAGGTCGAAGAAAACAGCCTCCTGCGGACCCGGCTCGAAAAATGCATCGTCGAACGTGAAAGCGAACTGCAAAGCCACTCCGAACGCAGGGAAGCCATCAACGGCGAAATTGAAAAATTCGACAGCACTCTCCAGTCGTGCCGGGACAGGGCCGATACCCTCTCGCGTGAACAGATCGACCTGATCAATACGATCGGTGAGCAGAAAAACGGGGTAAGCACGCTCAAGGCAGGGTTGGCGAGCGGCTTCGAACAGCGTGAGCGCAACCGGCGGGAGCTGCAGAGCATTGACGGAAGAACGGAAGAGTACCGGGAATCGATTGCTCTCTGCCGGAAAAAGCTGGAGGCAGCGGACGAGGAGAACCTGAATCTATACCAGTCGCGCGAAGCGCTCCTCGGACGAATTGATAAGGAAGATAAACGATACCAGGAACTTGTTGAACGCGAGAAACGGATCGAGGCGCAGGAAGAGTCATGG
>JBEKUX010000093.1:0-7180 GCA_049514575.1 Chitinispirillaceae bacterium | reverse complement strand
CAACGCTTATCTGCGATACCCGGTTCGGGTATATGCGCGACAGTAAAGGAACATTGTCGGCCTACAACAACGTCTTCGTGCAGACGGCGTTCTCGTTCTGAAAAATCACTGTTTACTGACTGCGGCGATTCCGTGCGAACGGGATCGCCTCTTTTATTCAGCTGCGCAGCCGGCGAGCATCAGCTATTTTATGAATGTCCGGAACGACCAGCAGGGGCCGGAACAGTAAAAAGAGTTGTACCCACCCAGACCAATGGCTTGAAAACCGCCCATGATGGATCGCATGTTCAGCCGTTTGGTGCCGTCAGTAAAAAAAGCGCTTTTCTATTTCCCGCGAAAAGGCCGGATACGTTTCTTCCTCGCACTCCTTATTGCGGCAGCCGGATTTAAAATTGCAGGGGCGCTCCTTGCGCCGACGGAGGGCGGACCAGCGGCCGGACAACACATCGCCGCCGTGGGCGCCGTTAACGGCGGAGGAAACAAATCCGAAAGTATTACGCTCGATTTCAAAGGAGCGGCCGGACTTCTTGCGCAATGCCGGCCGAGATTGACTTTTGACCGGGACACCTTTCAGACAGGCGGCGACTCCGTGGTCGTCTGCTACAGCCTCGACACCGCGCTTCAGGATTTCGTCAATCGAATGCTCAAACAGTACCGGCCGAAATACGGCGCCGCCGTCATCCTGAATCCGAGGAGCGGACGCGTTCTGGCGCTCGTTTCGTACCGGCGCGACAGCATGCCCGACATCGGCAGCCGCCTTTTCGCGCAGAGTATTTTCCCGGCCGCTTCAATTTTCAAAACAGTAACCGCTGCGGCGGCAATTGAAACTGCGCGATACAGCACCCGGACCGAAGTGCCGGTGACGGGCCGCAACCATACCCTGTACCGGTTTCAGATCAGGAAAACCATAAGCCCCTGGAGTGAACTGACCTTTGAAGACGCCTATGCGTTCTCCATTAATTCGGCCTTCGCCCGGATCGGAATGTACGCGGTCGGCAGAGAAACGCTGGAGGAGTACAGCCGGAAATTCGGGTTTAATACCGCGATTCCTTTTGATCTGGCGATAGACACGTCAAAGGTGGTTGTCCCGGACGATACCTCCTATGCCATGGCCGAACTGGCGTCAGGGTATAACCGGAAAACGACACTCTCGCCGCTCCACGGCGCGCTCATTGCCGGTACCATTGCTGCGGAAGGGAACATGCCCTTCCCACGCCTCATCGACAGTATCTGCCGCATGAGCGACGGCCGTTGCCTGTACCGGCTGCAGCCGGCTGTGTGGAGGACACCGATCGGCAGTACTGCCGCATGTGAATTGCAGGCCATGATGAACAGGGTAGTTGAGATCGGCACCTGCCGCAAAACCTTCAGACAGCTGCGCCGGTGCGCATGGAGCGCGGACCTCGACTGCGGCGGTAAAACCGGGTCGCTCGATGTTGAAGGCATGGGAAAAATCGACTGGTTCATCGGGTTTGCGTCGAGCAGGAGCGACCCTGATCGCTGTCTGGCAGCCGCCATCGTGACGGTACACGGCCAGCTCTGGACCGTTCATTCGAGCTATATCGGCGCGGAAATTTTCGACAAATTTTTCCGCCCGGCGCTGCGTGAGCGTCCTGCCAGGCAGCACCTTTCCTCCGCCGCCGCAGCTCCGATACCCGTTAAACCGAAGGGATAGCGCTAAATGACGGTGGCGACCTCTTTCCGGTCCGGGTTTGTCGCTCTTGTCGGCCGGCCCAACTGCGGTAAATCAACCCTTCTCAATACCGTGCTCGGCGAAGAACTTTCACCGGTGACGCCCCTGCCGCAGACCACGCGCCGCAGAATGACGGGAGTATATTCTGGCCCGTCGATGCAGATCGTCTTTGTTGACACGCCGGGAGTGCACAAGGGCGGCCGCCTCCTCAATAAGGCCATGCTGAAAGAGGCGGAAAATGCGGCCAATGACGACGGGACCGATTGCCTGTGCTATCTCGTCGACCTGTCGAGGGACTTCGGCGAAGAGGAGACGCTCGTCGCCGCGATCGTCCGCCGTGCGGCAGTACCGGTACTGATCGTTTTCAACAAAAAAGATTTGTGCCCTTCGGTAACGCACCAGGAAGAACATTTTTTTTCGCTGTTCCCCCAGCTTGCCAACCGGCCATCGGTGACGATCAGCGCAAAAAAGCCCGAAGCAAAAGCAGCGTTTCTTGCGGCGCTGAATCCCTTTATCAAAAAAGGCCCCCGTTATTTCGACGACGAGACTCTGACCGATGTCGACATGCGTTTTCTCGCGGCGGAATTCCTGCGTAAACACATCATTCTCGCCACCCGAGATGAAGTTCCGCACGCCGTATTTGTGGAAATAGAATCCTACCGGGAACTGGAAAAGTGCCATGACATCCGCGCCGTCATCCACGTAGAAACGTCAGGCCAGAAGGGTATTGTCATCGGTAAAAAGGGCGCCTTGATCGCGAGGATCCGCGCTGCAGCGGCAAAGGAGATCGGCCTGCTCGCCGGCTGCCCGGTCAACCTCTCCTGTCACCTTACGGTGACGCCGCACTGGCGTGACGATAAAAAATTCCTGCAATCAACGCGTTTTTTTCAGGATCATTGACACCGAAATCCGGCGTGCTGATTGCGCGATGATATCCCCGCTGCTTGCTCACTGTATTTCAAAAATTGTTCCAAAAACCGGACTGGTTTTTTCCGTATAATCAAGCGGAATATCTTTCAGTTCCTTTTTCACGATATTCCGGAACGCTTCCACATGAAAGTCGCTCATCCATATTGCCTGACGATAGCCGTGCACATGGAGCCATAATAGTATCTCTTTCCTGGTATCTTCGGGTCCCCAAGGCATTCTGAAAGCTGCTTTCCCCGTCGCGAATTGCATGGTCCCACCCCCGTGTTCGGCCCAGACAACATCATACATAGAGAAGCAGTCGTTATATTCCTTTATCTGAGTATTAAACAGTTGTTGTGAATTCTGCCTGGGAAACCATAAAATTGAACATACAACAGCAGCAAGAAAAATCGTTACGCCCGCATAATTTATCATCCTTCTAAATTTCGTATTACGTATATATTCTTCAGCGTAATACAAAAATATACCAGCAATAATAACCCCCGAAGCATAGGTATAGTATTCTATTTTGACCCGGTGGACAAAGTAAAAACAATAGTTGAACAGTGCTATCGCCGTTGAAATAATGATCCACCTCACCGGCATCTTCTTTACTATCCCCATACATGCCATCAACCCGAGCACAACAATGTGAAATACAAACCACCGGTTAAAAAAACCTAAGTAATAACTGATATTACCCGGGATATCCTTCAATAATGCAAATTGCTGATCGACCTCGGAATACGTTGGCGAAAGCGGGTTGCCGAGCAATATCCAGACGTATAAAAAATACAACCCCAATCCTCCGGCAAGAAGCAATGCCATGGCCTTAAGGGTTCTCAACAAGGTTTCTTTTGAAAAATACCCGGCCAAGTTGAAATCCCTCCCTAAATAGACAAACAGAAAAGGGACGAAGATAATGACATTTGCTATGCGAAATATCGTGCTCATTCCGAGAAGCGCAATCGACATCCAAGGCCTTTTGTCAAGAAGATATCCGGCAGCCAGCAGCATACCGAAGGTCGGAGCATAAGAGTTGACTCCGCTGAAATTATCGAAGCCATGCGGGAAGTAACTTGCCATAAAAACTAAAAACGCAATAATCGCTATTGCATTTATATTGAAAAACGTTATCCCTCCCGATTTTGTTTTAAATGCAAGAAACAGAAAAAAAACAAGGAGCAATGCAACAACCGCAGGAAAAGCTGTTTTTCTTGAATCTAACGGCAATGGACTGAGCAGAATACCGGTCCCCGGAGGGTACTGGTTGATTACCTTTATTTTTTTCGTGTCAAACCAATAGGCAGGGGGGCAGATAAGGTGCGCAGCGGATTCACAGCGGTGCGGAGACTGTTTAAGATATTCTATCAGTTCCCTGTCAAATGGCCTGCGCACGTGATCCTTGAAAAGGTTTCCCTGCGAAACGGCTTTGGCCATGTTCAGGTAGCCGAATTCATCGCACCCCTGGGGAAGCAACAGTAACCGGTTGAAATATCCTGTATAAAAAAAAAGCATCAATGCTGTTGTATACAAAACAAGCACAGGATATTTAAGGTTTTTTCCAACCATTGAAGACCGTTCTTCCTTTTCAGTGGTGGCTGCGGGAAACGTTGTGACACAGCGGCCTCTGGTGAACCATTAAGAATAGAAATACATAATGAACGGATTTTTATCAACCTCTACCTGAAAAACGCAACGTTTTTCCATAATGTTATCTTGATTTACGAAGCAAGATCGGTTATATTCATTGTTCCGATCCATTAATCAACCATAAACAATCCACCATGAATTTTCAAGGATGCAGACAGCACCGGGTTTTGCAAGGAGATATGTAGATCTTCATATCCATACGATACATTCTGACGGTTCGAGTACGGTCGAAGAGGTGTTGGAAGCCGCTTCGCGTAAAGGACTTGCCGCAATCGCCATTACCGATCATGATTGTATCGACGCTTATCCTCATGCTTTGGAAATGGGATCGCAATTGGGAATAGAAGTCATTCCGGGTCTCGAACTTTCCAGCGAAAGTGAGGGCATTGATCTGCATATTCTCGGCTATTTCATCGACATTACCAATCCCACGTTGACCCGCCGGCTTACAGAAATGAAGGACGCCCGCTATGTCCGTGCCCGGAAAATCGTTGAGAACCTGAACAACCAGGGAATTGATCTGCGTTTTGACACGGTGCTTTCCGTTGCCGGAGTAGGCGCCATCGGGAGGCCGCATATTGCGGCGGCCCTGCTCAGGGAGGAACTCGTCTATTCATTCCGCGAGGCGTTTGAAAAATACCTGGGTTACGGACTTCCCGCCTATGTCGAAAAATTCCGGATGCGGCCGCAGGAGGTCTTCGACCTTGTCAAGCAGGCCGGCGGCATCCCGGTGCTGGCCCATCCCGGTGTCACCAAAGTAGACGACCGGATCCCGGAATTCATCCGTGACGGCGTCATGGGATTGGAAGCCTACCATACCGAGCATTCGGCGACTCTTCAGCAAAACTACGTTAAAATCGCCCGCAAGAACGGCCTTGCCGTTACCGGCGGCTCGGATTTTCATAACAGCAGCCATAACAAATCGGAAATCGGCGTTCCACGGGTCCCCTACAGCGCGGTAAAAAGCCTTAAAGAGAAGCATGCCGCGCTCGCCGAGGTGGAGCAATCGTCATGATGCGGACCATTCCGGTCATCCTTGCCGGCGGGATCGGCGAACGGTTCTGGCCGCTCTCGAGGTCATCGCACCCGAAACAGCTGCTTCCTCTGACCTCGCGCCGGACCATGATTGAAGAGACCTTCGGCCGCGCCCGTGCACTGCAGACACGCGGCGTTGTTCCCCTTGTCATGACCGGAAAACCGATCGCTTCACGGATGAAAGCTCTGCTTTCCGGCAAACGGCGGTACGACCTTATCGTCGAACCGGTGGGAAAAAATACGGCGCCGGCGCTCGCGCTCGCGGCGAGCTGGATCGAGTCACGGTACGGCGAGTCGATCATGGTGGTGCTGCCGGCTGACCACCGGGTGAAGCCGACGAAGGCTTTTGTAAAGGCGGTACGGTACGCCTGCTTCCTTGCCGATGCGCACAATCGGCTGGTCGTATTCGGCATACGGCCGACGCGGCCAGAGACCGGCTACGGCTACCTTCTGCTCGGGAAAGAAACCAGCAACGGGAAGGGCGTCAAAAGCCATGCGGTGTCCCGATTCATCGAAAAACCTGATGCAGCTCTCGCGGCCCGGTGCTGCGGTTCATCCTCATACCGCTGGAACAGCGGTATGTTTGTCTGGAAAACAAGCGTGTTCCTCCAGGAAGTCAAGGCCCATATGCCCGGGCTTTTTTCGCTGGCGGGCGAAGCTGCCCGGGGTGGTTTTTCTCTTAAAGCAATCGATCGTTTTTACCGTGCGGCAGGAAAGGAGTCGGTTGACTACGGAATCATGGAGCATTCACGCCGGGTTAGCGCGGTGACCGGCGTTTTCCAGTGGGACGATATTGGATCGTGGGACTCTCTGGCCCGGATCAGCCGCGGCAATAAGGCCGGCACCGTTCTGGTCGGTGACCGCATTTTCGAGCAGGGATGTTCGAAAAGCATCATCGTCAACCCGTCATCTCACGCACTGGCCGTCATCGATTGCCCGGAAACAGCGGTAGTGGCCACCGACGATGCGATTCTGGTCATCGCCCGTTCCAGTCTGCCTGACCTGAAACGGTATCTCGCTGAAATGAAAAAGTCCGGAAAGTTCCCTTCACGTCTGTTTTAGACGCCATGCCTCCCCTCTCACTGATGTTCATTGCCGGCGATCCTTCTGGGGATCAGCACACTGCGCCGATTCTGCGGCAGCTGCGCACGATGGCGCCCGCTGCGTCATTGTGGGGCATCGGCGGCCCGGCAATGGAGCTGGCCGGCTTCGAACCAATCATGCCTTTCGCCCCCTTCAATCGCATGGGGTATGCCGAAGTGGCGGCGCATATCGGGTTTTTTTTCAGGGCCCGACGGTCACTTATTGACATAATGGATAAGCGGAGGCCCGACGCGCTGGTGTGCGTCGATTATCCAGGGTTCAACGTCCCCATGATGAAGGCCGCGAACAAACTCGGCATTCCGGTGGTCTGGTACATCGCCCCCATGGTGTGGGCATGGAAACGCAAACGGGCCGGGGTCCTTGGCGCCTGCGCCGCGCATATCGGGGTCATTTTCCCTTTTGAAGTGCCCTGCTTTTCACCCTACCGGTCGCCGGTCACCTTTGTCGGAAATCCGACCGTCGAAGCGATGCAGGCCGAAGGTGCATTTGCAATGGCTCGGAAAACCCACCCCGGCAGCGGCAGTTTCCGGGTCGCCATCGTTCCGGGCAGCAGGCGGCAGGAGATCGAACATATGCTGCCTCGCATGCTGCAGGCTTTTTCGATTTTACGACAGCGGTTCCCGGGCATGCGCGCCATCGTATCGAGGTACGGCGCCCTCCCAATTGAACTTTACAAAAAGGTAATCGGCCGGACGCCGGCCGAGATGTTTGATGGTCCCCTGCGGGAAATGCTCGGCCGCGCCGACTGCGCGATGGTGACCTCAGGAACCGCCACGCTCAAGACAG
>JBEKUX010000092.1:0-7921 GCA_049514575.1 Chitinispirillaceae bacterium | reverse complement strand
GTGGCGCACAAAGGCCTGTCGCTTGAGTTTGTCAAATCAGTCTCACTTCATACGGCTGAAACGCCGAATGCAAAAATCGTCATGAAAGGAGATCCGGTGTATACCACGCATGCCAACCTCGGTGTGCCGATTGACGATGTACGCCGGAAAGAAAACCTGAAAGCCATTGCCGTTGTTCCGGTTAAAAGCGAGGACACTGTAATTGCCGCACTCTATCTGGCATCGCACAGTTCCGAAGCGATACCGCTTGAGATACGGAGGCTTCTGGAATCGGTTGCAGCAAGCATCGGCGACTCCATAAGCCGCATGCTGGCCGAGCATGATTTGCACGCCCTTTCGTCCCGCAACAGGGCGATGCTCGATGCGGTCCCGGACATCATCATGGAAGTTGACAATGACAAAAGGTACACCTGGGCGAACAAGGCAGGCTATGCGTTTTTCGGGGACGACGTGATCGGCAGAGAGGCCGGCCACTATTTCCTCGGCTCACAGGAAACCTACGAAAGGGTTTCACCTATTTTTTCGGGGAGCGAAGAGATTGTCTACGTGGAAAGCTGGCAGCGGCGGAAGGACGGTGCAAAACGCCTGCTCGCCTGGTGGTGCCGCGCACTGAAGGACGATGCGGGGAAAATCAGCGGCGCGCTGTCGAGCGCCCGCGACATTACGGACGACCGGGCAATGGAAGACCAGCTCAGGCAGTCGCAGAAAATGGAGGCCATCGGCCAGCTTGCCGGCGGCATCGCGCATGATTTCAACAATCAGCTGGCGTCCATCATGGGTTTTGCATCCTTGATCAAGAAAAAAATCAGCGGCGACGAAAAAATCACCCAGTATACCGACAACATTCTACTGTCGTCAAAACGCGCCGCTGACCTCACGAACCATCTCCTGGCCTTTGCGCGCAAAGGTAAATATCAGGCCGTCACGGTGGACATTCACCAGATCATCGCCGAGGTTTTCACCATGCTTCAGCATACGATCGACAAGAAAATCGTTTTGAAGCAGCATCTCGGCGCGCAGCCGTCCACGGTCATGGGCGACCCTACCCAGCTGCAGAACGCCCTGCTGAACGTGGCGATCAACGGGCGCGACGCCATGCCCGACGGCGGCGAGCTTGCCTTCTCGACCGAGATGGTAGTTCTTGACGAACAATACTGCAAAAAACAGCCTTATGAACTGGCGCCCGGCCCCTATTGCCAGATCTGCGTGACGGATTCCGGAACCGGCATGGACGCCGAGATCCAGAAGCACCTTTTCGAGCCCTTTTTTACGACAAAAGAGAAGGGCAAAGGCACGGGAATGGGGCTTCCGGCCGTCTACGGCATCGTCAAACTCCATAAGGGGGCAATAAACGTTTACAGCGAACCGGGACGCGGAACAACCGTCAAAATCTACCTTCCCGCGATCGGGGTTACCGAAGACCGCGCAGACAAGCAGGGCACGGAGACGGCGTCTGTCTATACAAGCCCGCAAGGCCTGAATATCCTTTTTGTGGACGACGAAAGACTCCTCCGCGAAATGGCGGGTGAAATGCTCCGGTTCCTGGGGCACACGGTCATCGAATGTGAAAACGGTAAAAAGGCCGTTGAGTATTACCGTCATTCGTGGAAATCCGTGGACCTCGTGATCCTCGACATGATCATGCCCGAAATGGGCGGCAAAGAGACCTTTATCGCCATGCGCGAAATAAACCCGGCCATCAGGGCCATTCTTTCTTCGGGCTACAGCATCGACGGCGAGGCCGAAAAAATCATGGGCGAAGGAGTGCGCGGCTTCATACAGAAACCGTTCAGTACGAACGCGCTGACCGAAATGATGTCCGAGGTGATGCGGAAGTGAAATAGTATGAATATTTTATTGAAGTAAAATTATTTCTCCAACAGTAACGTCACCGGGCCATCGTTCACCAATTCGACTTCCATCATGGCGCCGAAAATCCCTGTCTCGACGCGTGAGACCTGTTGTTTAAGTTCCGCGACGAATTGTTCGTAGAGCGCCTTCCCTTTTTCCGGCGGCGCTGCGTCGATAAAGCTGGGCCTCCTGCCTTTGCTGCAATCGCCGAAGAGGGTGAACTGCGACACCACGAGCGCCTCGCCCTGCACCTCTTTAAGCGAGAGGTTCATTTTGCCTTCCGCATCAGGGAAAATTCTTGCATCTGCGCATTTGGCGGCAAGGAATCCGGCGCTGTCGGCAGTATCATCCCGGTGAACGCCGACGAGCAGCAGTATCCCTCTGTTAATGGAACCTGCTATCGAACCGTTGACCCGCACACTGGCGCGGCTGACGCGTTGAAGAACAATGCGCATGGCATCACCATCCCGGTAAAGAGTTATGGAAAGCGAGAGGTGAAAAATACCTTCGGGGAGTTAAAAAAAAACACCCGGGAAGAAGATCTTCGAAGAAGGGGGAGCCCCGTACATCAAATGGGGCTTTGAGGGTTGTTCGAAGAAAAGCACTCCGCCCGGGTGGTTATAGCGTTTTGTTTTAAAGATCGGCCGCCGGTACTGGAAATCGTTCCGTTTTTCCGATAGTAAAATAATAGTTTCCCTGATGGTCTCGCAAATAAAACCAGTACCGCAGGCAATCAAATATTTGATATATTTTATCGCGACATGATTCCGATTTCACGCCGGCATTGAAACCATGAAAAAAATAATCGTGTATACCGACGGCGCCTGCTCCGGAAATCCGGGGCCGGGCGGTTTCGGCGCAATTTTAATGTACGACTCCCGCGAAAAAGAGCTTTCGGGCGGGTTCCGGAACACCACCAACAACCGCATGGAGCTCATGGGCGCAATCGCGGCCCTGGAGACCCTGAAAGAACCCTGCGACGTCACGATTGTCACTGACTCGCAGTATCTGGTGAACGCCGTGGAAAAGGGCTGGGTCTATGCGTGGAAAGAGAATGGATGGCGCAAGAAGGACAAGAAAATGGCGCTCAATATTGATTTGTGGGAAAGGCTCCTTGTTTCTCTCTCCAAACATACGGTAACGTTTCACTGGATCCGGGGACACACAGGGCACGTCGAGAACGAGCGGTGCGACGCGCTGGCCGTCGCGGCGTCCCTGGCGCCGGACCTTCCGGAGGATAACAGGGGTTGACCTCACCCCGCCTGCCTTAGGCAGGCACCCCTCTCCGCTTGGAGAGGGGAACCATTAAACACTTTTTTATGTTCGCCGTTCTCCCCTTCTCCTGACGGAGAAGGGGCGGGGGGGATTAGGTCGTCTTGTTATTCCGTCAACGCCTTTTTGATCTCTTCCGGAATCCTGGTTGGGCGGCCTGTTGAGCTGACGCACACAAGCCGCACTTCGCCTTCCGTGAGCAGCTGGCCGTCGGACGCGCGCTTGATCGTGGTGGCGAGAACGACCGAGGAGTTGCCGGTTTCCGTGACCCGCGACCCGGCGTCGAGAAGGTCGTTGTAGCGTGCCGGTGCCCTGTAGCGGACGTGCGCCTCTGCCACAGTGAACAGGAGCCCTTTTTCATGGTACGCGGCCAGATCGACGCCGCGCTCGCGCAGGAACTCGGTCCTGCTCCGCTCCATGTACTTCAGGTAATTGGCGTAATAGACAACGTTGCCGCAGTCCGTGTCTTCGTAGTAAACCCTGATTTCCATCGTTATTTTACCATTTTACTGTAGGGGCACGGCGCGCCGTGCCCCTACTATTTGGTCTCAATTTTGTATTCCTTGATTTTACGCCACAGGGTCGAACGCGAGATGCCGAGTTTCTTCGACGCGTCGGTATAGTTGAAATCGGTACGCTGCAGCACCTGCGCGATATGGTCTTTTTCCATTTCAGCGAGCGTCTGGACCTGAGCCGCACCGGGCAGTACTTCCGGTTTCGGCGCTGAAAGCAGGAGCCGGGTGCGGAATATGAAGTCCGGCAGATCGCGCTCGGTGACTTCACCGCCTTCGGCCAGAACGATCGCGTGTTCAATGATGTTTTCGAGCTCCCGCACATTGCCGGGATAACTGTAATTGGCAAGGATGGCCTCGGCGTTTTTCGAAAAGGTGCTGATGTGCTTGTTGAAAACCTCATTGTACCTGTGCACAAAGATCCTGATGAGGTTAGGAATTGTTTCTTTCCGTTCGCGCAGGGGCGGCAGATAAAGATAAAAAACATTGAGGCGGTAAAAGAGGTCCTCGCGGAATTTTTTCTGATCCACAAGCCCGGCCAGATCCTTGTTCGAAGCCGCGATGATCCGGACGTCCACGGACCGGCTGATGGTTTCGCCCACCCGCCTGAACTCCCGTTCCTGCAGGAACCGCAGGAGCTTGACCTGGGCCGACGGCGACAGCTCGCCGACTTCGTCGAGGAACAGCGTGCCGAGGTGCGCCTCTTCCACCAAACCCGCCTTGTCGCGGTCCGCTCCGGTAAAGGAGCCTTTTTTATGGCCGAAGAGCTCGCTCTCGAAAAGCGTGTCCGGAATCGCGCCGCAGTTCATGGGTACGAACCGGCCTTCGGGACGCTGTGACATGCGATGGATGATCCGGGCGAAGAACTCCTTGCCGGTGCCGGACTCTCCGCCGATGAGCACGGTGGAAGCGGTCGGCGCGATCTTCATGGCGAACCGGAGCACCTTCTGCATGGCGGGAGAACCTGCCATGAGATCGCTCAGGAACTGCTGCTCAAGCTCCACCAGTTCCCTGGTACGGTCAACGCGGAGCGACAGTTTGTCGAGCACGCTCTTCAGGTCGGTGAATTTTAGCGGCTTGACCAGATAGAAAGCGGCACCGTTTTTGAGGGCGGTGGTCGCCTCCTCGATTTCGTTGATGGTGGTGAGCACCACGATCTCGGCATGGTGCCGCGTGCGGATATAATTGACAATATCCATTTCTATCACCGGCATCCGTTCGATGTCCAGAAAGACGATTTCGACGGCCTGCTTCTCAAGAAGGGACAGCGCATCCGCCTGCGATGCGGCCTCGATCACCGAGAAGCCCTGCAGCTGCAGGTTTTCTCGCAGCTTCGAACGGAACGGCTGGTCGTTCGAAATGATGAGAACAGCGGCACCAGTTTTTTTCGGTTCGTTCATGGTCAATTGTACTATGCAGAAAGCGTTGAAAAATGTTAGTTTTTAACCACGTGCATCGGGCAATGGTGAAAAATACTTTAAAGAGAGCGGCACTTCCAACCGGAAGCCTTTCTCTGATGTAAAACCAGCCTCACCCTTTCGGCGGATGATAATGAACGATAAATCGGCGGGAAAAAACAACCAGACCAGAACGATGGAAATCGGAACATCGGTTGTTTTTGGCCTCATCCTTGCAGTCTTCGCCGTCGGGTTCATTCCGCTGTCCCACCCTGTCCTCACCCGCTTAGTCACGAAATTTGTCCGGCAGGCCGGCATTGATGCCGGCATTGATTCGTGCACCATCGGCTCGGTCCGGATCGCGTTCTGGAAGGGAATGACGCTCCACAACTTCCGTTCCTCCTGCGCCATCGATACCGCCGGCCGCCGCTTCACGGTGGAGGCACAAACAATCACTTTGAGCGGCAATTTCCTCCATACTGTTATTAATTATAAAAAAATCGATCACCGGTTATTCTGCATCGCAGCGTTCCGCAGAAACCCTGCCGGTGCATTCGGAAGCCTGTGCCGCAGTGCCGCTGTTCTCATCCGAGGGATCGCGGTTTCCGGAGCGGAGTTCACTGTTTGTGCAGCAAACCGGCCGCTGGTGGGCGGACATGATTGTTCGGCAACGATAATCTTTACTGAAAACGGCCGGGGAGATTTCACCGGTTCGTTTTCCATACCGGCCGTTATGCTGGCGAATGCTCCGGTCCTGCGCAGCCTGAGCGGCGAAATTTCTGGAAACGGCGAATCTTTGCAGCTCAACCGATGCAAAGGGGAGTTTTTCAAAGGGAAATTCAAACTCGATGCGCGTGCGAATCCGTCACGGAATACTCTCGGAGCATTGAGTTTTTCCTTAAGCGACTTCAGCTTTGACGAATGGTATAATTATGCGGACACTTCGAACGGCCGCTTCTCGGGAAAAGCCGATTGCGGGCTTGTCCTGGATTCCAGTTCCCTCGTCGTTGATTCATTACGCGGGCGGGGATCGGTATCCGCGGTCCATTTCGAACTATCGAGATTTCCCTTTCAGCAGACGCTGGTCGGCGTGCTCGGGTACCAGGGGCTGTCCCGCTTTCGTTTCAGGAAGGCCAGGGTCGATTTTACCATCAAACCACGGGGAGTCATCACGAACGAGGTGAAAGGCAGCGGCGATTCGCTTTCCATCTCTGCATCGGGATGGATCAGCACCACCGGTCAGGTGAACGAAAAAGCCGGATTCATCGTTTCAAGAATTGCCGTACACACCCTGCCGAAGTTCGCGCAGGAGACGCTCGAGGAGACAGACGAGGGGGGCAGGATCCTGCGTCTGAGGATCTTCGGGGACGTCAACAACCCGAAATTTGAAATTGACAGCAGGATAATCATTCAGAAAGCAGTGAAGAACATGTTCGACGACGTCAGGGACAATCTGCAAATGTGGCTGAAATAACAATGCCGCCGGATAACCATGGAAAAACACTCCTCACTCCTGCAGGTCTTGAACGCAGGCTCAAACGCCATCTGCTGAAATCCCGATGCCGGTTTTGTGCGACAACGACACCCGGTTTTGAAAAAATGCTTGATCGGGATGTCCGATTGCTGCCGCAATCGGGCGGGTTCCATACGATCAATGGCGGCGTCGAATTTTCCGGACCGCTTGAACTCGTCTATCACGCAAATCTGAGACTCAGGACCGCCAACCGCGTAGTCATGCGTGTTGCGATATTTACCGCACGGTCATACCCGGAACTGTACAACAAAGCGAAACGGATCGCCTGGGAGCTTTTTTGTGGATTTACAAAAAACATATCGGTCGAGGCCATTGCCGGGCGCTCGCGCCTGCACCATACGGAACATATCGCGCAGGCAGTTTTTGACGGGTGCCGCGATCACATGGCAACGCTCGGCGTTTCCGTCGAACGGTATAAAAATACGGCCATCCGCTTTGTCGCCCGTTTTGCCGATGACGTCTGCACCGTGAGCCTCGATTCCAGCGGCGAATTGCTTTACAAAAGAGGTTATCGACAGGAAACCGGCCATGCGCCGCTCCGCGAGACCATTGCCGCCGGACTCCTTGTTTTTTCTGAGTGGTGGAAATTTCCGGTCATTGCGGTTCCGGAACCATTGTCATTGAGGCCGCGCTCATGGCTGTCAACAGGGCGGCCGGCAGCGGCCGGGAGTTCGCGTTTCAGGCTTGGCCGTCGTTCAAACGGTCGTTATGGGAACGGCTTCGAAAAAAGGCGGCCTCGGAAGAAAACGCCCGTCCCGGCGTCAAACTTTTCGGATCGGACGTAAACCCTCAGGCGGTTGAATCAGCAAAGCGTAACGCGGAAAAGGCCCGGGTGCATGATCTGGCCGGCTTCTCATGCGTAAACTGCTTTGATTTCAACAAAGACGGACGTGCGGGCAGACAGGGATTGGTTATTGCAAACCTGCCGTACGGGAAACGCGCCTTTGCCACGCTGCAAATGGCCGGCGGCGATGACCCCATGATGTTTTATCGGCAATGGGGTGCGCATTTGAAAAGGTATTGCAGGGGCTGGACTTACGGTTTTATTGCCGCCGACCGCGCCTTTATCAAAATCGCCGGTCTGCCGGCGGCAAAAAAGTTATGTTTTGAGAACGGCGGAATTCCTGTGGTATACGTCAGCGGCACTATCCCCTGATCTGAACGTCCAGCAGCTTTGCGATCTCCCTTTTTATTTCCTCGATATCAAAATTCATGCATCGGTCGCTGCACGCCCGGCTCTTCAGGCATTTTTTCCGGCATGGATACGATGCGGTGAGAATTCTGCCTTCGTACCGATACGGCGACCATCGCAGCGCAGATGCTGTTTTGTTTGGCGGATAAAAGGAGAGGATCGG
>JBEKUX010000091.1:0-7330 GCA_049514575.1 Chitinispirillaceae bacterium | reverse complement strand
GGGCATCGCGACCCGCTGCAATACCATAGCCTTCGGCGATTACGGACTTCAGGCCATTGTGCCGGGGTGGATCGATGCCCGGCATATCGAAGCGGCGCGCATCGCCATGACGCGGTTCATCAAAAAAGGCGGCAAGATCTGGATCCGTATTTTTCCGGACAAACCCTATACCAGGCACCCGGCCGAATCGCGCATGGGAAAAGGAAAGGGCACGCCGGAGGGATGGGTCGCGGTGGTGAAACCCGGGACCGTCATGTTCGAGATGGCCGGCGTCCAGCCCGAGTTTGCGCGGGAAGCGCTGGAGCTTGCGGCGCAGAAGCTGCCGATCAAGGCGCGGTTTATGGAAAGCGGACGGTGAGGATTTTTTCTTATGATGAAGGCAAAAGAACTGCGAAATTTATCTCGTGACGACGTAGCGAAGAAAGTGCAGGAGATGGAAGAAGAACTCTTCAACCTGCGGTTTCAGGTGAAAATGGGCCAGCTGGCCAATGCACTTCAGCTGCGCATGGTGCGGCGGAGCATCGCACGGGCCAGGACGATCCTCGCGGAAAAAGCAAAGGAAGCCACAGTTAAAACTGTGGTTAAACCCGCGGTAAAAACCGCGGTAAAGACCGCGGTTGCAAAGTGATTACCACGCACCTCAGATGAGGAAGAGGAATGACTGAACGAGTAAAGCGGAAAGAACGTGTCGGTACGGTGGTCAGCGACAAGATGGACAAGACCGTCATTGTGAGCGTGGAACGCCATTTCACGCATGCTTTTTTCGGTCGCACCATGCGTGACAAAAAGAAATATGTCGCTCACGACGAAAAGGACGAATGCAAGATCGGTGATACGGTGCGGATCGTCGAGACGCGGCCGCTTTCGAAAACCAAACGGTGGCGGGTCGTCGAGATCGTCGAACGGGCCAGATAGGCTTGTTTTATCAACAAAGGTGACAACAGGGCAGGGAAATCATGATACAGGTTCAGACGCATCTCAATGTTGCCGATAACTCGGGCGCGAAACGGGTCGAGTGCATCCGGGTACTGGGAGGCACGCGCCGCCGGTACGCAGAGGTTGGCGACATCATCGTGGTATCGGTAAAGGACGCGCTGCCCACGAGCCAGGTGAAAAAGGGAACGGTACTGCGCGCGGTCGTCGTGCGGACGGCGAAAGAGTTCGGCCGAAAGGACGGGACGTATATCCGGTTCAGCGACAATGCGGCGGTGCTTATCAACGAAGTCGGGGAACCGCGGGGAACGCGCATTTTCGGGCCTGTTGCGCGGGAGCTGCGCGACAAGAAATTCATGCGCATTGTTTCGCTGGCGCCCGAAGTGCTGTAAGGCGAAAAGGAGATCTGATGGCGTTCCGATTACGTAAAAACGATACGGTCCAGGTGCTGAACGGCGAGTTCCGGGGCAAGACCGGAAGGATCGTCAAGGTGTTTCCGGAAAAAATGCGCGCGCTTGTCGAGGGAATCAATATTGTAAAGCGCCATACGAAACCGAACCGGAAGACCCAGCAGGGCGGCATCGTGCAGAAAGAGGCGCCTATGCATCTGTCAAATCTGATGCTGGTGTGCCCGAAGACCGGCAAGCCGACGCGGACCGGAGTGAGCATTCTCGAAGGCGGGAAACGGGTCCGCTTTTCCAAGAAAGCCAAGGAGACGATCTAGTGAGCAAGGGCAAGGAAAAGGAAATAAAGAAAGACGGCGGTGGTGCCGGCAAGAGCGCGGAAAGAGCCCCGGTGGAGCAGGCAATACCGTCCCGGATGCGGATCCGGTATCAGCAGAAAGTGGTCCCGGCGCTCATGAAGCGTCTAGGATACACCAACATAATGCAGGTGCCGCGGCTTGATAAAATCGTGATCAACACGGGCATGGGCGCGGCCACCGATGACGCGAAAGTACTGGATGAAGCGGTCGCGTGCCTTAGGGACATTTCCGGGCAGAAACCGGTAGTGACAAAGGCCCGCAAAGCGATTTCCAATTTCAAGCTTCGCGAAAACCAGCCCATCGGATGCAAGGTGACCCTGCGGGGCAGCAGGATGTGGGAATTTTTCGACCGGCTCGTGTCGATTGCGATTCCGCGCATAAGGGATTTCAGGGGGCTCTCCCGCAAAGCGTTCGACCAGCAGGGCAACTATACGCTCGGGGTCAAGGAGCAGATTGTTTTCCTTGAAATAGACCGCGACAAGGTCTCACGGATCAGCGGAATGGACATCACGATCTGCACCACTGCAAAAACCAGCGCCGAAGCCATTGCCCTTCTCGAAGAGCTGGGCATGCCGTTCCGCAAGGCTGGGGAAAAAGAGGAGAAAGACGCCGGCAGGAATGCTGAAAAGAAAATGGATAAAAAAGAGGACAGGAAAAAGGATACCGCAGATAGCGCAGATAAGAAAAAAGAGAGTGCGGACATATAACTGATGCCGGGCCCGGTGCATGCGGCCCGCGAGGAGAGTACTCAGTGGCGCGAAAAGCAATGATCAACAAATCCAGGAAAAAACCGAAGTTCAGCTCGCGCAAGCATTCCCGTTGCCGCCGGTGCGGCAGGGCGCGGGCGTTCCTGAGGGATTTCGGGCTCTGCAGAATATGTTTCCGCCAGATGGCGCTCAAGGGGGAGATCCCCGGCGTGATCAAGGCGAGCTGGTAGGCGTACAAAACGATCAAGGGGATTAACAACAAATGTTGACAGACCAGATAGCCGACATGTTTACCCGCATCAGAAATGCGATCGGGGCGCAAAGGCGCACCGTCGATATCCCGGCGTCGAACGTCAAAAAGGAGATCACGCGAATCCTGTTCGAAAACCATTTCATCAGCAAGTATGCCTATGTTGATGACGGCAGGCAGGGGGTCATCAAAATCCTCCTCAAGTACGACGAGCAGATGCGCAACGCCATTCAGGGGATCAAGAAAGTGAGCACCCCGGGACGGAAAGCCTACCGCCGGGTTCATGCGATCCCCAAGGTGCTCGGGGGTCTCGGCGTCGCCATCGTTTCCACGTCCAAGGGGCTCATGACCGACCGGGACGCGCGGTCACAGAAGGTAGGCGGCGAAGTCATCGGCATGATCTGGTAATAAACTCATCCCTTGATCCCCTCTCTTATAAGAGAGCCGTTCTTTGTATAGAATCATCTATCCAAAGAAGGCCTTTAGGGGGAAAACCGAAGGGAGAGGTGAGTTAAAGTGAGCAGTTACAAAAAAGGAGTCTCTTTTGTCACGTTTAGGAAAAATACCTGTTGCCATCCCTGCCGGCGTGCAGGTCAAGGTCGAAGGCCAGCGGGTTGACGTAAAAGGCGCCAAAGGCGCCCTGACGCGCACCCTTCCTCCGGAAATCAAGGCCGAGGTGAAGGATGGAAAAGTCCATTTCAGCCCGACCATGGAGGGAGATCAGGTGAAAGCCCTGTGGGGGCTCAACCGGGTACTGGTCGCGAACATGATCACCGGCGTCAGCCAGATGTACCGGAAAGATCTGGAGATCGTCGGTGTGGGTTACAAGGCGGAATTGAAGGGCAAAGACCTGCAGATTTCCTCGGGATATTCAAGGCCGATACCCGTCAAGGCGGTCAAAGGCATCACGTATGCGGTGGACGGTCAGACGAAGATCATCATCGAGGGGTGCGACAAGGAGATGGTCGGGCAGGTCGCCTCGGAGATACGCAAGATCAGGCCGCCCGAACCGTACAAGGGCAAAGGTATAAAATACGCGGGCGAGTATATCCGCAGAAAAGCCGGGAAAATCGCCGGCAAGTAATACTGCAACGGAGCGAACGAATGGCGATTTCTAAAAGAGAAAACAGGGGGCGCGGCCGCAGGGCCCGCCGGATACGGAAAAAAGTCTTCGGCACGGCAGATAGGCCGCGCCTGTGCGTGCGCCGGAGCCTCAAGCATATTTATGCACAGCTTGTCGATGACGAAAAGGGTGTCACCATCGTCCAGGCAGGGAGCGCGGGCAAGGGGTTAGCGGCAGCCGCCAAGGCCGGGGGCACGGAAAAAAAGGCGGCAGGAAAAAGCGCCATTTCAAAAGCGGTGGGTGAGCTCATTGCCGAAAAAGCAAAAGAAAAGGGCGTGACGAAGATCGTATTTGACCGGAAAGGGTATCTCTACCACGGCCGGGTCAAAGCACTGGCCGATGCGGCCCGCAGCAAGGGGCTCATTTTTTAAAGCAGCCGAAAGGGGCTCTGGTTTGAACAGCGAATCAAAAAGAACGATGGAAGGCGAGTCGCAGCTTGTCGACAAACTCATTGCGGTCAGCCGCGTTGCCAAAGTGGTCAAGGGCGGCCGGCGGTTCGGGTTCAACGCACTCGTTGCGGTCGGTGACAGCAACACCCATGTCGGCGTCGGCATGGGCAAGGCGAACGACGTGACCGAGGCGATCCGCAAGGCGGTCGAGAACGCCAAGAAAAACATGATAACGGTGAGTGTTGTGAACGGCACAGTGCCGCACGAGATTATCGGCCATTTCGGGGCAGCCCGGATAGTGCTCAGGCCTGCGGCGCCCGGGAGCGGCGTTATTGCCGGCGGTCCAGCCCGCGCCGTGCTCGAGCTGGCTGGTATCCACAACATTCTCACCAAATGCCTGAAAACCACGAATCCGCACAATGTCGTCAAGGCGACCATCGATGGGCTCCTGCGTCTCAAGACCAGAGAGCAGATCCATGAATTACGGCAGGTGCGGACCGAAGCGAAGAACGAGGCGAAGTAAATCATGGCAGCTAAAAAGCAGTTGAAGATCACCCAGATCCGGAGCGGAATCGGCAAAATCGAGCCGCAGAAGCGGACGATCAAGGCGCTCGGGCTCAAGAAAATGCATGCGTGCGTCGTTCATAAGGACACACCTGCAATCCGGGGCATGCTGCTGCGGGTAAAACATCTTGTCAAAGTTGAAGAAATATAAAAACGGAGCGGTATAGATGCTGAAATTAAACGAAATTAAACCGGCGGCTGGTTCCAACCGGCAGCGCCGGAGGATCGGCCGCGGCACTGGAAACGGCAAAGGGTGCACGGCTGGCAAGGGCAACAACGGCCATCTGGCGCGCAGCGGTTCCGGCATCAAACCCTATTTCGAGGGCGGCCAGACGCCGCTCACCCGCAGGCTTCCCAAGAAGGGTTTCCACAGCCCGTTTAAAACAGAGTATCAGGTCGTCAATGTGCGGGATCTTGCCGCGCTTGATGCGGGCGGCAAGGAGATCACGCCGGAAATCCTGTTCGAAAAAGGTCTGATCCGCGACATGGTACGTCCGGTCAAAGTGCTCGGCGGAGGGGATGTGGCCAGGCCCATTGTAGTCAGGGCCGATGCATTCTCAAAGACCGCAAAGGAAAAAATAGAAAAAGTAAAGGGAAAAGTCGAGGCAAAGGGCCGTGGTTGAGAACATCAAGACTTTTTTCGAAACGTTCAAGAACGTTTTCCATATCCCTGAGCTGCGGAAACGCGTTCTTTTTACCCTCGGCGTGGTGTTGGTCTACCGCATCGGCGGGCATATTCCGACCCCCGGCATCGATCCCCGCGTTTTGGCCGATTTTTTCGCCAATAACGCCAACTCCCTGTTCGGTCTGTACGATATGTTCGTCGGGGGCGCCTTCAAGAGGGTGACGGTGTTTGCGCTCGGCATCATGCCGTACATCAGCGCGTCGATCATTCTGCAGCTGATGGGCTCGGTGTTTCCATATATCCATAAACTGCAGAAAGAGGGCGCCGAGGGCCGCAAGAAAATAACGCAGTACACCCGGTACGGCACCGTGCTTCTCTCTATTGTCCAGGCAGTCGGCATCAGCGTTTTCCTGCAGAGCATCGTTTCGCCCTCGACCGGCATCCATGCCGTGTCGCCGGAGCTTCAGGGCGTGAGGTTCACCATCCTTACCGCAATCAGCCTTACCACCGGCACGATCCTCATCATGTGGCTCGGCGAGCAGATAACGAACCGCGGCATCGGCAACGGCATATCGCTCATCATTTTCATCGGGATCGTCGCCCGGCTGCCCGATGCGATTCTGGCTGAAATCCAGCAGCTGCTGGCCGGCACGCGAGCCCCGTTCGTCGATATCCTGCTTCTTGCAGTGGTCATCGGTATGACCGGGTTCATCGTGCTGATGAACCAGGCCATGCGGAGGATACCGATCCAGACGCCGAAAAAAGTGGTCGGCATCAAGATGTACGCCGGTCAGAGTACCGTGCTCCCGCTTCGTCTTCTCATGGCGGGCGTCATTCCCATCATTTTCGCCTCCTCGATCATCACGTTTCCGAGCATGATCAGCAGTTTTTTCCCGGGGTCCGAGACCATGGATCAGATAATGCAGCTTTTTTCGGCACGGGGACCGCTCTACAACGGCATTTATGCGCTGCTGATAATCTTTTTCACCTATTTTTATACCGCCATTGTTTTCAACCCGGTTGACATAGCGGACAACCTGAAGCGCTCCGGCGGTTTCATTCCGGGCATCAGGCCGGGCAAGAACACGGCGCAGTATCTCGACAACGTTCTGACGCGCATCACGCTGCCGGCGTCGGTTTTCTTCGCGTTTATTTCGATCGTTCCCTTTTTGCTCATGGGCACGTTCAAGGTAAATTTTTATTTCGGCGGCACGAGCGTGCTTATTGTCGTCGGCGTGGCGCTCGACACGCTGGTCCAGCTTGAGTCGCATCTGCAGATGCGCAACTATGAAGGTTTCCTGAAGAAAGGGAAATTACGCGGCAGGCGGTTCGGGTACTGACGTCCGCCGCCGAGAGGGTATGTCAAAACAGGATTCGATACAGGTAGAAGGCACCATTGCCGAGACGCTGCCGAACGCCAGCTTCAAGGTGATGCTCGAGGGAAAGCATGAGATCCTGGCCCATATTTCAGGGAAAATGAGAATGAATTATATTCGGATTCTTCCGGGTGACAAAGTGCTGGTGGAGCTTTCGCCTTACGATTTGACGCGGGGACGTATCGTCTACCGTTATAAATAGCAAGGGGAGTATCTGTGAAGGTACGGGCATCGGTTAAAAAATTGTGTATCGGGTGCAAGGTGATCAGGCGTAAAGGCGTGGTGCGGGTCATCTGCACCAAGAACCCCAAGCATAAACAGCGCCAGGGATAATTTGTTTGGTAGGGGCGAATGATTATTCGCCCCTACCAAACAATCATGCAGGGGCGAATAATCATTCGCCCCTACCAAAAGAGCGGGAGGCGGATCATGGCACGAGTCGGTGGAATTGAAATACCGAACAACAAACAGAGCGAAATTGCGCTGACCTATATTTTCGGCATCGGAAGATCGTCGGCAACATCGATCCTCACGAAATGCGGGATCGATCCCCATAAAATGGTCAAGGACCTCTCCGAGGACGAACTGGACCGGATCCGG
>JBEKUX010000090.1:0-7752 GCA_049514575.1 Chitinispirillaceae bacterium | reverse complement strand
CAGCTGGTAAAAGTAATGGATCCGCTCCTGCGCGAAAAAATCCTTGGGCTGATTGCCAACGAAATCGAAAAAGAGATGGTGGTCAGCAAAGAGGCGTTCAAGGTGGTGGACCCGGTTTATCTATACAAACAGTTCAAGGAAAAAAAGCTGTTCCCGCTTATTTTCGGCCTGGGAATGTTTCTTATAACATCTTTCATCACGGTTTTCATTTATTTGTTCGGTTCCGTGGGCAAAGCAAGGGAAACCGCGTCCCTCATCGAACGAATCAAACAAGAGCTGTTTCCGGTAAATGCCCGAAAGAGACAATGACCTGTTTCAACTAGTTCCTTTTCTCCCGTCCGGAAAGATTGCTTGGCAACCGCATTCTCCAGGTCTCCAGATTTATTACTGATACAATCGTTTTTACCATCCTCGGAAAGATAAAAATGAGATTGAGCAACGAAGAATTGGCGTTCTTTACAAAAAATTACAGTGCCGGAAACGATGCGGCGTTAATTGTACATATACGAGAGGATGGGAAAAGAAGACCAGTTAAAGCTCTGTTAAAAAGGCTGTTGGGCATGCGATCGAAAGAAGCGGAAAATGACGCCGAAGTCGATGCAATGACAAAAGAAATTATTGCACAGTCAGGCCGGGTAGACCTTGGTTCGATTACAGCGTATTTGCATCGGATGTTTGCTCGGGACGACCATTTACGCAAACTTGAATATCCCTTCATGGCAGAATGTATCACGGAAAAAATAGAAAAAAAGGATCTTATTGTCGATATCGGCGGCGGAAACGCCTGGTCAACAAAATTGTTGATGTTGTTGCAAATACCGGGCAGCAAGATTTTGTCAGTTGACGTGGTGAATCATTGCGCCTCATCTAAGTATAATGTTGAATATCTTAAAGGAAACTGCCTCCATACGCCTTTGGCAACTGAGAGTGTTGATGTCGTGGTATCAATCTCTACCTTTGAGCACGTCGGCCTGGGAAGATGGGGTGATCCGATTGATCCTGACGGCGATATCAAGGAGATGCGGGAGGTGCACCGGATACTCAGGTCGGGAGGATATGTCGTTCTTACGCTGCCGTATGGAGCACCAACCGTAGTTTACAATCTCCATAGAATATATAATGATGGTCGGATTAAAAAGATGATCGAGGGGTTTTCCATAGCGGGTGAAGGATATTCTCTGCACGGCAAAAAATGCGAAAAAACGGCAGTTGCAAATTTAAAAATTGCTTATTCGATTCCTGGATTCTATGACAATGTTCCGGACAATCAAAAACTTCCCAACGCCCAGGGCGGAATTATGCTTCTGTTGAAAAAGAGGTAACCGTTGCATCGAATCGTTAAAAACATGATTTTCAGTCTGGGGGGGTTTGTCTGGCCTGCGGCCCTGACGCTGGTCGTAACGCCCTTTATTGTCCGCGGTCTTGGGGAAACCGCCTATGGCATCTGGGCGCTGGTCGGCAACATCGTCGGCTACCTGTCGATGTTCAACTCCCTTCAAACCGCAGGGACCAAATATCTGGCACAGTACATCGCCGTCAATGACCGTGACAATATCCGTAAATTATTAGGGACTTCGCTTATTTTTAATTTATCGGTAGGCATTTTGGGGGGTGGCGCGATTGTGGCTTTTTCCCAAATACTTGCAACCGATATTTTCAAGATGCCTGAGGCGCTTCAAGGGCAAAGTATCGTTGCGTTCCGATTAGCAGGGTTGGGATTTTGCCTTGGTACAGTCGGCTGGTGGGGAGGAGCGATTCTTGCCGGACTTCAACGCTATGACTGGGTGGTGGGAATTTTCCTGGCGATGAACACCTTCTCAACTGTAGGCAGTCTTTGCGTTGTGATGCTTGGTAAGGGGGTAATCTGGGTCGTGCTCATGAACGTCATCGGCACCTTGCTGTCGATTGCGCTTTATATCTGGGGGGTCCGTACGCTGTTGCCGGACATTCGCTGGACGATCAGCTTTGACCGTGCCATGTTCAAACGGATTTTTTCCTTCGGCATTTACAGCACCTTGTCGGTGATATTTGCTGTCCTGGCCACACAACTGGACCGGACGCTGTTAGGTATCTGGATCGGCGTGGCGGCAGTAACAGCGTACAGCATCCCCCTGTCTGTTGCCTCACGCATCCACCAGCTATGCGGCAAAACGCTGGAAACGGTTTTCCCTTTTTCAAGCGGCCTGCAGGCACAGAACCGCAGCGATCAGCTTAAACGGCTTTTTCTGCGCGCACAGAATTTAAACATGGTTCTGGTGGTCATGTGCGCGGTTCCGTTGCTGGTCCTTGCTCCTGAAATCCTGCGGTTCTGGATCGGTCCGGACTTTGCCGCCAAATCAACGGTTGTGTTCCGGTTATTGATAATCGCTTATAGTCTATATGCACTTGCAGTTGTGACGGCAGGGATAGTGGCCGGCCTTGGCCATCCGAAACTGATTGCGGCATTTACGTTTATCTTTGGCCTGACCAGCCTTGCCGGTTATCTCATTTTTATCCCCCGGTGGGGTGTAAATGGCGCGGGAATGGCTGCTATATTAGGGTCTGCTGTTTCAGTACCCCTGTTTCTGTGGTATGTCAATAACAGGTTCTTCCGGATCTCGCTCATTGAAATCCTCAGATCTGCGGTCGTCCGGCCAATACTCTCAGGCGCAATAATATGTGCAGGATTGTTATTGGCCCGGATGCTTATCACTAATGTATTTATTCTGTTGTCGGTATTGGCGGTCAGTTGCCTGGCATACCTTCCGGTTTCAATCGGCCTGGGAGTATGGCAGGCGCAGGAAATAAATATAGCCCTACAACTGTGGAACCGATTGCAAAACATTCTGTCTCCCAAAAGGGTTTAATATCGAATAAAAGCCATTATCTTTATAAAAAAAATATCGGTTCCCTTGATAATATTAAATTCTAGAAAGTTGCTCGTACATATACAATGACAGAGAAAACAAAGGCAAGGATAAAATCCATGTTCCAAGCCGTTGTTCCTACAGCAACCCGGCCAATCATTCGCCGCTGGCTGGCATTTTCAGTTACCACAGCCAAAGGTTTGAAAAGGCTGCTCTATCGAAAACCCCGGCAGTGGTCAGTGAATCTGGAGAACCAGACACTGAAAGCACAGGAGTATGCCGGTTACGTTGTTCTCAGCTCCAGAGGCACTTCGTTAATGTCCCGTTTGCAAAATGCATCTGATGTGTACGAGCCTCAACTTGTCAAAGCACTGAGCAGAGAGATCAAGCGTCGTGAAGCACGCTGGTTTCTTGATGTTGGAGCAAATATCGGATTGATCTCTTTGGCGGTATTAAGGCGGTTCCCATATTTAAAGATCGAGGCCTTTGATCCGGGCCCTCACCAATATCAACTTTTTAATGCAACAATCCGATACAACCATCTTGAACCTCAAGTTCATCTGCATCAAATAGCGCTCAGTGATGATGATGGAGAAACCGACTTCTTTGTCCATGCCGACGAGCATGTCAGCGGTGATGGCATGGTAGATACGGGAAGATCTGGGAGTGCAAGAAAAATACGTGTTCCGACGCAACGCCTTGACAGTTGGTGGAACTGGTCCCAAAAACCTGATATACCTATTGTAAAGATAGATACCGAAGGGGCGGAGCTTCTCGTACTGCGGGGTGCTGCCCGATTCCTGGCACAATGCCGGCCGACTCTGTTCTTGGAAATCTGGCCCGGAAACATGCATCATTATCCATACCAGGCCCGGGACATTCTTGTCTGGCTCAATGAGCATAATTACCGGCTTGAAACACTGAAAGGCGAATCGGTTAATTCAGCAACCTCCAATAGATTTTGGGGCCATGATATTACGTTTGTGGCTAAGCACATGTTACAGCAAGAGATGCATAAGGGTGCTTAATTTTGACATGAAAAACTTTATGCTATAACTCATTTTTTAGCTTATATTTATTCATGAGGAACAGAAACAATCTGATTATATAATCGATTGATTATGGAAACAAAATGATCTACTATCTAAAGTTCAGGACAGCTTATAAGTGTCTCGTTTTTATAGTATTATCAGCATTATTCAACAGTTTTGCCGCACCTCCACCTGCACCTCTTGAACCAATACCTAGTGCCGTTCAACTTGCATGGCATAAAAACGAACTTTTGCTTATGACTTGTTTCGGCCTCGAAACGTACGCGCCATACTATTTCGTCGGACGCGGCGAGTGTTACAGTGACACGACACCGACACTCTTTAATCCCGACAACTTCAATGCTAATCAATGGGTTGCCGCAGCAAAAGCCGGCGGATTTAAAGGAATTCTTGCGATCGCCAAACACGTCGATGGTTTTTGCTTGTGGCAGACTAAAACGACCACCTACAGTGTTGCCTCGTCACCCTGGAAAGGCGGTAAAGGCGACGTCATCAAGGAACTATCGGACGCGTGTCATTCCGCAGGATTGAGATTAGGCATCTATTGCGCACCAGGGGATTTGCACTATTGCACTGCAGAAGAAGTAAACTATCCGACCTATAATCAATACTTCATAACACAATTAAGGGAGCTCTATACCAACTACGGTACCATTGACGAAGTGTACTTCGACGAGAGCTATATCTCAAATAGTATTAACTGGGATACGGTATATCAAACAATTCTCAGCCTTCAGCCCATGGCCGTGTCCCAACAGGGTGACTGGTGGAGTGATACCGGACATATCCATATCTGGTGGCCGGGCAATGAATCGGGGATTAATTTTGATACGTGCTGGAACCCGTACCCGCCTCCAAACAGCAACCTGGTTTGGCCAGACAGCAACTTAAGTTGGATGTGGGGATGGGGTGAATGGCATCCTTACGAAGCGGACATGAGTTTGCAAGGAGACTGGTTTTGGTATAATCACCCGAGCGTTGCACCGCTTGATACATTTAAGCGTGTATATCTGACTTCGGTAGGCCGCGGTGCTGCAGTAGTGATGAATATTCCTCCAAACCCTTCGGGCGTTATCGATACGGAGGCATTCCCCATATTGCGCAGTTTCAAGGCATGGGTGGACAGCATTTACTCTATGAACCTGGCGCACGGGAAAACTGCCACTGCAAGCAGCGTGCGGGGAAACGATCCGGTTTTTGGCGCGGACAAGGCGATAGACACCGCTTACGATTCATACTGGGCGCCTGAAAGCACTGACGCTTCGCCTTCGCTCGAGGTTGATCTTGGCGGGATGGATACGATACGTATGTTTTTCCTGCAGGAATATATTCCGCTCGGCCAGCGAGTGGCAAACCACACGATCCAGACATGGGACGGAAGCCGGTGGTTCACCATAAATCCGGGGAATTCAACCCGATGGGCGGCATGTGACGGAAATACAGGCCACTGGTGGATGGTGGACCTGGGGGCAAGCTATAATCTTGCCGGTTCAGAGGTCATGTGGGAACATGTGGGGCATGTTTTTAAATATAAAATCGAAACCTCCTTAGACAGCGTAAACTGGTCATTATCGGTTGATAAAACCGCAAGTACCGTTGCAGCTCAGACGCAGACCGACACATTTACCGCAAACAACGTCCGCTATGTGCGGATAACCATTACCGGCCTGGATACATACTGCTGGGCAAGTTTTTACGATTTCAAGGCGTTCGATTCTAACGGTACGAACGTTGCCCTGAACAAAACAGCGAGCGCTGATTGCGAACAAAGCGGACATCCAGCCGCAAATGGAAACGACGGCGGTTTGTTCACCGGTTCAACGATCGGGTACAAGCGGATTCACCAGGTGTCTCCTCCTGTCGTAGCTTCAAAGGTGCGATTAACCATCAATAGGGGCCGTTCCTTTCCTCTTATCAACAACTTCGGCATTGTCGGCACAGCCGGTCCCTCCGCAATAAAGTGGACCAGCCTGTCCGTAACACAGCAGCCGAGGCTCGAAATTCAGGCGATCCGCCGAGGACACATTCACCTCCGCTTACTGGGAGCGGAAAATATCAGTATAGAGCTGGTGCGCATAGACGGTAAGACAATAAAACGGCAACCATTCTTCACCAAGTCCGGCGTCGTGGATTTCTCAATTCCCCAACATGCATCGGGAGTTTACATTTTAAAAGCATCCACCATGGGAAAGGAAGCGGTGAGTACCACCATTTTCCTCCAATAATTGCAAAATTTTTATAGTAATCTACAGCGTTTTATGAAGACGTTTTTCCACTGTCCGCAGAGCCGCTTTTCAAATAGAGAAAACGAGGAGTTTTTTCGTTATGTTTGTTAGATATAATCGCGCGATTATTGCCTTTATCGCGATGATGCTGACCTGCACCCCTTTGTCACCTGACCGTGGCAGGCCCAGCGACCTTTTGCATCCCGGGATGAAGAAAATTTTAAGTGCGGGTAAATCGTTCCAGCAGGGATGGAACAATACGCTTGCCTCGTACGATGAAAAACCCGGTATGCAGAGCACGTTTACTTACAATTACTGGATGGACACTACGGAAGTGACACAGAAGCAGTATTACGATGTTACAGGCAAGCGGCCAGTTACCGACAGTTCTCAGTACGGGGTGGGTGATAACTATCCGGTATATTACGTTTCGTGGTTTGATGCGGTGCTGTACTGCAATGCGCGGAGCAGGGCCGAACATCTTGATACGGTATATATGTATTCCGGCGTCCATCCTCCCTCAGGCGGCAGTGTTTACGAACTTACGGGCTTGCGGTGCGATGTTTCGCGAGACGGATACCGGTTGCCGACCGAATCGGAGTGGGAGTTCGCGGCGCGGGGAGCGTCGTCGTTATTGCCGTTCAGTGCTGCTGCGGACAGTAGTTATGCGTGTTATTATTCATGGTTTGGGAAAAATTCATCCGGCATGACTCATTGGGTAGCAAAACGGCTTCCGAATTCGCTTGGATTATACGATATGGCGGGTAATGTCTTTGAGTGGACGAACGATTGGAAATGTGCGTACAACGGTACAAATATTACCAATTCATTAGGTGCGTTTAAACCGAATAATGAATACGAGAAAGTAATAAAAGGAGGTTCTTATAATTATTCTTTGATGTATTTACGGCCATCCCACCGGTCAGTGACCTATGCGACAGAACTTTCCACGGCATGTGAATATGTTGGATTCCGGTGTGCGCGTGGGGTGATTCCGAACGGCCAGTATATCGGACAATCGACAGGTCCAACAAATCCGGTCTATATTGTGGCGGGTACTAATGATTTTCAATCGTTTATGGGAACGTCAGGAGTTAGAATCGTCTTTGTTAATGTTTCGGGAAATGATCGAACGCTCTGCTATGTAGATTTCAGCAGGATGTTTCCTACATTGTTGGAGTATCTTGATGACCGTAATGTGTTCCTGCCCACGATCTCGCCTGACGGCCGGTATGTAGCGTATTGCAGCAACGATGTGGGACAATCGGGTCCGTCGAAGATCACGGTCCGCAGTCTGGATTCGCTTGGATCGCCGCGAGCCACCCTTGCCCCTGACACTGCCTATGCTCCGCAATGGTGGGTGAACCCGGCAGGGGATACGTGTATTGTGTATACAAACTCTGCCTGTGATAACGGAACATCTGCATGGCCATTGACGAAGACGTTTTCACAGAAGATGAGCGGAGGCAAACCTGTTGTCGGCCCATCGGAGCCGCATGAGCTGATCAGTGACGGGAGTTATCATGGGGGGATATCAGTGGACGGCCAGTATGCGGTGACCGGGTATCGCCGTTTAATGATGAAGAATTTATCGGCGAACAGTACAGGTCAGCAGCTGTTTGTATCGCC
>JBEKUX010000089.1:0-7886 GCA_049514575.1 Chitinispirillaceae bacterium | reverse complement strand
TCGCAGCAGGCGTCGTCCGAGGTCTCCTTTCCCGGGCTGCGGCGGGAGACCGTGGAGCGTTTTAACGAGTTTGCCCGGACTTATTCGCCACTGGCGGATGACCCGGCGGCAGCGGCGAAGCTTAAGCCCGCATTTGGCGATACGTATTACTATTACTACACCTTCGGACGTTCGCGCGGGGTGCAGCATGAATAACCGCCGCGGCATCACTCTTATCTGTTGCGCGGCACTGCAATGCGGCTGCCGGCCCGTCCGCGGCCAACGCTTTCCTTGACACAATGAAAGCCAGGGACGTCTCCATTGAAAAGGTGATCGCGCAGAAACAGAAACTTGTGTATATTGTAATATATAGCAGACACAACGGACACCAATGCTCATTCTGAAAATCGCATAGAATCGCAGATAATCACAAATTAATATCAGATCGCGTTTTAAAATTAAACACCGTTCAATTTAAAACATTTACATTTTTCTAAAAACCTTTAATTATCAATAAGTTATCCTGTTTTGCCCCAGGCACGGATATTGCTTTGTTTGAGTAGATTCAACAAGGTATATTTCATTTTCTATTCACCATATCATCTTCAACTCAATAACAGGAGGTCTCTATGAATGTTAAGCCGATGGAAGACCGCGTTCTTCTGAAACCCATGGATGCAGAACAGAAAACGGCGGGCGGCATCATCATCCCGGACAATGCCAAGGAAAAACCCCAGAAAGGCGAAGTCATTGCAGTAGGCCCGGGCAAGACGAACGATAAAGGGCAGAAAATCGAAATGACCCTGAAAAAAGGCGACAAGGTCCTGTACGGAAAATATTCCGGCACCGAAATCACGGTCGACGGCAAAGAATACCTCATTGTCCGCGAAAGCGACGTGCTGGCGGTCATCTAACCCGGAAAAAACATTTTAAAGATACATCAACCAAAGGAGATATTGACTTATGGCAGCAAAAATGCTTTTGTTCGACGTCGCGGCACGGGAGAAACTCCTGAAAGGGATCGATATCCTCGCGAACGCGGTAAAAGTCACGCTCGGCCCGCGGGGCCGCAACGTAGTGCTGGAAAAAAGCTGGGGTTCGCCGACCGTCACCAAGGACGGCGTGACCGTGGCAAAAGAGGTGGAGCTTGAGGAAAAATTCGAAAACATGGGCGCAAAGATGGTCAAAGAGGTCGCCTCCAAGACCTCGGACGTGGCCGGTGACGGGACCACCACCGCAACGGTCCTGGCGCAGATGATCGCGCATCTCGGCATCAAGAACGTCACTGCCGGCTCTGACCCGATGGCGCTCAAGCGGGGCATCGACCTGGCGGTGAAGGCGGTCATCGAACAGCTGAAAAAAGACTCGAAGCCGGTCGCCGGCCGTAAAGAGATCGCGCAGGTCGGCGCGATTTCGGCGAACAACGACACGACCATCGGCGACCTCCTGGCCGACGCCATGGAGAAGGTCGGCAAGGACGGCGTCATCACGGTCGAAGAGGCGAAGAGCATGGACACCACGCTCGAAGTGGTCGAAGGCATGCAGTTCGACCGCGGCTACCTCTCGCCCTATTTCGTCACCAATTCCGACACCATGGAGTGCGTGCTCGATGAGCCGATGATCCTTATCCATGACAAGAAAATCAGCGCGATGAAAGACCTGCTTCCCCTGCTCGAAAAAGTGGTGCAGATGGGCAAAAGTATGCTGATCATCGCCGAAGAGGTCGAGGGCGAAGCGCTCGCGACGCTGGTCGTCAACAAGCTGCGCGGCACGCTCAAGGTCGCTGCCGTCAAGGCACCGGGCTTCGGCGACCGCAGAACGGCCATGCTCGAAGACATCGGCGTCCTTACGGGCGGTATCGTGATCTCCGAATCTGCCGGGTTCAAACTCGAAAATACCACGGTCGATTCGCTCGGCAAGGCTAAAAGGATCGTCATTGACAAAGAAAACACCACGATCATCGAGGGCGCGGGCAAGTCGTCCGACATCAAAGGCCGCGTGAACCAGATCCGCAAGCAGATCGACGAGACCACCTCCGACTACGACCGCGAGAAACTGCAGGAACGGCTCGCGAAGCTGGCCGGTGGCGTTGCGGTGCTCAAAATCGGCGCTGCGACCGAGACCGAGATGAAGGAGAAGAAGTCGCGGGTCGAGGACGCGCTCCATGCGACGCGGGCGGCGGTCGAAGAGGGCGTGGTGCCGGGCGGCGGCGTTGCCCTTGTCCGTTCGGCGGTCGCGCTTGACAGCCTGAAGCTCGGCGGCGACGAAGGCCTGGGCGTGGAGATCATCCGGCGCGCCATCGAGGAGCCCCTGCGCATGATCGCCACCAACGCCGGCAAAGAAGCGTCGGTGGTCTGCAACGAGGTGAAGAAGAACAAGGGCGCCTACGGCTACAACGCCTTCAACGACCAGTACGAAGACCTGGTGAAGGCCGGCGTCATCGACCCGACCAAAGTGGTGCGCACGGCGCTCGAAAACTCTTCGAGCATCGCGGGACTCATTCTCACGACCGAGTGCATCATTTCTGAAAAACCGGAGAAAAAGGAAAAGGCCCCGGCACCCGGCGGCATGGGCGGCGGTATGGGCGGCATGGGCGGAATGGACGATTATTGATCGGGTAACGTAGCGTTTCCGGTGGTCTTAAAGCCGTGGTGCAAAAGCACCGCGGCTTTTTGTTTAAATGAATCAGTATTTCACCGCGATAAATTTTCCGGCCTGCCGCTGTTTTCCTGCAATGATCCGGTAATGGTATATCCCGCTGTGAAGAAACGAATTTTCAAATACTACCTCATGGTCGCCGGCCTCCTGCACCTCATTCGCGGCCCGCCGGACGAGCGAGCCCCTGGAATCGAACAATTCAACGCGGACGTTGCCGCTCCAGGGTACATGATATTTCAATGCATAGCCGTTCACCGTACGCGCAAGCGTAACACGGAATCCGGCCAGTGCCTGTTCGCTGCCGGAAGCAGTGACGGGCACATCAAGCTGCACCTCACCGCTGTACGGATAGTAATTGTGCGCCTTGATGAACACCTTCAGCCTGTCCTGCGCATGGGCCTGGATATAATCGGTCAGCACCGTGTTCTGGAAAGTGCAATCCCCGCCTGAATCCGTCAGCTGCGTACAGAGGATCGTTCCCCCGGCATCCGCAAGCGCCACCCAGGAGTACGGCGGCGTGTTCATGGAAAATCGCGCGGTCGTCAGGTGCGATGGCAATGAAGGCATAAGCACCGCCGGGGTTTCGGTCCATAATGACAGCGCCGGGTCGCCCAGGATGTTCGTCTCATACGCGCACCATTTGAGCTGTCCGTAATAAGGCACCTTGTGAATATCGGGGTCCAGTATGATGTCCGCATTAATTTCCTTGGAATAGGCGTTCATCATTTCCGCATAATGGATCCCTTTTGAAAAAATCGCGTCGTGGAAATACCTCCGGAGCCGCTGGTTCGACCCGTCGGTGCCCGATGTGCCGTTGGACCCGTCATCAGCGAAACCGTAGCGGGAATTGAACAGCACCGCGACCGCTCCGGTCGGCAGTTTCACCAGATCCTCGCCGAAGCACGCTTTCGATGAGTAGATCCCGGATTCGTCCCTGTTGTCAAAGGAGCCGGCATAGCATCCGCCCGAATACGCAAAGAAATAGTTGGCCGAGATTCCATCCTGCGGAAAGTTACCGGTGGTCACCGCACTGGAATACATCTTGAAACAATACCACTCGTTGGCATGGCCCTCGTGATCGACCCAGGCGATTTTGCCGTTTTTCATCGCACTGATGAAATCCATGCCCGACCACGCGCTTGTTTTGTCATACAATCGGGTGAATGTCCATTGTGCCGGAAAACCCATTGTCGAATAGTTATTGGCGGTACAGTTCCCGACAAACTGCTCCATTTCAAAATCGCCGTAGCATTCCACCGGATGTTCCGGTGGGCCCCAGAGGTATTCTCCGGCAAGGAGCGCGTTACGCACCCCCTGGCCTGCCGCCGGATGTTCGGAGTATTCGATGGTCTTCCGTATCATGTTCGAAAGCCCGGCAGAATCGCCGGCCGGAAACCGCGCGGCGTATACCTCCCAGGTCAGATCTTCCGAGCCGTGTTCGCCGTAATATTGACTGCCGGGATTCTGCCACGTACTGTCGAGACAGGAATAATACAAATCGGCCGGGATATCGTGTTCATCATAGAAATTGGCTGGATTGACCGTGTCGCCGTAATCGCAGGCAGACGCCCGCATGCCGCGGTGGGGAATCAGGTTCGCGGCGCCCGGCCAGGCGTCGCCCGCCAGCAGCACGTAGGTGATGTTCCTTTCCGCATATTCCTGCTTTATGTAATTGCGGATTTTTTCCTGATCGTCAATTCCTGACATGTGCGCACAGATGTCCTCCTTGACCGCCACCCTCGTGCGCAGGCAGCGCCGCCGGTTGAAATCGATGAACGCGCCGAAGCAGTTCCTGAGCGCGTTCGTCGTGACGACCAGATACTCGTAATCGTCCGCCGAGACCGGGCTGTCGGCGAGCTTCGCCGCCGTTTCGGGGTTGTCTACCCAGGCGGCGAGCTTACCGCGGGCCCATGCGTTGCTCTTGTAAACAGGGGCCTTTCCGGCCGCCGTTTCAACGGTCACCGTTATGCTGGTATGGTACTTCAGCCTGCCGGTCGCCGGATTGTACTGGACAGGATTTACTTTAGCAATAAAAACAGGCAGGCCGGAGGCATACTGCATCGAAAAGCACCCGGACGGCGGGGTGCCGGGGAAGTAACGGTCCTGCACATAGGCGGACGCCTTGCGCAGCAGGTAATCGGCAGGAGGTTTGGCGGACAGGCGGCCGTCGGGCCTGAACGGTCTGACGTAATACCTTCCCGGCACTTCGATCGGAGGGCCGTATTCCACCTTATACGAAACCGCTTTCTGGCCGCGGGGCAGCAGCAGAATTACGGGCTTTACCGGGACATCGGGGGCAAAAGGGATGAACGCGGAGCGACATCCAGGAAGAAAGACGGTTTCACTGCTGACCTGGGGGGCGCTGAATCGATACTCCTTTACCACCCCGGCCGCAGCCGCAAGCCACGGCATTGCAAGCAGCGCAAGCACTATCCCTTTCATGGCACTGCCTTCCTCGGAGAAACAACCCTCCTTTTCAATATAATTGTTATAACGAAACCATCTCCAGTAGTGCGGTGAGATACTCCCAGTATTTTTTCACGCTGTCGGTATTCACCCGTTCTTCCGGTGAGTGGGCCATTTCAATGGTCGGGCCGAGCGAAATCATGTCCATGCCCGGGAACCTCTCGCCGATGATGCCGCACTCGAGCCCGGCATGTATGGCCTTGACCGCCGCCTCTTTCCCGAACAAACGCCGGTAGGTTTCCTTCGCGGTTGTTAACAACGGCGACTGCAGGTCGGGTTTCCACCCCGGGTATCCATCGCCGTGGCGGACCTTGGCGCCGGCAAGCGCGAACACGGCGCCGACCGCCTGAACGATCTCGGTTTTCCTGCTCTCCACCGAGCTGCGCTGGCTCGTTTCGATCATTACCGAATTCTTCCCGGTTGTCACCCTGGCAAGGTTCGTGGAGGTCTCGACCAGCCCCGGAATGTCCTGACTCATTGCAATGACGCCGTGCGGAAGCGCGTTGAGCAGATTGATGAGCCGGTTCTGTGCGGTCTTTTTCATCACCCGCACCGGTTTTTCCCCTCCCGGGACCGGCGTCAGCAAAATATTTATACCCTTATCAACCGCAGAATACTCTTTTTTATACGTTTTGTCAATGTCGCCGACAACGGATCCGATCGGCCTGATTTTTCCGGCCGGTGCCGCACAAAAAGCTTCAGCCTCGCGCGGAATCGCATTGCGTTTATAGCCGGCGGACAGGCTGCAGAGCAGCACGCCATGGCCCGAAAGCGCGGCCAGGGCGCGGCTCAGGAGTTTTATCGCGTTACCGCGGCCGGCATGGATATCGATGCCTGAGTGGCCGCCGCGCAAACCGTGGACCCTGAGAGAAAAAAGTGCATGCCGTGCAGGCAGGGAATCGAATGCAATCGGAAGCGTCCCGGTGCTGTCACAGCCTCCGGCGCACCCGACATAGAGAACGCCCTCATCCTCGGTGTCCAGGTTGATCAGGGTTCGTGATTGTAGCGCTCCGCGCCGCAAACCTGCGGCGCCCGTGAGCCCGGTCTCCTCGTCCACGGTAAATATCAGTTCAAGCGGACCGTGTTTGAGGCCGGTATTTTCCATAATGGCAAGGCAGGTGGCCGCTCCGATGCCGTTATCGGCCCCCAGCGTGGTACCGTCGGCAGCAAGGAAATTTCCGTTCCGCTTCAGAACAATGGGGTCTCTGCTGAAATCGTGCACTGTTTCTTTGTTCTTTTCACACACCATGTCGAGATGGCTCTGCACGGCAATAATTGGAGCATTCTCGCGGCCCGATCCGGCCGGTTTCCGCACGATGACGTTGCCCCGTAGGTCTTTGTTTGCCTCAAGACCCAGTTTCTTCGCTACCCCGAAGACGTAGCGTGCCGCCTCAGCTTCATGTTTTGAACAGCGCGGAATGGCGCTGAGTTCCGCAAAATACTCCCACAGACGTTTCGGCTCAAGCCCTTGCAGCGCGGATGCCATACATCTCCCTTTCCGTAACCGCTTTCAATAAATGGAGCCCCACGGACTTACGCCCGAGGTCTTCTGCGTAGGCGGATAAAATAATTTGAGCATATCGTTGAAACCGGTCCTTGCCTGAAAAATGGTGCGTCTTTTATTGCCGATATTTTTTAATCACCTGCCGATGGTCTCAGCGTATTTTTATTGACCGGTTTTATACGGACGGATCTCGCGCAGAACGATTATGGGATTTCACCGCATCAACGACCTGCTTTTCCCGGGCCGCCGCAGAAACGAGGCGGCCGAGGCCGAGGAGCGCCGGGCAGACGATCTGGCGTTAAGTTCCCTCTGTCAATGCTCCGTCCAGGAGGCGCTCGCGCGCCTGAAAACGGCCCCTGCAGGGCTGGGTTCCGCCGAAGCGGAGGCGCGGCTCGCGGAATCCGGGCCCAATACCTTTGCTCCGGCCAGGACGCAGGGCGTTGTCGCCGATATTTTCGACCGGTTCAAAAATCCCCTTGTCATCCAGCTTCTGGTCATCTGCATCGTCTCGTTCCTGATGCACGACCTTCGCTCCGCAATCGTGGTGGCCGGTATGATCGTGCTGAGCGTGGCGCTCGCCTTTGTGCAGGAGCGCCGTTCGAACAAGGCGGCGCAATCGCTGCAGAAACTGGTGCAGACCTCCGCGATCGCGCTCCGCGACGGGGCGGAAACGCAGGTGACGGTCGATCTGCTCGTGCCCGGCGACGTGCTGTCGCTCGCCGCCGGCTCGATAATCCCGGCGGACATCAGGCTCCTGAGCGTCAAGGATTTTTTCGTCAGCCAGTCGGCGCTCACCGGTGAATCCATGCCGGTGGAGAAACACGCCGCGGCAGACGCCCCAGGGCCGGCGACCGAAACGCTCGAACTTGCCGACGCGTGTTTTCAGGGGAGCACCGTCGTCAGCGGCACTGGACAGGCCGTGGTCGTCCGCACCGGCCGGCACACCTTCCTCGGCTCCATCTCCAGAAACCTCACCACGAAAAAAGAATCGACTGCATTTGACAAAGGGGTACAATCGTTCGTCTGGCTCATGGTCAAGTTCATGATCATCATGGTGTCCCTGACGTTTCTCATCGTGGGGATCACCAAGCACGACTGGATCGAAGCGCTGCTCTTCGGCCTTGCCGTCGCCGTGGGCCTTACCCCGGAAATGCTCCCCATGATCATGTCGGTGTGCCTTTCAAAGGGCGCCATCGCCATGTCGCGTAGGAAGGTGATTGTCAAGAAGCTCAAATCGATCCAGAACCTCGGTTCCATGGACATTCTCTGCACCGACAAG
>JBEKUX010000088.1:0-8077 GCA_049514575.1 Chitinispirillaceae bacterium | reverse complement strand
CAGTATGTGTTTGTTTCGACGATGTCGGACTCGATAGTGAATTACATACATTGTCCTTTAGGAGAGCAGTCCTGGGACAATCCGAAGTGGTCGAACCAGCCGGGATTTGCGGTCGGGTGCGGGAGGAACAGCGCTGGCCAGGCTCATGCGATATATGTCATAGATCTGGAGACCAGGAATATTCTGCAGGTCGTTTCAGGATATGAATTGCAGGAGCCGTATCTTTTCACAACACATCCCATTTACGATGAATTAGATAGTTTGGGCCGTTACAACGAGCCTTCTACCTCGTATGCTCAAGCTGATCTTGCCACTAAACTCCTTATGTTCTGGAGGCTTTGTGACTCACTCGAGGTCATTACTCTAGGATCTTCTGTAGCAGAGTTTGGGTTTGATCCAAGCGAGTTTACGGGAAGGAAAGCCTATAACATGGCTTCCTCCGGATGTGATTTTATCGGGCGGAATATTTTCATCATGAATTATATACTCAAACATTGTCCCAAGATTAAATTTATTTGCTCCAGTTTCGATGTCGGATATTTAAATATGCCGGGAGGAAATATTTATTGGGACTCCGGCATTGGACAAAGTAAAGGTTATTTATTCGATTCTTGCCATGAGTTCTGGCCCGGTGGTGTGACAAGGGATTTCAAATACGTTATTCTCGGCGTTCCCATTCCGGTTCCAAGCGACACAGATAAAGGTGGATTTGCTGACGCGCCTTCTTTTGGGTGGGGTACCGATCTGCCTTGTGCGGGCCAATTTACTGTTTCTGATTCAGCCTGTCAACAAAATCTGGCGGCGATTCACCGGGTAGCGGATACCTTACGGTCAAAGGGCGTACACTGGATTATAGTCGATTTCCCCTTTACACCTCTCTTTCGAGGCACTGATTGTTATGAATCGGTGCCACGGCAAACGGCATACGATATTATTCAAAACTTGAGGCAATTAGAGGCTTCAAACGACTTTTTCCATTATTATGATGCCTATCTGGATGGAAATAATGATTATGTATGGGATGATTTCTGGAACTGGTCTCATCTCAGCGCTCAGGGCGCTGCGAAGATAAGCAAGAGGATTAATACGTTAATGGACTCGATATTACGTGAATAGATAATAGCGGAAAGGGTGATGTTATTATTTAGAGAAGTTGCATTTATTTGAAAATGACTGTATATTGATACGAACAGGAGTATTCCTTTATGTTTTACAAAATGAGATTGATGAATATCGTTATCGTTTCGATGATAATGATGTGCGCACCTTTTTCAACTGATCGCGAGCAGCCCGTTGATTTCCCTCATCCCGGGATGATAAAAATTTTAAGCGCCGGGAAATTGTTCCAACAGGGATGGAATGATTCACTTGCATCGCTTGACGAAAAACCCGGTATGGTAAGTGCGTTTACCTATGATTACTGGCTCGACACCACCGAAGTTACTCAAAAATTTTATTTTGATCTAATGGAAAGAAATCCTGTTTCCGATAGCTCGTTGTATGGTATAGGTGAACGATATCCGGTGAGCTTCGTGACTTGGTATGATGCAGTCCTTTTCTGCAATGCCCGCAGCAAGGCGGACGGTTTGGATACTGTTTATCGGTATTTAAGCAAATACAGTTACCCTGACGGCAGCGTTTCCCAAATCTACGGTATTCAATGTGATTTTTCAAAAGATGGATATCGTTTACCGACCGAAGCCGAGTGGGAATTCGCAGCAAGAGGGGAATCTTCGTCACTTCCGTTCTGCACACAATCGGATCTCCCGTACGCTCAGAGCGTTGCCTGGTTCGGGGCGAATTCATCAGGGACACCACAACCGGTGGCTACCAAAATACCAAATTCAATAGGTTTTTATGATCTCGCTGGGAATGTTTCTGAATGGACAAATGATTGGAAAGGGCCGTACAACGGTAAAGCTGTCACGAATTCCCTCGGGGAATTTCAACCAAATAGCCAAAATGAAAAAGTCATTAAGGGCGGTGCGTTTAATTGTGGTTTAACTTATCTGAGACCATCCTATCGTTCTGCCGTTTTTTCCACCACTGTGTCAACAAAAAACGAATACCTTGGTTTCCGCTGCGCGAGAGGACCAATACCAAACGGTCACTATTTCGGACCTGTTACCGCAGGTCCGATTAATTTCGCCCTTGATAGTCTGGGTGTATATTTTGATTCTACAGTTAATGATATAACGCAGGAGATATTTGCCGATAAAATGCATTTTTTCTGGAAATCACATAATGACATTGATGTGGTTTTTATTGGGTCTGTGGGAGTTTTTTCCGATGTGGATTGCAGTGCATTCACGCGTTATAAGGCACTCAATATGGGTTTTTACGGTTGCGGGATTTATACCACATCAATGATCATGTCGAATTATTTGTTTAACAGTGCTCCGAAATTGAAGCTTATTGGTATCGATATTCCGTTTTCCACTTTCAGCTTTCAGACAGGCGATGGCAGTTCTGATTATTTTAGCAGTCAAATCGCATCGACTAAAGGATATCAATACGATAGTGCTCATAATTTCTGGAAAGATAGTATTCCTGCAGGATTTGATGAAGCTGTCGTAAAAACGCCGGTTTTACCACTATGGGCAAATTTAATCGACTCCCTTGGTTTCGTATCGTGGCCATGTAGAGGGTGGGGCGGTCCAAATCCCGATACAATAGGAGGGTCAGAGGTGGTGGGTTGGACGATTGATTCTACAATTTATCAACAGAATTTGTCAACGCTTATTAAGATGATACAGGATGCCACAGCTCATAACATTCATTTGCTTGCGATAAATCTTCCGATGAGCCCTTACTATCAATATACCGGCTATTATTCCATGTTAGGGCCGTCGTGGGAAACGGGCAGGGCTGTTCTTGCCCAGCTGAAGGCGCTAGAAGCCATTTATCCATATTTTCATGTTTATGACGCTTATCAGGACGGTAATCATGATTATACCGATGAGGATGCGGCTAGCTGTAATCAACTTTGTACGAATGGCGCGAAAAAATTGACTGTCCGGCTCGATATGCTGATCAATTCGATTTTGGCAAAACAACAATAAAACAGGTACTGCACTATCGTGCCAGATTGATAGTTTTCGTTTCCGAAAATCCGTTTCCCTCGACTTTGAAGATCACCACGCCGTCGGTCAATTTACGGTTTTTGAAACTGATCAGGTGAGTGCCGGGAGCAAGGAACTTTTCACAGGAGAGCTTATCGATTTTTTGCCCCGTTAAAATAAATGCGGAAATGGTCAACCGTTGTGCATAATTTACCCGGATGACAAGCATTTTGGTTTCGTTGTTGAATTCAATAGTAGGTTTTATTCCAGTATTTCCCTCAAGTGCGACCGGGGCAGTCGCAGCCGGAACTGCCAGATAATTTATTTTAATCGGCACCGCACTTAATGGATAACCTGCCATCTGTGCTTTCACAGTAAAAGTATCCGAGAGTTTTAATTTCAGAGAGATGGCATCAAATTGTATTGACTTTTCGGCTGAGGGCGCAAGCACCAAATGCGATGCTTCTGGTTTACATTCTTTCGACCTGACATCGGTCAGTCGCGGCGCAAAAAGTGAATAAAGGATGCCTCCGTCTGAACCGATTACCTGCAATTCAAATTGGCATGTAGTGGTGAAATCATAGAGTACTGTGGCCATGGAATGATTGGTAATACGGTAACGTACCTGTAATAAGTCCCCCGACGCATAGAGTATCTTATCCGTCGCCACGGTAAACAGTACGCCGTCAATTGTATCCACAAGTACATGCGTAAATGAACCTGTAGGCGAAATGTCGCCTTTCTCCTTTGCGGAAAGCGTAACCATGAATCCTGCGAACAAAAGAAACACATTTATTGCCGTTACTCTCCATTTCATAGATTTATTCCGGATAGTGACCTTCCCCGCCTATTTATAGGTCCTTTAATAAAATATAATAGCTCCCCGATATTTTTCCATTGAAAAGCTCAACTAACGAGGCGCCGATTTCTTTTTAGTACAACGGTCAATATCGCTGTAATGATTATGATTCCACACACATCCACAAACCAATCCCCAAACCTTGTATAGAGCGTCGGTAAAGTATCTGTTGGTATACGACGCGTCAGTAGAGCCCTTTCGTAAAGTTTGGAGTGTCCATAAACCCTGCCGACAGGGTCGACAAACAGGCTTATTCCTGAATTCGCGCAACGCGCGAGTGAAACGCCATTTTCAATAGAACGCATGCGCGCCATTGTCGCATGATGATAAGGACCGCTGGATTTTCCGAACCAGCCGTCATTGGTGATATTTACCATGAGGTTGACACCCATACGTACCCGCTGCCGGACAAAGTCGGGGAAAATACTTTCGTAACATATAAACGGAGCCGCTTTCAGATCTGGGCTGATGGCAAAGACGGTTTGCTCATTTCCACGGTGGAAATCCGTTTCACCGAGATTAACACGGGATAAAATAGGAAATCGCCCTTCAAACGGGATCGCTTCGCTGAAGGGCACCAGTCGCATCTTATGATAGGGGGTGAAGTCCATCGCACCGGTATCGATAAAAAAGGCGGTATTATAAACGTAATAATCGTAATACGATCCGGATGGCGCCTGCTCCCAGTCAAGCGAGCCGAAAATCAAGGGTATTCTTGAACGGCGTACCACAGTGGAAAGGCGTTCCTGATAGATACGGCGGTGGGTGATATAGCAGAGCAGTGCACTTTCGGGTAAAATCATTATATCAGGTTTGTTTTCCGCTGATTTTAAAATCAGCGATTCAGTGACCGTAAATGCGGTATCAAGCATGTCATTGCTCCAGTGACGCTGATCGATATTCGGTTGAAGGAGCGCGATCTTTTGCGACGGATGGTACACACGGGTATAATGATACATACGGTACCATCCGCCAAAGCATATAACAACAATAGCCGCAGTGAAAGTAATTAGAAACTGCAGATGTTTTTTATAGGAAAAATTGTGGAATATATTCCGCAGGATTTCCCATATAAGCATATTTGAAAGGATAATGATGAAGGTCAGCCCCCATACACCGGTTATGGACGCCAATTGAGCAAGAGGAAGTATCGGCGTCATCGCATACCCTAAAAACGCCCATGGGAAAGCCAGATCGCCCAGCGTACGGCAATAATCAATTACCACCCAGACAGCAGGGAAAATCAGGATATACGATTTAGGCAGAAACCGGATCGAGATACGGAAAAGCAGACCTGCTGCCAGGTACAAAAAACCGATAATTATTGAGATTAACAAAAGTCCGGCAATAACGAATAACCACAGGCCCTCTACCTTATCGAATACAAGCCAATGATATTGCCCCAGTGCGGCAGCAAAACCGTAGAGGTAGAGGTGGATCGTTGCCCGTTTCAGGGAAGGCTGGGTCGCAATGGCGAGGAGCGGCAGCAGAATTATAAAACACAGCAAAGGGAATAAGGACAGCAACCAATGGGTTTCGTGGTTAAAGGGCGGTAGGGCGAAGGAATACAGGCACCCTGAAACGAGTGGAACCCACCAGCGATTGCCTGACAAATAAAACCGGACTGTTTTTTTAAGATAGTTGTGAAGCATCCTCTATAAAATACAACCGGGTAATTCAATCGTTAATGAGTGCTTTTATTTCCTTCTGTGTTGCCGCAGTAATGCCGGCAGTATCCGCCGTTCCCATTGACGCCACTCCTTGAATCCGGCAAATTTAACTTCGCTGTTTTTAAACTCTTTTCCATGCATGACCGAACGGCCGTTCTTTTTATACGGTGGAACCGCAATATGCAGCATTTCATGGTGCATGATGCCTTCGATGGCAAATCGAGGCACCTCAGGATTGTTGTACACGTCAGCAATGATGACCAGGTTGAACCGTTGCCCGTTTGTACCGCTTTTAACTGTATGGTAGGAAGTTTTTGAACCTGACCGGCCCCATCGTACCAGCGCTGTTAACGATTTGTTGAAATAAACGCGATTGACGGAATCAAATATTTCCCGAAGATCATATCGCCTGCCGGAAGTTTTTCCGGAAAAGCTGCAGGGATTAAAGCGGGATCGTGGACGTGGTACGTCTGGCAGGGAATCGATATACCGCCAGATGCTTCTTTCCAGGAACGATCGATGTTCGCTGACATTTCTATTAAAGCGACCTTTGGGTCGGCAAGAAAACAATGCCCAATCGATCAGGAGATTTTTCACCTCTTCCGGTGCGTCTATCAAGTAAGACGGAATGGTAAGCTGACGTTTGCCCGAAAAGGGTAGGATTGTTACACGCCATCCCCGTTTCAATCTGCGGTTTGCAATAATTGAGAGCGTGTGCGTTGCACCGCGCCTTTGTAAGAGGTCATCAAACGTCGGAGGGTCGAAAAGCGGTAACGAAAGCTGTACGGTTGATTCCATTAAAAAAGAAAGGTGACCCCGAATCCGCCGAGGCTTAGTCCGCCCAGGATGTCCAGAATAAGTGCCCCGGTAAAGGCCGAATGGAATTTATCCCTGCGTTTTTCGTATTCACCGGGCGGAGGAAGCGGGTTGGTTTCCTGTTCGATATGTTTCCAATCGCTGTAGGCCGATCCGGCGTTTATTGACATAATTATACCGCCTATTGAGCTGGCTGCCCCGACGCCAAGAAGGCTGTAACGGAGTATTTTAAAGTTGCGAGACCGTTCAGTTTTGACCTGAGACTTGGTCTGTGTCTGCCGGATTTCATTGTAAGAAAAGGGCTGATTATCCTGAACGGTCTGGATCTTCTCGTTGACGGTAAAATGAAATTGTCCATTCTGTCTGAATGTGCTCTGAATAATAATAATATCGGAATTTTGGGATTTGATTCCATATACCGAGAAACGGACGTCGATAAAGTTAAAAGCAACCTTGCCAGGTCCTTTGGAGACCGTAATACCGTTCCAATCGAACGCATTGGCCGGTTGGGTACTGGTTTTGTTGTATATCGAATCGTTAATGGAGGTGAAAATAACGGGGTGTTCTTTTGTTCCGTTTGCCGAGCAATTACCTTGTATTATAAGACCAGTAAACGGCTTGAACAGCAATGCGCATCCTTCCTTGATGGTAAGAGATTTCCCTTTTGGAACTGTAATATCCTTTTCCACGATAAACGGATTTCCCGATGAATCAAGTACCATGTCGCCTACATTGCCGCTTATGGATGTCTGGGCGCCAACAACAGCGAAACCGGTTAGAAGAGCGAACACTGTTTTTCGAATAATCATTTTGCCCTGCCTTTGTGTCATTTTATGGTGGAAAGTTGCTCGTTTGCCGTTTTAAACCTAGGATGACCTGGAGTACTGCTGTACATGCGTTTAACGATGTCCCAGGCATTTTGAGCCTGCTCCTTGTTTTCCACAGAAGGATCCTTGCGATATATATCGGTGCGGACGGCTGCGGTATAAAAAAGCGCATCATCCCTGATATCGTTAGGTTTCCGGAGAATGCTCGGTTTTGTCAGGGCACTCTCGAAGTAATTAATGGCGGATTCATTTTTGCCAAGCGCCTGATAAAGCCTGCCGCAGAGATAATCGTATTGTGCGTCCTGAATGGTCTGGCTGTTGGCGATGATAAATGCATCCTTGGTGCGGCCTGCTGACAGATATGCTTCAAAAAGCAGAAGCGTCTTTGTCTTGGGGTCAATTGCGCCGGCAGGGGTATTCTCCAGAACCATGATTGCTTCCGACGTTTTTCCGGCTTTCAGGGAATTACGTGCGATAGCAACAGGATCGTTCGTTCCGTATTTTGTTTTCAGCTGTTCAATTGAAAGCGTTGGTTTATCTGGCGCCTTATTGACAGGGATATTATCCGGCAAAGTCGGCCTTGAGGCCGGCCTTTGTTGCTTTACCGATGCAATTTGATTGGGCGGGGCTGCGATAGGCGTTTGAACTACCGGTTTGGAAGGAACCGAAGGCGAAAGAGGTTTGAACTCACCGGACTCCGTAGCTGCGGGAGGAGCAGTGATATTTGACGACGGTGATGCCGTTACGGCGGAGCCGCCCGGTTGTGACGGCGGTGTTGCAGCCGGCGCCGGAACCGCCTGCACAGTGGGTGTTTCCGGTGTAGCGGCAGTTTTTGTTGCTGTA
>JBEKUX010000087.1:0-8252 GCA_049514575.1 Chitinispirillaceae bacterium | reverse complement strand
GCTTCAATGACGAGATCGTCGCGGACAGAGCCTCCGGGTTGTACGATATAGCGGACGCCGCTCTGCTGGGCGCGGTCGATGTTGTCGCGGAACGGGAAAAAAGCGTCCGATCCGAGTGATACCCCGAAAAACAGATTGATCCATTCCTTGCGCTGGTCCGGCGAGAGCGTGTCGGGCGTTGTGACGAAACTTTCCTGCCATACGTATCTCTCGGCCGGCGTAAGATCCTCTTCAAGGAGCTTGTCAATAGCGTTGTCCCGCTCGGGCCTGCCGATGCCCTCTTTGAACTCCAGACCGACCAGCATGGGGTGTTGCCGCAGGAACCATTTATCGGCCTTGGCTGCCGCAAGCCGCGTGCAGTGAATGCGTGACTGCTGACCTGCGCCGACGCCGACCACCTGTCCGCCGAGCGCGAAACAGACCGAATTTGACTGGGTGTATTTCAGAACTATCTGGGCCAGGATAAGGTCGCGCCGCGTTTCGGCCTGCAAGTCTTTTTTTTCGGTGACAATGTTTTTCAGCGTATCGGCGGTGATTTTGACATTGTTCCGTTTCTGCTCAAAAGTGACGCCGAACACTTCCCGGGTTTCTGTTTCCGGCGGGAAATAGTTCGCGTCAATTTCAACGACGCCATAGGCGTCTTTTTTTTTCTGGCGCAGGATTTCAAGAGCGCCGGGTTCATACCCCGGCGCGATGATGCCGTCCGAAACTTCGCGTTTCAGAAGCTGCGCCGTGGCGACATCGCAGGGTTCCGACAGTGCAGCCCAGTCGCCGAAACTTGACATGCGGTCTGCGCCGCGAGCGCGTGCATAGGCGGTGGCAAGCGGCGAAAGTTCCATGTCGTCTACGAAATAGACCCTCTTGAGTTCTTTGGTGAGCGGTACCGCGACTGCGGCGCCAGCCGGGCTCACGTGCTTGAACGATGCGGCCGCCGGAAGATCAAGCGCTTCGCACAGCTCCCGCACGAGTTGCCATGAGTTAAGCCCGTCGAGCAGATTGATGTAACCGGGAGAACCGTTTAATACCTTGATGGGCAGTTTTCCGTTCTTCAGATACACCCGGGCAGGTGACTGATGGGGATTGCATCCATAGCGAAGTTTCAGTTCCTGGTCGCTCAAAGCAGCTCCTTTGCAGTTATTTATAATTTCCCAGTCCCTTGAAATCGAGTGTGGAGAAATAATCGTCTATCGTTTCAGGACGTCTTATCTGAATAACTTCTCCGTTTTCTCTGAGCAATAATTCCGCGGACCTGAGCTTGCCGTTGTAGTTGAATCCCATGGCGTGGCCGTGCGCACCCGTATCATGGATCGCCATGATGTCGCCCACTTCGATTTCCGGGAGTTTCCGGTCAATTGCGAATTTATCATTGTTCTCGCACAGCGATCCGGTGACATCGTACAGGCGGGCAGGGGGATCGTGTTCCTTGCCGAGCACCGTAATGTGATGGTATGCCCCATAAATGGCCGGCCGCATCAGGTCGGCCATACAGGCGTCGAGGCCGACGAATTTTTTATAAATGTCTTTGAGGTGCACCACCGTCGAAATGAGATAACCGTAAGGGCCGGTCATGAAGCGACCGCATTCGATGAAGAGTTTAAGCGGATGCAACCCCTGTGCGCCGATGATTGTTTCATAAACGCGGCGTATGCCTTCCGATACCTCCTTGATGTCCACCGCTTTCTGTTCGGGCCGGTAGGGGATGCCAATGCCGCCGCCGATATTGACAAAGTCAAATTTTGTGCCTGTCGTACGACTCAGTTCGGCCACCAGTTCGAACAGCATACGGGCGGTTTCTATGAAATAATTCGGATCGAGTTCGTTGGATGCTATCATGGCATGAAGGCCGAACCGCCGCACGCCCTTCTCTTTGAGGATTCGGTAGCCTTCGAAAAGCTGCTCACGGGTAAAACCGTATTTCGCCTCCTGCGGGTTGCCGATGATGGCGTTGCCGCTGCGCAGAGGGCCGGGATTGTATCTCAGGCAGAGGGAATCAGGGATCCCTGCATAGTTTTCGAGGAAGGGAATATGCGAGAGGTCGTCGAGATTGATGATCGCCCCGAGTTCGCGTGCTTTTACATATTCCTGCGCAGGCGTATCGTTCGAGGTGAACATGATATTTTCACCCGTAATGCCGCAGCGTTCCGCAAGCAAAAGCTCAGGGAGGGAACTGCAGTCGGCGCCCATGTTTTCCTGCTGGAATATTTTCATGATGAACGGATTGGGCGTGGCCTTGACAGCAAAATATTCCTTGAAATCCGGGGCCCAGGCAAAAGCCCTGTTCATGGTTTTTGCGTTTTCACGGATACCGTGTTCATCGTAAATGTGAAAAGGCGTCGGATATTTTTCAATGATCCGTTCGATCTGTGCTTTTGTGAAAGGAAGAGTTTTCGAAGTCATAATAAGCCTGTTTTTATTTGCTAAAGGCTGTCTACGGGGTAGGGGGCGGGCACCATTGTGCTGAAACGCACTTCGTTTTACCCCCACCCACGGGATTCTGTCGCGTTGAAATCAAAACAACGTAACAATATCAGAAGTCATTCGCCTAAAAATACGATTTTGGCAGGTAAAAGTCATCCGCCGCGTAAAGTAGGTTACTGTTTTCCACTGTCGTAGTATTCCCAGAACACAATATCATCTATTGCCTTGCGTTTTTTCGGCGATTGCGCTTCCAGGCCCGGATAGCCCAGAGGGGTGAAGGCTATAGGATCAATATTCGCGGGGAGCATGAGTACTTTTTTTGCTTGAGCGGCATTGAAGGCTCCAATCCAGCAGGTGCCGAGGCCCGCTTCAGCCGCGGCCAGGGTCATGTGGTCGAGGGCGATGGCGGCATCGACGTCGCCATAGTCCCTGCCGTCGGCCCTTTTCCATGAGACGGAACGGTCGCAGCAGACGGCGATAATGACCGGTGCGTGTAAAAACCAGTTTCTGTTATAAACACTTTCGAGCTTGCTTCGTGAAGCTTGGTCCTTGAGGACGATAAATACCCCCGGCTGGTTGTTGCAGGCCGACGGCGCCAGCCTGCCGGCTTCGAGCACCTTTTCGAGCACGGCGTCGCTTACGGGTTTGTCAAGATAACTCCGGACGGAACGTCTTTTTTTCACCAGATCGAGAAAGTCCATATCGCTATCGCTCCTTTAGTACTTATTCACTTGCCAAAGACTTTTGATGGATGATTGTTAGAGCCAGATTTGATGTTTTCTCCTGTCGTTAAGATACGCTCCGGTATGTCCATAAGTCCATAATTTCAGCGATCAGTTTCAGGAGTACCGCGAATAGCATATCGGCAATGGCTCAATCCGGACGCGAGATCGTTAAGAAAAGACAGATCGCTATTTAACTAATTTGCCACCGTCCCAATATCCCGTACTCTGCCCCCGTACTTTTAAAGGCCGTGACTGTGTAACTTTGTAACCTCTACGGGTTACACTACCGCTTGGGACTTCTCAAAATCCAGCGGTAGCAATACCATCTCGGTTCAATTCCGAGCTTCGGCATTTTCCTAACTACCCGGAGCCTTCTGTTTTTTGCTGCCCCTTCAATACCACTCTAGGGAATCGTGAATGACCACACCGCAGACCACCAGGCGCTTTGCCGCGATAGAATGTCTATCGACGCAACGCGCCAGTAGTACGTTCCCGATGAAAGCGAACCAAGGGCTGCGGAAACGGTATCTGATACGGTATTGTCCACGACCACATTCGATGAAAAATCCGAGACGGTGGACACCTGCACATGGTACGAGCTTACCCAGTTCCAGTTGCTCACCGGTTTGTTCCATTTCAGCGAGTCGGTAAGCAAAACGCCGCTTGCACCGTCGGCAGGAGTTAATAAGGTCGGCGCCGGCATCAGCCACGTCTGGAATTTATGCCTTCCCGACCATGCGCTTAAACCCTGCGATGTTGAGACGCGCACCCGCAGGAAATAGGTCACCTCATTTGCCGAAAGCGGCGAAGTGATGGCGTAGTGCGTCGAGGCGGTTGAATCATTGACGACAAATGCCGTTGAAAAGGTGCTGTCTGTTGACAGCTGCATATAATACATCGTCGCTCCGGGTGACGCATACCAAAGTACCGTAAGCGTGTCCGGAATAAGAATTGCATAATCCATGGGATATTCAATAAACGGCGCGGCAACTCCGGTCGTAAATGAAAAAATATCCGACCAGTCGCTTGTGCATTGGCCGCTTGCTGAAGCTGACACGCGCCAGTAGTACGTGGTGTTGTTTAAAAGCGGTGGAGTGGCGCTGATATTTTTTGAAGTACCGGTCACCGAGGAATCATCTATAACGGTACTGCTGAATGCGGCTGTCGTCGATACCTGGACACGATAGGTCGATGCGCTGTTCGCCGGGTTCCAGTACAACGTTGGTGTTAACGGCTGGTAAAGGCCGCCATTGTCAGGAATCCCCAGATCGGGAGCTGCTATAAAAGTTGTGAAATTAAAAGGATTTGTCCATGAACCTGCTGCAACGCCGTTTTTTTCCCTTACCCTCCAGTAATAGGTCGTGCCTTTGCACAGCCCCGATACAATCGTTGAATCGGCAACCAGGGTCGAATCATCGAGCATGATGCTGAAAAAATTATTGTCTGTGGCAACCTGTATTTCGTACAGCGATGAATCAGCTACGGTCGTCCATTTCAGTTCTAATGACATACTCTGACAAACTGCGTTGTTTGCCGGCGAATACAGCATTGGTGCTGTTGTTGTGTCAGCCGGATTGCTGTCCTTTGAACAGGCAAACAGCAGCATAATTAAAGAGAATGAAAGATACAGGCAAGTTTTTATTGTCTGATGCCGATTACAAATCGATTGGTTCATATCTCCCGCCTTTTTCAGCTGTTATTATCTACTAAGTAAATATAACGTGCAACTTGACACGTCAAACGAATAATAAGTATTTAGGGACGTATATATTTAACGTATGCCACGCAAAGCGCGATTAAGTGTCCCCGGTGCGGTGTATCATGTTATGGGGCGCTGTCTCGAAAGCTATCGGTTGTTTCCCGACGATGCTGATCGGGAGTATTTCCTCACGCTTCTCGATACCTGCCTGACCCGTACAAATACCCGGTGTTACGCATGGGTCCTCATGAGCAACCATTATCACCTGGTGCTTCGTAGTGGTGATGTGGAGCTATGGGAGATCATGAAGCCGTTGAATATGCTTTATGCTCAGTATCACGGGAAAAAGACGGCCCGCCGCGGCCCCTTATTCATGGATAGATACAAGTCGATTGTTACGCAGGACCAGAACTATGTTCAGGAACTTGTGCGTTACATACACCTAAACCCGGTACGTGCCGGTATCTGCAAAAATCTTCATACGCTTGCGAGATACCGGTGGTGCGGTCATGGCGTGTTGATGGGGGAAAGTACAAGGAAATTTCAGGATGCGGGGGCAGTGTTTCGCCGGTTCAGCCGTACCGATGTTGAAGCGCGGGCATCATATTGTCGATTCCTGCGTGATGGATTAAAAGAAGGCGCGGACACTGATACGATAATTGACCTGGTGCGAAAGAGTAATGCCGGATCGGAATCGGGAAGGAAAGCGACCTGCTGGGTGATTGGAGATCAGAAATTCGTTAGAGAGGTGACCGCATCCGCACAGGCACATCGGTTGCGTATCAGCCGCTTTGAGCGTGAAGGCGGCAGGTTTGACGGTATCGCTGAAACGATACGCGCCGTTTTCAACGTACCTGTTGAACTGCTGCGGAGACGACACCGTGGCGGGACGCCATCCGAAGCGCGGAAAACGTTCGCATTCATAGCCTCTAAAACATATAACGCACCCGTGAGCAGGATTGCGGAGTACCTGGGTGTCGGAAACGCGGCAATCTCGGCAATGGTTCAATCCGGACGCGAAATCGTCAAGAAAAGACAGGTCGCTATTTAACTAATTTGCCACCGTCCCTATTGTTCTATTGTTGAAAATATTATTTAATAATTTTCCTTGCCGTCAATTGGCCGCAAGCGCCGCTGATGTCCCGGCCCCGGCTGGCGCGGACGGTAGCGGCAAGGCCGAGCTGGTGCAATCGGTCGGCAAACGTCATCAGCTGGCGATGCGTCGGGGGAACGGCATCGCTGCCGGAAGTCGGATTTATCGGAATAAGATTGATTTTGCAGATGACGCCGCCTAAAAGTTTTTTAAGCGCGAGTGCAGCTTCTGGCGTATCGGTTTCCCCCGATAGTACCACGTATTCAAACGTGACCCTCCGTCCGGTTTTTTCAAAATAGCGTTTTGCAATAGTTACCAGCGTTTCAATCGGGTACTTTTTATTGACAGGCATAATCAGGTCACGTTGTCTGTTTGAAAAGGCGTTAAGCGATATGGCAAGGCCGACATTCAGCCCTTCGGTCATGAGCCGTTCGATAGACGGGACCACCCCGGCCGTTGATACCGTGATTCTGCGGCCACCGATGTTGAAGCAGTCATTGTCCATGATAATGGCGAGACTTGACCTGAAATTTTCGAAATTTGAAAGCGCCTCGCCCATACCCATGAACACGATATTGGTAATCAGTTTGTCTTTATGATCCGCGAGATAGTCGTTGATCCCGATGATCTGGCCGACAATTTCCTCCTGAGACAGGTTGCGAATAAAGCCGAGACGTCCGGTTTCGCAGAAGGTGCATCCCAGGCCGCAGCCGAGCTGGCTTGAAAGGCAGGCAGTGCGCCGGTCGTCGTCAATAAGCAGCACGCTTTCAACCATATAAGGTGAGTCGCGGAGCTGGAAACCGAATTTCACTGCGTCGTTGTTCTGCGATTCATAGATGGCCGCGATCTTCAGCTTTTCGATGGTGAAAGAATCGGCCAGCTTCTGCCGCGTCACTTTGGAAATGTTGTTCATCGCATCAAACGAATCGACCCGTTTCTGATAGACCCATTTAATGACCTGTTTGGCCCTGAACGCGGGTTCGCCGGTACCCATGATCGCTGCCTGTACTTTTTCAAGCGGCAGATTTTTAAGGCGGATAAGCGGGCTTCTATTTTCTGGCATAACCTAGGACAGCAGACTTTCTTTTACCGCGTCGATTACGTACTGCACATCATTGTCCGTGAGTTTCGCCGAAAGCGGAAGCGAAAGCGTGGAAGCGCCGACCGCTTCGGCGTTCGGGAAATCGCCTTTTTTATATCCGAAGTTTTCCCGGTAATATCTGTGTAGATGAAGCGCGGTGTAGTGCACACCGGTGCCGATGTTCCTTTTGTAGAGTTCATTCATGAGTTCATCTCTGTCAATCGGCGAGTCGCCGGTTGTTCTGATTGCGTAGATATGGCGAGCGTGACGGGTGTCCGGCAAAGGGTCGGGTGGCAGCAGCAGCGGCAGTTCCGTAAAAGCATGCGTAAAGGCATGGTTGTAGGTTTTCCAGATTGTTTCGCGGCGCGCAAGGTTCTGTTCGAGCCGGCGAAGCTGATGGAGCCCGAACGAGGCCTGGAGATCGGTCATGTTGTACTTGAAACCAGCGGACACGACTTCGTAGTGTTTATACCCTTTGTCGGAAAACCTCGCCCATGCGTCCTTGTTCATGCCGTGAAGGGCGAGGACTTTGATGCGGTCGGCCCAGTCTTCGCGGCCGGTCGCCACCATGCCGCCCTCAACCGTGGTCATGTTCTTTGTGACATAAAAACTGAAACAGGTGATGTCACCGAGATTTCCCATCGTTTTACCCCGGTACCGTGTTTCGATCGCGTGGGCCGCGTCGTCGATCAGGACCAGCTTGTGCCTGTCAGCAAGGGAACGGAGCGCGTCCATGTCCGCAGGCCTGCCGTGGAAATGCACGGGAAGAATCGCTCTTGTCCTGGGCGTGATTTTCTTTTTAACGTCCGAAGGATCGATGGTCATGCCCGGCAGTTCGATGTCTGCGAAGACCGGTTTTGCTCCTGCGTGAATCACAGCATTGGCGGTGGAGCAGAAGGTCATTGCCGGTACGATGACCTCGTCGCCGGGCTTGATTCCGGCCGCGAGCATGGAAAGGTGCAGCGCCGCAGTACAGGAGCTGACCGCGACGCAGTGCTTGACGTTCAGGTACTCGGCGAACTCGCGCTCGAACCGCCCGGTTTTGGGACCGGTGCCGAGCCACCCGGATTTAATGGTGTCGAGCACTTCGGCGATTTCCTCCTCGCCGATTGCCGGGCTGCCGAATGTTAAAAATGTTTTCCTCATAGCCTTGGATTCCGTATGCTTTCTTTCCCGCGCCGTACCCTTCCCTCCAGAGATTTTTAATGCGGGAGCACTTTCGCTCGGTCGGCTTTC
>JBEKUX010000086.1:0-8387 GCA_049514575.1 Chitinispirillaceae bacterium | reverse complement strand
GATAGCGGCTCACAGGGCCTTTCGACTTTTGATAAAGAAGATGCAGAGAAATTAAAAAAAGAGAGAGGCATTAATTTCAAGGAAATTTCCGTACCGGTAATGACGCTTGATAAAATCCTTGCAAAGGGTTCACCGCCGGAAATAACCTTTATCACCATCGATGTCGAAGGCTTTGAAAAGCAGGTTCTTCAAAGCATTGATCTGGTTAAGTATAAACCGTTTGTTTTATGCATTGAAGCGACTGAACCGATGACCGAAACCCCTTCGTACATGGCGTGGGAAAAATTATTAATGGACAACAATTACGTGTTTGCGATGTTCGATGGATTAAATCGTTTTTATGTCCATAAAGCCCATATCGACCTGTTGCCCCGGTTTATTGATATAGACCGATGTGTAAAGAAGAGTAAATTCAAGAGAAAAGTAAAAATGAACGGCTTTAATTCGTGGGAATGATTCCGGACTTTCTGAGAAATCAGGAAAATGGTTATACGATAAATAGGGAAGCGATCATTTATTCGTTATTTTTCCCGGTGATAAAGCGTTTCCGTTCCCCTTAAACGGACTTTCATAGTATTTTCTATCCAGCATATTATCACTCATCAGACAAGGGAGTGAACGGGTTTGATTTACTGCACTCTTTTGAATCCTGCGATTGATTTGATTTATTCGATCGACAGCTTCGTCTCCGGAAGCATGCTGCGTGATGTATCGTGTCACCGGTATCCTGCGGGAAAAGGGATCAATGTCGCGCGAGTCGTGCGTATGCTGGGCGAGGAAGCTTGTGTTATCGGGGTCATGCCTGAACGGGACAGACAGCAGTTCGTTTCGTATATTGAAAGTGAAGGCATGCAACACCATTTTTTCCCGACGCCGGGTGATGTCCGCATAAATGCGACGATTATCGAACGAAACTGCGGAATGGCAACACACGTCAATAGCGCATCAGGGGTGTTGCCGTCGCAGGTGCAGGATGAATTTCTGCGGTTTGTTGGCGCTCATCTGTCTGCAGGTGATTCCTGGTGTTTTTCCGGAAGCATTCCCGCCGGATTAAACGATGACTTGTATGCAAAAATGATAAAATCATGTAAAGATGTTGGTATCGACACGTTTCTTGATACACGCGGTAAGGCGCTACGGCTCGGTGTACGGGCAAAACCCTTGGCGCTCAAACCGAACATTATTGAACTCGAAGATTTCTATGATGAGCAGATCAAAGGGGTACATCACATGGCGCTCAAAGGGAAAAAACTATTGGACAGAGGAGTCCCGTATGTTTTTATTTCTCTTGGGTCGGACGGCATGATCGCGCTCCATGAAAGTGATTGCCTACTTTGTGTGCCGCCACAGGTCAAGACCGTCGATACTGTTGGATGCGGTGATGCGCTTATGGCCGGAATTCTGGTTGCCTGGAAACGACGATTTTCTTTTTCTGAGACCTGCCGTCTTGCGACTGCGTGTGGAGCGTCAAAGGCCATGCATGAGGGACCACATTCAGTCGTACGGGATGAAGTATGGCAGCTGATGGAGGATGTGAAGATAACAGCAGTATAGATATAAAAATCAAGATTTTTTTGAACAATTTTTCAGGAAGAAAAGCTTTTGATTGGGTAGGGGGTGGGCGCCGATATTTCAGCGCTGTGCACCTGTGTGCCCCACTCACAAGTTACTGTGGGATTGAAGACAAAAAAACATCAAAAAATGAGACGATTATCCGACGATCCTAAACAGCGGCAGCCGGATATTTCGCTTGCGAAGAAGAAACTGGGAGGATGGAAGCCGAAAATTGAACTTGAGGAGGGGCTCGAGAGGACGATTGAGTATTTCAGGGGGAACGGAGAGTGAGAAGGCTGGTTATGAAGAAGCACAGCATTTCTATATTAATTACCAAATTAATTACCAAAATTAAATAGGGCCTTATGGTGAAACCAACACTACCGTTCTCATGGAACCGCGATTTGGTTTTGGGGTTACTGTTGGTCTCCGCCACATTCCTTGCCTACCGGCCGGTATGGAATGGCAAGCCAGTCTGGGACGATGATATAAACCTGTCAAAGCCTGAATTCGGGTCGGTCGCTGGCCTCGCAAGCATCTGGACTCAGCCCAGTGCAATGCCGCAGTATTATCCGCTGGTGTACACGGTTTTCTGGATGGAATATCATCTGTGGGGCGCATCGACTCTTGGCTACCATCTGCTCTCTATTCTGCTCCACGTTTTTTCCGCGCTACTTTTAGTGAGAATCTTACGGAGACTCGGCATACCCGGCGAAGCCGCCTGGCTTGCCGGCGGGATATTTGCTCTTCATCCGGTGATGGTTGAATCCGTAGCATGGATGACGGAACTGAAGAACACCCTGTCAGGCGTCTTTTTCCTCGCCGCTGCTTTGATGTACCTGAAGTTCGATAACAAACGGGGGATGAAACACTATATCATTTCCCTCTTGCTTTTTCTCTTTGGCCTGCTCGCAAAGAGTGCTATCGTCACCCTGCCGGGGGCGCTGCTTGCGGTTTTCTGGTGGATGCGTGGAAGAATAGGGTGGAAACGCGATAGTATGCCCTTATTGCCTTTTTTTGCTATCGGAATAATCTCGGGCCTGTTCACGGCGTGGGTGGAACGAAGATTCGTCGGCGCCGAGGGCACGGACTTTAATCTCGCTTTTATTGACCGATGCCTGATCGCGGGCCGGGCATTCTGGTTTTACTTCTACAAACTCCTGTGGCCTGACAACCTTATTCTTATCTACCCGCGGTGGCATATTGATGCCGCTGCCGTGTGGCAGTACCTGTTTCCCGCAACGGTTCTGCTCATAGCCGTTCTATTCTGGGCGATGCGCGAACGTTCCCGTACACCCCTGGCAGTACTGCTATATTTTGCAGTAACGCTTTTCCCTGCACTGGGTTTTTTAAACGTAAATTTCTTCCGTTTTTCCTTTGTCGCGGACCACTTCCTGTATCTTGCGAGCATAGGTCCGATAGCGGCTGGAGGGGCCGTTATTGTTCAGGGAACCGGCCTGTTGAAGGAGAGGTTGCGGCGGCCGGTACAACCGCTTTTTTGCAGCCTACTGCTGTCGGTTCTTTTCCTGCAGAGTTGGAAGCAGAGCGGGATATATACCAATGCCGAGACACTATACCGGACGACCGTTACAAGGAACGATAATTGCTGGTTAGCGCATAATAACCTCGGCCATTTGCTTGCGGACAAGGGACGAACCGATGAAGCCATGGCTCAATTGCTGAAGGCAGTGGAAATCAACCCCAATTATGGGGATGCTCAGTACAACCTTGGCGTTCTGTTTACGGACAGGGGACGAACAGATGAGGCCAAGGCACATTACCTGAAGGCAGTGGAACTTAACCCCAATAATGCCTACGCCCATATCAACCTCGGCACTCTGTTTGCGGACAAAGGACGAACAGATGAGGCTATGGCTCATTACCTGAAGGCAGTGGAACTTGCCCCCAATGATGCCGACGCGCACAACAACCTGGGTGCCATGCTTGCAAAAATGGGACGTACAGACGAGGCTATTGCTCATTACCAGAAGGCATTGGAAATAAACCCTGAGGAAATCGGCGCACTTACAAACCTTGCTTTTGCCCTCTGGCAAAAAGGGCAATTGACAGATGCTGGTTCGGTTCTTCAGAAGGCCCTTGCATCGGCAAAGTCCGCGGGCGATGAGGCGCGAGCAAAGACGATCGCGCAATTTCTTACGAAGCTCGATACAGTCATCAATTCTTCACAGGTAAATTCAAAAACGCACAAATAAACGGGTTAAAATGCCTGTGATTGTCGAAACCGAGCAGGTTAAATTTGCTCTCAGTTTATAATCTATTTTCTTATCTCTTCATTAATTCATAAATCCGGAGCTCTTAATGGCAAAATACGACCACTTGGAAATCGAACCTAAATGGCAGCGGCGCTGGGCCGAGGCCGGACTGCACATTACCGTCAATGACCCGTCAAAACCGAAATTCTACGCCCTCGATATGTTCCCTTATCCTTCCGGTTCCGGATTGCACGTCGGGCACTGCGAAGGCTATACCGCTACTGATATCATCAGCCGGTGGAAAAGGATGCAGGGATACAATGTACTGCATCCCATGGGTTGGGATGCTTTCGGATTGCCGGCAGAAAATTACGCGATAAAGACAGGAATCCATCCGCGGATAACCACCGAACAGGCAATCGCTAACTTCCGCCGTCAGATCGATTCCGTCGGGTTCTGCTACGACTGGGGCAGGGAAGTAAACACTACCGATCCTTATTACTATAAGTGGACCCAGTGGATTTTTCTTCAGCTTTTTAAAAGAGGGTTGGCCTATGAAGGTGTTATGCCGATCAACTGGTGTCCTTCATGCAAAACCGGCCTTGCCAATGAAGAAGTGAAAGGCGGACGGTGCGAGCGGTGCGGAACCCCCGCAGAACGCAAAGCCCTTCGGCAATGGTTATTGCGCATCACCCAGTACGCCGACCGCCTGCTTGAGGATCTTGCTGAAGTCGATTGGCCTGAGTCAACGCTGCTCATGCAGAAGAACTGGATCGGACGGTCCGAAGGTGCGGAAGTGGTGTTCCGCGTGAACGGAGGTGGTGCCGAAGGCCGTGAACTCCGCGTCTTTACCACAAGGCCTGATACGCTTTACGGTGCCACCTACATGGTGCTTGCCCCGGAACATGAACTTGTCGAACGTATAACGACATCCGAACAGCGCAGCGCAATTGTTGCATATCAGGAACAGGCGAGATGCAAGAGCGATCTAGAGCGTACCGATCTCGCCAAGGAGAAGACCGGCGCATTTACCGGAGGCTATGCGTTAAATCCGGTTAATGGACAGAGAATCCCGGTCTGGATAGCCGACTATGTGCTGTCCACCTATGGTACGGGTGCCATAATGGCGGTTCCTGCACATGACGAACGTGATTTTGCGTTCGCAACAAAGTTCAAGCTGCCGATTATCGAGGTGGTGAAGCCGGTTGATGGAAAGTCAACGCTTCCTGATGCCGCCTATATTGAAGAAGGGATCGCGGTCAATTCCGGAGATCTTGACGGTTTGCCGACCGTTGATGCAATAAAGAAAATTACCAAAAGGCTGGCATCACAGAAGCTGGGCAAAGCGGCGGTAACGTACCGTTTGCGTGACTGGCTTTTCTCCCGTCAACGCTACTGGGGAGAACCGATACCGATCGTACATTGCCAGAAATGCGGCCCCATCGGGGTTCCGGAAGAGGAACTTCCGGTCACACTGCCTGAGGTCGAACGATATGAACCCTCCGGTACCGGTGAATCACCGCTTGCTACGATAGAGCAATGGCTCAAGACCACCTGCCCGAAATGCGGTGGGAGTGCAAAGCGGGAAACAAACACCATGCCGCAGTGGGCCGGATCGTGCTGGTATTATCTCCGTTATCTTGACCCGAAGAATGATAAAGAACCATGGTCGAAAACAGCGGAAAAACAGTGGATGAATGTCGATCTGTATGTCGGCGGCGCCGAGCATGCGGTACTTCATCTGCTCTATGCGCGTTTTTGGCACAAGGTGCTGTACGACCTTGGCCTAGTGTCAACCAAGGAACCGTTTAAAAAGCTGCGGCATCAGGGTACGGTGCTGGCCCGCACCTTTACCGATGATGCGGGGAAATATCACGAATTTTCCGGGGTTGATTTCAAAAATGACGTGCCGTACCTGAGGGTTACCGGGGAGAAGTTAATAAGTGAAATCGAAAAAATGGCAAAGAGCAAACTCAACGGAGTGAACCCGGACGATGTGATACGCACATGGGGTGCTGACACGCTGAGGCTGTATGAGATGTTTATGGGCGAATTTGATCTTCCCAAACCATGGGACCCGCGCGCCATCGAAGGGTGCAACCGTTTCCTGCGACGGGTCTGGCGTCTGGTGGAAGAGTTCGACCAAGCGAAATTATTGTCCGGCGACCCCCATAAACGGCTTAGACACCGTACGATAAAACAGGTGCATTGCGACCTTGATAGAATGCAGTTCAATACCGCTATTGCGCGGCTCATGGAATATGTGAATGAGCTTTCTTTAGCGGGCGTTACGCAGGAAGATCTGGAAACGCTCGTCAAGCTGGTTGCTCCCTTTGCCCCGCATCTCGGTGATGAGATGTGGGAACGGATGGGGAAAAAGGGTTTCCTGCTCGCGCAAACATGGCCCGTATATGATGAAGCGTTGACGGCATTTGAACAGGTGACGATTGTGGTGCAGGTGAACGGTAAATTACGCGGCGATTTTCTTGCATCCCCCGATGCGTCGCAGGAAGAGCTGCAGAAGTCGGCGTTTGAAGTTACAAAGGTCAAGCCGCACCTGGAGGGAAAAACCGTACGCAGAGTGATTGTAGTACCGAAAAAACTCGTAAACATAGTAGCCGGCTGATGCAGGAAATTATTGTTGCAACCGGGAACAAGGGTAAACTCCGGGAGATCGGTGAGCTGCTTTTCGATCTCCCCGTGACGCTTTCTTCGCTGGCTGATTATTGGAACCCAATCCCTGTAATACCGGAAACCGGAAGTACTTTTCTGGAAAACGCACTGCAAAAAGCTGCGTGGGTGTTCAGTCAAAAAAGTGTAGAAGGAAAAAATAGATGGATACTCGCTGACGATTCGGGTCTGGAGGTTGATGCTCTCGGCGGCATGCCGGGTATCAGAAGTGCGAGATTTGATGGGGAGAATGCGGATTACGAAGCGAACAACCGTAAATTGATGAAGCTCCTTGAGGGAATAGCGCCTGAACGCAGGACTGCACGATTTACATGTGTCGTGGCGCTTTGTACCTCGGCTGATAGCTATTTTTCGGCTGTAGGCACTTGCGAGGGGACGATAGGGTTTGCCCCCCGAGGTGTTAAAGGGTTTGGCTACGATCCGCTGTTTATACCCGCTGGTTTTTCACGGACATTTGCCGAATTGGAACCAGAAGAGAAACATGCGATCAGTCATCGTGGAAAAGCGCTTAAAAAGGTTAAAAACCATTGTTATGAACTCCTCGGATAAACTTGATACGGCCATACCAGAGAAAGATACCTGTCGCCGGGTGTGGGATATTTTTCCTTTACCTTGTGTTTCCGTGCAGCCTGACGGAACCATTATCAACTGCAATAAGTATTTCAGCGATTTCTTTCATGTTTCGAAAGATGCGGTTGAAAGGATTAACGTGATATCGTATCTGAGTCCTGACGACCGGTCTCTTTTTCATAAATTTCTCGGTTCTGTAGTCCAGGCAGATCCGGTGCCGCAGCAGAACGACTTTGAATTTGCGGTGCCCGGTTCCGATAAACCGTTGAAAACAAGAGTCAGGGCGGTAGTCGTTAATACAATAAATAAAGGCGGAACGATCGTTCTGGCAATAGAAAGTATGACTCAGAGGCTCGACATCGAAGAAGAAAAAAAAGCAGCACGTAAACAATTGTATCGTTCGGCGCATCTTGCTTCAATCGGTACTCTCGCATCGGGCGTTGCACATGAAATAAACAATCCGCTTACCGCTATTTTAGGGTTTTCAAGCGCTTTGCTTGTGCGCATCAACAACAACGAGGAAATTGACATAAAAGAACTTGGCTCGTATCTTCAGATTATCCACAATGAGACGATCCGGTGCCGCGATATCATCGAATATCTTCACCGGTTCGCACGGGAGAACGGTGAATCGAGGATCGGTCGAGTTTCCCTTCTCGCCAGTGTTGTTAATGCACTGAAATTTGTAAATATACGTGCACTACGGTTCGATATTACTATTATAAACGAAATACAGGAGGATCTCTGGGTGCGGGCGGACTCTGTCAGGCTCGATCAGGTATTTGTCAACCTGCTTACTAATTGCATCGACTTCTGTGGCTCTGGAGCCATCGTTACCATTTCACCTGTCGCTGATGTAAATAAAACGAAATACGCGGTAGTGACGGTTCGCGATAACGGTCCGGGAATGACAGCAGCGGTACTTGCTAACGTTTTTAATCCTTTTTTTACCACCAAGGAGGCGGGAAAAGGTATGGGTATGGGACTTGCCATTTGCTACAAGGTAATGGAGGAGTTGAACGGACGGATCGACATCGCAAGCGAGGTCGGCAATGGAACAACGGTACGGCTTGAGATTCCTCGCTATTCGGAAACGGTATCTGGAGGTAACGAATGAGTACCAAGGGTAAAATACTGGTTGTTGATGATGAGGAATCTTTGCGGATATTGCTGGGAAATGAGCTGACGCGTACGGGATATACAGTGGAGGTGGTCGATAACGGTGAAGACGCTTTAACCCGCATACATGAAGATTTTTATCACGTCGTTTTACTTGACATCATTTTGCCGAAAATAAGCGGCATTGACGTCCTTCGGATGATTAAAAAGGATCAAATTGTTTCGGAAGTGATTATTCTT
>JBEKUX010000085.1:0-9095 GCA_049514575.1 Chitinispirillaceae bacterium | reverse complement strand
GAATCGTGATAAACGGGTCTGGGTCTTTTTTTGCGGAGGGTACTGCTTTGAAAAGGATTGTATTTACCGTCAATTCTTCTGATGCAACAACAATCGGAGGAACGATGACATTAGACAATGTGTCTTCTTTTCATTTAAAATATTGCGATCTGATCAATATGGAGGCAATAACACCTAATGATGGTACTCCATGGGATTGTATCGGAGATACAATAATTCTTGATAGTTGCAGGGTCATAAATTTTTCATCTCTAACTTTTAATGCACAAGTATATGGCTTAATCAGGGGGAATATTTTTCAACAAGGGGGCAATTGTAATTTTTGGAATGATGGTTGGATTATCGAAGGAAACAGGTTTGTTGGCATCGGTGGGGTTTCTTTTTTTGGGGGTAATCAGACAATAACAGCAAATTCTTTTTCAGGAAGTTATCTTGGCTTTGACGGATGGGGTAGAAACTCCGGATATTCAACAACAATATCATTAAACAATATTAGTGATGGTGGAGGTATTGGATGTCTAACTTACGGTGTTTTCTTATCGATATCATCGAACAATATTAGTGGGGGAGGGAATATATTGGTTAATGGAAACGGTCAGATAATTAACAATACGGTAGAAAATGCTGAGGGAAGCGGAATAACAGCGTGTGGTATTTGGACAATTTATGGAAATGCTATTACCACTAGTAAACAAAGCGGAATATTTTTAACGGGTGCCGCAGGCATTAACGTAGTGAGTCACAATACGGTTACAGGAAATGGATTCGGAACACTGCCAACGGCCCCTCCTTATGTTAATGCGGGCATCGCATGTATGGATTCTTTGTTTACTATAGACAGCAATATTGTAACCGGCAACAGCAATGGAGTAATCTGTCCAAGTGGTTCAATCGTCATCAATAACGATATTCACGATAATACCAACTACGATTTCATGGTAGCTATCTATGGTATTACTGATGTGAATGCTTACAACAACTGGTGGGGCACAACAGATACAGTGCAGATACATGCGAAAATCTACGATTACATCGGATACCAGAATTCCAGCAGAGCGCTCATCGATCCTGTTGCACCGGCGGAGATTCCGGGGGCCGGGGTGAGGTAGCGCCCCTCAAAAAGTTTTGGACAGATGTTTGTTTAAGTGTTGACAGATAGTGTGCATTTGTATATTATTATATATTGAACATAGTAATGACGGATTTAATTGCCTGACAAAAGGATATCCTCATGAGAATTAAAACCTTGCTTGCAATCGCATGTGTCCTGCTGTTCTGCCGTGCCGGGCTGTGCCAGGGGCTGTCATCAACGCCAAGGATGGAGACATGGACAACAAACGGCCTGGTAAGGGCCATTGTGCCGAACATGGGCAAGGTGTACCTTGGCGGCGATTTTACCTATGTTGGGCCGAATACAGGCTGCGGCGTGATTCTTGATACTTTTGCCGGAACGCTGCGTGCCTCGTTTCCAAGGGTGAACAATACGGTCCGCGCCGCAGTGTCAGACAACAAGGGCGGATGGTTTATCGGTGGAGATTTCACCATGGTCGGGAACCGCGCGCTTAACTTTATCGCTCATATCCTTTCAAATTATTCGGTTGATACCGTATGGAATCCCGGCGCGAACTATGCGGTATATGCCCTGGCCGTAAGCGGGAACTGTATCTATGCGGGCGGATATTTTACTTCCATCGGCGGGCAGGCAAGGAACCGTATCGCCTGTCTTGACTCTGCAACCGGCCTCGCGACAGCATGGGACCCGAATGCGGACAGCAGCGTTCTCGCGCTGGCCGTAAGCGGGAACAGTATCTATGCGGCTGGATATTTTGATACTATCGGCGGGCAGGCAAGGTGCCGCATCGCCTGTCTTGATTCTGCAACCGGCCTCGCTACAGCATGGAATCCCATTGCAAACAAATCCGGCTATGTATGTGCACTGGCCCTGAACAACAGCAATGTCTATGCGGGCGGATATTTTGATACCATCGGCGGACAGCCGAGGAAACGTATCGCCTGCCTTGACACAGCTTCCGGTCTTGCAACTGCGTGGGCCCCCAATGCAAACGGTAACGTATATGCCTTTGCCCTGAGCGGGAACAGCATCTATGCCGGCGGTGAATTTACCAGTATCGGCGGACAGACCAGGAACCGTATCGCCTGTCTTGACTCCGCAACCGGACTCGCGACGGCCTGGGACCCCAATGCGAACAGTAAGGTATATGCCCTGTCCGTAAGGGGAAACAAAGTCTATGCGGGCGGATATTTTGATACCATCGGCGGGCAGGCAAGGAACTTTATCGCCTGTCTTGACGCCACAACCGGCCTCGCGACGGCCTGGAACCCCAATGCAACCGGTATTGTATATGCCTTGGCCGTAAGCTGGAACAGTATCTATGCTGGCGGTGTGTTTACAACCGTTGGCGGACTGCCAAGGAACCGTATTGCCTGTTTTGACTCGACAACCGGCGTTGCGACAACCTGGAACCCCAATGCGAACAGTAAGGTATATGCCCTGTCCGTAAGGGGAAACAAAGTCTATGCGGGCGGATATTTTGATACCATCGGCGGGCAGGCAAGGAGCCATATCGCCAGTCTTGACGCCACAACCGGCCTCGCCACAGCCTGGAATCCCAATGCATGGGACCCGGTTGATCTTTCTATTGGAGCAGTATATGCCCTGGCCGTAAGCGGGAAAAGTGTCTATGCGGGAGGATTTTTTACCTCTATCGGCGGGCAGGGAAGGAACTATATCGCCTGTCTTGACTCCGCGACCGGCCTCGCCACAGCCTGGAACCCAAATGCATACAATACTTATGGAATTGGAGATGTACAGTCACTGGCCCTAAGCGTGAACAGTATCTATGCAGGCGGCAGCTTTACAAACATCGGCGGACAGACAAGGATGGGTTTCGCTTGTCTTGATTCCTCAACCGGCCTTGCTACAGCCTGGAATCCCAGTGGCGGTCCACATGCCCTGCCAGTAAGCGGTAATAGGGTCTATGCGGGCGGTAACTTTACAACCATCGGCGGACAGCCGAGGAACCGTATCGCCTGTCTTGACGCGACAACCGGCCTCGCGACAGCCTGGGACCCCAATGCAAACGCTTATGTAAATGCACTGTCATTAAGCGGGAACACAATCTATGCGGGTGGTAACTTTACAACCATCGGCGGGCAGACAAGGAACCATATCGCTTGTCTTGATACGACAACCGGTCTCGCGACGGCCTGGGACCCCAATGCAAACGATATTGTATATGCCTTGGCCGGAAGCGGGAGGTGTGTCTTTGCGGGCGGCATCTTTTCCACCATAGGCGGTTCAGCCCGCCCTTTCTTTGCCCAGTTCGATGCGTCCGCTACCTCCTCTGTCCTCCCACGAAAAAATCGTTCGATCGACAACTCTTTTACCGTTTCACCCTCAAGCCGCACTGTCCGCTACTCACTGGCCCAGAGTTCCCCGGTCTCCCTGCGGGTGTTCGATGTCCGCGGCAGGCAAGTAGTCTCTCTTGTCAATAGTGTCCAGCGGCCGGGAAACCACACCGTCTCGCTCGGCAACAGGTCGCTTCCCGCGGGTTTTTATATCTTTTCGCTCAAGGCAGGGGATTTTACTGCGATCCGAAGGTGCGCGCTGGTACGGTAAGCCGGGAAATTTATGCTCGGTGAGTTAAGGATCAAGGGGCCATTGGGGCCACAAAAACGGAGGGGGACTCGTATAACTTCAATGAGTTTTGGGGCTTTTGTTTTATACACTATGAAGGAGTCGAACCTTCGACCTACTGATTAAGAGGAGGGCTGACTCATACTGCTGCTGCACGCATTTTGATTTTTTTATTTTCTCTACGGCCGGCGCGCAATCGCGTCGTTAGTGCTTTTTCTTCGAGACGATTTCCTCAATAACCTCGATTGTTTTTTCCGTCCCGTTCGCAGGGGCGGTTTTTTCCATGGCGGCAACCATTTCCGTGCGGTGGGCAAAAACGGCCCGGATATTTTCCGCCAGAGATTCCGGCGTCATTTGCTCCTGCGGCAGGACCCGGCTCCATCCCTGTTTTTCAAAGGACGCCCCATTGAGGATCTGGTCGCCGCGGCTTGCGCCAAGGGGGAGCGGTATGAGCAGCGCGGGTTTTTTAAGGGCAAGGAGCTCGAAGAGCGTGGTGGCGCCGGAGCGGGAGATGACTGCGCCGGCGAGAGCGAACAGGTCGGCGAGTTCTTTATTGACATATTCAAACTGGGCATAACGCCCTGAAAGCCTTTTGGGGCCGCCGGTGGCGGGTACAGAAAGGCGACGGTCCTCCGCGAGATTTCCTTTCCCGCAAATATGACAGATGTTGAACTCCGGTAGCAGCTTGTCTAACGCTTCGCGCACGCACGCATTGATCGCCTGCGCTCCCTGGCTGCCGCCGATCACCATGATGACCGGTTTCCGGTCATTGAACCCGCAGAGCACCCTGCCCTTCTCCGGATCGCCGCCTAAAAGAGATCCGCGGACCGGGATGCCGGTCAGAACCGCTTTGCGTTGCGGCAGATGTTGCAAAGTTTCCGGAAAGCTGCAGCAGATTTTTGCCGCGAACGGGAGCGACAGCCTGTTTGCAAGACCCGGTGAAATGTCGGACTCATGGATGACGACCGGCACCCGCAGCACCCATGACGCCCATACGACCGGGCATGAAACGAACCCGCCTTTACTGAAAAGAACATCCGGTTTTATTTTCGCGATCAACACGAGCGACTTCAGAAACCCGATTTTTATGCGGATGATATCGGTAATGTTTCTCAGGTCAAAATAGCGGCGGAGCTTGCCGGCCGGAACCGTGTAATAGGGAATGTTTTCCCCGGGGATAAGCTCATGCTCGATCCCCTGCCTGGTTCCGATATAGCTGATGGCATATCCCAGTTCGCGCAGCCGCGGCAGGAGCGCAAGATTTGGGGTGACATGCCCGGCCGTCCCTCCGCCGGTAAGCAGGATCCGCTTTTTATCCATAGTTTTCTGTGCTGCAATCGATCCGGTCATGGGTTTGTAGTGATGCAAATGTCTCTAATGAACTACTCCACAGCAAGCTACTGGGTATCAAAATATGCAACTCACCCCTTGATCCCCTCTCTTGAAAGAGAGGGGAAACCCGAAGGGAGAGGTGAGTTAAAGCCGAAGCAAGCTTCGGGGAATTCAACCTATTGTGATTAAAATAAAAAAGCCCCTGACCGGCAGGGGCTTCTTAATAATCGAAAGTTTCACTATGCGGTTTACGCTTTGATGATCGCTTCGGCCGGGCAGACGCTTGCGCAGGCGCCGCAATCCGTGCATTTTGCCGCGTCGATGACGTAAATCGGGTCGCCCTCGCTGATCGCCTCAACCGGACATTCGGGAACGCAGGTCCCGCAGGCGAGACACGCATCCGTGATTTTGTGAGCCATGACAGCCTCCTTCGTGTTGTTGTTTGCGGTTTAAAAATATCTCTTTAAAAGACGGATAAAAATATATATAATTTTCCATTCGCGCCAACAGGTATGATGAAAAAGGATTATATTTATAACATCAGGAGGAACGAATGGAAAAAATATTGATCGTTGATGACGATGCCGACATCCGTGAAATCATCACGTCGGTATTGTCGGGCAAATACGAGCTGAAACAGGCGGGCGGAAAAGACCCGGCAAAAAAGGCGCTCAAAGAGTTCAACCCGGACCTGGTCATCCTTGACGTGATGATGGACACCATGACGACCGGTTTCGAACTCGCACGGGAGCTGAAGAACCGCAGCGCGCGCCCCAAGATCCTCCTGCTGACCAGCGTGGACAAGGAAAGCAATATCGATTTCAAATCGGAAGCCGGCAACCCTGCGTGGCTGCCGGTCGACGGGTATCTCACCAAGCCGCTCGTGCCGAAAGTGCTTCTTGAAAAAGTAAAGGCACTGCTCGGCTGACCACGGCCGCTATTTCTTCCAGAAAATAAACCCGCCCTCAAGGACGCGGAGGTTTTTGAACCCGCAGGCGTAAAGGTACCGGTATGCCTGATAGGCCCGAGACGAGGTCTTGCTGTACAGCACCACGCGCTCTTTTTTTCCGATTGAAAGCCCTTCCTGCCGCAGATTCTCAAGCGGAATATTGATGCTCCCGGGGACCGAATTGAACGAGTATTCCTGCGGCGGACCCACGTCAACGATCCGTACCGAACCCTGCATTTGTTCGAAGTCTTCAAGGCATACGGTCGTGCAGATGCCTTCGATCTTGTTTTTCAGCACGAGACAGGCGGTCTGCGCGATATCGATCGGATTGTTGAACGCAGGATAATAGCCGAGATCGAGCATGAATATTTCCTGGAGGGTAAGCCGGTTTGCTATGGCGCCGGCAAGCGTCTCGATCCGCTTTGCCACTTCCCCTTTTCCATACCCCTGCGCGCCCAGAAGCCGCTGGGTCGGCCGGTCGGCGATGACTTTAAGGATCACGTGCTCAGCGCCGGCTTCGTAATGTGCTCTGTCAAGACCCACGACCACCACGCTTTCCACGGTAAAACCGCAGTCAACCGCCTCCTTTTCGGTCAAACCCGTCCGGGCAACCTGGATATCGAAAATTTTAAACATGGTCGTACCGATGCTTCCCGGAAACCGGACCTTTTTCCCCGCGATGTTGTCGGCGGCAATGCGCCCCATTTTGGTCGAAATCGAGCCGAGCGGCAGATAGCTGTATTTGCCCGAGACCAGGTGCCTGCTTTCGGCGCAATCGCCGATGGCATAAATGGCCGGGTCTGACGTACGCAGAAAATCGTTCACTTTAATGCCGCCGTTTGCGCCAATCGCGAGGCCGGACTGCAGTGCCAGCGCAGTATTCGGCTTTACCCCTGCGGAAAGGATGATAATATCGGAACTGAACTTACCTTTATCGGTGACGATGCTCTGCCGTCCGCCTTCACGTTTTATTTCCTTTATCGTAACACCGGTCACGACCTTGATCCCCTTGAAGTTCAGGACATTCTGAATTTTAAGCGCAATGTCGGGATCGAACAGCTTCAGGATATGGGCGTCCTTTTCGAGCACCGTAACGCGGCCGCCCGCCATGAGGAGCGATTCCGCAGTCTCGACGCCCACCAGTCCGCCGCCCAGGATATACACGTCGCTTGCCGGTTTTTCGGCAAAACGGCGCCGTATCGCCTCGGCATCTTCTATATTGTAAAGTGAATAGACCATTCCGCCGTCAATTCCCCTGATGCGGGGGACCACCGACGCTGCGCCGGTGGCGAGCACGAGGATATCGTACGGCAGGGTCCGCCCGGTCCCGGTTGCGGCATCGCGCACCAGCAGCTCCTTTTTCTTCCGGTCGATCCGCAGCGCCTCGGTTTTATTGAAAATGGTGATGTTCTTGATCGCCTCGAAAAAGTAGGTGTCGCGCAGCGTGTTGTCGGCGGTCGATTGAAGCGCTTTGGGTGATTTCACGGTGCCGCGCACGTAGGAAGGGATGCCGCAGCCCGCATACGACAGCAGTTCGCTTTTTTCAACGATCGTAATATCCGCCGATTCGTCGAGCCGCCGCAGTCGCGCGGCAGCCTTCGGGCCCGCGGTGACCCCGCCGACAATGACGACGCGTTTGCGCCGGGTGTCCCGTCCGGTTTTACTCTGAAGCGCCGCGTACGGAAGCGTCACCATGAACGTCGTTCCCCTGCCGACCGCCGAATCGACCGCTATGCTCCCGCCGTGATGCAACAACACTCGCTTGACTATTGCGAGTCCGAGGCCGGTGCCGGCAACGCTTCCCCTGCTCGACGGGGAACGGAAGAACGGCTCGTAAAGACGGCCAAGGTCCTCGCGCGGGATGCCGCAGCCCGTGTCCCGTATCCGGACACGGCATTGTTTTGACGCTTTATTGATTTCAAGCGCAACGGTTACCTTGCCGCCTTCGCCGGTGTATTTGATCGCATTATCGACGAGGTTTTTAAACGCGGATTCGAGACCTGCCTTGTTGGCGCTGAGCAGCACCCTGGTCTGTTTCGGCAGTTCGCTTGAAAGCGAGATGTTTTTCCCGGCGGCTACGGTCACATTTTGGCCGCAGATACCGGCAAGGAGTCCGGTCAGGTCGATCCGCTCGAAGGTGAGTTTCTGTGCGCTTGAAAACTGCGCGTAATGTACAAGATCCGAAATCAGCTGACGCGCCTCATGCGTCTTGGAAACCGCACGTTCAAGGTAGTGGACGGTTTTTGAATCGACATCGCCGCTGTAGCCGTCCAGCACCATGGTGAGCATCGATTCGATCGCATTGACCGGCGATTTTAATTGATGGGAAAGAACGCGGATAAGGTTTTCAAATTCGTCTTTTTTCCCGAGATCAACAGCCATGGCCTTCTCCCGTTGGATCAGCGGTTTCCCGCGCTGTTCGAGGTTCCTGCATAACAAAATATACATTCATCAAAGAAATCCCCGTCGATTCTTCGGTAAATGGACAAGTGGAGATATTTCTTGCTTTAAGGTTGTTTTCAAAATATATTCATTAGGCAAGAATGTCGTGACCTTTCAGAAAGGAACCACTATGGCCAGAATCAGCAAGGGACAGCTGGAAAAACTTCAGAAAAAGTATAAAACCGATGAGGCGGTCGGGAAGCTGTTCGGCATTTCGCGTCAGGCGGTTCACCAGTTACGCAACAAATACGGTATCGTTCCGGTGGACGACAAGCACCGTGAACGCAACGAAGAGATAAACAGGCAGTACGGCCAGGGAATTTCCGGGACCAGGCTGGCCAAGAAATTCAAGCTTTCCATTTCACAGGCGTACCGGATCATCGATCTGCGCTCGGGTAAAAGAGGAAAAAAGAGATAATGGCGCAGTTTGTGCGTGCCATGCCGGAATATTTTTCATTGAAATGCTTTTTTGTAAATTGTTGTTTCAAGAAGTTTCCCCGGTTAGAAATCAAAGCCGATAATTCGACCAAGCCTATCCAACGCATTTAAATCCTTCTGATGCAATGGAGCCCCACGGCCTTACGGCCGTGGTACCTACTATTGTTCGGCGGAATCCGCCGAAGCATTTCAAGAACCTGCCTTCGCTAAAGCTACGGCAGGTCCGTCCGACGCATTCATCCCCGGGCTTACGCCCGAGGTCTTCTGCGTAGGCGG
>JBEKUX010000084.1:0-9699 GCA_049514575.1 Chitinispirillaceae bacterium | reverse complement strand
CCCAGCCCTTCGTAAAGACGGCTTTCAACAGCAAGATATCCCTTGGGGATGACGCCTGCCGTGTGCATATCAACCAGCCGGATGAGCGGCATCGTTTCTTCTGCCGATGCCCTGCCGGAACAAAACGGCGCCAATGCGAGAATCGCAGCGCATACCCCGGGGAAAAACCGCGCGCAGCGCGCCAGGATCTCGTGTTTCAATTCCCGCATGATGCCTCCTTCTGCCGGAGCCGCTGTTCGTTGTTCCGGCGAATGCTGTAGGTCTTGCGGACATGATCTTCGTAGGTGAGCGAAAACTCATGGCCGCCCGAACCGTCCCACTTTGCCACAAAATATAGCTCATTGGTCTGCAGGGGCGAAACCGCGGCGGCAAGCGATGCGCGACCCGGCGAGCAGATGGGCCCGGGCGGCAGACCCTTGTTCCGCCTCGTGTTGTACGCCGAAGGGCTGTTGAGTTCTGACATGTAAAGCGGTCCGCTCCATTTCCTGAAAACATAGCGTACGGTCGGGTCCGCGCCCAGCGGCAGTCCGAGCCGCAGCCGGTTGAAGAAAACGCCGGCGATGCGCGGCCGCTCGGCGCCGAGTATCGCCTCTTTTTCAACGATCGACGCAACAATGACGATTTGCCTTCTGGTCAAGTGACGGGAGATAAACGAGGCGGTGTCGAGTTTCGCCCACTCATCGTTGAACCGTCCGACCATGCGCCGGACCATCTCTGCCGGCGTCTCAGTTTCATGGAAGCTGTAGGTATCGGGAAACAGGTATCCTTCGATTGACGGGGCAGCATCCAGTCCAAGCTCCTTTATAAACCCGGTATCGCGGCAGAGGCGTATGAATTCCGCCGTATCGACCGCGAACGTCTTCCCGACGAGCTCCGCGACCTGTTCCATGGTTAAACCTTCGGGAATGGTCACTGTTCTGTCAAGAGGCACAGGGCTGGTCAGCGCCCGCGCCGCGGCAATTACGCCCGAACGTGTTAAAAACGAAAATTTTCCGGCCTGGACCCGCCGCTCGATGCGCGACGCCTTGAGCCAGGCGATAAGCGCCTTTTTTGAAGTGATTATATTGTGGCGGTGAAGAGTGTCGGCGATCATGCGCACGGTACATCCACGTGGTATGACGACCGTCACCGTATCATGCTTTCCGGGCAAAGGAAAAAAGAGATAATAAACGGTTCCCCCTGCAACTAACGCAACCGTTATCGGTAGTATGATAAATAGAAGTTTTTTTCTTAATTGGACATATCGTACTACCCACAGTATCCCGTACAGAATATAGCCCGCAATGAAAAGCAGGAATATTACGCCCGTGAGCCATAAATACGCTATCGCCGATGCGCCGCGTTTTATACCATTCCATAGTTTCATATACCGAGCTTTTTCAACTTTCTAAAAAGCGCCGATTTGGTCGACAACTTGTTTTTATAAACAACCAGTGCAAATTAATTACCCCGCAGCAAGCTACGGGGTATCTTAAAACCGCCTCTCCTCTTTGTCCCCTCTCCACAAGTGGAGAGGGGAAAGACGAAGTCAGGGGTGAGGCGAAGGCCGAAGCAAGCTTCGGGGAATTCGACCCATAGCGATTAAAATACAAAAAGGCCGGTCACAGTAGCGGAGAGGCAGAGCGCGAAATAATGGGGCAACAATGGGGAGCGAAATGGACATGCAATACGATAGATACGTATATTATCCGCCTACGCAGAAGACCTCGGATGTAAGCCCGGGGATGAATGCGTCGGACGGACCTGCCATAGCTTTAGCGAAGGCAGGTTCTTGAAATGCTTCGGCGGATTGCGCCGAACAATATTAGATACCACGGCCGTAAGGCCGGGGGGCTCCATTGACTCATCATCCGGTTACGCACTCTGGCATTTTTTAAAGGACCATTTTCGTGGCGACTGCTGTTGAAACGAAACCTGCCTTGTCCAGACCCGTAGTCCGTATGAAATAGGTACAAAAAAGAAAAACGTATATCTTTAATGGTTAGCTTGGGAAATTTGCATACAGGTGGCCTAAGCGACAAAGACTCTTGAATGTCTTCTAAGGATCGAAATGGCAACTGAATTTATTAGCAAAAAATTAAGAATAGAACTGCGGGAATATTTCGTTTCGACGACATGCCGTGTAATTGAACAAGAATTTGATGCGGCAGATATTGCTTGTGACCAAGAACACGATCCACAAATGAGTGGCGAGCGGCGATCATTAGTCGAAAGATATTATCATACAATTGATTTTACTAAGTGGAGCGATGCTAAAAAGGTCATTACCGTACTTGAAAATGTTCTAATTACTCTGGTGGATACTGCCGCTGGCGAAAGCATTTATGCCTCCGGTGCTAAAAAGCAATTTAAAATACTGATTAACCTTCTTCAAAGGGATGGCTACCGATTTGTTGAAGGAAGGATTATTAGAACCGGAAATGCAGCATCAATTCATGATGCTCAGGATATTTTCTCTCCCCTGAATGCCCCAGAGCTTGACCGCCAGATTGAACGGATAAAATCATCAATTGATGATGATCCGAGCTTAGCAATTGGAACAGCAAAAGAACTAATAGAAACGGTTTGCAAAACAATACTAAAAAAATATGATATAGAAATCGACCCAAATTGGGATCTGCTTAAGCTTTGTCGTGAAGTAAGACGAGAATTGAAACTTCTCCCAGAGGACATCCCGGATGAATCAAAAGGTGCTGATGTGATCAAGCGGCTATTGCAAAGCCTTGCAACTGTTGTTCAAAACATGTCTGAATTGCGCAATCTATATGGTACAGGCCATGGGAGACATGGAACTACGAAAGCAATGCACCCACGACATGCAAGACTTGCGGTTTCGGCGGCATCTGCTCTCGCAAGCTTTTTAATTGAGACCGATCAAGAGCGAAGTATCTGAATAAAATCGCCTATGCGCGTCGTGCGCAGGCGAGATAACTTGCGCCATTGAAAGCAGAATTCAAAAGAAATCGCGGCGAAAACGTTGGGCCATAGGTGATCTAATTATGATTAAAGGTAGCTGTTATTGCCACGCTGTTAAGTATGAAATACACGGCAAGTTGCTTATGTTTACCAATTGTCATTGTCCCGATTGCCGGAAAATGACAGGCTCTGCATTCTCTCCCGTTCTGGTCACTGAATCCGAAGGGTTCAAAGTTATTGGGGAAGAAAATCTAGTGTCCTTTCAATCCTCCCCCGGAAAACATCGCTACTTCTGTAAGACCTGCGGATGTCAGATGTTTTCGCGTGTCGATCACAGGCCAGGGATGGTCTTTGTCAGGGCCGGCTCGCTGGATGATGACCCGCACATGAAACCGCAATCCCACTTTTGGACAAGTGTCAAGGCGCCGTGGCACGACATCACGGATTCGATTCCGCAATACCCGGAGGGATTGCAGCAGAATTGGAAAGCCCAATAACCGGGGAGTCAAGATAAGGTAAGCAGCCGGAGACAATTTCCAGAATCATGACCAATTTTGATGCCAAGGATTCTCGATTCAAAAAAGACCGCGCGCAGGTATCAAAGACCATAAGAATGTATTTTAGTATCAAGTCTGGAGGACGATATGAAAATGGACAGAACAGATGTTGGATTCACTGACCGGAAAACCATACAAGAGGATGATGAAAAGTATTGGGCAGCCGCACCTATAGAAGAAAAATTGGAGATGATAACATATTTAAGGGAGTGTTTCTATGGCCCGGAAGCGACTACCGGACGACTTCAAAGATTTTTTGAATTCACTGAACAAGAATAATGTTGAATACCTCCTGCTTGGCGGCTGGGCTGTCGGAATTTATGGAGCACCTCGAGCCACCGGCGATATGGATGTTTTTATTGCCGTTGACGACCAAAACCTCGACAAACTACTCAAAGCACTGTTTGAATTTGGCGCCCCAACCGTGCCCAAAGAGCATTTCAAGGATAGTGGACGAATATTTCGAATGGGGCGTTCTCCAATCCGCATAGAAATTATTAATCAAGCCTCAGGCATTAATTTCCAGCCCTGTTATGAACGCCGTAAGATCATCAATGTTGACGGAATAGATATTTCAATAATATCCGAGGAGGACTTATTGAAAAACAAGGCTGCATCAGGAAGAGAAAAAGATATCGCGGATTTGAAAAATCTTGAAGGAATTATTAAACAACAATCGATCAAAAACAAACCAAAATAGAATAAAGTGCGCGTAGTTTAGGAAAAATGGTGCACCTTCACTTCGCACAACAGGCCAAGCCCGCAAATTTCCGCATATTTGACATAATTTTATTTTTTTGTAGCTGCAAATCTTCGGGTAGTGGCCACTCATTGTACGAAACCCGTCTGCCAATGATAAAAGTGACAATGCGCAACTAAAGAAATAACCGGAACAAGACGAAATCTATTGCAAGGCTATCGATAAACAAATGCGAATTACCAGGCTTTTCTAAATTATAAAATGGAGATCGTATATGTTTGCCGTAAAAGTAGTCGTAGGTATCGGCCTGATTGCTTCCACGTCATTAACAGCAGAAGACAAAACGCCACTGTACGGGACCTGGACTGGAACTATAGGTAAAGCGAAGATCATTGCATGCTTCCAGGCAGAAAAAGGCAAGTACTACACCAACGGAAGCTATTACTACCTTAAGTACCGCGAACCTATCCGCCTTAATGAAATCAGCGATACCCTTTGGGCAGAGCCGGATTCCTGTGAATGGGTAATTAAAACTACAACCGACAGCATCGTATCAGGAAAATGGGTAAACCGAAATAAAACTGTTTCCCTGCCGATAAAACTTGGTTTCATGGGCACTTGTAAAGACGGTGAGGAGACATCGGAACAGCCCTGTGGGTGTGATCTGTTCAACAGTCAAATTGAAAAGATGCCTCCGATTACTGTGGATACAGTGAAAGACTCTGGCTACAGATATTTTAGGAAATTAAAAGTAGAATCTGATAATATCACTATGGAATGGTTTGAGCTCTGTGGGGGCGGCGAAGCCGGGAAAAAGGTAAATCAAGTCCTGCGCAAAGGTTTTCCAGAAAATAACAGCGATGCAAAATGTTTTTACTCATGCCGTCGGGGCACTCTTGCCGCATTTGGCAGTGGGGAGTGTGAGTTCAGCCAGATTACCAAACCCTATTTATGGACTGCCCAATATCTTGAAGTCTCTGAAAGTAATGCCGGCTTTTGCGGCGGCGCACATGATTTTTCAGGTATATCCTACAGAACATTCGACCTGTCCGCAGGCGATGAAATAAACCTTGGATCGTGGATTAACCGTTTACCAGAGTATAATGAAGAGTTAAACAAATTGATTTTATCTAAAAGTAAGAGGGATAAAAATGATCCAGATGATACTGCATGCGTAAGCATGCTCAATGGGAACAATATTTATTCAATAAAACTCGACACCGTTGGGTTTGTTTTTTACACTGAATTCGGCCACTGCTGCAGAAATTGCGACGAAGAATTCGTTGTTCCCTTTCAGGAAATGATGCCATTTCTTACATCAGAAGGAAAAAGTAAAGTTAAACTACTATTTCAGCAAGTTAGTGGGAAGCGAAATTAAGCATATTCAAAATCCCTGGTTGGGAAATGTATCAACTAAATGGAGGTACACGGGCGCGGCCGTCGAACTTACGTCCGACGATCTCCGTGAAATTGAGGACGCATCATCGAAAATCAAGGTGCAGGGCGCCCGTTATCCGGAAGAACTGGAGCGAAGGACAGGACTTTGAGCCGGACACGTGAGATGTTTTAGCGAAGATACCCCGCAGCAAGCTGCGGGAATTTGACCCTAAGAGATCAATAAACAGTCAGAACGAGGCAATCAAATGAATAAGAAAGTCCTGGCCCTGTCCTCCAGCCCGCGAAGAGGCGGGAATTCCGACCTGCTGTGTGATCAATTCATTAAGGGAGCGCAGGAGGGCGGGCATCTTGCGGAAAAGATTTTTCTGAAAGACAAAAAGATCAATTACTGTACGGGCTGCGGCACCTGCCTCAATGGGAAAAAGCCCTGTCCCCAGAAAGACGACATGACCGAGATACTTACGAAAATGGTTGCCGCGGATGTAATTGTCATGGCCACGCCGGTCTATTTTTATACCATGTGCGGACAAATGAAAACCATGATTGACCGGTGCTGTTCGCGGTATACGGAAATCACGGGCAAGGAATTTTATTTCATTGTAACTGCGGCTGACACCAGCAAACCGGCAATGGAAAGAACCCTGGAAGGATTTCGGGCATTTACCTCTTGTCTTGACGGAGCGAAGGAAAAAGGCATTATCTACGGTACCGGTGCCTGGAACATTGGAGACATTAAAAAAAGCGAAGCGATGAAGCAGGCATTTGAAATGGGGAAAAAGGTGGAACAATGATACATTTCAAAACAATAAGCGAGTTAGATCGGGCTGATTGTATTTACAATCCAAATTTGCGCAATTTTCTGAATAACGTCGCCTTGTGCACACCAAGCCGTCTGGCCGCAAGCAGCTTATTGCCGCCGGTCTCTTTAAGGATCGCGTCAATATACAGACGTTCAAGTTCGTCGAAACCGCCGATATGCGACAGCATTTCCCGGTCCGGTGCTCCTCCCCGGACGTCCCGCATTGCCGGCGGCAGGTGCCGCGCTTCGATCATCGGCGCCTTGCAGAAAACGAATGCATGTTCGATGACGTTTTCCAGTTCACGGATATTGCCCGGGAATTCGTGGGCAAGCAGCATCTCCATCGCTTCCTGTGAAATCCCGCTGATCGACTTGCCGTATCGCACATTGAACTTCCCGATAAAATGGTCGCACAGAAGCGGTATGTCGCACCGCCGCTCCCGCAGCGGCGGAAGCCTGACCGTGACGACATTGATGCGGTAGTAGATGTCCTCGCGGAAAGCACCATTTTTTACCATAGCGTCAAGGTCCCTGTTCGTAGCGGCAAGGACACGAACGTCCGCCTTCTCCGGAGCGACGCCGCCTACGGGTTCATAGGTCTTTTCCTGGAGCACCCGTAAAAGTTTTGCCTGCATGGACGGTGAGATATCGCCGATCTCATCAAAAAATATCGTCCCGCCTTCGGCAAGGGAAAATTTGCCGGGTTTGTCTTTTTTAGCGTCGGTAAATGCTCCGGCGCGGTACCCGAACAGCTCGGACTCAAGCAAAGTGTCAGGCAGCGCCGCGCAGTTCACCGCAACGAACGGTCTGCCGTTACGGGGTGAAAGTTCGTGGAGGGAGCGCGCAATAAGTTCTTTTCCGGTCCCGCTTTCTCCGCAGATCAATACATGGGCCATGGCATTTGCTATCTCGGGAAGAATCGCAAACAGTTCCTGCATTTTCGGGCTCCGGCTCACCATGGAATGAAACGTCGATTTCTCGAGCAGCTCGTGCCGCAGTCCCGCCACCAGCGCTTCGGCCTTTGCCGTTGCGTCCCGCTGTTTCTGAAGCTGCGCTTCCTGCTTTTTCCTTATTTCGGTGCAGTCCTCGACCTGTGCAAGAAACGCCGCAGGCCCGTTCGCACTCATGCCCAGCGGCGTCACGTGCCAGTCAAACCAGCGGCACTCTGCAGTTGCTCCCTGCGGTGCCGGAGAAAATCGCACCTCACGGCTATAACCTTTTCCTTTCTCCAGTTCGTTTTTATCTTCATTGGAAAGGAGCAGCATGGTAAAAAGCGTATGCGCCGGGCCCCTGTCATCAGGCATCCCGAACATGCCGTTGAAGGCTTCATTCCGGTCGATACAAACGCCGTCGCGTTTAAAGAGCGCTATGCCGATCGGCGATTGCTGGAAAATGGTCCTGAAACGCTCCTCGCTCTCCTTGAGCCGCGCTTCTGCGGCGACCCTGTCCGATATGTCGACAATACAGGTCCTGATGCCGGTGATTTTCCCGTTTTTCGCAAGAGGGGCCGAATTGATAAGAACGTGCAGGGTGGCGCCGTTTTTTGTATGCAAACGATAGACGGATGGATTTCCGTAGTCGCCGTGAAAAATGTTGTAAATATCCCGTGCGACCAGCTCGCGGTCTTCGGGAAAGATGTAGTCGTCGGCTTTTATGCCTTTGTTAAAATCGTCGCGGGAAAAACCGAACGTTTTAAGGCCCCTTTCATTGACATAGGTGAGATTCAGCGCAAGATCCATCTCGCAGATAATGCCGGGCAGGAGTTCCGCGATCTCCTTGAACCGGCGCTCGCTTTCCACCAGATCGTCGCGTATTTTTTCCAGGTCCTCGGCGACTGTTTCACTTCCGCAATTATTGTCCGCTTCCGTCATCGTAGTTTCTTCCCGTGCAAATATAGTTAATTCGTAATAAACTCACCCCGAAGCAAGCTACGGGATATCTTAAAACCGCCTCTCCTCTTTGTCCCCTCTCCACAAGTGGAGAGGGGAAAGACGAAGTCTGGGGTGAGGCGAAAGCCGAAGCAAGCTTCGGGGAATCAGACCCATAGATAATTAAAGTTCTGTCAAATGACGAAGGATCATTGGGGTCTTATACCAGAACAACCAAGGTCACCCCTTCCCCGCCCTCGCGCGGCAAACCACCCCTGAAATCCTTCACCTGTAACCTGAGTTCACTGTCAAGCATCTGATTGACCATATTTTTAAGAACAGGCCCCTCGCCATTCATGCTGTGGCGGCCTTTGCCGTGGATCACCAGCAGTTCCTTTATTCCATGCTCATGGCAGGATTCGACGGCGGCACGCAGGCGGCGCGACGCTTCATCGCTTGTCAATCCATGCAAATCGACGGTCTGGCGAAGAACGCCCCCTTTTCTCTTTTCGACGCTGCGGTGAAAAGCGGATTTCACCGGTTCACGCGCAATGGCGTCCTTGTTCCGTGTCCCATGCGCGTCGAGATACGATAGAATATCCTCGGTTGTCCCGGGAATTGTTCTGGGCGGACGCCGGTAGCCGGATTGTTTCATACAAGGTTTCCGTCCTGTACGTTATTCTCAGAAACACCCTGTCCGCCGTTCGTTTCGCTCATCCTGCGCAGCGAAATGAGCATCTCTTTTTTCCATTCAGCATACTGCCCGCTGATTATTCTCTGGCGCGCGATCCGCACCAGCTCCATATAAAAATAGACATTATGCAGGGTCAGCAGACGCAGGGCGAGTATTTCCCCGGCCATATACAGGTGGCGCACATAGGCGCGGCTGAAATTTTTGCACGCGTAACAGGTGCACTCTTCGTCCAGAGGATGGTCGAAATCGCGGGTACAGGCGGCATTGCGGATATTCAGCTTGCCGTACCGGGTGAACGCGGAACCGTTGCGCGCGTTACGCGTCGGGAGCACGCAGTCGAACATGTCGATCCCGCGCTCAATGCACTCCAGCAAGTCAACTGGCGTCCCCACTCCCATGAGATACCGCGGCTTTTCCTGCGGCAGAAGTCCGGCCGTAAATTCCGCGATGCGATACGTCGCCGCCATCTCTTCTCCTACCGCAAGCCCGCCGATCGCGTACCCCGGAAAATTTATTGCGACCAGTTCGCGCACGCAGCGCCCGCGCTGTTCCTCGCTCGTGCTGCCCTGCACTATTCCAAAGAGCGCCTGAGCATAACCGTAATGAAACGGCAATCGCGCATGTGTCTCAGCGCATTGCTGTGCCCACCTGATTGTCCGGTCGACCGCCTGTCCGATATGTGCGGTATCGGCGTCCGACGGCGGACATTCATCAAACGCCATAATGATATCGGCGCCGAGGTTGTGCTCAATCTCCATTACCCGTTC
>JBEKUX010000083.1:0-9884 GCA_049514575.1 Chitinispirillaceae bacterium | reverse complement strand
GGTCAAATGCAAAATTGTCAAGATGCTGGTTGAAGAGGGGAAAACGGTGGAGAAGGACCAGCCGCTCATTGCGATTGAAGAAGTGTTATAATCAAAACGCTGCACTCATCAGTAATCGTACATCTCACCTGATTGTTGTTCTTCGGTCAAAAACAGGACTGATAAAAAAATACCGTTCTGGACTGCCGATTGTCTGTCCAAAGAGTATGTGCTGATGCGGCCGTAAATTCAGCTTTTCAGCAAGAGCAGCTTTATTGCAATTATGAAACCATGCAACCAGACCTTGCGAGGCGGCAAACAGGTAAACGTTTCCTGCAATGAGTCCGGTATCGACATAGTAATACGATTTCTGAATTTCCGGGTCCCATAGGCCAGGCTCCTGAAATCCTGCTTTGCTGAACTTATCAATATCCACGACATAAATAAGACGCACCGGCGCCTGCGCTCCGGCGCTTCCTTGCCCGGGGCCGATGGCCATTGCACGCAGATCGCCTGTCGCCACGGGCATCAGCTTGTGAAAAATTGCGTCATAAAGGTAAATCCCTTCCGGTAAAGCGACATAAAGATCGATTTCCTGCGAGTTGCTGGCTGATGCGGCGGTCCTTCCCATTATTCCGAAGGGGCCTTTTTTCCTGTTCACTCCGCAGGCGGCCCATAGGAGATTCGACAAAACCTGCAAAGAAAGCTTTTTGCTGCTTATACTGCGAACGGTTTTCCTCTTCTTCAGCGCCGAAAGGACGGAGGTACCTTGGTCAAACTTGGGACTCGGAAGAGAGATTGGGGACAGGACATTAGGAGCTGACTTGGGATTTTCCTTTATTGACTCAGATGATTTTTTCCGATTCATTTTATCCTGCTTTGATTGAATTTTTTTTAAAGGTTTGGGACAAGAATTTGTTGAATTTAAGAGATGATTCTGGTATGATTAAAATACTGCTGTTTGTTTAAATTATCAATAGCCTTATCGGTGTATGCATAGAGGATGGAAATTTCCTATAGCATGGGTCATAATGCCGGTTGATTTCAGCGGCTCAATTAAATTGCTTTCGCCGAGTGGATCAATATCCAGACGCCAATTTTCAAGATCGGTATTGTATTATGTTTCTTGGATCATAGGAAGATATTTATTTACATTTGTGGTAGCGTTATGGGAAATCGAACCCGGTTTGATAGCTGAGAAAGCAGATTTTTAACACGGTGCTGGCCCATGAACCCGTTCGCGCCGTATCGTCCACTCCAGCATGAAGTATTTTTTAATTTTGCAGCCTTTTATCGGTATCAATTTGAGAGTGATAAAACCACCACGTGCGGGAGGTGCACCATGAGTATTGAGAGTATTTATGATTTAAAGCTGCACGAAAACTTCTCCGTATCAAGTGCCGCTACCTGTTTCCGCGTTGCCGGCGGCTGGATTTATTCATTTATCGACAATTTCAGCCGGATAACCCAATATGTGTTTGTTCCTTTCAGCAATGAATTTCAATGCCCCCCTGACTCTTCGCAGCCCACGAGCAGACTTAAATCTGAAATTGCCGCTATCGCCGATTCTCTTGCTCATGATATTGCAAAACGGGTCGATACCGACAGACAGACGTTGCTTAACAAACTGCTGCAGCTGTCATCAGTTTAGCGCGTGCTATGAAAGCATGACGGAAATATTTTTCCATAGCACAAGGAAGATTTTTAATGTATTATTATATGATTGGTATTGTGGGTAAAAAGATTTTAGATATAGACTCATTTTTATAGAAAAGTAGTCAGACCAAGGGGGGGGGGTAATGTATGAAATTCATGATGCGATCTCGGTTTTTGGCTTTGTGTCTTTGGGGAGCTTTCCTGATCGCCGTTTCTACCGCAGGAGCGCAAACCTTTGAAATCGGAACATGGGGAAATTTTTGTCAGGGAGCCATGTCGCATACGTTCGATGATTATCCACTTTACGGCGCCACGCATATCGTTTCCACAGGACGAGCGGCATTCGATGCTAAAGGGTTTCATATGACAATTTTTACGATAACAGGTGGTGATAATACTAGTACGTGGACCGCACTGGATTCCGCATTTGCACATGGTCATGAGATTGCCAGCCATAGCGTTACCCATCCTTCAGGCACCATGTCAGCGACTGAATTAGGGCCGTCCCAACTGGCAATACAGCAGAACGTTCCGGGAGAAAAATGTGCCACCATCGCGTATCCGAACTGCAATACTCCGGGCGACAATCTGGTGCTGCAATATTACATTGCAGGCAGAAACTGCAGTGGCGCCACAAATCCAAAAACACCGGCCAACTGGGCTGAGATCGCTGCTAAAGGATTCGGCACAGGGCAAGGCGGCTATCCCAATGATGTCACCTCTTTAAACAACTTTGCGAACGGGGCTGCATCGAGCAATGGGTGGGCGGTTGCCATGCATCACGGCATCGGAACCGACACGCATACCTGGGCGGTCACGAATCTAGACACATTGATAAAACATCTTGCTTATCTCGATCAAAACCGCTCTAAAATCTGGGTTGAAACCTTCGGCAATGTCGCCAGGTACATTCATGAACGTGATTCCTCGAAAGTCACCGTGAAATCATCGAGCAGCACCAGCATCACCATCACGGTAACCAACAACCTGGGGAAAGACTCGATCTTCAACTATCCTCTCTCAATACGAACGCAACTCCCCAGCGGATGGACCACGGTGACCGTAAAACAGGCTGGAAAAACCGTATGGGACTCCATCGTAACTGTCACTACCACGCAATATATTATGTTCAAAGCCGTTCCCGATGCAGGAGATGTTGTCTTAAGCAGCAGTGGCTCTCCAGTTATCCGGCAATTAATCGGGCGTGCTTCCGGTAATGCCGCTCCAGTTATGCGGCAAAATGCCACGCTCCTTATTGATTCCCAGCAGTTCGGCTCTTCGGGCTGCGACGTCACTTTTTTTAACCTGCAAGGGAAACTCCTGGCCCATTACCGGCTCGCCGCTCACGAATCATCCATCGCGTTAGCGACAGATAAATTCAAGTGTTCAGCATTTCTTGTGAAAATCACAGGTGTAAATAAAACATACTTTGGAAAATTCATTCCGCAATAACAACCTTTCCATATGTCATTTCGAACGGCAGCGTCAGCATGACGCTGCCGTTTATGTTATTAATATCTGTATAAATAATGTCCAGTGCTAAGCGGTTTGCACTATCATTATTTCAGCAGGAAGGCAGCATGACGGGATATGATTTTTCCCTAGCACGGGGAGCGAAAGCTTAAGGCAGTTTGTTTTCTGTAACTTCAATTGCAGATTGACCGCGACATTGCACCACCCCCGCTCCCAATAGGGAAGCGGGGATGATCAGTATTGAAATTATCGTACCTTGGCAAAAATACCTGCATAGTTGCCGTCAAGTTTTACCACATAACTTCCCGATGACGGCATCATTGACGCATTAATCGTCCGGTCGTTAACATAAAGAGATTTGATCATTCTTCCTTGCAGATTAAATATTTCCATAAGTCCCGGTCCTTTTCTGGGGACTGGGCCGTGAGGAATTGCTACAACATTTGGAGAGATTGTGCCAGTATTACGGTTGAGAAAGTTGGGAAAGTCGTTGGGCGGATTCTTGTTGCTCGCCACATAGTTCTTGAGCCAGGTCAGAGAAGGGCGTTCGGTCCCGTTGGTGTTCAAGAGGCCTGTGCCTGTTTTCCATGTCATGCCCACAACGTAGCCCCAGTAGGTGATGCCAACAACCTTTGGGTGGTTCCAGAACATCGTAAACAGTTTCTGCATAGTCGCCAATTGAGTGGCATCGGTGGCATCAGGAATATCGAACTCCGTGATGAAGATGGGGAGCCCCGTTTTTTTGGCAAGGCTGTCGATGTTTTTCCTGACAACGGATGAATCAAATCTATAGCAATCGTGGGACTGGCAGCCGATGGCGTCGATGGGTGCACCGGCCTTTTTAATGGCATTTACCATGGTCGGCGTCCATGCAATTTCATTAGCCCATTCGATGTTGTTGTAGTCATTGTAGATCAGGATCGCCTTGGGCCAACGGGCACGGGCCATCTGGAACGACTTAACGATCCAGTCATAGCCGGTGGTGCCGTCGCCGCCAAGAGCATTTTTAAGGTTGGTCGGGGGCGGGGCATGGCCCGGGTACCCTTCGTTCACGACATCGATCATATTTACATTGGGGTAGCGGGCCGACGCGGCGTCGAACCACTTGGTGACCTCAGTCAGTGCATCGGCCTGGGATAGGCCGCTTACCCAGGACGGCAGCTGACTGCCCCACACCAGGTTGTGGAATTTCCAAGGAATTTTATTCGTTTCGGCGAAGTTCTTCACATTGTCGCCGCCAGTCCAGTTGAACGTCCCCCGAGTCCCCTCGACAGACCCCCACTTGGTTTCGTTTTCCGGGGTGATCTGATTCCAGTAAGTCAGAAAATCAGAGCGAACAGCCCCTCCCTGAGTAATGTTCCCAACAAACTTATTGGCTCCCTTGGCCATCTGGGCCTGGGAGGCGACCGCGACCAAGAGTACCCCCACGAGGGCTGAACGCAAGATGAATGCCTGAAAGTGTTTTAAGCGCTTCAATTGAGCTTGCAACAGTAGAATTTTTCTGATAATCATACAGGTGGCCCCTCCTCTTTTGAAGTTCTGCTTTAGTCGCCTGTTTCTATCAATAGGCGCCCCCCCTTTATGGTGGTAAAAGGGATATAATATATTGACAATAAAATGTCAAGAAAATACGCATTGGCTCAAATTCACGTGGAAGCGCTATGGGAAATCGAGCCCCGGTTTGATGGTTGAGAGCTAGAGATACAATCTTGCAACTCATCATGGCAACTTTAGGGACATTTTTTGAAAAACATCCACAAACATACATAACGTATTTTCTCTGGCTGTATTACATGTAAGTCTTTCGTCAACAATAATTTCTAAGGAACATTTATGGCGGCAGGGGTACGTAGCATGGTTTTTCAGATGTTTTTTATCTCCGGCTTCTGCGGATTGCTCTACCAGATTGTATGGATACGCCTGGCGTATGCCTACTTCGGCATAATCACGCCGGTAATGTCGATCGTTATATCGGTTTTCATGCTTGGCCTTTTGCTGGGATCGTCCGGGGGGGGGATAATTGTTAGAAAATTGGTACAACGTTTCAGGGTCACAGCGATACTGTTTTATGCACTTGCGGAATTCCTTATCGGTGTCAGCGCCTTCTGCGTTCCGAAGCTGTTTTCGCTTGAACAGCATCTGCTGTTGTGTTTCGGAAGCATGAACTCATTCGGCTATTTGACGGTTTCCGGACTTGCCCTTGCCGTTTCACTGTTGCCGTGGTGCATCCTGATGGGATTCACCTATCCCTTCATGATGACTTTTATCCGGGAAATCGATGACCGTACTGCACCATCGAGTTTCAGTTTTCTTTATCTGGCCAATGTAATCGGCGCTATGTCAGGGACGATCATCACCGCCGGCGTTCTTATCGAACTTTTCGGTTTTACCCATACCCTTGCAATTGCCGCGATGTGCAATTTTTTAATTGCGTCGGCGAGCGTTGTCATCGGCATGCGATATCTACGGGTCACTGTTGGCGACGCCGCAACCGTGGAGCCCGATTCAATGTCTCACGCTGCAGATTGCGTATCGGGCCGTTATACCATACTTTTTCTGCTTTTCATAAACGGTTTTGCCTCGATGTGCATGGAAATCATCTGGACACGGAATTTCACGCGGGTTTTGGGAAACGTCGTGTACTCCTTCGCTACTCTTCTGGCTGCCTATCTCTTTGCGTGCTGGATAGGTTCCTATCTGTATAGGAAACATCTGTCACGGTCACGATGTTTTTCAATCGGATCGCTGCTCGGCGCCATTGCTCTCTCTGCTCCCTTGCCTCTGCTGATGAACGATCCGATGCTGCCGTACAAGGGAGCCGTGATAGTACTGCTAAGCATTATGCCGATCTGCGGAATCCTCGGATACCTTACTCCTCTTCTAATTGATCGATATTCAAAAGGTTTGCCATCCGCAGCCGGAAGAGCATATGCGGTGAATACGCTCGGATGCATTGCGGGACCCCTTTCCGCTTCCTACCTGTTCCTGCCTGTGTGGGGCGTCAAGACATCGCTGCTGCTGTTGTCAACACTGCTCATGGTCTGTTATATCGTCTATACATACCGTTCGACTGTGCGACAACAGGGCCGGTCTATTGCCATTACAGTGTTTTTTTTCCTGGCTATGGTTTCCACAGGCTGGTTTCTCAACGATACCTACGAAGAATATTTTCTCCACCATTCTCCCAGCGTCATGCAGAGAGATTATGCGGCCACGGTTACCGCCTTGGGAAGTACAAGAGAGGATAAAAGGCTTGTAATCAACGGCCTAGGAATGACGGTTTTGACTCCTGTTACGCAGTTTATGGCACACCTGCCCCTTGCGTATTACGAAAAAAAACCTGCCTCAGCGCTGGTGATATGTTTCGGCATGGGCACTACATTCAGGTCTCTTTTAACCTGGGGAATCAGCGCAACCGCCGTTGAGCTGATTCCGGGGGTGCCGAAGACTTTCGGCTATTTCTGGTCTGATGCCTATTCGGTGCTCAACAACCCTTTGGGCAAGATGGTCATTGATGACGGCAGAAGATACCTGATGAGGACGGTAAAAAAATATGATGTTGTCACGCTAGATCCGCCGCCGCCGCTGAAAGCCTCGGGATCAAGCCTGCTGTATTCCGTTGAAATGTATTCGCTGATAAAGGAACGCCTTAATGACGGCGGTATCCTCCAGCAGTGGACTCCCATGGGGCACTGGTGCCGTCCCGGGAGCGATATCGAGCTGTCGATGATACAGGCAGTGGCGAGGTCTATAGCTACGTCATTTCCTTATGTGAAAGTTTTTCAGCCGATTGAGGGCAGGGGGTATCATTTCCTTGCCTCGATGAAACCGTTCCGGCAATTATCCGCCGAGGAACTTGTTTCCCGAATGCCCGCGCAGGCGCGCCGGGACTTGGTGACCTGGTGCCCGGATTGCAGACCGGAAGAATATATAAAGCGGGTTCTTTCGAAGGAGGTCCCGCTTGACGAATTGCTATCACGGGATCCGAATCGGATTATTACCGACGATAAGCCTTTTAATGAATATTATTTATTAAGAAGTTTTTCTGAAGGCTTCAAAAGCTTGCTGGCGGAATATGTCAATAAGTTTTTTAGAAACCCCGCGCTATAGAAAACCATTTTCTTATTCGAACAACCCGTACGAAATGTCTTTTCTTCCTCGGAAGGGGCAGTTTAGGTTGGTAGCGCTATGGGGAATCGAACCTCCCCGCAGGGGATTTGATGGCTGAGAACCACTGAGACGGTCTTGTAACTTACTATTAAATAATAAGTTACAAGTCAAGACTGTCTAAAAATAACTACAAGGTCACTACATTTTTCGTATTGCACCGCATGCTGTTCATCCGTCATCGCTCAATATAAAGACATTATGGTTATGATCAATTTATATGTAGCAACTATGGCGAACATGTTCAAAACAGATTAAGTTGCCAATTTAGTTACCAATTGAGTAACGGAGAAATACTGCTGTTTGATGGCTTTCTTTAGGAACAGATCGGTATATCAGAACTCTTTATTTCATAGGCATTACAAGACGGATTGAATTTATCTAAAGCATGATCTCCTATTGTGCGTGCGTTTTTGAAGTTACCTGTGAAGAATTGATAGCTTCCTGGAGTTGCGTAATAACTTGCGCGATTGTCTTTGCCTGCGCATCATTGCCGGCGGACTTTGCCAATGCAAGCGTATTCTGAAGAACTAAAATCGCATCGGTCCTTTGTCCTTTATGTACAAGGGCAAAAGCAAGATTTTTAAGTGCGCCGATTGCCTCCGGGTTTATTTCCAGTGCCTTCTGGAAATGAGCCATGGCCTCATCGGTTCGTCCCATGTTCAAAAGCAGAAGGCCGAGGTTGTAATGAGCATCAACAGAGCCGGGGTTTATTTCCAATGCTTTCAGGAAATGAGCCATAGCCTCATCAGTTCGTCCGATTTTCGCCAAGAGACCACCAAGGTCGTTACAGGCTTCGGCAAGATTAGGGCTGAGTTCCAATGCCTTCTGGTAATGAGCTATAGCCTCATCGGTTCGTCCCATGTCCGCAAGTAGAATGCCGAGGTTGTAATTAACCTCAGCAGAGTTGGGGTTTATTTCCAAAGCCTTCTGGTAATGGGCTAAAGCTTCGTCAGTTCGTCCCATCTTCGCAAGCAGAATGGCTACGTTGTTGTGGGTTTCGGCATGATTGGGACTAAGTTCCAATGCCTTCAGGTAATGAGCTATAGCCTCATCGGTTCGTCCCATGTTCGCAAGCAGAAGTCCCAGGTTGTTGTGAATTTTGGCATGATTGGAGTTAAGTTTCAATGCCTTCAGGTATTGAGCTATAGCCTCATCAGTTCGTCCCATCTTCGCAAGCAGAACGCCGAGGTTGTAATGAGCCCCGCCATAGTCGGGGTTTATTTCCAATGCCTTCAGGAAATGAACCATAGCCTCGTTTGTTTGTCCCGTGTTCGCAAGCAAATGGCCGAGGTTGTTGTGTGCCATCCAGGAATCGGGGTTCTTCCGGATCGTGGTCCGGTACAGGGTCTCGGCATTGGAATACATCCTGCTCTGCTTCCAGCTCAACATTCCAAGTGTTAACAGCAGTATCACGCTGACTGACGTCTTCAATAACCTATAGCCTCCACGTACCGACCCCAGCACCATCTCGATCAAGCCAACACCTATTACAATCGGGCCTATGGCGGCAAGATACTGGTAGTGGTCCGCTGCAAATGAATATCGAAATGCAAAGAGACTTAAAAATCCGAGGTACGGCAGAAGCATCGCCGTAAAGTAAAAAAACACGGCCGCCGGCGCCCGCCCTACCTTTCGCATAGCCCACAGAATGTAACCCGCCATCAGCGCCGCTGCTGGAAACAGATAGTGCCACCATATGCCTCTGCTTACACTCCACCGAGGGTACGTGAAAATAAGATTGACTGGAAGGAATATTTTGCCCAGGTAAAACCAAAGGGCACGGCCGGCAATAAGACAGCGTTCGATAAGGGAAAATTCGAACTCCGGTCCCCTCGTTCCGATATGGGTCCGTTCCACGTAAAGAGTAATCAGTCCGGATGAAAGCCCTGCAAGAAAAAAAGGCAGCGTCGGTACAATATCCCGCCTCCACGATATTCTCCCTCGCTTCCACCATATCACCGCCAGCATCGCCAGTGGAAAAGGGACAATTGTAGTTTTCGACAGCAGGCCAAGGATAAAAAGTCCCAGCGCTGAAAGATACCACCGTCTTTTTCCGGTTTCGGCATAGCTCAAATAGGTTAGCGCCGCAAATAGAAAAAAGACGCCGGACAGCGTGTTCTTAAGTTCCGAAATCCATGCCACGGATTCCACCATCACCGGATGAAGCGCAAAAACGGTCGCGACAAACCACGCACCGCGTATGCCGAGCTTCCGTAAAATCATAACCAGCAATAGTGCGGAAAGAACGTGCAGCAGGATATTGAGCAGATGGTAGCCTAATGTCGAATCGCCCCAGAGATTTGCTTCCAACCAGAAAACGGTATGGACCAGGGGGAAATATTGCGCCGGCCCTTGAGGGAGCGTCGTCCAGAGTCGCGCCAAGCCGTGTATTGAACGAAGTTCCGGCGGCGTCATGTGCAGATCGTCGTCCCAGATTGGTGTACCGTTCCATGCCGGCTGGTAGGCGAGAAACGTTGCGGCAAACAGCAGCAGCCCCCACGCCAAATCACGGTTCCATGAGAAAGGTATTGCTGGTTTCTTCATACGCTCATATTTAAAATACATACCGGCCCCACGCTGCTCTCGGGTAAGCTTTAACATAGATT
>JBEKUX010000082.1:0-15127 GCA_049514575.1 Chitinispirillaceae bacterium | reverse complement strand
GCCGGGTCGAGCCTGCTGTATTCGGTCGAAATGTACACCCTCATCAAACAGCGTCTCAAGGAGGGCGGCATACTCCAGATCTGGCTGCCCGGCGGAGAAAAGTCGCTTCGGGCGGCGGTCGCACGATCCATCGCGGTTTCATTCCCCTATGTTAAAGTGTACCGTTCGATTGAAGATGTGGGAAATCATTTCCTTGCGTCCATGCAACCCATACCGCAGCTTTCCGCGGCCGAACTTGTCGGACGCATGCCTGCCAGAGCGCGACAGGACCTTCTGACCTGGTGTCCGAACGGCGATCTGGAACACTATATGCAGACCATGCTGTCGAAGGAGGTGCCGCTTTCTTCCCTGCTGTCAAAGGACAATGGTCTTATGGTCACCGATGCGAAACCCTACAACGAATACTTCCTGCTGCGGCGAATGGTTCCCGGTGAGGGAAACACTTTGCTGATGAAAAAAATTGCTAAAACGCTCCGCTGCCCCTTGAAAGGCTGGTAAAGTATTAGAACGTCCTTAGCGGAAATCAAATCATCAATAAAAATCTAAATTTATTTTACCTGCAATGGCTGGAACACTTTTTCTGAATTTGACGCACCAGTGTCGGAATATCTATTTTTTTAATGCAATCCAGTTTTATCGAAAAACCACTTAACAAAAGGAGCCGCAGCATGTTCCGCAGACTATCCCCCGTTATCGGGGCCGCGTTTTTAGTGTCATTCACAGCCTTCAACGCAAACGCTCAATTTAATAACGGGAATAATTGTCTCGGGGCGCATGTCGGATTGAGCGGCGTCGGCAGCGCACTGACACTGGGGCTTGATTATGAACGCGCCGTCACTGAACCTGGGAAAGCAGGCCCCGGAATCATCGGGATCGGCGGTCTCTTCGACTATTACCATTGGAGCGAAGATTTCTTTGGATACGGCGGATCGTGGACCTACATAGATCTCGGCGTGTCCGGCATGTACCACTTCATTATTCCGGGCAACAGAAAAATCGACCCGTTCGTTGGCCTGGTGCTGGGATATGAAATCGCCACCTGGTCGTGGTCGAGCAGTATGTCGGGATATGGATTCTCCAACCCGACCGCCGGTGGTTTCACTCTTGGAGGCAGTGCGGGCATTCGATATTTCCTCTCCGATCAATGGGCGCTCCAGGCGCGCGTCGGATTTGGATTTTATTTGTTCGCGGTCGGGATAGACTATAAATTTTAATACAACGAAATAAAATTGTACGGTGAGGCCGTGCGAGAAAACCGCACGGCCTCTTTTATTTACAAACGCAGCATTTTTAAAAGTTTAAAATTACTTCTTTGGTTTTAAAGAATTATATAAGAACAAAATAGTGGCACGCCCTGCAGGAATCGAACCCGCAACCCTCTGGTCCGAAGCCAGATGCTCTATCCAGTTGAGCTAAGGGCGCGCAAAAAAATCAGGTTTCAGTTGTGCGTTATCCGTTTTAAACCAGAATTATTAAGTCCGCATCACATCCATCCGCCTGCGATACCTCCACAAGGGAATCAGTGGGATTGTTTATCACTGACCGCCGAATTCATAAGCAAAATACAATCATGACCCGCTAATTGCTACCATAACGCTATTTTTTAGTATATTAACCGACAAGGAGCCCTGACGGGATTATGAACCAGCATGACGCAATGATACCTGCTCCGTTTGTAACCGATGCGAAATTATCGCCCGGCGAATGCTACGATATCGTGATTATCGGCGGGGGCCCTGCGGGTCTTAACGCCGGCCTGCATACGACGCGATCAGGCCGGCGGATCTCAATACTCCTGGTCGATAAGGTCGTTCCGTGGGAACACCCGATCCAATGCGCCGAAGCCGTCGGACGCCGCGGGTTTGAAGAGGCCATAGACGTCAAGCCTGCATGGATCCGCCAGACGATCAACAGCGTGTGCTTCCATTCGCCGGACAACACCACAATCACCTATACCGACAAGAATGGCGGATACATCATCGACCGGGCAGCAATGCAGCGCGATTGTCTGCAAGAGCTCATGAACAGGGGCGTGACCTGCGCCTTGAACCGGCGCGTAAAACATGTTTCGACCAGGGAGCGTTCGATGCGCTTCGTCGAATTCAGCAACGGAACCGGCGTTTACGGCCGCGTGGTGATCGATGCGTCCGGACCGGCAGCCTGTCTCGGGAAAAATGGTCACCTCGCGTGGAAGCCGTTGGACCTCGAGCCCGCCGATTTCGTCCTCGTTGAAGGAAATCTTTCCGCCGACACCGTGCATATTTACATCAGTCACGATTACGCTCCGGGCGGTTATGCCTGGATGTTCCCCCGCGGCAGAAATTCCGCCAACATCGGCGTGCTTATCGGGTCAGGCTATAAAGGCAAAGTGAATATCCGTCGCCTTCTCGACGCTTTTATTGCACGCCGTTTCCCCGGCATCTCTATTGTCAACCAATTCGCCGGAGCGATCCCGTGCGGAAACAGGAGCGGGCCGACGGCAGCACCCGGTTTCATCAAAGCCAGCGACGCAGCGAGCACGGTGAACCCCGTCTCCCGCGCCGGGATCTCAGAGGCACTTCTTTCAGGAGGGCTGGCAGGCGATCACGCGCTCCGCATGCTCGATGCACCTGACGAACCGCACCTGCGCCGTATTGCCGGAGCGTATGAGGCCGCATGGGATAAAAAGCGGGGGGCCAGGCACAAAAAACTCGCTCGCGTCAAGAATTCGCTGGCACAGGTGCCGGAGGCCGATTACAACAGTGCCGCCCGCGCCCTTGCGCAGGTCCCGCAAAACGAACTTACCATGTCGAAGATCTTCAGGACCGCCCTCGGCCGCTTCCCGCGGCTGGTCTGGGCTTTAAGGCATTTAATGTGAATAATTTCGTAGGGGCGTATTGCGATACGCCCCTACGCGTCCACTCCGGACATCTTCTCGTAAAACTTTACAAAATCCGTGCGCCGGGGGTCGTTGTCGGGCAGGTTCATGAGTTCCATGGCCGCTTCCGGATGGAGGTTGAGCATGCCGGCGATCATGTAGGGAATGTTGTATCCCCACCGTATACTCTTCTGTAAAGGGATGATCTCTTTTCCGATCGCCTCGAAAATCGGCCGGATATCGAATTTCGGGTTCTTCAGGAACCCGACAAGGAGCTCCAGCGGGCAGTTGCCGGCGGCCCGGCCCAGACCGTAGATGGTCCCGTCCAGGTAGTTGGCGTTCCTGATGATCGCCTCGATGGTATTGGCATACGCCAGCTGCTGCTGATTGTGGAAATGGACGCCGACCTCCTTTGTTTTAAGGTAGCGCTGGAATTTATGGACCAGATAATCGACGTCCTCGCTGTACAACGCGCCGAACGAATCCACCAGGTAGCAGGCGGTTATTTTCGTCTCCTCTTCCACCTGCTGGAGCGCCTCGTCCAGCTCCCGATCGAGCGCGTGCGAAATTGCCATGATGTTGATGGTCGCCTCGTACCCTTTTTCAGTCGCATTGTTGGCGAGCTTGATGGCTTTGTCGATGTCTTTAACATAGGTGGCGACCCGCACCATGTCGACCACGCTCTCTGCCTTGGGCAGAAGATCTTCGGCATTTGCCTTGTGAGCGTCCTGCATTATGGCAAGCATGGTTTTCGTTTCGATGCCGTCGGTAAGCCTTTTCAGCACCTCCTCGTCGCAGAACCTCCAGATACCGTATTTTGCGGGTGAAAACAATTGTTTGCTGTTGCGGTAACCGATTTCCACGATATCGACGCCTGCCGCACACACGGCCGTATAGATGGCACGAACAGTCTCAAATGTAAAGTTCGAGTCGTTCATGAGGCCTCCGTCACGGATGGTGCAGTCGATCACCTTAATCTTCGGTCTGAACATGTATTATTCTCCCTGCTCGTTGTTTGAATCGCTGGTATGGTCAGCCGTTCTCCGCTCAACACTCAGCGCGTGGTGCACAAATTTTTCCGCCCGTGCAAAAGCGGAAACGGAGGCTGCGGCTTTTGCCAGCCCCTTTTCAGAAACATATGCTACCGACATTCTTTTCAGAAAACTTTCAACGCCAAGCGGCGAGGCGAAGCGTGCGGCGCCGCCGGTAGGCAGTACGTGGTTCGTTCCGATGAAATAATCGCCCAGGCTTACCGGCGTAAATTTGCCCAAGAACACCGCGGCGGCGTTTTTTACCTTCTTCAGATCCTTTGATGCGCTCCTGGTCATGATCTGGAGGTGCTCTGGCGCAACGGAATTAACCAGTGCAATGCTGTCCCTCCGCCGGGCGGTAAGAAAAATTGAAATGGCATGGCCGGGCAACCTGCGGAGCAGCACGCGGACCGGCGATTGCTCGATTGCAGAAGCCGTGGCGGCCGCGACTCTTTCGGCCATGGACTTGCTTTCGGTAACACAGAAGGCGAGTTCGTCGCCGCTCCCGTGCTCGGCCTGTGCAAGAAGATCGAGCGCCACCCATTCGGGCCTGACCGAAGAGTCGGCTACAATCACTACTTCGCTCGGACCGGCAATCGAATCGATGTCCACTGTCCCGTACACCAGCCGTTTGGCCGCCTGTACATAGGCGTTGCCCGGTCCCACGATTTTATCGACCGCACGGATACTGGCCGTGCCGTACGCAAGCGCCCCTATTGCCTGGGCCCCGCCGATCCGGTAGCACTCTTTTACCTTGCAGACTTTCAGCGCGAACGCGATACCCGGGTCGAGCCTGTTCCGGGGCGGGGTGACCGCAACGATCTCAGGCACTCCGGCGACAAGCGCCGGTATAATGTTCATGAGCACGCTTGACGGATACACCGTATGGCCGCCCGGAACATATACCGCCACGCGGTTGAGCGGCCGGACGAGCTGGCGAAGTATTCCTTCGGCCGTCTTCAACGAAAAGTCCCCCGGGGGGGACTTCTGACGGCTATGATACGTGCGGATCCTCTTGGCGGCCGCCAAAATCGCTTTCCGGAGCAACGGAGAGGCTTTTGCCGATTGCGCCTCAAGCTCAGCCTGGCTGATACGGACGTTTTTTGCCGTGAGCGACACCCCGTCAAACTTTTCTGTATATGAAAACAGAGCTTTGTCCCCGTTCTTTCGGACAGCTCCTATTATTCCTATTATTTCAGCAACACGGCTGCCGACCGTTTCATCCCGTTTTTGTCTTATCGACAGGATTTTTTCGAGATATTTTTTCCCGGACGGTTTTGAATAATCGATGATTGGAATTTGAATTTTTTCGTTCATGGAATTCTCCACAATATTACCATTTTTTAATATGCAACTCACCCCACTTTATCCCCTCTCTTGAAAGAGAGGGGAAACCCGAAGGGAGAGGTGAGTTAAAACCGCAACAAACTGCGGTGAATTTGACCCATAGAGATTTAACTATTCACATAATTGTCGGAATATCCAGAAAAACGCTTTCAATCCCGAATTTCTTTTCTATTAGTTTTCCTATAGCCTGCACTCCCACCTTTTCCGAATGGTAGTGGCCGCAGTAGATCACGTTGATACCGGCCTCCTTTGCGAGATGATGGTGTTCGTGCCTCGGCTCGCCGGTGATAAAGCAGTCGACGCCTTTCTCAATCGCTTCGGCGAGGATGTCCGTGGCGCGACCCGACATTATTCCAACGCTCCTGATCGTTTTTTTCCCGAATGGCAACAGCACATTGTTGCCACCGAGCGCTTTTTCCAGCCGGGCCGACAGCACCACGATACTCATGGCAGCGGGCAATACCCCCGCAAATCCGACAAGTGTGCCCTTGTAATCGCCGAACGGTATCCGTGACCGGACGCCGAGGATGTCGGCGATCTGCGCATTGTTGCCGTACTTCGGATGCAGATCGAGCGGCAGATGCGCCGCATAGAGGTTGATTGCGTGATCGAGAAGATATTTTATCTGCCGGTAAACATTTTTCGTAATATACGGCAGGCCGCCCCAGATCATGCCGTGGTGCACGATAATCATCTGACAATCTTCATGCGCAGCCGCCTCATACGCCTCCTCGCATGCATCCACCGCCAGCCCAACGCGAACGATACGTTCCGCCCCCTCCACCTGCAGCCCGTTGCGGGAAAGGTCCTGGATTGAAGGTATCTTAAGTTCTGTATCTAAGAATCTTACCAGCTTTTCCCGTTCGATGGATTTTGCATTTTTGTTTTTCATTTTTTTGCCTTTCGCGTACAACCTTACCCCTTAGTAAGGGGGAAGGAATGAGGTTAGGGGTCACTGGCTTTGCAGCAACCACGCCTCGATAAATTTATCGATGTCCCCGTCTAAAACCGCACCGGTATTCGAGGTCTCCACCTCGGTACGGTGGTCCTTGACAAGATTGTACGGATGCAGCACGTACGACCGGATCTGGCTGCCCCATTCGATCTTCTTTTTTTCGACCATCTTGGACTCCCGCTCCTTGTCCTCGATTTCCTTATAATGCTGCCGGACGCGCGCCTTGAGGAGGCGCAGCGCCACCGAACGGTTTTTCATCTGCGACCGTTCGTTCTGACAGGCGACCACGATGCCGGTCGGCAGGTGGGTCATGCGCACGGCGCTGTCGGTCTTGTTGACGTGCTGGCCGCCGGCGCCGCTGGCGCGATAGGTGTCCACACGGATTTCCTTCTCATCAAGCACGAATTCGTCGATCTCCTCGACGATGGGATACGCATAGACCGAAGCGAACGAGGTGTGCCGCCGGGCATTGGAGTCGAACGGCGAAATGCGCACCAGCCGGTGCACCCCGGTCTCGGCCCTGAGGTACCCATAGGCATAATCGCCGCGCACCTCGAGCGAGACGCTCTTCAGCCCCGCACCTTCGCCGGGCTGATAATCATACACCTCGTACGAAAAGCCCTTCCGTTCGATCCACCGGGAATACATCCTGAAGAGCATGTCGGCCCAGTCGCATGATTCGGTCCCGCCCGCGCCGCTGTGGATCGAGAGTACGGCGGACGCAGCGTCGTCCTCCCCGCTCATTTTGCGGGCGAATTCTATCCGCGCCACTTCGCGTTCGAGTGCGGCCGTCTGTTTCGCAAGCTCCGCATTCAGGGCAGGGTCGTTTTCGTCAAGCGCCATCTGCAGGAACTGCTGCAGCTCCTGTCCTTCCCGCAGCGCCTTCTTCCACGGCTCAATGATCCGCTTTGCCGCGGTGATCTCCCGGAGCGTTTTTTTTGCGGCATTCGTATCGTTCCAGAAATCGCCTCCCGCCGCTACTTCCTCGAGCTCGGCAACCCGCGCCTCAAGCGTTGCGACGTCAAAGATACCTCCGCAGGTTTTCGATCCTCGTCAGCAGCCCGCTGGCCCTCGCAAGCTCAAGAGATTCAGCCATGATACCCGCTTCTCCTTTTCAAAGTAAACATTTCCGGCCGTACCCGGACGAAAGCACAAGAGACATAAAATACGTTACGGCCCTGTTTTTTTGTAATACGCTTTGTCAAATCACGGCCCTGCCGCCAAAGGCGGTTTCTTACGAAATCCATTGCCCCCCAATAAGTTGCGGTATATTCCGAAGGGGTACACAATATATTGTATACCCGGCATAAAAAAAATCTTGACTTGGCCTGGCAATCACCCTATTTTTATCTATCGCGTTAGAGGAGATATCCCGTAATCATCACATCGCCGACAGCTTCTCCTCCAACCCAATCACCACTAACCGCTGATCGTACTATAATGATAGCAAGGGGTCGCGTTCATGGCTGCCAATATGACCGCTGAGTTGGAATCTACCATAGTTCCGGAACCCGGGGAATCGCTGAAAGACCGCGTCACGAGGAAAAAGGTGATCATCAGTGACAACGCCCGGACCGTGCTGGAAAAACGCTACCTGAAAAAAGACGATAACGGCTGCGTCATCGAAGCGCCGGAGGATCTTTTTTTCCGCGTCGCCGACAACATCGCCGGTGCGGAGAAATTGTTCAATCCGGACGCGAACACCGAACTCTGGACCGAAAAGTTCTATAATTTCATGGCCGATCTCGATTTTCTTCCCAACTCCCCGACCCTCATGAATGCGGGCAGGGAACTGCAGCAGCTTTCCGCCTGTTTTGTGCTGCCGGTCGGCGACTCCATGGAGGAGATTTTTACTTCTGTCAAGAACACGGCGCTGATCCACAAGAGCGGCGGCGGCACCGGTTTTTCGTTCTCGCACATCAGGCCCAAAAACGACCGCGTCAAATCGACCAAGGGCATCTCTTCGGGCCCGCTTTCGTTCATGCGCGTCTTCGACATCGCCACCGAAACCGTGAAACAGGGCGGGACGCGCCGCGGCGCCAACATGGGCATCCTCAACTGCGCGCATCCGGAAATCATGGATTTCATCGAGATGAAGGAAAAGGACGGCATCATGTCCAACTTCAATATCTCGGTCGCGATCACCGACGAGTTCATGCAAGCGCTAAAGAACGATGAGGAATATTCGCTGCGCAATCCGCGCTCCGGCGAAGTGGTGGGAAAGCTGAAGGCGTCGAAAGTATTCAAGCGTATCGTCGAACTCGCCTGGAAAAACGGGGAGCCGGGCATCGTGTACATCGATAAAATCAACATGGACAACCCCACGCCGCACGTCGGGCAGATCGAGAGCACCAACCCGTGCGGGGAACAGCCGCTCCTGCCCTACGAATCGTGCAACCTGGGCTCCATCAATCTTGCCCATATGATTTCGGAGACAGGGAGCAAAAAAGAGGTCAACTATTTCAAGCTCGGCAATACGGTGCGGACCGCGGTCCGGTTCCTCGACAACGTGATCGAAGTCAACCGGTACCCGCTCCCCGAAATCGAAAAAATGACAAAAGGTAACCGGAAAGTAGGGCTCGGGGTCATGGGTTTTGCCGACCTTCTGGTCGAGTTCGGCGTTCCCTACAGCTCGCCGCAGGCGGCCGCCCTGGCCGAGGAGATCATGAAGTTCATCCAGGACGAAGGCCGCAAGATCAGCATCAGTCTGGCGCGCGAGCGCGGCGTGTTCCCGAACTTCGAAGGGTCGATTTACGACCGCGAAAGCGGCATGCGCGTGCGGAACGCGACCGTCACCACCATCGCGCCGACCGGCACCATTTCCATGATTGCCGGGTGCTCGAGCGGCATCGAACCGCTGTTTGCCCTCGTCTACGAAAAGAACGTGCTCGACGGCAAGCGGCTTCTCGAAGTGCATCCTGCTTTCAAAAAGGTCGCCCAGGAGGAAGGTTTCTATTCCGAAGAACTCATGAAGATGGTCGCCGACACCGGCAGCCTGCTCAAGATTTACGGCATCCCGCGCCGCATCCGCGACGTGTTCGTGACCGCGCACGATATTGAGCCGCGCGCCCATGTGGCGATCCAGGGCGCGTTCCAGAAGTACACCGACAACGCGGTCTCAAAAACCGTCAATTTCAGGCACGACGCCACGGTTACCGATGTCGAGGAGGTTTTCCGCTTCGCGTACGATCTTAATTGTAAAGGTGTGACCGTCTACCGCGACGGCTCCCGCAAGAACCAGGTGATCACGGCCGGCACCGGCGGCTCGTCCGCCACTGCCAAGCCCGAGGCGGTTCCGGCAGGGATACCGGGCACCATCCACCCCCGGCCGAGGCCTGCGGTCACCCACGGCCGTACTTACAAAACCAAGACCGGATGCGGCACCCTGTATGTCAACATCAATTCCGATACCTACGGCTTCTGCGAAGTGTTCACCCAGATGGGCAAATCCGGCGGCTGCGCGGCCTCGAACGCCGAAGCGGTTTCGCGGCTCATTTCGCTCGCCCTGCGCGCCGGCGTGGACCCCAATGCCATTGTCGAACAGCTCCGCGGCATCCGCTGCCCGATCCCGATCTGGCACGAGGGTGAAATGATCCTCTCCTGCGCCGACGCCATCGGCCGCGTGCTGGAAAAAGCGCTGTCAGAGGTGCAGGGCGCCGCAGCGCGTCCGCAGATCACCTTCACAGGCCTTGACATGGGCTATTGCCCGCAGTGTCCGGAATGCGGCGGCATCATGGAAAACGAAGGCGGCTGCGCGGTCTGCAAATCCTGCGGTTTTTCAAAATGTGGGTGATCAGTAGGGGCGACCCAGCTGGTCGCCCGATTTGGAAGTAGAGACGTACGGCCGTACGTCTCTACAAAATCAACAAATCGTTTCCGGCGACGCTTTGCCCTTAAGATCCACCATGTGCGAAGAGACAATATGCGCAGGGTCAGGAACCGCTTCCACGCATGATGCGGGAAGACTCTGCGAGTGCTTTTGCAGGAACAGCCGGCCAGCAGCGTTCCATTCCTCATCATAATCCGGGTGCGATCTTTTTTTAACGGTGATATGGCTCGTCACGATGATCCTCGCGCTGTTCCGCACCTGAAGACAGAAATCAAGATCATAAAAATGCGGGCCCCCGAAGGTCTGCTCGTCAAACCGGAGACTTTTAAACAGCTCCGCCCTGACGGCCATAAAGCAGCCGTCACAGGCGACCACTTCAAAATCGCCTTTTTCGTTGGAAAAAATAGCGGCGAAGAAATCACCGTTCTGCAAATGGTACACGATGCGGCCCTTGACAAATGGCCTTCCTGCCGCTGTCCAGGAGTACTTATCGGCAAAAAAATACTGTGTCCCTGCAATGCCGATCACGCCGAGCGCCGGGTCCTGTGCGAATTTCGCGGCCACGGCCTGCCCCCAGTTCATGCTCATGAAATATCCGTCATCCGCGAGAAAAACGACGATGTCGCCTTTGGCCTGGGTGACGGCCCAGTTATAGGCAGCAGCGTAACGGAGCGGTCCCTTGCTCCCGTCAATGACCAGATATTCGTATTCGGTCCCTATAGTCTTCGCGACATTACGCTCCTGGACCGAGTTCGATTCCGGGTGCCGGCAGTAGGTGATAACGGAGATCATACAGTTAAAGTATAACTCTCGGGTTGCGCTCAGTCCATACGAAATTCAGGCTGTTTTAAACCGTCGTCAAGGCTGTTTAAAACGTAACCGTTCAGTTAACCCATCTTACCTGACACATGATTCGTGAAATCGTTCTGACCGCCGCTTGTCGGATTACAATTAATTACATCCTCCAAACAGCGAAAACAACTTCAGTTCGCATCATCTTCCCAAAATCGCATGCATTGAATCATCGAGCCGAGAGGTCAGTTTGTCCACCCCGTTCCACATAAATGATCAAAAATAATCTTCCCGTTTTCTAAGGAAGTATCGTATGAATTATACTGTCAACCCTTCCGCTTAACTTCTCAGCTCCCTGTCCACTGAGATGATTTTCATCATGAAAATCTTCATATATATAATCATTGTTTCCATTATTATTGGCGTCATAAAGATGGAAAAATGGATTTGACACTTCAAGCTTCTGTAAGTATTGAATAATATCATCCGCCGTTTGCCATGATGGTCCAAAAAGGCTATAGCTATTCGAGCCCTTATAGAGATGGCTTACAGGGAAATTGATAATAATCCAGTGCACGCCTTTTGATTGCAAAGCACTTGCGATTATGGAAATTGTCGTCAAATTTTGTTGACAATTTTGATCCGAAATAGTCCATGTCAGTGAGCCGAGGCATGGAGGAGGGTCGGTAGTTCCCCACCCCGATGATGATAGCCAGCAACTGCAACCCAAATCTGATGTGTCCCACGGAGCTTGAATGGGAACGTGGCGAATTCTATCCATGAAATCACTTGACATATTAGGCCAGAAAGCGTGGCTGGAATCGTATGTAAACCCTTTGCTTTGCCCGATACCGTTCATCCATGAAAAATTTCCTTTAAAATTTCCAAGCCATCCTATGTCAAGACTCGAACAAATTACTTTAATAGTTGAACTGGAATAGTGTTTAATAAAATAGTTTAGAATAAAATATTTTTGCCAAAGAAGATCTCCACCAGATGCGCCCATATTATAAGCGCTGAATCCAATAAGCCGATGTACATCAAAACCAAAATCAACTTGGGAACTACCAATAGCTACTATATTAAGGGAATCAAAAAGTCGCCAAAACATTAGGAGTTTTGTGGCAATGCAAAACTGAGTTTCATCTGTCGGCGGGTCATTGTAACGGCCGAGACTATCGGAATAATATAATACAGATCCTAACCATAAATACGGTTGCTGCAATTCGGTTCCTATCACAAGCTGTTTATAACTTTTATCGTTCAAGTCTATGGCATATATCGCATGCGCCTGGCCAGTGCTGTTCCTCCCGCACCCGACCGCAAACTCCGGCTGGTTCGACCACTTCGGATTGTCCCATGCCTGCTCCCCTGCCGGGCAATGGAGATAATTCACTATTGAGTCCGCCATGGTCGAAACAAACAGATACTCGTGAATTCCATAGCTGCAGTTGGTTATCGTGCTCGGCTTATTCTGGGACCCAAAATCCAGAAACAGATACCGCACGCTGCTCCCCGTATCAGGCGATATAGACACATTACACACCTGCGTGGAGCCAGAGCCATCTTTCCCATTATGCGGAGACAAAAACAGCTGCTGTCCTTCGCTGTTCGTCCATAAATTCTTCATCATCAGACGGGTATATCCGGTTACCGTATACTGTCCGTCCAACGATATCCCGCCATAATAGCTCCCATCACTGATTATTTGCTGCAGAGTGCCCGTGACAGGTACACCCCCGCTCACCTTTTGTGAAAACGTCTTCGTCGATGGCCATGCAGAAGTTCCGTTATCACAGGCAGAGTTCGTATACACAATGCAGGTGTCCCCGGTTGCAGGGTTCACCCACCACCTCGGTACATAGGCAGAATCAGCGGCAAGGGTGACACGCGGTGATCCAAGCGAATCAAGACTGCGGATCGTGATCTTCGACGGACCGGATTGTCCTACATCGTTACTGCAGTACGCAACATACCGGCCGTCTGGCGAGATCGTCGGAAGGCATACGTTTTTATCATCGGAAAAATCCCACGGCGCAGGAAACGTCCTGCTGAAATTAATATAACAAAGCGTCCGATTATTTCCAGTAACATTAACAAAAACAACCTTCACGTCACTTGTCCCTATAAACGAACAAAGGTCATTGGTGCTAATCTGAATATTGATCGGATTCGTAGAAGTCTGTTGCATGATCCTGATATACTGCCCATTCGGGATCACTCCCCGTGCACACCGGAAACCAACATACTCACATGCCGTGGAAAGTTCTGTTGCATAGGTCGCCGACCGGTGAGAAGGACGCAGATACATCAGGGGATAATTATACGAACCCCCTTTTATTACCTTCTCGTATTCATCACCCGGCTGGAGCGATCCCAAGGAGTTGGTAATACTTTTTCCGTCATACATGCATTTCCAGTCGTTGGTCCATTCAAACACATTCCCCGCCATATCGTACAATCCGAGTGAATTCGGAAGTCGTGTCCCCACTATATGAGTTTTGCCCGACGAATTTGACGTAAACCACGCATAATAACACGCATAACTGCTGTCCGCTGCAGCGCTGAACGGCAGGGATGATGTCCCGCTTCGTGCCGCAAACTCCCACTCCGATTCAGTCGGCAGACGGTATCCGTCGCGCGACAGATCGCACCGCAAACCTGTAAGTTCGTAAACACTGCCGCCTGAAGGAGGATGGATGCCGGAATACACATACACTGTATCAAGATGTTCGGCCCTGCTCCGAGAATTGCAGTACAGCACCGCATCAAACCAGGAAACGTAATACACCGGAAAGTTATCTCCAACCCCGTACTTCGAGCTGTCGGTAACCGGCCGCTTGCCTGTTACATCGTAATACTGCTTCTGGGTCACTTCTATGGTGTCCAGCCAGTAATCGTAAGAAAACGAAGTATGCATACCGGGTTTTTCGTCATATGAGGCAAGCGAATTGTTCCATCCCTGCTGGAACGATTTACCCGCACTCTGGATCTTCTTCATCCCGGGATATGAGAGATCACTGGGCCTGCCCCGGTCAGGTGACAATGGGGTGCAGCTTAGTATCATCGCGATGACGGCGGCTATTGGTCTGCAATATATTTTATACATAACTGAGATAACCAAATTCCTATAATTTGTAAAATAACGCTGTCATTTTCTACTGAAGTATAGAATGAATTATACTGTCAATCCTGACTCCTAATTTTCTAGCACCTAAATAGCTGATATGGTTATAATCACACGCATCCGCGCTATCATAATCGTGCTTACCATCCATATTTGCGTCGTATAAATGAAAGTATGAATTGGTAGCGGCTATTTCCCGCAAACTGTCCAAAATATCATCCGCTGTCTGCCATGAAGGGCCGAATATCGAATATGCCGGCGTACTCCTGTAATTTGGACTTACCGGAAAATTTACAACAATCCAATGTAACTGCCGTGCCGATAAACTATCGGCGATCATCCGGATAATAGCCAGATTTTGTTGAAAAATTGAATCATTAACAGTCCACGTCTCGCAACTTTGGAATGGCTGAGGATCTTGAATTGGCGGAGGATTGTCTCCCCATCCCGTTGAAGAATTTATCTGGAAACCTAAATTCAACGTTTCACTAGGCGCCGGAAGAGGAACAAGTTTTATTAAATTCCGGATGTTATTATCCTCACCCAAACTGAAGTTTTTAACCCAGAAATCATGGCATGAATCGTACTTGAATCCCTTACTGTTTCCAACCATATCTTTCCAAGCGGTGCCTGGAATGGTTGGAAGCCCATCTGATAAACATAGCCAGCCGATATCAAGACTAGAACATATATATTTTAACCTTTTCCAGTGTGGTAAAAGGTAATGTAAAATCAAATTTTCCTGTACGATAAGACCATTAGTCATAACCGCCAGATTATACGCTGCCAATCCTTTTATTTCCGATGGATCAAATCCTCCCTGTGCCTGAGAGCTTCCTATCATTGCGACTTCAATAGTATCGTAAAGCTGCCAATATTTAAGTATTTTGCTGGCCAACCAAGCTTGAGCAAGCTCACCTGGCGGATCATTGTACATTCCCAAACTGTCATTAGATAGTATAGTACCTAACCAGAGATACGGCTCCTGCAATTCAGTTGCTGTCACCACTTGCAGAAAACTCTTCTTGTCCAGGTCTATGGCATATATCGCGTGCGCCTGTTCCGCACTGTTCCGGCCGCACCCGACCGCAAATCCCGGCTGGTTCGACCACTTCGGATTGTCCCAGGACTGCTCTCCTAAAGGACAATGTATGTAATTCACTATCGAGTCCGACATCGTCGAAACAAA
>JBEKUX010000081.1:0-10646 GCA_049514575.1 Chitinispirillaceae bacterium | reverse complement strand
AGAAACGGGGTGGCGTCCGCGACCGTGCCATGCTCGAAACGCTCTATGCCACCGGCATGCGGGTATCGGAGCTTGCCGGATTTATTATGGAGAACATCCTGTGGGAAGAGGGGCTGGTGCGTATTTTCGGCAAGGGCTCCAAGGAGCGGATCGTCCCGATCGGCGAAGTGGCGCTTGACTGGATAAAACAGTATTATGAAACTGAGCGGCCTTTCTTCGCGCGGCCCGACAGCGACAGTACGGTGTTCCTGAATGTCAGGGGCAAAGCGCTCTCGCGCATGGGCATATGGAAAATCATTCGGCAGTATGTCACGATGGCGGGTATCGGCAAACACGTCTCGCCCCACACGTTCCGCCATTCGTTTGCGACCCACCTGCTCGAAGGCGGCGCCGATCTCCGTACGGTGCAGGAGATGCTGGGGCATGCCAATATTGTGACTACCGAAATTTACACACACGTTGACAGAGAGTATTTAAAAGAAGTGCACCGGAGTTTTCATCCGCGATTCCAGAAGAAACAAACGTCTTAATACCATGCTTTGCGGATGTTAAAACGCTTCTGCTAATGTTTTCTGATTAAAATGCTTCTTAACAGCGGCTTTTTTATGAATATCGCCTTTTCCGGACATACCTCCTGACAGCAGTAACAGCGGATGCAAAAATGGTAGTTATGGACCGGAGGGCGCGACGTGTCTCCATTCTCCCAGTTCACCGCCTTCGGATGTGCCGGGCATATTTTTACGCACATGCCGCATTTGATACATTTCTTTTTGTTAATCATCGGTTTGGGAACAACCGCGGCATTGAGAAATTTCAGAATGCCTTTTGTCTTGAACGGTTTGATGGGCGAACGGTCGATTGCAAAGTCGTCCGTCATGAAGCTTGAAAAAGGGTCGCCAAGCAGCTCGATTTTATTCTGTTCGAACGTGCCGCGGCCGAATTCCTGTCCGAACCTGGTGGTCGGTACAAGCGCGGGATCGACATTGATAAGCCGGCAGGCGGTCGCATCGAGCGCAACAGGGTCTTCGGAAAACAGGAGCACGTTCATTTTTTTCGGCGTTCCGCCCCTGGGACCGTTGCCTTCCATGGCCTGAATGCCGTCCATGATATAAAGCCGCGGGTGCACAAGGCGGTCGAGATCGACTAGCATCCTGGCAAAATCGTCCGGATCAGGCAGCTTGACATGAAACTCCGCTTTGAGCAGTCCGGGAATACAGCCGAACTGGTTCTTGATGCAGCCGGTGAATTTTTCGAACGCGTGAGTTTTAAGTTTGGGGAGGCTGATGACGCCGTCGCTTTCCAGCACCGGCTTCGCAATAATGAATTTTTTGTTCTGCTTTCCTGCGGCGAAATGGACCGGTTCGCCGGATTGAAATTCCTTCAGTTCCATCCCGATCTCTGTTGCAACGTCGACCAGTCCCGATTTTTTACTTGCCGCAAGCGTCCCGCCGAAAGACGGCGAATCGCCGTAGGAGAGTTTTGCGCCGGTTGATTTAAGTATTTCACCGACCGCTTTCAGGACCGAAGGGTGCGTGGTGACGCATTTTTCAGGCGCTTCGCCGACAAGAAGGTTTACTTTCAATAATATCTTTTCCCCTGATCCTGCGAATCTGCCTGCACCGCCCAGCAGGTTTATTCCTCTCTGCACCGCTGCTCTGACTGTCCCGTATTCATACGTATCACATCGGACAAGAACGACTTTGTTCATACAAACCCCTTTCGTGAAATTACCCCACGACCGTCTTGCTTTCTTCCCAGTATTTGTCCATTTGTTCCAGAGTGGTCTTATGAATGTCCTGCTTTGATTCCATGAACCGGTCTTCGATATACCTGAACCTTCGGGCGAATTTATGCGTGGCGGTGCGCAAAGCGTCTTCGGCGCAGATTTTGTGGTGCCGGGCGACATTGACCAAGGCGAACATTATGTCTCCCAGCTCCTCTTCGGCATGTTCCTGGCTGCCGCGTTCCAGCGCTTCCCTGAACTCGTTGAACTCTTCGACCACTTTATCGAGCACCGGGCGGACATCGGTCCAGTCGAACCCGACCCGGGCGACACGGCGCTGCATCTTCTCGGCCCTGAACAGCGCTGGCATTGCCTCCGGAATATCGTCGACAAGGTAGCGTCGGTCGTGTTTTTTCTCCTCTTTTTTGATTTTTTCCCAGTTGTGCAGCACTTCTTCGGAGGAGGCGACTTCGGCCGTTCCGAACACGTGCGGGTGCCGGCGGATCAATTTCTCGCTGATGCCGGCAGCCACGTCTTCAAGGGTATATTTTCCTTCTTCGCCTGCAATGTGCGCATGCAACACCACCTGCAGCAGCAAGTCGCCGAGTTCCTCGCGCATCTTGCCGTCATCGTTTTCCTCCGCTGCTTCGAAGAATTCATAGGTTTCGTCGAGCAGGCAGTTGAGCAGACTCTTGTGCGTCTGCTCGCGGTCCCACGGGCAGCCGCCCGGCGCGCGCAGCCGCGCGACAATATCGATGAAACGGTCCAGTTCTTTTCCCATATTAATAATTCTCCCTTACGAAATAATAAATATTCTTTTGCTAAAGACTCCTACAAATAATAATTCTTTATGTGCTAAAGGCTCTTATGTGGGTATGGGGTGGGCACCATTGTGCAGAACCCGACTTCCTTTGACCCCTACCCTCAAGTTTAAGTGGAATTGAAATCCAAATAACAGAACAAAAACAGCTTTACAGAACATTTTTAAAATTTAACGAAGCTTGTGGGTACGGGTAAAGGATCTATATAAACTGTGCCCCTGCCTGCGCCGAGGCTCTCGCCACGCTAACGCTGGCGTAGCGGGTCGGCAGGCAGGCACCCGCCACCCTCCGCAGCAGCGGAGCCTTTAGCCAAAAAAAAATACTATTCCTCCCACGCTCCTTTTCCCTGCCGCACGACCATCGGTATATCCCCGGTCAGATCTACGATCGTCGACCCGACCGGTTCATGGAGTTGCCCGGCGTCAAGCATCACTTCGACCTCGTGCATCACGGCAGGTTTAACCTGGTCAGGGTCACCGCGCAGGTTTTCCGCTATATTGATCGACGTATTGGCAAGGGGTTCGCCGAGCAGCTCGACAAGCTGCCGAATCGCGGGGTAGAAAGGAATCCGGACGCCGACAGTTTTTCTTTTCGGGGAAATTTTCTTAGGGACGAAATTGGTCGCCGGAAGGATGAACGTATAGGGGCCCGGCAGGTACCGCTTCATGAGCCTGAAATGCGCATTGCTCATGATCGCAAACTGCGCCACTTGCGCGAAATCGGAGCATATAAAGGAAAAAAGTCTGGTCTTATCTTTGTGGAGAATGGCGCTGATGCGGTCGAGCGCTTTGGGTTTGGTTATGCAGGCGCCCATGCCGTAGACGGTATCGGTGGGGTATACGGCAATGCCGTTCTCGTTCTTGAGTATCCTGGCAACGGTTTCCAGATGGCGTTGCTGCGGATTGACAGGGTGGATTTTATAAATAACCATAATAAATCCAAGATAGTATATTTATTCCTGAAAAACTTGTGCCTTATGCCTTGTGCCTTTTATTCAGCTTTCCAGTAAAGCTTTTACATGCTCCACGCCTGCCGATGCGAGGCCTTCGGGATTATATCCTCCCTCAAGAGCGGAGACGATTTTTCCGCCGCAGGTCTCTTTTGCTAAATGAACGACAAGTTCGGTCATGTGATAAAATCCCTGGTCCGTGATCGAAAAATCTCCGATCGAATCTCCGGTCCTGCTGTCGAAACCGGCGGAAATGAGAATAAGGTCGGGTGTAAAATTTACGGACTTGAGTTGCGGTAACAGATGGGTGTTGAACGCCGCAAACAGGTCCTCATCGGTCACCTTATCGTACGGTCTTTCCGGGGAGGGAAGCGGCACATTGAGATTGTAGCCGGCGCCAGGGCCGTCGCCAGTGCGGAGCGGATAGCCGGTGCCGGGGTATGACGGCAGCCGGTGCGTGGAGAAGTAAAAAACTGTCGGGTCATTGTAAAAAGTGTCTTCGGTGCCGTTTCCGTGATGATAATCCCAGTCGATGATCAGGATGTTTTTCAGATGCCACTGCTCCTGTGCATAACGGGCCGCGACCGCGACGTTGTTGAAAAAACAGAACCCCTCTCCCTGGTAGGGGCCGTCTTTATTCGCCTCATTGTGGGCATGATGTCCGGGCGGCCGCAGGGCGCAGAATGCATTGTCCGCTGTGCCGCTGCACACGGCATCCACGGCCGCCATCACGCCTCCGACGGCGAGAACTGCAACAGTTCCGGTTTTCCCGCATGCCAGCACGCTGTCGATATGTTTCTGTGAATGGACGGCTGCAATCCGTTCAATGATTGTTTTCCTGTCCGTCTGAGGAGCGATACGGACCAGCTTTTTAAGCAGACCGGACTCGGCGATTACCGCATGGAGGGCCGCAAGCCGCAGGGGCGATTCCGGATGGAACCGGTCAAGCTCATGCTCTAAAAAGATATCGTCGTATACGTAGCCGGTGCGGTTAACGTCGGACATTTTGCCTCTTTTTTATCAGCAGAAATATACTACAAAGTTTTCAGGAATATTCGTTTAATGATGGTTGACAATTTTTGTTCCAAAAGGTATCATAGTTACCTAAATAGAGCCTAAAACGACAACGTTCAACAATCAGGGAGAAACGCTATGGCGGCCGCCAACAACGACGGAGTGGATATCAACGTTAAAAAAGATGAAGAAACGCCCATGGTTGAACTGAAGGGACGGATCGCGGACCTTGATGTGAAACGCGTGCAGCATAAAATCCAGCAGCTTTACAAGAAAAAACTGCCCACGATCGTTATCGATGTGAGCAAGGCGACCTTCCTCGACAGCCATGGTCTGGGCACGATCGTCTATTTCCACACGCTCATGCAGAAAGAGGGCCGGCAGCTTCTCATCCTCAACACCAACGGTGACCGGTCCGCCTACATTAACCGCCTGTTCGAACTGACCAATCTCGATAAGGTGCTCAATATCGTCCAGCAGATTTAATCGGAACTTTCGGGAGTCACCGAGGTCGTCGAGCGAACCGCCCCTACGCGAGCGCTTTTGCGATGCGGGCGAGCGCTGTTCCCACGTTTTTTTTATTGTTGAATGCGCTGATCCTGACGTAGCCTTCTCCGCAGCGTCCGAACCCTGCGCCGGGCGTGCAGACCACGTTTGCTTTCTTGAGAAGAAAATCGAAGAACTCCCACGAGCCGGTCTTTGCGTTTACCCAGATGTAGGGGGCATTGGTTCCACCGGTGCAGGAGTAACCGAGCGCACTCATTTCCTTCCTGATAAGGCCGGCATTGGCCATGTAGTAGTCGGCAAGTTCCCGTACCTGGGCAGGGCCGTTTCCGTTGTAACACGCCTCTGCTGCGCGCTGCACCGGGTAGGAAACGCCGTTGAATTTGGTCGTGTGCCGCCGGTTCCACAGGGCGTGGAGCGCATGTCTGTTCCCTTTGCGGTCATAGGCCTTGCAGGTTTTAGGAATCACGGCGCAGGCGCACCGGGTCCCGGTGAAGCCGGCTGTTTTTGAAAAACTCCGGAATTCGATCGCCACCTCGCGCGCACCTTGGATTTCGAAAATGCTGACAGGAATTTCGGGGTCCCTGACAAAGGCCGCATACGCGGCGTCGAAGAGAATGAGCGATTTCTCTTTCCGCGCATAGTCAACCCACGCTTTGAGCTGCTGCTTCACGGCTACGGCCCCGGTCGGGTTGTTCGGAAAGCACAGGTAGATGAGGTCAGCGCGGGCGGACGGAGGCGAAGGCACGAAACCGTTCGCTTCAGTGCAGTCGAGGTACACGAGGCCCTGATACCGGCCATCCGCAAAGTTACCGGTGCGGCCGGCCATGACGTTGGTGTCCACGTACACCGGGTAGACCGGATCAGGCACCGCGATGGTAATGTCGTCTGCAAAAAGCTCCTGGATATTGCCGGTGTCGCATTTCGCGCCGTCGCTGATGAATATTTCGTCGGCCGAGATGTCGGCGTTCCGCGACTGGAAATCATGTTTCGCGATCGCTTCGCGCAGGAACGGGTAGCCCTGCTCCGGGCCGTACCCCCGGAACGTGGCATCGTTTCCCATTTCGTCAACGGCGGCGTGGAACGCTTCGATGCACGCTTTCGGCAGCGCCCGCGTCACATCGCCGATCCCGAGCCGGACGATCTCCCTGTCCGGATGGTCCTTCTGGTACGCTGCCACGCGTTTGTTGATTTCGATGAAAAGGTACGAAGAGTTCAGCTTCAGGTAATTTTCGTTGACGCGGATCATAGACTATGGCTGCTCCGTGGATGTTTATTGCACTTAGGCCTTTAATGCCTCGCCCCCTAAATCCTCCTAAAGGCCTTATACGGATAATAGCATTATTCGTAGAACGGCCGAAAGGGGGACTTGAGGTAAATATAAATTGCGATTGTCGGTATTCGTAGGGGCACAAGATTTTGTGCCCCTCCAATAAAGCAAAATGATAATTCTGGATCTATGATTCGGAATCGCCTAAGGAACGTAGGTGCTGTAGATGCCCATGTCCGTGCCGTTGATTTTTTGCGTCAGGGACGACGAAAAAGAACCGGTCTGCGTAGAGACGCACGGCCGTGCGTCTCTACATTTGGGGGAACGCCCGGAAAAATTATTCTTATTAAAATATCTCGATCCTGTTTCTCCCGCATTCCTTCGCCCTGTAAAGCGCCTTGTCCGCTTTTTTGATCAGATCGTCATGTTCCCGCGTGTGCCGGCCGAGCGCGGCGATGCCGAAGCTCATGGTGACGCGTACGTCGGCGCCAGACGGGCTCTTGAGCGGGAGGCGTTCGATGGCTGCCCTGATGCGTTCCACAGTCTCGGCCGCCTGCCGCTCGTTTGTTTTGACGAGGACCAGGGCAAACTCCTCGCCGCCGTACCGCGCGGCCGTGTCTATGCCGGTCCTTATGCTGGCATCAAGAAGCGTTGCAACGTTTTTAAGTACCGTGTCGCCGAACTGGTGGCCGTGCGTATCGTTGACCTTCTTGAAGAAATCGATGTCGCCGATCACAAGCGCCAGCGGGTCGTTGTAGCGGCCGGAGCGGGTGATTTCATCCTTCAGGAGCTGCTGGAACTGCCGGTGGTTGTAGAGGCCGGTAAGGCCGTCATGGGTCGCCATGGCGTTTGCTTTTTCAAGGAGCAGTACCTTTTCCACGGCAAGGCCGGCAGAGGTGGCGATGCGCGACAGAAAACCGCGCAATGTGTCGGAGAATGCGTCGGGCCGGAGCGATTCGACGAGGATCATGCCTTTGCAGTCGTCAACTCCGAGGGGAACGGCGAGAAACGACGCGAACTCTTCGTCGTGCGGTTCCTGTTCGAAATGGCGTACCTCGTAACGGTCGGTCGCGAAGTTGCGGAAGAGGGAAAGATTTTTGGTGTACACGATGCTGGCGAGCGATTTTTCCGAAAGCGAAAAGCGTGCATCCAGCAGCTTTTCCGTGCAGATGCCGTGCACGCGGCGGATCTGCGCGTTTTCGCCGTCATCCGACCGCAGCGAAATGGTCATCCGGTCGCACGGCAGGGCGAATGGGATGATGTCTGCCATGGAATCGAGGATCGAGCCGACGGTCCGGTAAGTGAAGAAATTTTTCTCGATGTTCGAAACTTCGGCCAGGCGCATATGGTCGAGCCAATTCTCGTTATTGAGGTAAGCATGGTACGCAGCTTGGCCGAGAAGTGCGGCCACGGTCGACATGAAGGAGATATGCTCATCGGTAAATGCGTTCTTTTCCGTGCTGTCGGCGACGATGATGCCGCGTTCCACGTTGCCGGCGACAATAGGACAGGCGATGAGGGACCGGACTCCGGCGTTTTCGCTGTAATAATACAGCGTCGTACTGTCGCTCATGATTTCCTTGAGGTTGAGCGTTTTCAGACCGTCCTTGAAGAAACCGCCAAGCACGCCCTCTCCCGGCCTGATGGTTGCGTCGGGGCAGATCCGGCCGCTCTGCGACCAGTGCCGGCGCAACCGGTACCCTTCGCCGACGGTCGGGAAAAAAACGGCGACAGTATGTGCATTGATCTGCATGTGCACCAGTTTAATGCATGCGTCGATAGTTGCATCCACGTTCGTTTCGGTTTTTTCCAGGTGTTCTTTCCTGAAAGCGTTGCCAAGCGCCGCGACCTGGACCTCTGCGATGGAGGCGTCGGCTTCATCGTGCGCAAGGTGCGGTAACAAGGGCTCCGCAGCGGGCGACTCTGACGAGGGATATGCCGGACGGGGAAAACGGTGGCGTAGAAAAAGCAGGAGCAGCATGGCAATAACACCGGCGGCCGGTATGCCGAACGCGGCCGTTGTTCCGCCGATGAAATGGAAGACGATGGCGAGCATGAAAAGGACGGCAAACGCATATTTTCTGATATTTTTCCGGGCCTGATTCATATGGTTTTATACCTGCCCGCCGGGAGCGAGCAGCCGGGAGATGAGGGCGACAACCGCCGTCGTGTCGGGTGGTTTGGTGATGACGCCGTTGAAACCCATGCTGATCAGGCTTTTTACCGGATGCTGCCCGGAAAATGCGGTGATGGCAACGACCGGGATTTCTTTCGTTGCCGCGTTGCCGCGCAGGTTGGACAGGAGCTTGAAGCCGTCCATGACCGGCATCATGATATCGGATACGACCAGCGCCGGCGGTTTGTCCTTGCTGCTGGCGAGCGCCTCAAACCCGTTGCTGGCGGCGACGATTTCATATTTTTTGTAAAGAACAATCTCAAGGAGGTCCAGCATATCGTGGTCGTCGTCGACGATGAGTATTCTCGGGCGTTTGTTCATCGGGAAGCCTTTCGGTACAAGGCACAACCGAGGACAAAGAAGATGACATTGCCGATCCATGCACCAAAAAGCGTCGGAAAATGGCCGTTCTGGGCGAACACGATGGCAAAGCGGGAGATCAGCCAGTAGGCGAAGGTCATCATGAGTCCAATGCCGAAAAGCACGGCTGAGCCTTTTCTTCCTGCCCGCGCCGTTACGGCGATGCCGAGCAGGATCACGATGAAATTCATGAAGGGCAGCGCAATTTTAAATTCCAGTTCGCCCATGTATTTACGCACATCTTCGCCGCGGCGTTGCGCAGCATCGACGTAGCTCTGAAGCTCCCAATAGCTCATCTCTTCTATGCTTTTGATGCGGGCGACCATGTCGATGGGCTCGGCTTTGAGAACGGAGTCGCGCAGCGTATCGAACGGTACGGTCACCGCACCCTCGGGGCCGAATGTCCGTATCATGCCGCGGATAAACCGCCAGCCTGTACTGTCGTGCACCATGGATTCGGCCTGAATCCGCTCGGTAATGCTTGAGGTATCGAAGGATTCGCGCCAGATGCCGCGTGCGATCTGCGGGTGCGTGCCGAACTCCTGGAACACGTACATGGTGTTTTTATTGCCGAAGTAGTAGAAGTTGCGGCGGAACTCATGCAGAGCATTCTTTCCGTTATCGGTGTGGTGCTGCCGGAGCGGCGAATTACGCGGTTCCTTGAAACTGTCGACCAGTTCTTTTTTTAACAGGTTGCCTTTGGGAAGGACCATCTCCCCGCCGTAGAACGCGGCGATCGAGAACAGGAAACCGAGAACGAGGAGCGGCACCGTCAACTGGCGGATGCTGATGCCGGCGGATTTCATGGCAATGAGCTCGCTGTGCTTGGCAAGTTTACCGATAGCAAACATCGACGCCAGGAGCAGGACGATCGGGAGCGTGATCTGGACGATCCAGGGCAGGTAGTACAGGTAATAGAGCATGGTTTCAAACGTGGTCGCCTGCTCGAACTGTCTGAGGTTCGATACGTAATCGATCACGACAAAAATAGCGATCAGCGCCAGAAGCACGCCGACGACGTAGCCGATAAACATGGTGACAAGGTACATGGGAAGCGTGCCGATGCTGCGCTTGAGGAGCCATTTCGGGCTTTTAACGAGGACCGACGGAATGCGTCCGAACCAGCTTTGCGTCATGCGGCGGACAAGCGACAATTCGTTGCCGCTGAATTTCCGCCAGAAGGCGATGAGACCGTCGAACCGTATGGTGGTTTCCCGGTGCATGAGGATCATGAGTACGATGCCGCACAAGCCGATGACGACGTTCCCGCTCCACATCGCCACTGCCGGTGAAACGACCATTTTATCGCCGAGCGATTCGCCGCCGATCAGAAACGCCCAGTAGGCGATGAAAAAGAAGATGCTGTAGGAGGCCCCGACCGTAAGTCCTCCCCGCCGGGCCATGATGCCGAGCGGAGCGCCGATGAGAACGAAGATGAGGCAGGCGAGCGGAATGGCGTATTTTTTGTGCACTTCAATCATATACTGGCTGATGAAGGCATCGTTGGAGTGCTGGCGATTTACCACACGGTTTGCAATTTCGTTCGATTCGCGGGCATTGGAAAGTGCGGCAGCGGCCAAGGCCGGAAATGACGACGCCCACTGCTGAAAAGTTTTCGGCGCCGGCGCAGTGTCGTGCTTCGCAGTCACCGCCTCATGGCCGGCCTTGCCGGACGCGAGCCGTTGCACCTGGTGCGCGAGCGAATCGATGTAACGTTGATATTCTGCACTCGATGCCGTATTGTCCGATTTGAGACGTGCGACTTCGCCGAGCATGGCCTGGGAACTCATTTCCCGGTCGCTGCGGTAGTTCGAGTTGGTCCGTTCGAG
>JBEKUX010000080.1:0-11036 GCA_049514575.1 Chitinispirillaceae bacterium | reverse complement strand
GGTAAAAATCGATTCTACTACGTATGCAATCAACTATAATCTCTTTTCATATACTGCCCCTAAAGTTGCCATGAATAATGCCTCTGCGCCATGCGATCTTGGTAACCCCACACCAGGGCCAATGCCGCTGCAGCCGGACAACCATGCTGTAATGGATTTTATCGGTTATTTAAAGGAAATAAGCCATGTAACTATAACAAATGGGTTAGGTAAATATGACTCAACTGTGTATAATGATGCAAGTATGCTTCCACAGATAACACGAACAACCAATAGCGGTGCGAAAAAAGTTTCTCAATCCTCTTATTGTTTCCAGAATACCGTATATGGAAATTTAATGGGTGAAACCGGCTCCCACATGCTTTCTCAACCATGCCAGGATAAAACCTATGAGAAAACAGTGGCAGATAATGATATGTCGTCCAATGGCAATGATGTGCGTTCCGCAACGGCAAATACCTGGTGTTATGATAAGGGGTCGTCTGTGACAGGTTCGATTATCCGGGAACGGTGGAATAATATTACTCAATTCTATGATTATAACCTATGGGATTTAACAAATGATGTCAGGTATACCTATAATGTTCCGGACACAATTAAATATTTGACAAGTTTTGATTGTCCTCAGAATGTCGGCGATAATTACGGGACCCGGGTACGCGGGTACATTGTGCCGCCGATTACCGGAAATTATACCTTCTGGATCGCGAGTGACGAAAGAGGAGAATTATGGTTGAGCACGACCGATGATCCGCTTAATAAGGTGTTAATTGCATACAATTATAATCCCACGGGATACCAGGTGTGGACAACCTATACGTCCCAGCAGTCGGCGGCCATCAGTTTGACGGCCGGGAAATACTATTACATCGAGGCACTCCATTTAGAATATACGGGCAATGATTGGCTATCGGTTGGTTGGCAACTCCCTGACGGCACGTATGAGCGGCCAATCCCCGGCAAGAGGCTTGCGCCGAGTATCGCCTGGGTGCCTTATCAATCGTATACGTGGTATGTGGCAAAAGATGGTAACGGATTGCCGCTGGGTACCTATGGCGATTTTAACTTTTCCAACCCGGCTTCAGATCCGAACTGGAAACTGGCAAATACGGTCCAGCAGTATAACGGCCACGGCATTGTTTTACAGTCAAAGACACCGCTCTCCGGATCAAAAGCAACGGTGTTGCGCAATGACTGCGACATGCCGATAGGATCAATTGTAAACGGCGGCTTCATGGAGTCCGGAATTTTCACCGGCGATTACCAATGCGGACCATCCGCGTCCCATTACTGGGATTCGACCAACGGCTGGAAAAAAGGAGAATATGCCGGCAGCACTATAGAACTGGTCACCACCTCTGCAAACGTGCATTTCGGGGAAAAAGTTATTCATGTAAGCAATGATTCTGCCGCAATCCGCAACAACCGGATCATTCCAGGCAGGGCTTATATCATGACTGCCTGGGTCAATGTTCCTACAGGAGGCGGGTCGATTAATATGGGCGCCTGTTTCTGCTATGCAAACGCGGGCCATGAGAATGACTGGCCGCAAATGAGTTTTACGGTTGTTTCCACGCCGGCCCCGATCAGCGCCACACCGATAACAGCCGGTGTGAACTGGCAATTTATGCGGTTGGATATACCGGCTTCGGTGACTGCTCAACTTGCACAGATCGATCCGAACAAGGTATGGTACGTACGTGCGTGGGTGGGAAATTGGGGTTCATCTTCCAATAATGCCTATGTTGACGACATCCGTTTTTATCCGTCCGACGCATTGGTTACCACAAGCTATAATTCCGCAAAATGGCAACGACCGGTCCTTTCGGTAGATGCGAACAATAACCCGGGGCTGAAAGTGGCATACGATGATTTCGGCAGGCCTATAGCGTATTATAAATTCAACAAAAGCACTTGTGTCACCACGCAGGTCCAGGGAAAAATATATAGGCTCATGGGAGAACCGTGATGCGACACCGATATCTTCCTGAATATTTTCGATAACAAATAAGTGGGATCTAATCGTTTAGCGAGTGAGACGACAATGGTTTCAGCGCATAGTTGCAAGCGTCTGGTCAAAGGCCATTTTTAGTATATTTTTTTTATCCTGATAAGGTCTTTAAACACTGAGGCACAGGAAAAAGAAGAAGACGCAAAGGGACAAAGTAGAAAATTAACCTGTTAGTAATTTAATGTATAGAATACATTTTTATTGTATTTTACAAATAATATGTCCATTCAGACTGCCACCATATCCTCTATTGTAGCTTCGCAGCAGAACGACCTTATTGACAAGCTCAAAGAAGCCTCCATTCCCCATTCAGTACTGTCACTTATTCCTTACGATATCGCCATAGAATATTCGGTCCTCCCTTTTGTTGTAGACGAGCAGGGCAGGCTCGAAGCGGCCATTGATTTTGAGAATGATATTGACCGATTGCAAAAAATCCAGACCGTTTTAGGCCGCAGCGTGAAGCCGCACAATGTGCAGCGTGACGCGGTCATGACGCTCATCGGCAAGCACTACGGCACCCAGATCCGCGCCAAGGAACAGGGCGAAAGAGCAGAGTCCAAGAACCGCCGGCTTGTCGTCAACATCAGCGATTCCACCATTACCATAGTCAATGACATCATCCACGAGGCCCTGCGGTTGCGGGCGAGCGACATCCACCTTGAGCCGTTCGAGCGCGAAATGGCCGTGAGGTTCAGGATCGACGGCGTTCTGCACGAAATGGCGAGCATTCCGGTTGACCGCATCCTGGAGACTGTGTCGCGCATCAAAATCCTTGCAAAAATGGACATTGCTGAAAAGCGGCGGGCACAGGACGGCCGCATACGAATCGAAGGGCAGGGCAGGGACGTGGACATCCGTGTTTCTACCCTGCCCACCGATTTCGGCGAAAAAACCGTGCTGCGGCTCCTTGATAAAAACGCTTTCGACTACCGGCTGGAGTCGCTTGGCATGGACCCCACACGGCTTGCAATGTTCAAGCGCGCCATCGAACAGCCGAATGGCATAGTGCTTCTCACCGGGCCCACAGGTTCGGGCAAGAGCACCACACTGTATGCGGCCATCAATTACATCAAGCAACCGTCGATCAACATCTCCACGGTCGAAGACCCGATTGAATACAACATTCCGGGCGTGAACCAGACCCAGGTGAGTCAGGCCACCGGCATGACCTTTGCCAATTCTCTGCGCACGCTCCTGCGGCAGGACCCGGACGTGATCATGGTCGGCGAAATGCGCGACCGCGAAACTGCCGAGATAGCCATCAGGTCCTCGCTCACCGGCCACTTAGTGCTATCAACGCTCCACACGAACGACGCAGCCTCGGCTGCGACAAGGCTTGTGGACATGGGCGTGGAGCCGTATCTGGTGTCGTCGTCCCTTACCATGATCATTGCGCAGCGGCTCGTGCGCAAAATCTGCGACCATTGCAAATGCGAAACAATTGTCTCTGAAGATATACGGAAGACGTTTGGTTTACAGAAAGATTTAGTTCTTTACAAAGGATTAGGGTGCTCGGCGTGCGGTTATACCGGGTACCGCGGAAGGACCGGACTTTACGAAGTGCTGCCGATAAGCGATAATCTTCGTGCGCTTATAAACAACAAGACCTATGCATCCGAAATCAGGAACGCCGCGATCAAGGAGGGGCTCGTGCTTTTGCGCGACCATGCCCTGTCGCGGCTTACTGACGGCATCACCTCGGCAGAAGAAGTCTTCCGCGAAGTCTCTGTGATTTCCTAATCCTGCTTAATAGAGTTTAATGATTTGGTGGGGAGAAGTCTCTCCCCTGGTCGCTATCGCAGGGAAATGCCCCTGCGATACGCTCCACACCCCTCACAGCAGGAGGTTTCGGCTATGCCTGCCTTCAGCAGGCGCGCTCAACCTCCCGCAACGCCCTCTCTAAAGAGGGATAGGGAAAGGCAAAAGGTATGGAAAACACTCGAAATCTTGTCATCGTTGCTCTGGTAACGGTGCTGTCGGCAGGTACCCTGGTGCATGCGCAGCAGAACAGAACCCAACCCGGACAGCAGGCCATTCCGGCACAGCGGCCTCAGGTCGCCCAGCCTGTCCAGCCTCAAGCAGTACAAATGCCCAATGATTCGTCGCTTTTTCCAATTAACAAAATCCCGGTTGCCGATTCGATCAGGATCCCTGTGCTGGATTTCAAGAACGCGGACGTGCGCGATGTGCTGCGCGGACTCGGCATACAGTACAAGCTCAACATTTTCGTAGACCCCGAGGTCACGGGCCAGGTCACCCTTTATCTGACCGATGTTTCTGTCAGAAGCGCCATTGATTTTATCACAAAGCGGAGCGGGTTCGCGTACACGGTCGAGAACGGCATCGTGAAAATCTACAAATACAAAGCGCCGCCCGCGGCCCTGCCTCCCAAGCCGCCGGTGGTGTTTCATCTTGCAAACGGGCTGCTCAATATCGATATAAAAAAGCTGCCGGTCCAGGAGGTCGCGCAGCTGTTCGCTGATTCGGCCTCAATCAATGTCATGGTTGAAGGAAGTGCTGAGGGCGACATCACTGCCCGGCTTCCGTCCGTGAAAACCGAAAAGGCGGTGCGGGCGCTCTTTGAGCCGAGCGGATTTACGGTAACGGTGGCTGACGGCATCCATTATGTATCAAAAGTTGCGCCGTTTTCCGGCACTGGCGGCGCAACCGGAGCGGCAGGGGGCAGCGCAGGGCCCCGGCACCTTTCATTCAGCGTCAAGGACGGTCTTGTAAACCTTGAGGTCGACAATGCACCGCTCGACCAGACGGTCCGCTCCATTGCGAACGAGAGCGGCATGAACATCGTGGTTTACGACCGCCTGACCGGCGATATCAGCGCCAAACTGGCTGGCGTGCCGGTCGACGATGCGTTACGGTATTTGCTGCAGAATACCAAGTTCACGATGTGGAAGGAGAATTCGATTTATTTCATCGGGTCCCGGGAGATGAACCAGCAGAAGACCACCTCCATTATTCCGCTTAAACACATCATGGCCGATGAAGCGGTCATAAGCGCCATGCTGCCGCCAGCCATCACTACTGGCGCTATTGTCAAGTACGACAAGGAGCACAACGCGCTTGTGGTGATCGGCTCGTTCGACGTGGTGGCCCAAGCGCAGGAGTTTATAGATAAAATCGACAAGCCGGTGGCGCAGGTGCTGATCGAGGCGCTCGTGATCGATTTCAACCTGAGTAAAATCAACCAGTATGGCTTTACGCTTTTTACGCAGAGCCCTGGCGACACAAGCGGCAACTGGCTCAGCGAAAAGTTCACTCCGGGAGTGGATTTGAAGCCCGGCAGGATGAACACCCAGCGCATCCTGCACAACGTGCTCAAGGAGATCGGTATTGACAAGCTCGTTGAGTTGCCCGCTAATTTCAGGTCGGAAATCCAGGCGCTCGAAAGCGCGAACATTATTAAGGTGCTCTCGACCCCGCAGATTGCCACCATCAACGGCAACCCGGCAAGCATTACCATCGGTGAAACGCGGTATTATTTGTTAAAAAAAGAGGAGTCTACCCCGGTGAACAATCAGACCGCGGTCATCGGTACGGACCAGCGTTTCGAGGTGTTGAAGTTCAATAACCAGCTCAGTGTCACCCCTTGGGTCATGGAAGACGGGTATGTCATGGTGAAAATAAGGCCGGAGTTCAACCTTCCGCAGACCGGCGGCGACGCGACAACCCCGCCGAACGTCAACACCCGCGTGATCGAGTCCATGGTACGGCTGCGCAACGGCCAGACCATCGTCCTCGGCGGCCAGCGGCAGACCGAAAACAGCATATCGCGCCAGGGAGTGCCGATACTGGGCAGCATTCCGGTCCTCGGCTGGCTCTTTTCAAGCCGGACCATCACAAAAACCGAGACGCAGATGATGATCTTTCTGACCCCGCACGTGTACTACGGCGACGACAATCAGGTGACGCCGTCGGATTTCTTCGATGATGAAACGAAGAAAATGTTGGGGGAGGATAAAGATAAACGCAAGGAAAAGGAGATTAAAAAATAACTTTTTAGGGGGGAAGGACTTCCCTAAAGGCCTTCTAAGGATAACTGTGTTATACTTAGCAACGGCCCTCGCTTCAACCGGCGCGAAAAGCCGCGCCGTTTTCCGCTACCCCTTCTCCTAGGGGCGGACGCCCCTAAGACCCCGAGGGAAAGGAACACTTAACAAAAGAAGGTACCTATGAACAGGAAGAAGACGGATTTGTTTTTTGTGGAGAGAAAGAAGTCACGGCAGTGCCGGTTAGCGAGACATGCCTGCATTGCCCTGCGGTGCCTTTACACCTGGGTCATCGCAGGTTTACGGCCTCACTCCGTTTTGGCTGTTAAGGCTCAGCCATCCAAAAAAAATTTTTATTTAATTTTTTATTTATTACCTCTTTATTTTTATTGCGCTGATTATGGCCAGCTTGATACTAATCCACCGACATCGGCGAGCCTTGCGGTTTCGGATGTCCAGGACTCAATCGTGACCTTGCGCTGGACCCAGTCGGCGGATGTAAACTTTAAAATGTATAAAATTTATTACGACAGCACCGCCAATCTGGGCCGGTTTGCGGATTCAATAGTCTTCGCGCAGGAGACTACCCTGACCATAAAAAACCTTAACCCGGCAACGCTTTACTATTTTGCGGTTTTTGTGACAGACCAGGCCGCGAAGTCTTCCATGAGCAATATCGCGAGCACGGTCACCTGGCTTCAGTTCCAGCCGCAGCAGTGGATAGGCGATTCGGCGATTATGCTGACATGGGGCAGGCCGAAAGGCGTTTCAACGACAGGATACCGTCTGTACAGCGACACCACGTCATCGGTCGATACGCTCGATTCGCTCCAGGCCCAGCTCGCTTCCAATGACACCAGTTTTTCACTTTTTTATCTGCCGTATGGGATAACCGGGTATTTCAGGGTTTTTGCGAGGGGCAACAGTGGCTATTTGACCGGCAGCGTGACTGCTCAGGTAAAAGGCTGGTGGTTCATGCAGTATGCGCCGGTGCAGGTTTCGGACACCTCGGTCAGGCTTTCCTGGGCCCCGGTGACCAATAATGTTCAGCAATATATGGCATTCCGCAGTACCAGCTTACCGGTCGATTCGAACGCTACTCCTTGCGGAACTTTCAGTTCTTCCGCGGTATCGGGAACTACCGGAGGTCTGGTTAAAGGAAACAGATACTTCTTTAAAGTCTATGCCAGAGGCCTATCGGGATATATTGCCTGGACGCAGGAAGCATCGGATTCATTGCAATAAGACAGCATTTATGAACATTAGTGCAATAGTTCAATATTTTTTTAAGCGTAACGCGACGTGCAGAATCGGGCTCTCACGGACGCCCAAGGCGCAGGTGTATGTATTGACTTCGCTCTCTGAAAAAGGAGAGACAAGCATAATCTGGGAAGGTCAGGGACTTCCGCTCACTGTGCGGTTTCTGGCGCCGCCAGTGGTGTATACTGATTTCGGGACAGTGCCGGTTTTTCTTATTACAGGGAATATTGGCGATCAGGATGCGGAAAAGTGGATCGATGCAAATGAGAAGACAATCATTCCGCCCGGAGTCGAGTCTGACAAAATAGTGAGTGAATTTGCCACTGCCGGAACAACGATATATGCGGCAACTGTTTTAAAAAGTCTACGAGACCAGGCTGCTGAGCCACCTGAAAAAGAGAGGCCGATCGTTTCCCTTTCTGTTCCGCTCTGGAACATTGCAAAGCTCTATTCGAAAAGCCTGAACAGGCAGTTTATTCTCTGGAGAATTGCATCCGACGGCTCTGTCCTCGGGCTGGTGCGGAAGAACCGCCTTGAGAAACTTCTGAATTGCTACATAAGCCGGGACGATCTTACCAATGATCCTCAACAGTCGGCGAAAACTATCGAGCAGTATGTCAGCAAACTTGCACAGAACGACTCTGAAATTCCAGTCGTAGCTTATTCGCCGGAGCCTGATTTTTCCATGTCGCAGGAGTTCAGCCTCTCCTTGTATCGGCTGCAAAAGCCACCGGTGATTAATGGCGTTCCTGAGTTCTGCCATGAGGCATATGCAAATGTGTGCTGCGCACGTTTCGGCTCTCAAGAGATGAGTTTTCTGCCGATTGAAGCTGCACGGAAAGCGCACAGGATTGAAGAGAGGATGCATTCGCTCCGGTCAATAATAGCAACTGGAGTTATGGTCACGCTTGGCCTGCTTGTGCTTTTTATCGGCGCAGATCTCTGCCTGAAGATCGTGGACAGTCACTACCGCGGGCCCATGGAAAAACTGCAGGTACAAGCGGCCATTGTGAAAGTCGCGGAAACGCACCACAATGACCTCATGCAGAAATTCCGGGATAAACTGCAGTTTACGACTGAACGCAGCCGTGTTACCGGCTTGGTGTCTGATTTGCAGAATGTTTTTCCTGAGAATACCTGGGCTGAAGAGCTCTCGATAGCCTTGACTACCCATGACCATTACCAGTGCGATATTCAGGCGGTGACGCCTAATACCGGACTTATCGGGACAACACTTGAAACCCTCGGGAAAGTCAGCGGCATGTCGGATGCACGGCTCGTATCGAGCGAACAGATCGTGCTTGCAGACGGAAGAAAGGCCATGCGGTTCAAGATGAAAAGCCAGTGGCAATACATCGGCCTCAGCAAGCAGGGAAAGCCATGAAAACATCTTTGCAAAAATTTGCACGGTTCGAAGTGCTGGCAGCGGCGCTTGCCGTGGCGCTCATCGTTCTTTTAGCGTGTGTTCATGTGCCGTATGCAGAAAAAGTAATAACCAGCGGCAGAGAGCTGTGGGGTTTCTGGGCAATCGAAAAACGCACTGTAGAACTGAAAAGCAAAAAAGCGAGTCTGCAGAAGCAGAACAAACTGCTTGACAGTTTGATTAAAATACACGAGCACACGATGTATACCGATGAGAATTCAGTGGCAGCGACCCTGTACAAACAGGCCGATGCCGCCGGCATGAGGACATCCAAGATCGAGGTGGGCGAGAGGCTGGCAGTGGAAGATCGTTTCGAGACCCCGGTCACGGTGCACGGTTCAGGGACCTATGCTGAAGTCGGGAGTTTTTGCGAAGCCATAGAAAATCTTCCTGCACCGGCAAGGATCAGGCTCGTTTCCGCGGAAAACGCGGGCAGAGGAACGGTGAGGGCGTTTATTGATTTTGTTCTGCTTACACAGCCTGAAAAGGGGAAATAGAGTGAAAAAAGTCCTGATAATCATTCTGGTTATTGCTGCGGTTGCTGTTTATACCTGGGACACCTATCAGCTTGTCCGGCCATCCGAGAGTGTACAGCTATCGGTGAAGAATGAGAAATCCGAGGCCCTGTCAATCGAAAAACTTCTGGCCAGCTCCCAGAAGGTGCACTTTGTTAAAACGAACCGTAATCCGTTCCTGCCGTACCACCAGGGGGCGGTTTCCGTTTTAACACAAAAAGGCGGCGTTAAGACAAATCAGGAGAGCCCTACAAATTGTCCGAAGGTCTCTATTAACGGTATTATGGGCGATCAGGCATCACCGCTTGTCATGATGACTCTGCCCGACGGCTCCAGCGCTGCTGTTAAAGTGGGGCAGACCGTGGGTGATATTACGCTTAAAAAGGTTGAAAAAGACCGGGTCCTCATCGTTTTTCAGAAGAAGAACTTCTGGATTAACCGATAGATGTTACAGGCCACGCACAAATATACCTCGCACCAGCCTCGGGTTTTTACCAACGAATCCGGCTATACCCTGTTTCTCGTGATCGAGATGATCACCATTCTTGCGATCCTTTTTACCATTGCCCTCACTGATATCCAGATGGTAAGAATACAGGCTATCCGTGAGGTTCAACGTGTGCAAGCGCATCTTCTGGCCGAATCTGGCATTGAAAAGGCGGAATCTTTTCTGAACGGAAATAGAGGTCTGTTCTGGGAGAGTAATGGAGACATTGACTCGATTCCGCTTTATGGCACCGTTACAGCGGCAGCGCATCGGTTCGGCCTCTATACGGATATCATTGGAATCGGTACGCGGGTACGTACGACAGGCACGATTACCGCAATCGCGGGCCGAACACTGCCGGATCTCTGCAAACCAGTCCTGACGCTTCACGGCAAGGTGGGCGGTCTGGCGCTCATGCCCGGTTCGACCATCAAAGGAACAGTCGTGCTCTCGCACGGCAGGATTTGCAAAGGTGAAACCACCCAGGAGGTGAAGGAAACCGGACTTGTAGTTGAGAGAAGAGAATCAACGACGCTGCCGTTCGATTCGTCACAGGCGACCGGTACGGTACTGCGGTTAGCACGTGAACAGACGGCTGCATGTTCTCTCAAAACCGCAATACAAAATCAACTCGTTCTCGTTTCTGAAAAGGACTCGGTATGCAGGCAGGACACCATTGTCGTTAATGGTAATTGCCGGATCGAAAAGGGAAACTATTACAATAAAAAAATCATAACTTCCGGAAATCTCACGCTCACCGGCGATGCCCGGTGTGTTTTATGCGCTTTCCTTGCACAGCGGGTCGTGGTGGAAAACGGAAAATCTGATTATTGCCTGTTCTATAGTGCAAAGAAATGTTCGATCAGCGGAGGTAAACATAATTCCCAGTTTTTTAGCTCAGATAGCATTGTCATCGGAAGCAGTGCTGAATTCGGCCCAATGAGCTTATGGATGCTCTGGCGCCAAGGTACGGCGGATTCGACTGCGGCCATTTATATCGCTTCTAATACAGTCGTTAACGGCACGATCATCTGCTGTTCCGATACCTTGGCCCGCAGGTCTGCACGAGTTTCTTCAATTGTTTTTGGCAAAGGATGCCGTCTAAATGGCGTGTGCATGAGTGACGGCGACATTGATATGAACGGTGCTGAAGTAAAGGGCCATCTCTGGGTGAGATCTATCGTTACTTCAAATAATAGAAAAGGGTATATCAACTATCTCTTCAATGTACAGATCGAAAAACCTGCGGTCGACGGTATTTTTCCGCTCATCGGGACCGCGCCGGCACAGGTAATGGTCGATCCAATAGCCACAACATATTCGGTGAGAAAAC
>JBEKUX010000079.1:0-12415 GCA_049514575.1 Chitinispirillaceae bacterium | reverse complement strand
GTCTGGTACGCACGTGGACACACCCCAGAGGGACAGTGCAATATTTCCCTCTGGTTCATGCCGTTTTCTGGATGGAAACTAATTTCTGGGGCAATTCGACATCAGGCTTTCATTTGCTCAATATCCTGCTGCACGTTTTTTCCGCATTAATGTTGGTCAGGATTTTACGGAAGCTCGGCATTCGCGGTTCATGGCTTGCCGCAGCCATTTTCGCGCTTCATCCGGTACAGGTGGAATCGGTAGCATGGATAACGGAGTTGAAGAACTGCCTTTCCGGCGTCTTTTTTCTATCCGCAGCGCTGGCTTATTTGAACTACACGGAGGCCGGAAAGCGGAGATCGTACATATTATCGTTGGGACTTTTTATACTCGGCCTGCTGTCGAAAACCACGATTGCGCCCTTTCCATTGGCAATGCTTGCGGTGGTATGGTGGAAACACAGCAGATTATCGTGGAGGCAGGATATTGTACCGTTGCTGCCTTTTTTTCTTGCCGGGATTTTATTCGGGCTGATTACTCTTTATGTGGAACGGACTTATATCGGAACGAGGGGACCTGAGTTCGAATTTTCCCTTATTGAACGCTGTCTTATTGCCGGCCGGGCCATATGGTTTTATCTGAGCAAAGTATTCCTTCCAGTCAATCTTATTTTCACTTATCCTCGGTGGAGTGTGAGCGAAGGTATATGGTGGCAATACCTGTTTCCAGCAGCAGCGCTGATGGTGGGTTGCATTCTGTGGGCAGTGCGAAAGGTATGGCGGGCACCGGCGTCCGTATTTTTTTACTTTACAGCGATGCTCCTGCCGTACCTTGGATTTTTCAGTCTATTCACTTTTCGATATTCATTTGTAGCGGATCACTACCAGTATCTTGCCATCATAGGGCCAATTGTGATAGGTGTGGGCTTGGTGGAAATGGCGCTAGTGTCGGTACGTGGAGGCTGGAGGTTACTGAAGAAGGCAGTCAGCGTAATGCTGCTTTTGACGCTTGGAGTGTTGAGTTGGAAGCAGAGCAGGATGTATTCCGATGCCGAGACACTATATCAGACGACCATCACGAGGAACGACAATAGTTGGATGGCGCACAATAACCTCGGCCTTCTGCTTGCAAAGAGGGGACGAACTGATGAGGCTATTGCTCATTACCAGAAGGCATTGGAAATAAACCCCAATCATGCCGAAGCCCATAACAACCTCGGCGTCCTGCTTGCTGACATAGGACGAACTGATGAGGCTATTGCTCATTACCGTCAGGCATTGGAAATAAACCCCAACTATGGTAATGCTCATTACAACCTCGGCGTACAGCTTGCTGACATAGGACGAACTGATGAGGCTATGGCTCATTACCAGAAAGCATTGGAAATAAATCCCAATCATGTCGAAGCCCACACCAACCTCGGCCTTCTGCTTGCAAAGAGGGGACGAACTGATGAGGCTATTGCTCATTACCAGAAAGCATTGGAAATAAATCCCAACCATGGCGATGCTCATTACTACCTTGGCATTCAGCTTGCGCAAATTGGTCGGACAGACGAGGCCATTGCACATTACCGTCAGGCATTGGAAATAAACCCGGATGCAATCGATGCCCTTCTAAATCTTTCTATTGCTTTTGTGCAAAAAGGGCAATTGACCAATGCGGTTTCTGTTCTTCAGAAGGCACTTGCATCGACACAGTCTGCTGGCGATGAGGCGCGGGCAAAGAAGATCGCGCAAATGCTATCGAAACTCTATGAAACTATCAATTCTTCACAGGTAAATTCAAAAACGCATGCACAATAAAGGTGATAGTACTGTAATAGTTATTTAGCATACCGCAGCAGATATAATTAAGCACGACCGGGAGTGATGAGCGGACAGTATGTATTTTAAACAGGAGCGTATGGTAAAACCAGCACTGCCTTTTTCTTGGAACCGTGATTGGGTGTGGGGGCTGCTATTGGTCGCGGCCACGTTCCTCGCTTACCAGCCTGCATGGAACGGCTCGCCGGTCTGGGACGATGAACTGCATATTATACCCCCGGAACTTCGTTCCTTGAATGGTTTGGCTCACATCTGGACGCAACCCAGTCATAAAGTCCAATACTTTCCTCTGGTTCATACCGTTTTCTGGTTGGAGTCTCATCTCTGGGGTGATTCGACATTCGGCTACCATCTGCTCAATATCCTGCTGCACGTTTTCTCCGCGCTTCTGATTCTTAGAATTTTACGCAAACTCTGCGTGAGGGGCGCATGGCTTGCCGCAGCCATTTTCGCGCTTCATCCGGTGATGGTGGAATCGGTTGCGTGGATAACGGAGTTGAAGAACTGCCTTTCCGGCGCCTTTTTTCTATCCGCGGCGCTAACCTATTTGACCTACACCGAAACCGGAAGACGACGATTATATCTTTCAGCCCTGGGACTTTTTATCCTTGGTTTACTGTCGAAAACCGGGATTGCGCCCTTCCCACTGGCGATGCTTGTGGCTGTTTGGTGGAAACGCGGCAAATTATCGTGGAGGCGGGATATTGTACCGCTGCTGTGTTTTTTTCTTGCCGGGATTTTATTCGGGCTGATTACTGTTTACATGGAACGGACCCATATTGGAACGAGAGGGCCGGAGTACGAATTTTCCCTTATTGAACGCTGCCTTATTGCCGGCCGGGCCCTATGGTTTTACCTGGGCAAAGTATTCCTGCCTGTTAATCTGATGATTTCGTACCCGCGCTGGGTTTTGAGTGCGGCGGTGTGGTGGCAATACCTGTTTCCGGCAGCAGCGCTCATGGCGGGTTGCATTCTGTGGGCTATGCGAAAAGCATGGCGAGCGCCGGCAGCCGTGTTTTTTTACTTTACGGCGATGCTCCTGCCGTACCTTGGATTTTTAAGTCTTTTTGCATTTCGATATTCATTTGTAGCGGATCACTACCAGTATCTTGCCGCCATAGGCCCGATTGTGATAGGTGTGGTCTTTGCGGATAAGGTGGTTGGATTAGTAAAGGCGAAAGGAGGAGTTCTGAAGCCGGCGCTTACCGTGATGTTGCTGCTCGCGCTTGGAACGTTGAGCTGGAATCAGAGCCGGATGTATTCCGATGCCGAGACCCTTTACCGGACCACGATCCGGAAGAACCCGGATTCCTGGATGGCGCACAACAACCTCGGCCTTCTGCTTGCGGACAAGGGACGGACGGATGAGGCTATGGCCCTTTACCAGAAGGCATTGGAAATTAACCCCAGTTATGCCGAAGCCTACAACAACGTCGGCCTTCTGCTTGCGGACAAGGGACGAACTGACGAGGCTATGGCCCATTACCAGAAGGCATTGGAAATAAACCCCGACTATGGCGGGGCTCATTTCAACCTCGGCCTTCTGCTGGCGAAGATGGGACAAACTGACGAGGCCATGGCTCATTACCAGAAGGCATTGGGACTTAACCCCAATCATGCCAAAACCCACAACAACCTCGGCCTTCTGCTTGCGAACATGGGACGACCTGACGACGCTGCAGCCCATTACCGGAAGGCTTTGGAAATAAATCCCAACTCCGCCGAGACTCATTACAACCTCGGCCTTCTGCTTGCGAACATGGGACGACCTGATGAGGCTTTGGTTCATTTTCAGAAGGCATTGGAACTTAACCCCAATCTTGCCGAGGCACACAACGACCTTGGAGTTCTCTTAGCGCAATCAGGACGAACCGATGAGGCTATGTCTCATTTCAAGAAAGCATTGGAAATAAACCCCAACAATGGTGATGCTCAATCCAACCTCGGCCTTCTGCTTACGAAGATGGGACGAAGTGACGAGGCCATTCTCCATTACCAGAAGGCATTGGAAATAAACCCGGATGCCGTCGACGTCCTTCAAAATTTTGCTTTTGCTCTTGTGCAAAAAAGGCAATTGACTTACGCGACTTCGGTTCTTCAAAAGGCGCTTGCATCGGCAAAGTCCGTGGGCGATGGGGCGCGGGCAAAGACGATCGCGCAAATTATTACGCGCCTCCATGAAACTATCAATTTTTCACAGGAACATTCAAATGCGCACGCACCACGATAAATCGGCATTAACGTTCCGGATATTCGGAGGAGACCCGTGAAAAAGTATGTCTTTCTGATGCTTCTTCTTTCGCTTATGACGGCCTGCATAAAGACCTCCCCGAAAGACGGGGTGGTGTGTATCGGGAAAAAAACAATATCCCGGGCGCAGTTCGATGCATTCGATAAGGCGAGGAATTTGTATCTCGGCGATGTGGAGCCTTATTTCCCCGCCAACCGGTCACCAATCACCCATCTGGTGGAAACCGAACTTATTTGTCGGCAGAGCGGGACCACCCGCCTTAAGGATTCCCTGAAGAATACCGCGGACTGGCAGTGGAAGAAACGGTACTTCCAGGCGCAGATGGTGCTCCTGGGATATATCATTGAAAATCTGAATATCCCCGGAGAGCAGATCAAAGCTTACTACGAAGCCCATAAGGATTCATTCAAAGACACGGTGAAAGTGCAAGCGACCAGAGATACCACGAAGAAGGATACCGCGACGGTTCAAAAGGATTCGATCTATCACCGTCCTCTTGAAGACGTGAAACGCATAATCGTTGATTCGCTGTTCCTGCAGGCCAATAAGCCCGATTCCGCTTATCTCGCCCTTTTTGATTCAACCTACAAAAAGCAGGATATAGACTCATTATGGCTCCAGAATGTGCGGCGGAAGGATGGCGCGTTTTTCATGAAAAGAATATATAAAGAAATGACCGGAAAGGCGTATTCCGACTCCCTCAAGGACATTTTCGGAGAAGGCAAATACATCACTCAGGCCGATCTGGATGTTGTCATTTCATGGCTCACCAAACCGGGTCGCAGGTATTTTTACGCACATAAGCGTGAGCTCGAGGAAAATCTGGTGAAATGGAAGCTCTTCGCGGCATACGCGGAAAAACTCGGCCGCGATAGACTTCCTGAAGTCAAATATGTGATGGACTGGGCATGGAAGCTCAATGTCGCATTCTGCTACATCAACACCGTGCTTGCGCCTTCCGTCGAGTCGTCGATAGCGGTCGACACGGCCATGCTGATGTACGCGATCTACGACGACAACGGGTATGCTCCGGTCGCGAAAGCTTCCAACGTCTTCAACAACAGAATGCTTTCCGAACGCGAAGAACGGGTACGCATGAAGACCGACAGCATCCTCGTCACCTACCGCAAATCGACCCCTGTCACATTCCTGCAGAAAGAGTTGACCGACATCAAGTCGGACGATCCTTCCTCCCTGCTGAAGAAAGCCGATGCCCTGCGCGATTCGGGGAAGACGAAGGAGGCCACGGAAGCGTACACGAACCTCTCCACCGTGTTTCTCTATTCACCCGAAGGACAGACGGCGCTGGTCGAACTGGCTAAACTTCAGACCGGAGAGCAGCACTATTCGGAGGCCATAACCAGCTATCGGAAATATCTTCTGATAAGTCCCGATAAAAACAAACGGTGCAACACGTTCTTCGTGATTGGGTCAATTTACGACACCTATCTTGACCAACTGCTTCCTGCGGAGGAGAACTACAAATGGGTGCTTAAAAACGCCCCCGATTGCGAACTGGCTGACGATGCCGAATTCATGATGCTGCATCTAAGCGAGCCCATGCCGAGCGTTGAAGAGTTGCATAACGAGGCGATGCGTCAAGGGCGAAAGGTCGACGACACGAATACGGCATCGGCAGCAACGGATACGGGGACAAAATACTCAAGAACGGTAAAGTGACGCGGCCCCGTTATCGCAGCCCGGACCGCCGCATGCCGTACCGCGGGAAGGAGACCAGCATGAACCGTAGGTGGCGCCATCCGTCACGGAACGTCCGCACATGCGGTTTACGTTCGGGAACGCTTGCCCTGTAGCGGACGGGGATCTCCTCGATCCGGAACCCGAGTGCGGCGGCTTTGATGACCATTTCCGCGGCGAACTCCATGCCCGGCCGTTCGAGACGCATTTTTTCCACGGCCCCTTTTGAGAAACCCCGCATGCCGCAGTTGATGTCGCTGATGCCGGTCCTGAAGAGCGCGTTCAGGACAGCGGTGAGCAGCGGCGTGCCGACGTAACGGTGGAGCCACGGCATGGCACCCGGACTGATCGTTCCCCTGAACCTGCTTCCCATGACGAGGTCAGCCCCGTTCCTCAGGGGAACGAGGAACTCCCTGATGTCGGCAAAATCATAGGTATCATCCCCGTCCGCCATGATGACGTAGCGCCCACGGGATTCGGTGATGCCGCGCATCAGGGCCGAACCGTAGCCGCGTATGGTATGGAGGACGACACGGGCGCTTTCAGCGCCGGCCGCATTTGATGAGCCGTCTGTGGAGCCGTTGTCGATCACCACCACTTCGCCGCTTATCGCGTCATGCCGGAACGCCTCCAGACATTTTCTGACGCACGTCCCGATGGTGCGTTCCTCGTTGAGGCAGGGGATGACCACGCTGACTTCAGGAGGGATCACGGCGCACTCTTTCTATGGCCCGGCAGCTTCATCCATTCGCGGAAACGCACGGCCCGCGCGAGCTGAAGAACGGACAGCCCGGAACAAAGCCTTTTCAAGACATACAGCGGTCTGAAATAAAAAGACCTGAAGGCCTTGTCGCGGTATCTGTCGACCTCCTCGGCGCTCATGGTGTCCGTGCATAGTATGGAACTGCCCCCGAAATCGTACTCCGACCAGTTCCGGGCACGCAGCCACCCCTTCGCTTCAGCCTCGGCGCCCAGCGCGGTCTTCGGATAGGGGACGGCGCAGTAGCACTGCATATAGTCAAGACCGAGGCGCAGCATGAAACGGATGGTGGCTTCGGCTGTCGCGGGTGTTTCACCCGGAAGGCCGAAGATGAAATGCCCCATGGTGGCCAGCCGGTGTTTTCTGCAGAGGGCGACGGCGCGCCTGATTTCCGCCACGGTCTGCTTTTTTCCGGCGCGGTCGAGGATCCCCTGGTCGGCGCTTTCGATGCCGAGACCCAGAAGATAGCAGCCGCCCTTTTTCATCGCGGCGACGATCTCGTCGTCAAGAGAGCCGGCGCGGGTGGTTGCCGCCCAGCGGATCGAAAGGCGCTGGGCGGCGATGGCGCTGCAGAAATCAAGGAGATATTTTTTGTCAAGCGTAAAAGCCTCTTCCCAGAAGAGGAAGTCCCTGATGCCGTAGTCCCTCACGCACGTGTGGAGTTCGTCCATGATATAGGGGATGGAATGCTTGCGTACCGCTCCGCCATAGTAGCAGCCGACGATGCAGAAGGAGCACCGGTAGGGACATCCCCGTGCCGTGTTGACCAGCGTGTACACGCGGTTGTTGTGGGGCAGGCGGTAGCGGCTGTTTTTGAGGAGCGACCGGTCCGGGTGGGGCAGGCGGTCCAGGTCGGCCGTAAACGGGCGGGGAGACGTCTGCCGGACCTCATTTCCCTCCCGGTACAGTATGCCCCGTATCGTATGGAGGGTTTCCCCGCGGACAATGGCCGTCCCCAGTTCTGCGAACGTCTCCTCCGGCTCCCCGACGATGGCGAGATCAAGGAAAGGGTACCGCAGAAAACCCTCTTTTTCGAGCATGGTGAAAAAGACGCCGAAGGCGCAAATCTTTACTTGAGGGAATCTCTCCTTGATGGCCCTGGCCGCGGCCATATCGTCGTCGATGCTGGGAAAACCGGTGGCGATGACCACGAGACCCGGAGCGAAACCGCCGATCTCCTCAAGCAGTCCGTCGGTGGTCGTTTTTTCCACGTTGCCGTCCCTCAGGTGCACCTCGCCCCACGCCTTTGCCACGGCGCCGAGGATGGCGAGGGAGACCGGAGGCCAGGCGCTCGCCCAGGAAGAGGCTTCCTGCATGCACCGGCCTTCGCGGATGTAGCGCGGATTTCCCTGAAGGGAGGGATTGAGCAGGTATGTTTTCACGGTAGACAAATATAGTGTGTACCATCAGCTAACAGGTAACGGTTCGGTATTTCAGAATCCCTTATTTCAGAGAAGGCAATACAAGGGAAATGGGTTTTTTCCATCAGGCGGCCAATGAACTACCTCGATGCAGAGCTTCGAGGAATTAGACCCAAGAGATAATTTTTTATTATTTTTTTATTGCTTTTTAGAGGATTTGTATTATATTATTAATAAAGAAAGTATCCGTATGTCGTCTTAAATAATATGTCAGTTATCGTATGCGTTAACGGTAACGTTCGTTAGAATATATTGTTTTTATAGCATTCTGTGATGATTTTCGAAAACAGGAAGGGGGGGATAATTATACGAAGGTAATATTCGTGTAGTAATCGCCACCACGTTTAGAAAAACCACATTAACTTTCAGGGGAGGTTTGTATGAGATACAGGGGTGTAGTTAATCGTTTCAGCGCAATACTTGCAGCCATAATCAGTATAGGTATTGCGCAGGACAATCTTTCTGCCGCGACATGTCCATGCGACATTTATGCCACGGCAGGACAGCCTTGCGTTGCGGCGTACAGCACGGTGCGGCTCCTTTTAAGCACGTACACCGGGCCCCTCTACCAGGTCAGGGCCACGGCGAACAATGCTACCACGGACGTTTACCCTCTGTCTGGCGGGACCGTTGCCAACTCGGCCACTCAGGACGCGTTCTTAAACGGCGGGGCAGGCACCATCTCAAAACTTTATGATCAGTCAGGAAAGAACAACCATCTCGTAAAAGCGGGCCAAGGAGGCAGCGCAAATACAAATGGAGATAAAGAGTCAAACGCGACAGGTAAATCGTTTTATATAGCCGGTCATAAGGCTTACGCCCTCTATATGGGTACCGGAGAAGGATATCGGAACGCCGCACCCACCAGTATACCGACCGGCACTGCTGCGCAGGGTATTTATGCGGTGGAAGACGGCTCGCGTGCCAACGTGGGCTGCTGCTGCTGCTATGACTTCGGGAATGCCGAGACGAACTTTCAAGCCGACGGCACCGGTTCCATGGATGCACTTTATTTCGGAGTCGGCTATTGGGGTAAAGGCAACGGCGCCGGTCCCTGGTTTATGGGTGACTTTGAAGCCGGCGTCTGGTCCGGAGGCGGAGGAGGATATTCAACAAATACCGCTGACCCGTCCATGACCATGGCTTATGCCTTTGGCATACTCAAGACCAACACGGGTCCGGACTATTGCATCAGGGTCGCCAATGCGACTTCCGGCAATATTACAAACGTTTATGATGGGGCCTTTGAATTGCCTTGGAAATTGGGGGGCGCCATCATTCTGGGCATTGGCGGCGACAACAGTAATTCGTCGACGGGAACCTTCTACGAGGGTGTCGTTACCGCCGGCCGGCCGTCGAATGCGACAGACTCCCTGATCCTGAAAAACGTCCAGGCAGCGGGTTACGGGGTCACTGCGGCGACATCGCCTGGCGCCACCAAAGACGCGGCAACGACGCCGCTGTTCAAGGTCAATTACAATCCGTCAAATGCCAGTGCAGTCATCAGCTACACCTTGCTGGACGCCCGGCACGTGAGCATGAATATTGTTGATGAGCAGGGCAGACAGATTGCCTCGATTGTTCAAGGCGTTATGTCTGCGGGACCGCACGAAGCGGTCTGGGATGCGAAGCGGGTCCCGACCGGCGTTTATATCTGCAGAATAACGATTGACGGCCGGAAGGGAGCGACCGAGAAGATCATCGTACAGAAATAAGCGATGTTGAGGATTTATCGTGATGGGCGGCTGAACGCCTCGACGGGGCTCAGCCGCCCATTATGTTTGGTTCCATGATTCTATTATCGGGGTAAAACACAACGGAACCCGAAGTAGCCGTACCTGCCGTACCCGTGGATCGGCACATAGCCGTAGCGGTACGCGGAACGGAAGGGGTCGAGGGTGCAGTACCATGAGCCCCCACGCAGAACCCGATTTATACCCATTGTTGCTCCCTTCGGATCCGTTGCCGCGCCTGCCGTGTAACTTCCATACCAGTCATTGCACCACTCCCTCACGTTTCCGGTCATATCGTACAACCCGTACGCGTTTGCCAATTTTGTCGCCACCGGGTAAGTGGTATAATTGCTTTCGCAAAAATACCTGACACGGGCCCCCATGCCGTTTGTATCGGCGCCCCACCAATAGGTTGTGGTCGTGCCGCCCCTGCAAGCATATTCCCATTCCGCCTCCGTGGGCAGACGATAGCCTTTTTTAGCGTAATTGATCGAAAGATCCGACAGCGCCGTGCACCCGTTCTCCGGCGTTCCTTCTATGTTACTGTATGAATAAACGGTGTCCTTGCCTTCCATTTTGCTTCGCGTATTGCAGTACAATACCGCGTCAAACCACGTTACGTTTTCAACAGGGCGCGACAACCAATCCGCGGAATCTCTGAAATGCGACGGATTTACACCCATAAGACTGCGATACTCGGCCTGCGTAACCTCGGTCGTGTCCATGGAGAACCTCGAAACCGTCACATGGTGGATGGTGTCCCCATATGTGTTCACGGCGCCTGCTGACTGATAAATCGAATCGACGCCCATTAAAAAACTCCCCGCAGGAATCAGTTTCATGGCGTAATAAACCTGCCTTCCGGATCCGGAACCCAGTTTTTCGCATCCGGCAAAAAACACAGTCAATATTCCGATCACCGCCAGCAACGCATTTTTTTTCATAGCAAGCCCTCCTTGTACCACTCTATTGTGCGTGCGTTTTTGAATTTACCTGTGAAGAATTGATGGTTTCATGGAGTTGCGTAATAATTTGCGCGATTGTCTTTGCCCGCGCCTCATCGCCAGCGGCCTTTGCCGATGCAAGAGCTTTTTCAAGACCTGATGTTGCATTAGTCAGGTATCCCTTTTGTGCAAGGGCAACGGCAAGATTTTTAAGGGCGCCGATTGCCTCCGGGCGTATTTCCAATGCTTTATGGAAATGAGCCAGAGCCTCATCGGTTCGTCCCATCTTCGCAAGCAGAATGCCGAGATTGTTGTGGGCGTCGGCATTATTGGGGTTAAGTCCCAATGCCTTCCGGTAATGAACAATTGCCTCATCGGTTCGTCCCATGTTCGCAAGCAGAAGGCCGAGGTTGTAATGGGCCTCAGTTCCAATGCCTTCCGGTAATGGGCCATAGCCTCTTCAGTCCGTCCCATGTCATCAAGCAGAACACCGGCATTGTAATGAGCATCACCAAAATCGGGTTTGATTTCTAATGCCTTCAGTACTTGCGCCAAAGCCTCATCGGTTCGTCCCATATCCGCAAGCAGAAGGCCAAGGTTGTTGTGGGCCTTGGCATAATTTGGTTTTATTTCCAATGCCTTCTGGTAATGAGCCATAGCCTCGTCTGTCCGTCCGGTGTTCTCCAACAGAAGACCGAGGTTATAATGGGCTATGGCATAGTTGGGGTTGATTTCCAATACCTTCCGGAAATGGGCCATAGCCTCGTCTGTCCGTCCCATGTCCTCTAAAAGAAGGCCGAGGTTGTTGTACGCCATCCAGGAATCCGGGTTCTTCCGGATCGTGGTCCGGTACAGGGTCTCGGCATCGGAATACATCCGGCTCTGATTCCAGCTCAACATTCCAAGCGCGAGCACCAGCATCACGGTAACCGCCGGCTTCAGAACCCCTCCGTTCCCCCTTACTAATCCAACCGCCTTATCCGCCAAGACCGCACCTATCACAATCGGGCCTATGGCGGCAAGATACTGGTAGTGATCCGCTGCAAATGAATATCGAAACGTAAAAAAACTGATAAATCCGAGGCACGGCAGGAGCATCGCCGTAAAGTAAAAATACGCGGCTGCCGGCGCTCGCCATGCTTTTCGCATAGCCCACAGAATGCAACCCGCTATGAGTGCTGCTGCCGGAAACAGGTACTGCCACCACACCGCCGCACTCAAAACCCAGCGCGGGTACGAAATCATCAGATTAACAGGCAGGACTACTTTGCCCAGGTAAAACCATATGGCCCGGCCGGCAATAAGGCAGCGTTCAATAAGGGAAAATTCGAACTCCGGCCCCCTCGTTTCAATATGGGTCCGTTCCACGTAAATAGTAATCAGGCCGAACAAAATACCGGGCGCAATAAAAGGCAGGAGCGGCATGACATCCCGCCTCCACGATAATCCGCTGCGTTTCCACCATACCACCGCAAGCATCGCAAGTGGAAAAGGCGCAATCGTGGTTTTCGACAGCAGGCCGAGTATAAAAAGTCCCAACGCTAAGATATACGACCGTCTTTTTCCGGTTTCGGTGTAGGTCAAATAGGCTAGCGCCGTGGATAGAAAAAAAACTCCGGAAAGGGTGTTCTTAAGTTCCGAAATCCATGCCACAGACTCCACCATCACCGGGTGAAGCGCAAAAATGGCTGCGGCAAACCATGAACCACGTATGCCGAGCTTCCGTAAAATCCTGACCAATATGAGTGCGGAAAAAACGTGCAGCAGGATATTGAGCAAATGGTAGCCTAATGTCGAATCGCC
>JBEKUX010000078.1:0-11235 GCA_049514575.1 Chitinispirillaceae bacterium | reverse complement strand
GGGCTGCCGAATGTTAAAAATGTTTTCCTCATAGCCTTGGATTCCGTATGCTTTCTTTCCCGCGCCGTACCCTTCCCTCCAGAGATTTTTAATGCGGGAGCACTTTCGCTCGGTCGGCTTTCCTATTTAGATCGTCCGTTTTTATATCCACGCTTCGCGTGAAGTACCGCCTTCCTCGCTCAAGCCGCGAAAAAAATCTCCTCCGGGAAGGCACAGCGCGGAACCTGAATGCATTCCTGGTTTTGATTTCAATTCTACAAAACCTTGCGGGTGGGGGTAACAAATCTTCAAACCTGCAACCAAAGGTGCCCCTGCCTGCGCCGACCTGCCTGCCGAAGCCTCGGCGCAGGCAGGTCGGCGCAGGCAGGCAGGCACCCCACACCCAATCGGGTGCCTTCAGCAAAAAATTATTTAAGTGTTTTTTCTGCTAGTGCTATTTGTTTTAAAACGCTCTTTCTCCCGGTTCCCCCTTCGACCTCTCTTTTCGCAAGAGCATGCTCCCACGAGAAAATCCGCATGGCGTCTCTGCCGAAAAGCTGGTGGAATTTTTGTAGGTCCGCAAGCGGCAGGTCGGACAGGGATTTCTTTTTTTCGATGCAGCAGGCAACAATCATGCCTGTGACGTTATGCGCCTGTCTGAAAGGCAGGCCTTTCCGTACAAGATAATCGGCGACATCGGTGGCGAAAAGAAACGGGTCAAGCTGTTTCTCGATTTTCTTGGCATTGACCGTAAGCGTCCGCAGGACGCGTGTAAAAACCGCAATAGAGAGCTCGATGTTTGCCACGCTGTCGAAAAGAGGTTCCTTATCCTCCTGCAGGTCTTTGTAATAGGCGAGTCCGACCCCCTTGAGGGTAGTCGCAAGGCGGGTGTAATTACCGATGAAACGGCCGCTCTTGCCGCGGATGAGTTCGAGCGAGTCCGGGTTTTTCTTCTGCGGCATCATGCTCGAACCGCTTGACCATGCGTCGTCAAGCTCGATGAAGCCGAATTCTTTCGACGACCAGATAATGAGGTCTTCCGCATAACGGCTCAGAGTGATTCCTGTTGAGGCGATACAGGAGAGCGTCTCGAGCAGGAAATCCCGTGCGGCTACGGCGTCAACGCTGTTCGGTGCCGGGGCGGCGAAACCAAGTTCCTTCGCCAGCCGCTTCCGGTCGACAGGGTAGCCGCTTCCGGCAACAGCTCCGGCGCCGAGCGGACAGAGATCGCTTGTCAGAAAAGCATGGGCGAGCCGGCTTTTTTCCCGCTCAAGGACAAAGAAGAGCGAAAGCCAGTAATGCGCGAGCAGCATGGGCTGCGCCTGCTGCAGGTGCGTGTAGGCGGGCATGATGACCTTCAGATCTTTTTTTGACCGTTCGATAAGCACTTTCTGCAGAACGGTGAGCGCGGCCTTAATTTCCGTAATCGCCTTTTTGACAAAGAGGTGCACATCGGTCGCCACCTGGTCGTTGCGGGAGCGTCCTGTGTGGAGCTTGGCGCCCGCCTCGCCGATTTTTTTTGTGAGCAGCCGTTCAATCGCCATGTGGATATCTTCGTCCGTGGAAAGAAAGGAGATTCGGCCTTTTTTGTAATCCGCGGCAATGGAGCGCAATCCTGTCTCAATTTTCGTGCACTCCCTTTCGTTCATGATCCCGATCCGCTTCAGCTCCCGTGCCCAGGCGAGCGACCCTGCCAGGTCTTCTTCGATGAGCGTTTTGTCGAAAGGGAGCGAATTCGAGAATGTTTCCATGAGGCGGTCCATCGGTTTTTTGAAACGTCCGTCCCACATTTTCATAAGACGATCCCCCTGACTTTCATTTGGAGTGATTTTTTACCGTTCCATTCATTTTCATCAAGCGAAAAGGCAAGCGACATCGATACCGCGCCGCGGAGTTCGCTGAGTCGGTCGCCTAAATTAAATCCGATCGCATCAAAAACCACGCCGTTGGCTGGCCCGTCGGCCGAAACCGTCATTTTAAGGTGGTTGTTGCCCACGATCCGCGGCGCATACCGGGAATGGAGATCTCTGCAAAAAAGGACCGGCTGCAGGTTGCCTGGTCCGAACGGTTCCATAGCCTTGATAAGCGAAAAGAGTTGCGGTGTCAGGGCAGAAAGCGGCAGTTCTGCATCGGCATATATCGTCGGGACAAGATCCTGCGCCTGCAGGCGCATACGCGCCACCTCGTTGAACCGCGATCTGAAGGCATCGATGGAAGCGCACTTGATGTTCATACCGGCTGCCGCTGCATGGCCGCCGAAAGTTTCGAGAAGGCCTTCGGCGCACTCGCGGAGTGCGTCAAGAAGATGAAAACAGGGAATGCTCCTGCCGGACCCGCGCGCTGCGCCGTCGTTTCCCAGAGCGAAGAGAACGGCAGGGCGGTGGAATTTCTCCACGAGTTTGGAAGCGACAATTCCGATCACGCCGGCATGCCAGCTGCTGCTGCCGGTGACGATGACGAAATCTTTTTCGGGATCACAATGCTGCAGCACCCATGCTTGGGCCTCTTCCCACACGGCGTTGTCGATGGCGCGGCGCTCGAAATTCGCGGCCCGGAGTTCCTTTGCGCAGGCCAGTGCAGTGTCTTTGTCGTCGGTGAGCAGAAGCTCGACCGCCCGGCGCGGGTCACCGAGTCTTCCGGCCGCGTTTATGCAGGGAGCAAGCTGAAAAACCACCTGTCTCGTTGACATGAAGTTACCGTTAACCCCCTGCAGTTTGATGAGCGCTGCCAGTCCGACATTTTTTGTGCGTCCCAGACGTTCGAAACCGAACCGCGTTATGATCCGGTTTTCACCGATTAAAGGGACAACATCGGCGGCTGTCCCCAGCGCGGCGAGATCAAGGTATGGTTCCCACAGCTCATCACTGCGACCGGTCATTTTTCCTAACGCCTGACAGAGTTTTAAAACAACGCCGACACCAGCGAGGTTTTTGTCCGGGTAACCGTTCCCCGGTAATTTCGGATTAAGCAAAGCAGCGGCATGCGGCAGCACTTCTTTGGGTTCGTGATGGTCGGTGACGATAACCTCAATCCCGAGTTTTTGCGCAAGCGCAATCTCGTCGATCGCGGTGATGCCGCAGTCAACGGTGATCATGAGGCCGGCGCCGCTCCCGGCTATCTGCCGGACGCCGGTTTCCGAAACACCGTATCCTTCGGTCAGGCGATGAGGCAGGTAATAGTCGCATGAGGCCCCGAGCGCCTTCAGCACGCGCATGAGCATGGCAGTGCCGGTAATGCCATCCACATCGTAATCGCCGTAGACGACGATTTTTTCCTTTTTTGAAATTGCTGCGGTGATCCGCGCAACGGCTTTTTCCATGTCGCTCATCAGAAACGGATCATAGAGGCTCGCAAGGGAGGGTGAAAAAAAACTTCGGCATGCTTCAGCGTCCGTAATGTTGCGGCCCACAAGAATTCGCGCCCCGGCATGAGGAATGCCGATCTCCTTTGACAGCCGGTTTACGGTCGCGTCGTCGACGGCGCGTACACTGATACGCTCCTGCACGCAAGCAAACGGGTTCATGAAACCTTCGCTCCTGAAACGGTTGGTCCGTCCGGTGCAAGCAGTACAAATTTGCCGTTTTGCCCTTCTGCGGCTAACAGCATGCCTTCGGATTTCTGACCCATAAGAGTTACCGGTTTGAGGTTCGCGACTACAACAGCAAATTTTCCGACGAGCTGCTCAGGTGTATAATGTTCAGCGATGCCGGCGAGTATCTGGCGATGCTGGCTTCCGATTTCGACCTGGAGCCGCAGGAGTTTTTTTGACTTCACCACCTTTTCGGCAGAAAGGATCCGGGCTACCCGCAGATCCACAGCCTTAAATGCGGCAAAATCGATAACGTCCTCAGCTTTTTCGGGCGCTGAAACTCCGAAAAGCGGAGCAATATCATCTTCGGTCAAGGGGATCACAAGTTTTTCCGTGGTAAAAAGCGGCGTGCCCGAAAGGGAAAAACGGTAGTCGTTCCACGACAATTGCGAGCCGAGCTGTCGTTCGATGCTGCCGCAGATCTCCGGGATAATCGGTTTCAGGAAAACGGCGATCGCCTTGACCAGATTGACGCAGGTCACCATGATTGACGCCGCTTTGCCGGGGTCGGTCTTTACGAGCTCCCAGGGTTTGCTGTCCTGGTAAAATTTATTTCCAATGTTGCCGAGAGCGTGCACGCGTTCAACGACCGATTTGTAGTCGGCCCTCTCGTACCAATGTTCGATCTCAGCCGCCGCCGTTTCGACTTCACGCGCGATCGACTCGTTCCACGGAGCTTCCGGGATTTTTCTGCCGAAATAACGGTCGCAGAAAACAAACGTCCGGTGGTGCAGATTGCCGACATTGTTCGCCAGCGTTGTGTTGACCCGTTTCATGAATTCGTCCGGACTGAGGTCGATGTCGGCAGTGTTTGGCGCGAGTTTCGCCCCGAAAAAGAAACGCAGGTATTCGGGCGCCTGGGGGTGCTTGATTTTAGAAATAAAATCCCTGGCGAGAATGAACGTCCCCCGCGACTTCGACATTTTTTCGCCGCCGATGTTCAAAAAACCATGCACGAAAATGGTCGACGGCAGATTGAAATTCGAGTTTTTGAGCATCACGGGCCAGAACAGGGCGTGGAAATAGACGATGTCCTTGCCGATGAAATGGACGATCTGCGTGCCGCTCCGCGGCGACCAGTACTCCTCGACCTTGCGGCCGTTGTCCCTGCACCAGCGGTCGGTTGATGAGAGGTAGCCGATCGGCGCATCGAGCCAGACATAAAAGAACTTGTTGTCGGTGCCCGGGATTTTGAACCCGAAGTACGGCCCGTCGCGCGAAACGCACCACTCGCGCAGGCCTTCGTTGATCCAGGTGGTCACGAAGTTGCGCATATCGTCCTGCAACACGCCGGGTTGTACTAAAAAATCGCGGAGGAACTGTTCGCATTTGGAAAGTTGCACGTAGAAGTGTCTGGAAGACCTCATGACGGGAGGTTTGCCGCACACCACACAGTGCGGGTCGCCGAGGTCGGTCGGTTCGTAGGTCGCGCCGCACGATTCGCACACGTCGCCGTACTGTTTCGGTGATTTACATTTAGGACATACGCCCGAAATGAACCGGTCGGGCAGGAAGCGTTTGTCGTGCTCGCAGTAGTACTGGTTGATTTCGCGCTCCACCACGAGTCCGTTTTTCTTCAGGTTTTCGAAAATAAGTTCAGCATACACGCGGTTTTCATCGGAATTCGTGGTGGAGAATATATCGAAGCCGATGTTGAAGCCCGCATAGTCGCGGACATGGTCCTTGTGCGCCTGGGCGATGAGTTCGTCAGGCGTAATGTTCCGTTTGATCGCCGAAAGCTCGATCGGCGTACCGTGCGTATCGTCGGCGCAAACGAACACTACGTGGTTGCCGCGCAACTTCTGGTAACGCACGAAAATGTCGGTCTGCACCGCTTCGAGCAGATGCCCGAGATGGATGTCGCCGTTGGCATAGGGGAGCGCCATGGTAACGAGAAACTTTTTACTCCGGACAGCAGCATCAGGTGGCATGCGCGGTAGTTCCTTTTTTAATGTCTTCCGGCGACAGCCATTCCTGCGTTCCGTCCTCATACCGCAGAAGCCCTTTTTCGGAAAAAATATTTATAAAATCGAGAACGCCGGTCTTTCCGTTTACCGTGACCTTGCTTCCTATTTCAGGATATGCCTTGAAAAGTTCCTGATAGAGGCTGTCTTCGTACCGGAGGCAGCAGAGGAGTCTGCCGCAGTTGCCGGAAATTTTTGTAGGGTTAAGGGCGAGTTCCTGGTTTTTGGCCATCTGTGTCGTGATTTGTTCAAATTCGTTCAAAAATGCGCTGCAGCACTGTTTCCGTCCGCAGATGCCGAGCCCGCTGATTCTTTTTGCCTCGTCGCGGACGCCGATCTGGCGCAGTTCGATGCGCGTCCGGTACACTGAAGCCAGCTCCTTGACAAGTTCCCTGAAATCCACGCGCTGTGCTGCCGTGAAATAGAAGGTAAGCTTGCTGCCGTCGAACTGCAGCTCGACGTCGACGAGCTTCATGTCGAGCCTGAACTCCTTGATTTTTTCCTTGCAGATAGTGAAGGCGTTTTTTTCCTTTTCTTTATTTTTCTCCAGGACCTGGAGATCCTCGGGGATCGCTTTACGGATAATGCTGCGTGTCTCGCCTTTCCCGCGCTTGAGCCGGACGAGGGACCCGATAAGCGATGCTGCGCCCATGTCCTGGCCGCGCTCGGCTTCCACGACGACACGCTCGCCCTCTTTTATCTCAAGATCATTGCGGTTGCGGTAGATCGCGCGCCGTTCCCCCTTGAAAACCACTTCAACGAGGTTGCTGTTTTTCGCCATGGAGCGCCTCCGTGAGAACGATCGCGAAATGTGCCAGTACCAGCGTTATATTGGCATGGGCCCTGACCGCGGCAATTGAACGCTCGCACAATTCTGAAAGCTTCTCGACCTGTGCGTGGGACGTTATACCCTGAAGATCGACGGTACTGGATCGATCGCCTAAAAATATGTTTTCAGTGCCGTCTAATTCACGTAAAAATGCATTTCTGACACACTGCATAAGTTCCGTGAACAGACGCTCGAATAAGGCATAATCGCCCTGTTCGCTCAGGTGATCGATATAGCCGGCAAGTTCCTGCCAGTCCTTCCTGAGACAGAGGTTCCAGAATAGTGTGGATTCTTTCCGCACGTCGTCCGCCGGATGATCCCATAAATAAAGCGACCGGCCGAGCGAGCCGGTGTGAATGACGTTTTTCAGGCGGGGATCGGAAGGATCAACGGAGAGCCGGCTGCAGAACTCGGTGCTGATTTCGTCGGGTGAAAGGTAGGAGAACCGCAGGATCTGGCACCGCGAAACGATGGTCGGCAGAACGGCGCTTGGCCGGTCGGTCAGAAGGAACAGAACTGTGCCGGCGGGCGGCTCTTCGAGAAGTTTTAACATGCTGTTTGCCGACTCTTTATTGAGCGAATCGAGGCCATCGAGGATCGCCACGTTAGCGCCGCTTCCGTGCGCGCCGCGCAGGATCGTATGGCTCAACTCTCGAACCCATTCCACCGGAATTGCCGGCACTTTCTCGTGGTCGGGCAGACCGTACACGTTCGAGATCCTTTCTCTGGCGCATGAGGCGATATATTCCCATCCCTCGGCTTTAAGTTCCCCGCCCTCGCCTTTATGTTCCTTGGAAAGTACTACCGGCATGATCAGGTGAAAATCCGGATGGGCATAGTGGAGCACTTTGGTGCACGAAGCGCATTTCATGCAAGGGCGTTGAAAATTTTCCCCTTCGCAGAGAAGGAAAAGAGCAAGGTCGAGTGCCGCGGCGAATTTTCCGCAGCCGGCATCACCAGCAAAAAGGTAGGCATGACCGAGCGAATTATTATTGACCGCAGCCTCAAGGACCTCTTTGACGCGCAGTTGTCCCGCACAATGCGGCCACTGAATGGTGGGCATAAGGATAGTTCTTTGTTTTGGTGCGTTTTATCTGTTTCCCTATAAATAATCCGCGATTTGCGAGAGATCTTCCACATCGAAACCGCTGTCCGTATAGCGACTTTTTACAATAAGGCTCCGTAAGCCATCGAGCGCTATCCGGTCGGAAAGCTTATCGCCGATGACAAAAGAGGAACGTACATCAATATTCAAGTCTTTTATCGCCTGCTCGATCATGCCGGGCTTGGGTTTGCGGCAGTTGCAGACCATCCGGTATGCCGGTACGGTTCCTTCCGGGTGATGCGGGCAATAATAAAACCCGGCGATTGCAATCCCTCGCTTCTTGAATTCGCCCGTCATCCACTCATGGAGCGCCTGTACGTCCCTCTCAGTGAACTTGCCCTTTGCCACGCCTGCCTGATTGGTGATAACGATAAGGAGGTATCCTTTTTTCGCGGCGTTATCGCACAAAGGAAAGACCTGTTCGTTGAAGCGGATATCCTCGGGCCGGTAGGGATAACCGGTATCTTCGTTGATGATCCCGTCCCGGTCGATGAAAATCGCCTTTCGAGGAGTATTTGGCACAACAAGTCCTATTCTTGATTGAGGGACAATTTATGACAGGAAGAAAATACAATATGACCGGAAAAGTATTTAGAAAGGGAAATGGCGGGAAAACATACTGTGAGTATAATTATCTCTTGATTTTTTCTTTTCACTGCAGTATCATATAAGCATATACATGCCTCGCAGCATGTTTTTTGCGGGAGTGGCAGGCCGGCGGCGAGTCGGCCCCACTCCCTTTTAATTTCATAATGCGGGCGTTATTGCAGGAGAATGATTTTTTTAGTTAAAACAGCGCGCTCATTAATCCGGCATAAAACGATATAACTGCCAGCAGGTATTAATTTCCCCTGTCTATCCTTCTTGTCCCACACCAATGAATGTTTTCCGGCCGCAGCGGTTCCTTTATAGACCGTTGCAACGCGGTTGCCGGCAAGGGACATAATATCCACTGAAATCGTACCCTGTTTTTCTAATGAATAGTTCACCGCCATTCCCCTGCGGAGCTGTACGATTGACATGGTTGTCGATAGTATATTTTCTGAATTTAACCCGGTAACGCCGGTGGGTGGTTCGATCACAAAGGTATCAGGAACCGAATACCGGTTGCTCTCAGACTCTGTACTCACCCGCCAGTGGATGGTACCCAGCGGAAGGTCCGAAGCCGGTGAATAAGAGGTGTCCGCAGGAGCGTCATCCACAATTGGCGCGGCGAAATCAGGGGTAGAGCAGATCTGTATCTTGTAACCATTGTTACCGCAGACCGGATGCCAGTTAAGATGGGGTTTCCGGTCACAGTCATGCCTTGGCTGATGGGGAACCAATTCCGGCACACAGCGTTCCGGTGTCTTTGAATGCGCGAGTATCTGATCGGCAGTCAATGCATAGTTGTAAATTTTAAGTTCGTCAAGGGTGCCGTTGACTCCCTCATAGGCCGATTCGTAAAACCACCCGATGTAGGCATTGCGGGTATTAGGCGGAATGGTGATGTTCGCGGGGATGGTATTCGGGTCCTCAACACCGTTTATATACACTTTTAAAACCTGTCCATTCCACACTCCAGCAATGTGATACCACTGGTTAGGCTGTATCATCTGCTGCGACAGCGTCCAGGAACCCTTCCAACCGTCAGGCCCGCAGACCCAGAACCCTACGCGTCCGTTTGAACCCACGCCAATCGTATAGGACCGTTCTTTTCTGATGAAGTTCTGCCCTGCGCCTGAGACCGGATTGATCTGACGGAGATTGGCCCAGCATTCGATGGTCAGCTGGCTGCTGATGTTGAGGGTAGCGGAATTATTGATATAGGCATAGTCGCCGGTTCCGTTCGTGCTCAGTGCGTTACCGCTGACTCCGACTGCCCGTGTGGCAGTATTAAGACAGCCTGTGTTGCTGTTCCCGCTCATGTCCGTAAGCACTGTGCCGGATGCCTCATTGAACGGCCAGTAAGCAACAGGTCCCGGTGACGCAAGGAGCGAACCGGAAAAGAATGGGATTTGTGCGGAAACTACGAGCAGAACAATGCCGCGGATAAATGGTTTCATAATTTTTCTCCCTGAAAAGTTTATTTGCTTAAGAATAACTATCCTTTAGAAGTGAACATCGTTATACATCGACTTATCGCATGAACATTATAATTTTTGTAAATGTCCGTTCGTTAATTTTAAATACTGCAAGATAACTGCCGGCAGGCATCAGTTTCCCCCCCTTGCCGGTCCCATCCCAGGTTATGGAATGGTTTCCTGCCGGAGTGCTTCCCCGGTATATCGTCGCGATACGGCTGCCCGCTATTGAAAAAATATCCAGTGAAACAGCGCTCTGTTTTTCCAGCGAATAGTTCACCGCTGTTCCCCTGCGGAGCTGGATGAACGATGCGGAAGTTGGCCGGTTATTTCCAGCGGTTGTTTTTGGAACAATACCGGTTACCGTGATCCAGAAAGTATCTGTAGAAGAATACAGTGTTGTGGTGTTATATACCGCACCAACCCTCCAGAATATTTTTCCCAGAGGCAGATTGGACGTCATAAGGTAAGTTGTATCGGCAGTCAGCGTCGTGGAAAAATAAGGCGTGGCGAAATTGCCGGCGAGATCAATCTGTAACAGGTACGATGACGGCGCCGTTGGAACGCGATACCAGCTTAATCGAGGCCGCTGGGTACGCTGGGTGTCCGGTGTTACCGGAACTAATACCGGAACAGAATCTCTCAGGATGCAAACAGACGATCTTGCTGACCAGAAGTCAAGACCAGCAGTTACCTCGTCGGCTACCCGCCAGTAGATGGCGCCGAGCGGCAGATCGGCAGTCGGCAGGTAGAAAGTGTCGGTGGTGGTAAGGGAAACAGTCGGTGAGGAGAACGCAGTATCGGTCGCGATTTGAATCCTGAAAAGTGAGATGGCAGGGTTAACATGCCATTGCAGAAGAGGCCGCAGATTGAATGTCGGATTAGGGGTATAAGCAATCAGTACCGGTGTAGAATGTAGTATCGCATTATAATGGGCCGCAACCGAATCCACCGTTAAAGCGTAGTTGAAATATTTCAGCTCGTCGATCCTGCCATTAACAAAACGCGACAAGCTTCCGTCGGTCCGTCTTTCGCATCCGATATGCATGGCATTAGCCGGATTCACATAGGTGCCTGCATAGGAAAGGCTGCCGCTTAAAGAACCATTAACATAGACTTTCAAGGTTGCACTGTCATACGTGCACACAAGATGATACCAGGTTGCCGCCTGGATGATCGTGGAGGAGCTGGCAGCTTCCCAGGCGCTTCCGTCACTCGAGGACATGGTAAGCCTTACATGTCCCTGTTGATCCACATCAAAGGTAAACCCGTTTCTTGAGCCGCCGCTTGGTGGGATATATGTATAATCCACAATCTTTGCTTCTACGGGATACAGCAATGGGCTGATAGTGGAATAAAACCAACATTCAACGGAGAACTTCGAAAAATAGAAATTATTGGTGGAATTGGCGACATCTATCTCATATCCGCTTCCCGGACAGCTCAAAGCCTGACCTTTAATACCGGGAGTGGTTCCGATTCCAGACCCTGTCCAGGAAGCATCGTAGCCATGGCCCGTGACATCGTAGTAAGTGCTGCCTGATGTGGAATCGAACGACCAATATGCCATAAGTTGCGGTGACGCGATTATGTGGAAAGTGTCGGGAGCGGAATATTGTTTTCCCCCCTTTGACATGACATGCCAGTAAATGGCGCCGATAGGCAGATCGGTTTTCGGCAAATAGGAGGTGTCGGTTGTTGAATCC
>JBEKUX010000077.1:0-11244 GCA_049514575.1 Chitinispirillaceae bacterium | reverse complement strand
GTGACGCCGGTCAGAAACGTGCTGAAATCAGCCATGCCGCTCGGCTATGCCGCCAACCTGACCATGGCGGCCATGCAGGGAGCGAGCGTGCCCAACGTCACGGTGGTCAGGAACGGATCCGACACCTCAACCGGCTGCTTCCTGCTGAACATCATCGTGGACAGCACGTTCCCGCTGCCCGGCAACACCAGGGCGACCGGCATCATCACCACTGCCGGCATCATCGTCGACAACCGCACCGCCATCATGACCGCGGTGTTTTCCCAGCTGAACGTCAACCAGGGAAGTTTTGTCCTGCGGGACATTTCGACCTTCCCGGCGGTCATCGATTCGGACATCATTTCCGGCAAACGAGGGCTGTTCGTGGTGTACGCCGACATCGACGTCAACGCCGGCTCCGATACCCTTTTGAACATCGGCATTTCACAGGGGCAGATCACTGCGGAGTTGACAAAATACCAAACCATGAAGTCCTTCGACAGCGGGGTTACCCTGGCTGAAAACGCATGGATCATACGGGTCGACGACAACAACACGCTTTCGGACGCATCGGACGACCGCTATACCGTCTCCGGCGGCGGCCAGTATGTGGAGGTGAGCAACTCTAAAAACGAAATCGTCCAGCTGGCCATGATCAACGCATCCATGTCTCCCTCGTGTAAATACAACCCCACGGCAGGGTATGCGCTGTGGCAGAACGTGGGCGCCGGCCCGCTGCCGTCGGACCTGGACATCGGCCATGTGTTTCTGACGTTTCACAACACCTGCGACGGCAACGCACACGTGACCGTCGCCACCGGGGTCTACATACAATCGTTCGGCAGGGACATCGCGCTCGGGCTCGACCGATAGGCGCCTATTTCTTGAGGATTTCCAGGCGGTTCCCTGCGGCGTTGCGGACATTGTCGTTCGTGTCCTCAATCGAAAGTCGGTTGAGCAGGTCTGCGTCGGTGATTTTCCCGATGGCCGCGCAACGAACATGCCAGTCGTTGTCCGTGCCTGAAAGCTTGACAAGCAGGTCAGGGTCGGCAAGTTTTTCGACGGCCGCACAGCGGACGTGCCAGTCCTTGTCCTCTGTCGCGACTTTGGCGAGCGCGGACTGGTCGGTCAGCCTTGCCACTGCCTCTCCGCGTACATCGCTCCCGGAGTCCTGGATAGCGACCTCGGCGAGCACCGCCTGGTCCGTGATTTTGTCCACCGCGCTGATGCGGACATCGCTGTTTTTGTCCTCGACCGCGGACTTGGCAAGCGCGATTTCACTGGTCAGTTTTTTCACGGCGGTCCGGCGGATCGTCCAGCTGCTGTCCTGCACCGCGACTTTTGCCAGCACTGCCTGGTCCGAAAGCTTTTTCACCGCAGCGACCCTCACGTTCTCGTCTTTGTCTTCAATCGCCACCTTTGCGATCACCGTCTGGTCGGTCAGCTTCACCACCGCGGCACGACGCACCACCCAGTCCCGGTCGCTCACTGCCAGCCGGGCAAGCATGCCCTGATCCGCCAGCGTGTCCATTACGCTGCGGTGCGCGGCCATTGTCGGCTTATGCGACGGTGCAGGCCGTGTGGTGGAACTCCTCGGTGTGCATCCCAACATCATGAGCACTGCTGCTGCCAGCATACCGGCCTGGACGGCTTTTACTGCACTTGCCATGGTCTCTCTCCTTGAATGAACGCACTGTGCCTGTTACTTCAAAATAGTCATATTCCGGCAGCGGAACAAGCGTCGGGGTACAACAGGTATCAGTATCGAAATGAGGCGCGGCATAGATGAAACTTGCGATTTATGCCTGCCGGGAGAATTCGCGGAGTCCGCTGTTGATTGACGGCCGTTTCAGTTTTTTCAGCGCTTTTTCCTTGATCTGGCGGATCCGTTCGCGCGTGAGGCTGTATCGCCGTCCGATATCGTCGAGCGTGTACGACGTTTCGTGGCCGATCCCGAAATAGAGGTTGATGACTTCTTTTTCCCTTTCATCAAGTAACGAAAGCGTCCTTCCCAGCTGCCGGCTGAGAGAAAGACGCGTCATGGCGTCTTCCACGGTGCCGGCGCCGTCGCCGGAAAGCTTGTCGTACAGGGTGGATTGCCCGTCTTCGGAAGGAGCATCGAGCGACGCGTGGCGCATGGCGACCTGCGTCATCCTCAACACGTCCTTTTCACACATGCCGAGCTCATCCCCTACCTCCTTATGGCTCGCGGCACGATGATGGCGCTGCTGGAGTCTTCGCTGCGCCAGTTCGATCTTGTAGATCGAACTGACGCGGTTGAGCGGCAGCCGGACGATACGGGACTGTTCGGCCAGGGCCTGAAGAATGGCCTGGCGGATCCACCATACCGCGTATGAGATGAACCTGAAGTTTTTTTTCTCGTCAAATCTTCTGGCGGCCCGAATGAGCCCGACATTGCCCTCGTTGATCAGGTCGCTTATGGGCAGTCCCTGGTTCATATAATTATGCGAGACGCTGACCACGAAGCGTAAGTTGGCAAGGATGAGCTTCTTGAAAGCTTCGCGGTCGCCCTTGCGGATGCGCGCCGCCAGTTCGGCCTCCTCCTTACTGGAGAGTGGAGCGTTCCTCGCGATCTGCTTGAGGTAGATGTTCAGCGGGTCATCATGAGATAAAGGCAGTGCCTGGGCGCTTGACCGGCTTTTCTTTGGCGCCATAAGCACAACCCTTCCTGGTTACCCGTGGAGAAAACACTGTTTAAAAAATTAGCGCCCCAATATACATCCTGCGGGGGGCTCTATTGGTGACGGCATTATACGGCGCCGCCAGAGAGAATTGTTTGAAGCAACAATGCGCCGCTTAAAAAAAGGCCTGCCGGCCGTAAAGGCATCAGCAGGTCTTTTTCCAGACCCCTTCACCTAAGCATAAGTATACACTATCCGTTGGCGTTATTTCTTCTTTTTCCGGGAAATCGCCTCGTTTATTATCCGGTAGGTCTGCGAAACCGAAAGCCCCAGTTTTTTCGCAAGGACGGTGCCTGAGGTTCCCTTTTTGTAAAGAGTAACGATTTTCCCGTTTCGTTCCGGATTTTTGGCATAGCTCGACGCGATGCGGTATTTTTTCCTGAGCTGATGGATCGCCTGCCGCGTAACGCCGAACTTTTTCCCTATCGCCTCGTCGGTGGTAAGTTTCTTCTGCAAAGCGATCAACTGGCTCTTGCTGACTTTTGGCATGGTGCGGACTCCCTTCTTGATGTTAATGGTAATGTCGCGGCGCCTTTGCGCCGTTTCGATCTATTGTACCATATAACTGCCCATTTGCAAATACTTTTTTTCGATTTCTTCAGTACCTGTCTTACGCTTTGACGTACGAACAGCAATAATCGGTCAGCGCCGTCACCTTCAATTTGAATTTCGAATTTGCAGGCACCTCGAACGACTGGCCGGCGACGACGCGTTTCCAGTCCGTGGTGCCGGGCAGCCGGACCATCAGGTCGCCCGCAAGTATTTCCATGACTTCTCTGTCTGCTGTCCCGAATTCGTAGTCGCCGGGCACCATGATGCCAAGGGTCTTCTTCGTGCCGTCAGGAAACATGATTGTGCGGCTCGTGACCGTTCCGTCGAAATAGACATTTGCCTTTTTGACAACAGTGACGTTTTCGAATCTATCCACGAAATCCTCCCCTAACAAAGTCAGGTACTGCATGCCGCTCAGGCCGGCCCACAGGAACTAAAATACTTTAGAACCGGTTTAGCGTCTATGGAAGAATTCCATCCGTCATGAGATTTTTCCGAAATAGTATTTAAAAAACGGCGTGCAGTGCAGGTTTTTTTGATATTATCTTTTATGTTCTTCCTCCCGACGTCTGTCTCCCTTTGCATCCATAGATTATTTTAACGGCGCCATACAGGCGGTTGAAAGCTGTCGCATGTTCACGAACCATAGTGGAAAAAAAAGCAGATAAATTTTCCCATTATTTTTTTAAAGGAGGCAGTATGCGAAACGCGTTGAAAACGGTGGGACTTGTCGTTACTGGCACAGTGGTATTCGTTTTACTTGCAGGATGCTCCAAATCGAGCCCGACTTCGGGTAGCAACGACCAAGGGTCCAATTTTCCCGTTATTCAGGTAAGCGGAGATATCACTACCGTTACAACATGGTCATCGGGAAACGTTTACGTCATCAACGGTTCAATAGTGGTGTCCAGCACTCTGGTGATAGAACCGGGTGTTATCGTCAAGTTCGATGCCGATGCGGTGCTTGTTGCTTCCTCGACAGGAACAATAGTGGCCAACGGAACCTCAACCAGCCAGATTGTTTTCACCTCGCTGAAAGATGACGCCTACGGTGGGGACAGCAACGGCGACGGTTACACCAGTTCGCCGTCGAGAAGCGACTGGGGAGACGTGGACATTGAAGGAGGAAACGGCTCGTCATTTACAAACTGCATTTTTTACTGGGACCACTATGGACTGATCGTTTCGGGCGGGCAGGCAAAAGTCGACAGCTGTACTTTTGCGCACAATAACGTCGGCCTTGATTTAAGCTACGCGGCATCGGGCACTGAGGCGCAGGCAAATATTTTTTACGATAACTATGAACCCTTTCTTGCAAATGCCGGTCTGAATATCTACGGCTCGAATATTTTCCACAATCCTCTTCATGCGGCGCAGACAAATCTTTTCCAGAGGATACTCATCCCTTCTGGTTTAGGGGAAGTCGATCTGTCGGTTGCATGGTTTTCACCTGAGGTTGGAATCGTGATCGAGAGTGAACTCCTGGTCTATGGAACGCTCACTCTGAGCGCCGGGACGATCATAAAGTTCGAGACAGGCGGAACATGCACGATTGAAACCGACGGTGCGATCAACGGGATTGCCTCCGCGGTCTTTACGTCATTTAAAGACGACGCGCACGGCGGTGATGCCAATGGCGACGGAACAGCTACTTTGCCGGGTTCCGTCGACTGGGACGGCATTTACGATTATAATTCAGATAGCTATGTAAGCTCCTCAAGTATTTGGTATGCCGCAAATTGATAGTTGACAGCATTAGAACAATAAAAAACCCCTCGTTTCATTGAGGGGTTTTTTATTTCCGCACCCGTCCCTATTTAATTGGTTTGATTTCCAGAATCACAAATGAATCTGGCTTGATCGACGGCCTCGGTTCAGGTTTTCAGGGACCGCTATTGAAGCGAGCAAACATGCGGCGGAACAGACCCCTTTTGCCCTCAGTCGTGCCCTCGCTCCTGCCCTCATCGGCCTTAAGCGCTTTCAGGTACGTTTCCACGTCGTGATTTTTATCGACATCCTCTTCCTGTACCGTGAATTCGACGGGGTCATCGACATGGGTGAAATACGCGCCGATAATTCCCAGGAACGGCACCGGAAAGGGAATTGAACCCACCAGATCGCACGTGTTCGCGATACGGAACGATCTCCCTTTTGTCAGGCGATTGTACTCCGCGGCAAACGTCCTGTCCCCGACCCGCGGAGAGGCATAGGTGTATACGGACGCGGACGCGAAGACCGTTGACGACGCAATGTCCGGAACTGCCAGTGTCGCCAGCGCGGCGCCGAGGCTGTGTCCGGCTATATACAGCCTTTTTTCTGGCCCGATGTTTCTCAGCGCATCGAGAATGGTCTTTCGAAAAATCCCGTAGGTTTTAATAAACCCGTTGTGGACATTTCCAAACGCGCCGTACGGATACGGCGTCAAGCTGACGCTGTAATCATTGAGCCATTCGGAGACAGTCATTGTGCCGCGGAAAACCAGAAACACGTCGGACCCGCTGCATGCTATAAATCCGATGGGCAGCCCGGTTCCTTTCTGAAACTTGGATTTCACAAATTGGTGCAGTTCCTTGTCGAAATGGCTGGTGACCGCCTTGCTTTGAGCAGCCTGAGCTCCGAGATAGAAAAGTCCGGTCATAAGGGAATAATCGCCCCGCAGGCCCCATTCCTCATTCTTTTTAAATGCCTCGAGCTGGTCATATGCCTGTTTGACCAGTTCCGCAAGCTGGACCGCCCTGCTTCGATCGAATCCGGCCGGATAATACATGACCGTTGCCTCCACGCCTTATGCGTTTGCTAATTCCTCTAAACTACCCTGTAACAACTGCGATCATGTGCGTAAAGCGCCCTCGTAACCGCGGCATATGAAAAAACCAATTTTTATGGGACGCTCAGGCGATCATCGTCAATCAGGCGGGGAACTTGTTTCGATGAATCCTGTTCAGGTTTTCCTCTTTTCTGAAAAACGCGTCCCCGAACAGGCCCATTTCATATGAGGTCAATGCCATTTTCATTATATTTTTCGTAGCCTCAGATTTTTTAAACACCGCTTCGATCCTGGCGCAGGGATACTGTTGGCACTCACCGCAATTCTCCACCAGATACTCATTCGCACACGCTTTCAGGCCGGGGTACGCGCATGTTTTCACCGTCCCGCACCCTTCACACCGCAGCTCTTCGACTTTTGTATCTTTGGGACGCAATCCTGCCTTGATATACAGATGCAGGAGTTCGGAAAACAGCTCGGTATTGTTGGTCCTTGTCGCACTGTACCGCGGACAATCAAGGCAATTATCGCCGCATACGCCGATATCCATAGTACCTCCCCCTCACAATGAGGCCTTAATAATATATTGTCCTAAAGTAAAAGGCAAGTTTATAACGAGGCACCTGTCCTCAATAGGAAACGCTGTCTTTCCGGTTCCTGAACCATTTTAAATACAAATCTGGTTCCGAAAGGTTTTTGCCGGTATACTGGACAAGGAAATCATGCCCCATCGTCTGCTCGGTACTGTCCCCGAACCAGAATTGCCCGATGGCATTGATGCATTTGATCCGGCTGATCGCTTCGGGCCAGATCAGGCTGTCCCATTGACTTTCCGAGAATCCGTGAACATTCCACGCTTGCAGGCCGAACCCGATGGAGAGTAATTTCCCCCGCAATTTTCCATCATGAAAGCTTTGCGCATACAATTGCTTCAAAAATCCCTTAAACTCTTTTGAATCCATCCGCTGCGGAATCGCGGAAGCGTTCTTTGCAAGCCACGCTTTCCATTGATTCAGAACAATGGCCGGCTTATCGCTTTTAAACCATGCTTCCGGCTTCAATGGATTTTCAAAATTCACCCCGCACAGGTACGGCAACGCCCGTAATGCGGTCAGATAATCCCGTTTCAATATCCTGTTTGTCGAATCATACAAAAGCGAATCCATTTTTGAAATGAAAGCATTGACAACGTTCACCGAAAATATTCTGTGGATTGAATGGCTGGAAACAAAAGGCTCCCTGCGCACAATAACCCCGTCATACACCGAGTCAAGCCCGGGCACCCCTGCTAATGCGTTGCTTTCGATATAAAAATTTTCCTTTCCTGCTTTTTTGACGATGGCCGGTTTAATAATCCGGGGATTAAAGAGCATTTGATTAACGGAAAGAACCCGCTGTTCTCCATACGCCCTTTTTAAATAATGCGCCAGCCAGAACCCCAGGGTATCCGGTCTGTTCGGTTTTACACCAAGGTATTTACGGGTAAAACTCTTGTTAAGATGGGCGCTCCCGTAAAAAGCTACAGCCTTTGATTCCTTATGCTGTGCAAGGTATTCGATTATAGTGCGTGCGATCAAACTGTCACGTTCATGAAGGATAAACTCGGCCATTTCATTTTTAAATGCCGGGCCTGGCTCAGCATGGACAAAACCCAGCGTCGCTTCCGGACCCAGGATATCAAAGGTGACTTTCATCTGTTCAGGCACAACGGCATTCAGGCTGTCGACCTTAATTGACAGACGCCGGATATCGGCAAAAAACTCCAGGTCTTCCATCATCGGTTCCATCGCGGAAAAAAACCAATAATTGAAAAGCGGCTTCAGATCATTGGTTTTGATGAACTCCTTGAGCAAACCGGCATCAACGCTGTCTTTTTCCAGGACCAGAACGATGTGCCTGTCAACATCGGCCCCCTGTTTGACCAATGAGACCCATGTGTTCAATACTTCGAGAACGGAATAATACGGTAACGGCTGCTGATGCTGCACAAAATCTCCGAGCATTAAAATCCGCCTGTTCTTTAATTCTTTAATCAGATAGTCCGCAGGGTTTTTATGGATTTTCGATGCGGTGGTATCGCATGACATACAAACAACCGCGGAAAACGACAGAAGCACGATCAGTAACTTTTTAGCGTTCATGTTTCTTTCTTGTTTGCGGGCGTCCTTTATTTCCCTCTCCTGTTTCTTATATACGATTTTTCAAAACCGTGTACGTCTTTCCCCAAGGTTACAATTCTCCGACGTTACCGTAGTGTATCGTTCGCAAAATATATCGGCGATCATTCCCGGCAAAAGAAGGCCGGGGAAACGATCCTGCTAAGGGTTCTTAAAATAAAACCGGCGGGGCGGCATCCTTTATTTTAGAAGCAGTCCCTGTTTTTTATTGAATGGAAAGGCGACCTGAACCAGGGGGAGGTTAACACATATGAATACCGACATCAAAGTCATCAGCCTGGATTTCGTAAATGCGTTTCTGGTAAAGGCCAGGGACGGATACGTGTTAATAGATACCGGCTTGCCCGATCAGGGGGACCGGCTGGAGAAGGAATTGCTCGCTGCCGGATGTCTGCCCGGCATGTTAAAGCTTATACTCATAACCCACGGCGACTGGGACCACACCGGTAATGCGGTACGGCTGCGGGAGAAATACAAGGCCAGGATCGCCATGCACGGGGGCGATGTCAACCAGGTTGAAAACGGCGTATTCTTAAAACGCAAAGTCCGGCCATTGTTGTACAGGGTATTTTTTACCATCAGGATGTTAAGAAGAAAACTGCAGAAGGACAAAATAAGTTTCCCCAGATTCAAACCGGATATCCTTCTGTCGGACGGGCAACGGCTTGAAGAGTATTGCCTGCCTGCAAAAGTCATCCATATCCCGGGCCACACCCCGGGTTCAATCGGCGTTATTACCGACCGGGGCGATCTGTTTGCGGGGGACACCTTCGTCAACAACAAAAAGCCCGATGACGCCAGGATTATAGAAAACCCGGGACAGCTGAAAACCAGCATTGACAAATTGATAAAGATAAACATCACAACGGTGTATCCCGGCCATGGGAAGCCCTTTTTGATGGACGAGTATGTTCACGCGCGGCGGTGACGGAAACGGGCCTTAATGTCTCTAAAGTCAACTTTCAGGGCGCTGCGCTACCGGAATTTCAGGCTGTTCTTTATAGGACAGGGGACGTCGCTGATCGGCACATGGATGCAGCGCATAGCGACAAGCTGGCTGGTATACCGCCTTACCGGTTCACCGGTTTTACTCGGCGTGGTCGGGTTTGTCAGCCAGATCCCGACGTTCATTCTTTCACCGGTCGGCGGAGTTGTTGCCGACCGGTGGAACAAAAAGACCATTTTTCTTGTTACCCAGATCTGTGCCATGGCGCAGGCCATGGTACTTGCGGTACTCGTCATACGGGGCACGGTTACCGTCTCCTGGATCATTGTTTTAAATATTATTCTCGGCGTCATCAACGCTTTTGATATCACCGCCCGCCAGTCTTTTGTCGTTGAGATGATTGAAAACAAGGAGGACCTGGGCAATGCCATTGCGTTGAATTCATCCATGGTGAATAGCGCCCGGCTGGTAGGCCCTTCGATCACCGGAATTTTAATCGCTTCCATGGGCGAGGGGATCTGTTTTCTTATCAACAGCATGAGCTACCTGGTTATCATCATAGCATTACTTACCATGAAGATCCCTCCGAAAAAAAATCTCTTTAAAAGTACGCACCTGCTCCACGATTTCAAGGAAGGATTTACCTATGTATACCGGTCTGTTCCCATGCGTTCCATTATACTGTTACTGGCGCTGGTAAGCCTTCTGGGAATGCCCTATCAGGTATTAATGCCCGTATTTGCAAAGCAGGTGCTTGGAGGAGGTCCTCACACGCTTGGATTTCTCATGGGCGCTACGGGTCTGGGCGCCTTGTGCGGTGCGATCTATCTTGCTTCAAGGAAAAGCAGCGCTGCGTTAGGCCCGTTGATACCTACTGCTGCGGTACTGTTTGGAATCGGACTGATAACGTTTTCATTCTCAAGGTTTTTATGGCTTTCGTTACTGCTTCTTTTATTTGCCGGGTGCGGCATGATGGTGCAAATGGCTTCAAGCAATACCTTGCTCCAGGTCCTGGTGGATGATGACAAACGGGGACGCATCATGGCGTTTTATGCGATGGCATTCATGGGTATGGCACCTTTCGGCAGTCTGCTTGCCGGAGGTCTGGCCGGATTGATCGGTGCGCCGCATACCCTGTTCATCGGCGGCATACTGTGCATTGTAGGCGCTTTTTCTTTTTCGAAAAACATCGTGTCGGCAAAGAACATCCTGCCTCCGCCTGAAAAAGAGATCACTCCTGATGTAGCGACAGGGATCGAATCTTCGGAAGAAGTCACGGAGTCCCTGTAGTTCCTGGTTTTTTCCGGCAGCAGCAACCCTGAAACAGTGATGGCGGAAACCGGAAATAACATAGTAGCACATGCAAATGTTATCTATTATTTTTACCCGTATAAAAAGGAGACCTCCTATGAAAAAAATTCTGTTAAGTGCGTGTGTGACGGTTGTCATTGCCCTTGCAAACAGTCCTGCCTGCGCTGCCGAGGCGAGCGATGACCTCATCAAGCTGGCGCGGTCAGGGGTCGATGAAGAGGTACTGACCGCCTATATCGAATCATCGCCCGACACGTTTGATTTAGATGCGGACGATATTATTACGCTCAAGGACCTCGGCGTTCCGTCAAAGATCATCATCGAAGCCATGCGGCACGGTCATGCCTATGAATCCGATTCCGCGTCCGCAGTTGCTGCGGCAAAGGAAACAATACAGGCGGCCTCCAATGACACCGCTGCTGCGTCACAGGCAGTGTTGACGGCCGCGGCAGTCGCCCCTCCGGCGGGCGACCAGAACATCTCATTTTTTTACGAATCGCTTTATCCGTACGGTAACTGGCTCGACATCGACGGCGAATGGTGCTGGCAGCCCAACGCAGGGGTCATAAGTCCGGACTGGGCACCGTACTGCAGGCACGGCCACTGGGTGGATTCGGATTGGGGCTGGTGCTGGGTGTCCGATTACTCCTGGGGATGGGCGCCGTTCCACTACGGACGCTGGTTCCGCCACCGCACGCACGGCTGGTGCTGGCTGCCGGACAACGAGTGGGGACCGGCCTGGGTGTCGTGGCGCAGGGGCGATGACTACTGCGGATGGGCGCCGCTGCCGCCGCATACCCGCTATGTCAA
>JBEKUX010000076.1:0-11604 GCA_049514575.1 Chitinispirillaceae bacterium | reverse complement strand
GTTTGTCGGCGAGCGATCACATTGTCATCGTCAAGGGCCCTATTTCCAGCAAGATCTTCCTCAAGGTCGTCTTTCCGAAGGAAACTCATTTTAAAAAGGCGGAAGAAACCGTGTATGAGGAATTCGTCTGGGAATATGATATTGTCAACGCTATCAAATCGGATTCCTTCAAGTCGGGGGACCATTTTTGGGCATGGCGAGAACCGAATTACGATCTGGAGGATACGCGGAAATATCACGAAACGGGTTTTTCGCGTTCACCCAACATCCTCGTGCGAGAGCCCCACTATCCGCTGAAAGGCGACCGGCACATTGCGTTCGTCAGCAAGTTGGTTTCCAAGAGCACCCTTGAGTTCCCGGAGGTTTTTTCGATCTGGGCTGAAGAAGGGATGGACGCCGAAACGGAAATTCAGAAGCTGCTCAAGGTCAAAGAAAGAAAAAGGTCCAAGAAATGGTGGGGGTTTTGGAAATGATGGACAACTATCGTGTCCAACAAGCTACTCCGGCGGACACCGCCATGCACTCCTTGCGTGTCGCGCCGCTGAATTCATGCGTTGGATATTAAACTCATGAAAAAGTTCATCTTTATCTCTCTAATTTTACTGGCTCAAACAGGATGCTTATTAGTCCCCCGGCAAAAGGATGCTCCCCAAATGAGCAAATCAACCGTATCAATAGGAGATTTAATCAAATCAAAGAAAGACAAAAAGCAGGCAGCTATTCTTACCCGCTTCGTTGAGGCGTTTCAGAAAGGGCATGAGAGTATCATTGTAACTGAATCCAACGACTGCTATGAAATAATTGTTTCTCACCGATATAACTCCGATGATGATGAAACGGTTTGGCAGTCGGCTGAGCAGTATTTCCTCGATAAGAAAACCGGGGAATGGAAAATTGGCTGGCAAGAAACGCCGATGAAAACAGAAGCATTTGTAATAGAACAAAAAGATCCACCGCCATCACCCGATGGGAAAACCTATCTGGTGGTTGATGGCGACAATGGTGGAGCGTGCGGTCCCATTCTCGTAGATGGCAAACAATGGTCCTACCCTATTCACGTTGCCGGCGTGATAGCGCCCGGCCGTCATATCATTGAGTGCGGTAAAAAGATCAAGATCGAAATTAAAGCGGGCACAACTTTTCGTTTCGATGACTGGAAGTTATAAAACCATGCCCAACCAGTCGCTCAAGCGGACGCTGTCCGCCAACATGGCGGCCAGCGCCGCTTAGCTTTTTCGTTAGCGCAGATTAAACAAACAACAATAATAAAGATTGGGCAATACACCTAAATGATGTATATTATGTGTATAAAAAGGAGTGTGCACTATGAGACGAACAAATATTGTTTTAGATGAAAAACTTGTAGAAAAAGGAAAGAAAGCTACTGGATTAAAAACCAGCAAAGCGGTCGTAGATTTCGCATTAAAACAACTTATTCGCCACTCAAATCAACGGCGGATTCTTGATCTTTTTGGATCAATAGATTGGGAAGGCGATTTATCCCAAATGCGGACAATGAGAGGTAACTCGTGATTCTTGTTGATACCTCTGTTTTTATTGATTTATTTGCTGGAAAGCATTCAAAATTAACGGATATACTTTTTAAATCAGTCGATAATTCAGATGATATTTGCACGTGCGGACTTATTATAACAGAAATTTTGCGGGGAATTAGGTCTGACAAAGAATACGATAGAATTAAAAACATTCTTTCCGGACTGATCTATTTACCTATTACAAAGAACATGTTCATTCACGCATCTTCGATTTATCGTACAATTCGTAAAAATGGTAAAACTGTTCGCGGTCCTACCGACTGTATTATTGCATCTATTTGTCTGGAACATGAAGTTGATCTTCTGCACAACGACAAAGATTTTAATACAATTGCTCAATACACTTCTCTTCGAATTGTAAGTTAAGAAAGCGCTAACAAGTCGTTTATGCTGATCCGGGAAGCGACGGCATTAGGTTTTAAAATTTTTTACCCTTCTTATGAATAATACTACTATTCATAAGAAGGCCTAAGGGGCTGGCCTCGCTGCTTAACTCCGTCGTTCAGATAAACAGTACAACAGATAAAAATAAGCCTGATACTATGTTCTATAAGGGATCTGCGCATAATAGCGATACATTGAAAAGGCGGTCAAAAATAGTCGCCTTTCTTTTAGTAGTAGTAACGGCAGCCATTTATAGTAACGTGTTAAGGAATGATTTTGCCTATTATGATGATGAGCCTTATATAACCGCGAATACTCATATACAAAAAGGACTATCGTGGACAAGTATCAAATGGGCTTTCACATCAATAGGTTACTCCGATAACTGGCATCCCCTGACGTGGCTTTCCCACATGCTTGATGTACAGCTGTTCGGGCTTAAGCCTGCCGGTCACCATTTCACTAATCTTTTTATTCATATCCTCGCCACGCTGCTTCTATTCGGTTTTCTGTTCTCTACGACCGGCTTATTGTGGCCAAGCGCCTTTGTTGCGGCACTGTTCGCGCTGCATCCGCTGCATGTAGAGTCCGTTGCGTGGGCGGCAGAACGAAAGGATGTCCTGTGTGCCGTGTTCTGGTTTGCGACTTTATGGACATATGCTTATTATGTCCGTCGTCCAAATATTAAAAAATATGCCTTGGTTTTCATTCTTTTTGCGCTTGGCCTTATGGCCAAGCCGATGCTCGTGACGCTGCCGTTCATATTGCTTCTTATAGACTACTGGCCGCTGGAACGGTTAACATTAAACAGACGATCTTTCGGGTGGTTAGTGGCGGAAAAACTGCCGCTTGTAATGTTGACGATTGCTTCGTCAATAATCACCATTATTGCTCAACACGGGGCCATTGGCAGCCTTCAAAAGTGCCCTCTTGGGATACGAGTATCTAATGCGATAATTTCGTATTGCGTTTATCTATGCCAAACATTCTGGCCGATGAAATTATCCGTATTTTACCCATATCCGCTACCTCAGCCCGTAAATGCAATCCTGTGCTTGTTATTGCTCACTGCAATTACAGCCGTGGTCATATGGTCAGGCAGAAAAAAAAAGTACCTCATAACAGGCTGGTTTTGGTATATAGTGTCGCTGGTCCCGGTGATCGGTATTGTGCAGGTTGGCAGTCAGGCCCACGCTGACCGTTACACGTATATTCCGCTCATTGGAATATTTATCATGGTTACGTGGGGTTTGTATGTAATTGCCGCTGAAATGACCCGCCTTAAAAAGTTGTCAGCGAACGTTATTCTATTCGCCATTTTTATCGGCATGTGTTTTAAGACCCGCGAACAGATCGGATACTGGAAAAATGGCATTACGCTTTTTACTCACGGTTTTGATGTTACAAAAGGGAACGCGAATGAAATCGCATACTATAATTTTGGCAATCTTTTGTCGCAGGCCGGTCGAACAGATGAGGCGGTTTCCTATTACCGGAAGGCATTGGAACTTAACCCTAATCATGCCGAAACGCACAACAACCTCGGTCTCCTGCTTGAGAGCCTGGGGAGAACCGATGAGGCCATTACTCAGTATCTGAAGGCATTGGAGCATAACCCCAAGGTTGAGGCCCACAACAACCTCGGCACTCTGCTGGCGAAAACCGGACGAACAGATGAGGCTATGGTTCATTTCCTGAAGGCATTGGAAATAAACCCCAACTATCGTGATGCTCATTATAACTTCGGTCTTATGTTGGCGAACATGGGACGAACCGATGAGGCTGTGGCCCATTTCATGAAGGCATTGGAAATAGACCCCAACGATGGCGGTGCTCATTTCAACCTCGGCACTCTGCTGGCGAAAACCGGACGAACAGATGAGGCTATGGTTCATTTCCTGAAGGCATTGGAACTTAACCCCAATAATGCCGAAACGCACAATAACCTCGGCACTCTGCTGGCGGACATGGGACGAACTGACGAGGCGATTGCCCATTACCGTAAGGCATTGGAGATAAACCCGGATGCAATCGAACCCCTTCAAAATCTTGCTTTTGCTTTTGTGCAAAAAGGGCAATGGACCGATGCGACTTCGGTTGTTCAGAGGGCGCTTGACTCAGCAACGTATGCGGGCAATGAGGAGCGGGCAAAGACGATCGAGCAAATTCTTACGAGAATCCATGAAGCTGTCAATTCTTCAAAAGTAAATTCAAAATATCACTCGCAACGTTGAACCGGCGTTACGTACAGGGGTTGCGGAAGGAGGTTTTCAGGGGCTACCCGGGCGGCAGGCAAAAACGGATACGCAGTGGAAGTTGTATGCGGTAACCTTTCAAAATATCAAGTCGCTCAACCTGACTGTTCCTGATGAATCCCGCAAGAATGCTTTAGGTAGCTGTCCTCATGCTGACCCTGCTCCTACTTGATAAGGAGAACTCTGGTTACCAGGGCCTTACCATCTCCCTGGAACTGCAGCAGATACACTCCCTTTGCCAAATGGTCAGTTGGGACAATCGCCTGTTCCGGACCGTTCTGTCGAACGGACTGTATCACGGTACCGTTCAATGAAACGAGCGAGAGGACTCCGCTCCCTTTGCTGTTCTCCAAGAAAGTGTTTCGTCCCGGCGAAGGTTCTGGTTCCGGCAAGCGCGACACGCTCGAGTAGGGGCCAACCACCACGGTTGCCTTTGTGAAATCAATGCTTCCACTTCCACCCCCTGCTTCCACAAGAACCTTGGCCTCTTCCATGTTCCCAAGTGTCAGGCCTAAACTGGCCCACTCTTTAAAGTGCTCGGAAATGGATATGTGTCCGCACTGGCGGGGCGTCTGCCGTATACTGAAAAACTGCACAAATGTTGCCGTGCCCTGAATGGAAGGTTGGTTGGTTTGCGTGTGCTGATAGACGTTGTACGTACCCCCATCAACGGTAAATGTGCCCATTTTCGTACCACCGCCAGTAGGCGGGCCGCCCGAGCCGAACCAGTCCTCGACAATGTAGTATTCATGCAGCGGGTTTTCCGACCATCCATAGATTCCTATATATGACCAGCCACCGGCGCTTCCCGTTTTTGTGTAGGCGAAATCCGAATAAATGTTTCCTATTTGGGTGTAGGTCTGGCTCGAGTTCCATCCCAGGCCGGCACGGGCCAGGAAATCCCCAGAATTGTTCCACGTTGCTTTAAACGCAGCACCGACACCATAGGTGTTAATGCATCCCCCGGTTCCACTCGACCAGATTGTCCAGGAGTAGCCGCCGGAAATGCTGCCTGAGGCATTTGATGAGCAGTGCTCCGTACCGCCGCTCAAGGGGTTGCCCACCGTGCAAGTCTGGGCACTGACCTGCATTACGCTCAATAATAAAAATGCCGCCGCCATCATCGCCGTGACTCTAATGCCAATATTCGCATAGTGCCTTATCATATGCGGTATCCTTTCATTGATTGGAGATTTAAGCGTCTAAATATCATACAGCCAATTTGCTTTGAATCTCCTGTGTCACATGCTTAATAAATATATGTCATTTTGCTCGAATTTGCTATTTTTTTTCTTTCGCAAAAAACGGCAAAGTCTCGTAGAATGGGTGCTGGAAAAAAAAGATCCGTGGTAAATATGGTATCGACTTCCCGCCTTCAAGACAAAGCAGACGCAGAAAAATCATCCGAATATCAATAAAAACCTGCTATTTTGAATGACCGGCAGAGATAACGCTATTTCCCGAACAGCACGGACTGGCCGGTGTAAAACATGCCAGCAATGCAGGCGGTCATGAGGCAGGCGAGGGTCGCGGCTGCCAGCGCACGCAGGGCCACCTGCGAAAGTTCCCGCATACGCTCCGGAACGAGCGCGCCGTACCCGCCCACGAAGACCGCCATAGACGCGAAATGCGCGAACCCGCACAGGGCATACGCGGTGATAACGGCCGAGCGCGGCGTGATCGCGTGCTGCGCCAGCGCCGCGGCAAGGTCCTGGTAGCCCGCCACCTCGGTCGCCACGGCCCGCTCCCCCACGATTTTTGCAACGGTCACCGCATCGGCCGCCGGCACTCCCATGACGTAAGAGAACGGATAAAAGCAATAGCCAAGGAGCCCCTTGAGCGTCCAGTCGACATGCATGCCGAGCAGCGCGTTGAGCCTGCCTCCCAGAAATCCGGTCCCCATATCCACGAGCGCGATGAGCCCCAGCACGGCAAGGAGCAGGGCCGCGATGCCGACCACCACCCTGACACCGGTGTTGGCGCCGTTTATTATCGCCACGAACATGTTGGGTTCCCGTTCATAGTGCGGTTGGATCGAGACGCCGAGCGTCTTCGGTACTTGCGTTTCCGGAAACATGACTTTGGACATGAGGATCGCGGCCGGGATCGAGAGGATCGACGCTGAAACCAGGTGGCCGGCGATCGTGGGAAACTGGGCGTGGAGCATGAAGACATAGAGCGCCAGCACGTTCGACGCCACGCTTGCCATGCCGGCGGTGAGCAGGGTGCAGAGCTCGGACCTTGTCATTTCTGCCAGGTGCGGCCGTACCGTAAACGCGGACTCGACGCCCACGAACATCGAACCGGACGCGCAGAGCGCTTCGGCGCCGGAGATCCTCATGAGCCGCGTGAACACTACAGCAAACACCCTGATGAAAAACGGCAATATCTTCCAGTAGAAAAGCAGTGACATGAGGGCGGAGAAGAAAATGATCGTGGGCAGCGACTGAAAGGCGAGGATGAACCCCGGCGAACCGGCAGCGCCGGGCGGCAGGGCAAGCGGGCCGAAAAGGAACTTGGTGCCTGCGGCAGACGCGTCGACCACCTTGACCACCGCGTCATTGACAAAGAGTAGTACTTGCGCTCCGGCCGGCACCCGGAAAACAAAGAGCCCGAACGCGAGCTGCAGGCCAACGCCCCAGCAGATCACCCGCCAGTTCATTACTTTACGGTTGTTGGACAAGAGCCAGCCCGTAAGAATCAGAACGAAGATGCCGATAAAACTTATCAGGTTATATATGTTCATTTAAACCTCTGCTGGCTTACCGTTGTTTCAACTATAAAACATGTAAAATATATGTTGGATTAATCGTTTTTATTTGTTGGGGTTTTAGGGGCGGAGCCCCTAGGCGAAAGGGGTGTGCCGAAGACACGAAGTGGCTGAGGCCAGGAGGAAGGCCTTCCCCCACAAAAAATGCATTATTCTATTTTCTGTAAATCTTCTTTATTCTTCTCTTCCCAGAACTTCCTGAAATCCGCCGCGTATTTATCGATCCACTCGCAGTAGATATCGTTCAGCGAGCGGTCCTGCAGCGGGTCGTGCCGGAGCTGCACGCCCAGGTTCCACTTGTACTTCTCCATCTCCAGGATTTCCGCCTCGACACTTTTCTTTATCTCTTCTTCAGAGGATTTTTGAGTCGAGGGATCCGTACTGTTACCGGTCGGGACCTGGTTCTCATCCATAGTTGTCCGCCTGAACTTTGTAAAATCAGCTACTATAAAATTTACATTTTCAGCACGATAAATGCCACTGTTTGAAAATAAAAAGCCCGGTATCATTGCATGATCCGGGCATTGGTATCCAATGAAACGAAAAGTTGCTTACGCCTTGCCTGCGCTCCCGAGCACGTTCTGGTTCTTGTCGATCATCATCTTGACAAGTTCATCGCGCGCCGGACCGAGATACTTGCGCGGATCAAACTCTTCCGGCTTCTCGGCAAGGACCTTCCGCACAATGGCGGTCAGCACCAGACGGCCGTCGGAGTCGATGTTGATCTTGCACACCGCGGACTTTGCGGCGCGGCGCAGCTGTTCCGCAGGAATACCGACAGCGGCCTTGAGTTTACCGCCGTAGGTATTGATGATCTTGACATATTCGGGCACCACCGAACTCGCGCCGTGAAGCACAATCGGGAAGCCGGGGATCCTGCGCTCGATCTCTTCAAGAATGTCGAACCGCAGCGGAGGCGGCAGCAGCACGCCGGTGGCCGGGTCCTTGGTGCACTGCTCGGGCTTGAATTTGTATGCGCCGTGCGAGGTACCGATGGAAATGGCCAGCGAGTCGACGCCGGTCTTCTTGCAGAAATCAACGACCTGATCGGGCTGTGTGTAAATGGACTTGGCGGCCTCAACGTTGTCCTCGATCCCGGAAAGAACTCCTAATTCGCCTTCGACCGTCACGTCGTACTTGTGGGCGTACTCGACGACCTTTTTCGTAAGCTCGACGTTTGTGTCGTACGGGTGGTGAGAGCCGTCGATCATGACCGAGGAGAACCCACTTTCGATGCACGACACGCACAGCTCAAAGGTGTCGCCGTGGTCAAGATGGAGCGCCACCGGCATGTTCCAGCCGGCCTCGCGGGCCATCTGCACCGCTCCCTGGCCCATGTACCGCAGGAGGGTCGCGTTCGCGTATTTCCGGGCGCCGCTTGACACCTGCATTATCACCGGCGACTTCGACTGCCCGCAGGCGGTGATGATCGACTGGATCTGCTCCATGTTGTTGAAATTATAGGCAGGGACCGCGTACTTTCCGGCCATCGCCTTCTTGAACATTTCACGGGTATTGACAAAACCAAGTTCCTTGTAACTGACTGCCATAGAGACTTCCTCCCTGTTGCTGTATCAGAATTATCCGGACGCGGCCTTTTCCTGCGCCGGCTGTTCCGTTTTTTCCTGCGGTGCGGTCTGGGCCTGGCCCGGCTCCGCCGCCTTCTTCTGTTTCCTGCGCTTGCGGACCGTGTCCGCGCCGCCGATGCCCACCAGCTCCACGATCGCCATGAGCGTATTGTCGCCTTTCCGCATGCCCGTCTTGATGACGCGGACATACCCACCGCTCCGGTCCTTAAATGCCGGGCCGATTTCACTGAAAAGCTTGCGGAGCACCGCCTTGTCGTTCACCCGCTGCGCCGCCACTCTGCGTGCGTGGAGGTCGCCTTTTTTTGCGTATGAAATAAGGCGCTCGACGACACCCCGCACTTCCTTCGCCTTGAAGATCGTCGTTTCTACTCGTTCTTTGTCAAGGACCGAGACAGCCAGGTTTGAAAGCATCGCCTTCCGGTGGCTTGCGGTCCTGTTGAGTTTCCGTCCTCTGCATTGATGACGCATTGCAATAAGCCTCTGTTGTTAGCGTTTCGTTTCCCGCAAACACGGGATTTATCCGGCCTCTGCCGCAGGTTTTTCTTCCTTGCCGATGATGGAATCGACTTCCATGCCGAATGAAAGGCCGAGGTTCGCCAGCACCTGGTTGAGCTCGATAAGCGACTTCCTGCCGAAATTCTTGTATTTGAGCATGTCCGCTTCCTGATTGCGCACCAGGTCGGCCAGCGTATGGATGTTGGCGGCCCGCAGGCAGTTGGCCGAACGCACCGAAAGCTCGAGTTCGTCGACCCGCATCTTGAGCAGCTGCCTGAGTTTTTCCATTTTTTCGTCACGCACGATCACTTCGACCGGCTCCAGCTCGCCATCGAAATTGATGAACACTTCAAGGTGGTCGTACAACAGCTTTGACGCGTACCCCATGGCGTCTTCCACCGAGATGCTCCCGTCGGTCCAGACGTCCATTATTATCTTGTCAAGGTCGGTCCGCTGGCCCACGCGCGTGTTTTCCACCACGTAGTTCACCTTGGTGACCGGCGAGAACAGCGCGTCTATCGGCATGGTCCCGGCCGGATCATCGTCACGGCGGTTCTGTTCGGCGGACACATAGCCGCGCCCGGCCGTCACGTGCATCTCGATCTTCAATTTGGCGTCAGCGTTGATGGTGGCGATATGCAGGTCGGGCGTCAGGATCTCGACGTCGGCGTTTTTCTCGATGTCCGACGCCTTGACTTCCCCTTCACCGCTCACGTCAAGCCGCAGGGTCGTCTCTTCGTCGGCAAGCAGTTTCAGACGGATCTTTTTAACATTCAGGATGATATCGATAACATCGTCGACCACCCCGTCGATCGTCGAGTATTCGTGCTGAACTCCGTCGATCTTTACCGAAACCACGGCCGCGCCCTGGAGCGATGACAGCAGTATCCTCCGCAGGGCATTGCCAATCGTGTGGCCCCATCCCCGCTCGAGCGGCTCGACAATCACCCGGCCGTAATTCGGGACGTTCTCCGGATTCTCGATCTGGATGCCTTTCGGCATCATCAGGCTTTTCCATTTCATTGTTTCGGCTCTCTCCCTTTATCGTGAATAGAGTTCAACGGCGAGTTGTTCCTGCACATTGACCGGCATGGAGGCGCGGTCCGGCACCCGGATGACGGTCCCCTCGAGTTTTACTTTATCAACCGACAGCCAGTCGGGAATTTCGCGCGCGTTCTTGAGGGCGCTGTGGATCGTCTGGATCGTTTTGCTGCTCTCGCGCACCTGAATGACGTCGCCGGCCTTGACCTGGTACGTCGGGACCGAGGCCTTGTGCCCGTTCACCGTAAAATGGTTATGGGCGACGAGTTCGCGTGCACAGGCCCGCGATGGCGCGAATCCGAGGCGGTACACGATATTGTCGATCCGCAGCTCCAGCATCTGGAGAAGCCGTTCACCGGTGACGCCCTCGGCCTTGCTTGCCTCACCGAAATACCGGGCAAACTGCCGCTCCATGACGCCGTAGATGCGGCGGATCTTCTGTTTTTCGCGCAGCTGGGTGTTGTATTCGGTGGAGGTGCGTCTCCGTTTCGTGGTCTTCATTCCCGGCGGAAACGGACGGCGTTCCATCGCACATTTCTCGGAAGCGCACCGCTCTCCGCGTAGCACCAGCTTGACGCCTTCCCTGCGGCACAACTTACACTTTGGTCCGTGATATACTGCCATTTGTTCTCCTGAAATTTCCTGTTGGTCTTTTTAATCTCTTTGGTTCAAATTCATCGAATCTCTGCTACGACTTTAACTCACCTCTCCCTTCGGGTTTCCCCTCTCTTGTAAGAGAGGGGATCAAGGGTGAGTTGTTTTTTTATCGGGCGCAACGCCGCCCCTACGATAATTTACACACGGCGTCGCTTGGGCGGCCTGCACCCATTGTGCGGTACCGCCGTGTAATCCTTGATCGCCGATATCTTGAGCCCGGCAGCGGCAAGCGCCCTGATCGCGCTCTCGCGGCCGTTGCCCGCACCGCGGATATGGACTTCGACCTTGCGCACCCCGGCGTCGTACGCCATCTTCCCGACCACCTCGGCCGTCACTCCGGCGGCGTAGGGTGTTGACTTTCGCGATCCCTTGAAACCGGATTTTCCCGGCGAGTTCCAGACCACGACATTGCCTTTTGCATCGGTCACATTCACCAGCGTGTTGTTGAATGTCGCCCGGACGTGGGCGATGCACTCGGTCGGCGCCCGGCGCTTGGGTTTTTTGATAACGGGAGCCGCTTCCGAGCCCGCAGCACCCCCGGCAGCGGCTGCACCGGCCGCAGTTCCTGCCGCGGCTCCTGCCGCGTCTTTCCCTTTTGGTAATTCCTGGTTTTCCTTACGTTCCTTTTCCATTAACGTCCTCTTACTATGATAAGTAGTTGTCGGTTATCCTTTGGCCGGGGATTTCTTCTTGTTCGCGATGGTCTTCCGCGGCCCTTTGCGGGTACGGGCATTGGTGCGCGTGCGCTGCCCGCGGACCGGCAGGCTCTTGCGGTGACGGACCCCGCGATAGCAGCTGATGTCCATGAGCCGCTTGATGTTCATCCGCACCGCTGACCGGAGCGCACCCTCAATCTG
>JBEKUX010000075.1:0-11662 GCA_049514575.1 Chitinispirillaceae bacterium | reverse complement strand
AATCGGAGAAAGGGGCAAGGGGATAGAGGTCAATACCGGACCTATTATCTCTTTGTCAATGGCATGAAATTCGCAGGGGGGGGGGGTATTTTCGCATAACGCTTTGCACCAGGGGAAAGGCGGGAAATGTGATGTATGTTCATAGGAGCCTTTATAATAGCTATACCGGCAAGCTTTTCGCAACGAAATCGATTTCGTGTGAGGTATTTCATTGATTTAACTGATGTTATATCGATATTTATTTCGTTTCTTATCCGAAAACTGCGCGCCTTGCATGAAAAACAGTGAAATTCGTAGAAGCGCGTTTTAAGTTTTCATTTTTTTTGATAACCCGTCATAATAAAAAACCAATCAATTGTTATTTTGTTTTCGTCCTTGTTGATTATAATTTTACTATTTTTAACAACTAATGAATTGCAACGTAATTTTTCTACCTTTAAATAAATCGGTTGTCGTTCCATCCGGAACGCTTATCAGCGAGACCGCCGCATTGGCTGGTATTACCGCCCTGCATCTCCCCTGTGGTGGACGGGAAACCTGCGGTAAATGTATGGTGAAAATAGCAGAAAGTAACAAACCGGAATCTTCTGGACGAACAGTACTTGCCTGTGCAACCCGCATTAAGGGTAATGTAAAGATCTGGATTGAACCGAAAACACACGAAGGGAAATCATCTATTCTCGCCACTGCTGCCCTCGAGGAATTCTGGCAGAAAGGCGCTGATCTCTCCCCTATTTGCAAAAAAAATATTGTCCAGACGCAGTCACCTACTATTGAAGCCAACTATTCAGATCTTGAACTGCTCGAAGCGGCAATCCCTGGACATCTACACGATTCCAGTATCCGGTGTTCACGTGCAATTCTGGGGACTATGGCTCAGGCCATGCGCGAGAAAAACGGCAAGGTCACCACGACGTTTTTTTCTGAAAGTGTCGTCAGTGAACTTATAATGATCGAGCCCGGCGATACTCTTTCCGTTCACTACGGCATTGCCTGTGATATCGGAACAACGACCATTTCTGTTCGCCTTGTAGATTGTGCCGCAGGAAAAATACTCGATACAGATTCCGACTATAACGGACAGCTTTGCCGTGGCGTAGACGTTATTTCGCGCATCGAATACGGACGTTCCGACCAGAGGCGTGAAGAACTTCGGCAGCTTGTACTGAAAACCATCAATCAACTCATACAATCAGTTTGTAACCGGATGTCTATTAATTATCGCCTAGTTACCGCAATGTCGATAGCCGGCAACACTACAATGGTTCATCTTTTCCTGGGCATCCCGGCAAAACACCTGCGCGAACATCCCTATGTTCCTACGGTCAAATATGTTCCTCCGCTTACTGCGGCGGAATGCGGACTCTCACTCAATCCTGAGGCAAAAATCATTTTTTCACCGGGGGTAGGCAGCTACGTTGGCGGCGATATTACTGCAGGTCTGCTCTGTACCGAAATGATCCGTTCGTCCGAAGAGCTGTCTCTTTTCATCGATATCGGTACCAACGGCGAGATTGTGATAGGCAACAGCGAATTCCTCATGACCACTGCATGCTCGGCCGGCCCGGCTTTTGAAGGATCGGGAATACAATGTGGAATGCGTGCAGCACCGGGCGCTATTGACTCATTTGAAATCGAAAATGGAGGTGAAATTATAGACTGGACCGTAATAGGTGATGAAAAACCCTCCGGCATCTGCGGATCAGGTCTCATAAGCCTTCTCGGTGAATTGTTAAAAGCTAAGATTATCGATAGATCGGGGAAATTTACGGACAAGGCAGTTAAAAAAAACATGGTTACAATCGACGGAACGAACGGATTTGTTCTTATACAGGGCGTGAATACCAATCATGGCCATGATATCATAATTACCGAATCAGACATTGACAACTTAATCCGGACTAAAGCTGCCATCTATTCCGCCTGCGATATTATGCTCTCAAACGCAGGCCTCAATTTTTCTAATGTTAAAAACGTACTGATCGCCGGAGGTTTCGGCCGCTTTATCGATGTAGCAGATGCAATACGAATCGGCCTTTTCCCAAATATTGATACTTCACGTTTTTCGTATCTCGGAAACACTTCTCTTGCCGGTGCAACGCTTGCTTTGCTTTATAAAAAATATCGGGATGAATTAAGGTCTCTACCCGGCAGGATGACCTATGTTGAACTTTCAAACGATCCACATTACATGGATGCTTACGTTGCAGCTTTATTCTTACCGCATACAGACTTAAAAAAATTCAATATTAACTCGTAACAACAATAATAATATCATTTAATTACAATAACAACTTGAAGCGTTACATTATGATTTTGCTTACTGTTTGTATCGTTAAGATAACAGTAACTCATGCAATTATCGATATTCAGTCTACGTATACCTTGTCAATGTTGCATATTATTTTCTGCCGATTTTTATAATCCGTATACCAGTCCATGTAGAGCCGCTCTCTTATCTGGCTCATTATCCGTGTAGCCATCGTCGTCACCTGCGACGATCCCCATGGAACAAATATTGGGGGTCCTTTCCATAGCGGACGGACAAGGAAAAAAGAATTGTTGCATTCAAACAGTGCCGACCTTTTGCCGACGGGCAATGCAAAGGCTATGGCTGCTGCTTTGGAATCAACGCCGATACCGGGGATAGAACTCACCCTCGTAATTGTATCGGTAACACCGGAACCAACATTTACTGAATCATTTTTTTTGAGTGATATGAGCGGAGTTTTCTCCCCTATCTTTCTGCCCCACTCCTCTGCAAAAACGCGTAGTGCCTGCCTATGCAACGAATCTGCCAGGAGTTTCCTGATTCGAGGCTTCGCTGCCTCAAGAGGCATGATTCCCTTGGGAATCCGCTGTTTCACTGAAAAAATATAAAATCCCTTATCGTTCTCAAGACGTTCGGAAATTGTCTCGCTTTCTTTACCCTCAAGCCCGGCAATAAAACGACCAAGGCCTGAAACATAGCCGACCCAAGGAACAATAGTGTTTTTCGCGATTAACCCCGTCGAATCGAAAATCATCGAGGTATCATGTCGCACAGCCTCTCTTGCGGCAGCAACAAACGTCTCATCCTGAATCTTCCTGCGCAACGTATCAGTTTTTTCGGTTAAAGCATCGGAAGTTTCTAAAGTCGGTACTATCTTTCTAAGTATATGACGAGCTTTTATTTCTTCAACCTTACCGTTCTTTTGACGTTTTTCAACAAAGATCAAATGATAGCCGAACCGTGTTTTTACAGGGTTGGATATTGCACCGGTATCAAGTTTAAACGCGACAGAATCAAATTCCGGTACCATGGCTCCCCGTCTGAAAAAACCGAGATCGCCTCCGTTCTGAGCGCTCCCTTCATCGTCCGAAGAAACCTTGGCTTCATCGGCAAACGCTTCAGATCGTGGGACATCTTTTTCCGACAGTATTTTGTTCTTGATATCCAGCAATTCTTGGTAATATACCTGTTCATCGCGGGCCGTCGGTTTTTTAGGAACTTTGACCACATAGAGGTCAACAAGATCTTCGCATAAAAAGTTATCGCGGTGCGTAACATAATATTTAGCAATCATCTCATCGGTTATCCTGGAAGTGTCTATTTTGACGGCGCTATTCTTAATATAGGCATACTCAAAAACCGCCCTTTCATTTTCCATTCTGTAAAGATGCTCCACTTCCGTTTTGGTCGGTAAAAGCGGAGCGGAAAGAAGTACCTCAAGCTTTTGAACAGGAACAATCAATTCACGGGTCTGCTGTTCCAGCACACGGAAACCCGGATTATACTGGTATGTCCGAGGATCATTTAATATTGATACGTATTTAGCAGTATCGAAAACGCCGTTAGTCATTAATGCAGAAGCGGTATCGACCCCGGGAGGCGGGTTGTGTTTAATGTAATCAAACACCTCGTCAGCAGAAGCATATAGATTGACTTTTCGAAAAAAATCCTTCATCAATATCTGGGTAACCTCCTGTTCCCAAACTTGACGCGGAAGTTGGTGAGATTGATATTGATCATCGGCCGTACCGCTACGGTCGAGTTTCTGGCGTTCAGCACTTACCTCACGGTCGAAATAGTTCAGGGGAATTTCACGGCCATTAATTTTTCCCACCACATTGGTATGGGTCCCCATTGAACTTCCCCGGTTCATTCCCCAGTTGAAAAATATCGTCCCGATAACAAACGAAACGAGGATAATAACCATGATGGTCGGTGCCATTGAACGCATTTTACTGATCATAGAATTCTCTTTTCCAGTTCTTCTTCAAACGGCCGTCCAAAAGTACGGTAATACAATCTTCTATTTTTTTCCGCTTCCGGCCGATTTGTTAATAGTACGCGGTTGCAACAATTCGGAGTATGTATTTTTATTCGTTAAAAAATCGATAGCTGTTTTAACCTGTGGATCATCCGCCAGTCTCCAGCGAAAATACGTGTCGTCATCCTGACCATACTGACGTATGAGCAACGCCTCATAAATATATTTCCTGATATCCTTTTCATTTTCAACGAGCGCACGTTTGCTCTCGCGCGCAAGCAGACTGTCGATCTGGCTCGCAGCATTCTTTAATTCTTCTTTTTCACGATCCGTCCATTTCGGTTTTATACCCGGCACCGCATGCCGCTGGTTCGAAGAATCAGCGGCGGTGTCCTTCACCAGTTCACTCCGGCGCTTGAATTCGTCGAATTGAAGCTGGGAATAACTCTCGTAGGTAAACTTTAATGAATCGAGGTATCGATAAAAATCCTTAATAATTTCATCGTCCACAGAGATTTTCCCAATGCCGATTTTATTGTTTTTTTTCAGGCGGGCATATTCGATATTCGCGAACGGGAAAAAGACATCCTTGCCGAACAAGGTACGGATGACAATATTGGGTATTTCCTGGTGCACCACGGTATCGGGAATTATCCCGCCGCCGCCATAGACAATCCGTCCATTTTTTGTCAGGTATCGAGTTGTGTCCTTTTTTGCTTTATCAGATGCGCTTTTCCCGTTCACGATCGAATCACTGTTTGCAGCAGTATCGCCGTTCTCCTCCCCTTCTTCGGAATCAACCGCTGCACCGCGCACTGCGTTTTCGGGCCGGTTTATACAACGGCCTGACGGGGTATAATAATAAGCCTCTGTAAGCTTTAAGGTATACTTTTTATCAAGTTGAATCGGTGATTGGACCGATCCCTTGCCGAATGTCGTATCGCCGACAATCATGCCACGATCCCAGTCTTGAATTGCTCCAGCGACGATCTCCGATGCACTTGCGCTTGCATAATTAACGAGCACAACAAGCGGCAGATTCATCGGCAGGACGGGATCGGAAACCGAAGGATAATCCCTGTTCTGATCGACATTCGATGGCCTTCCTCTGGTTGAAACAACAAGCGACCCGCGAGGCAGAAACATTCCAGCAACATCAACAGCCTGCGGTAAGTATCCTCCTGGGTTCCACCGCATATCCAGTATCAAACCCTTGATATTCTTTTTAAGCAGATCACGTATCGCTTTTGCAACTTCTGATTCGGCCTTTTCAGAAAATTGGGAAAAATCTATATAGCCGATTGTACTGTCAATAACTCCGCTGAACGGCACGGCCTTAATCTCAATAACATCCCTGGTAATGACATAGTCCATGTCTTTCAGTTCACCCTTGCGCCGAATGGTAAGCGTCACCTTGGTACCGGGTTCACCCCGCAGTTTGCCGACTGCATGATCGATGGTAATACCGGCGGTCGATTTGCCGTCGATTTTAATGATCTGATCCCCTGATTGGATGCCAGCACGAGATGCCGGGGTACCGTTTATAGGTGTCATGACAGTCAACACTTTATCGCGAATTGCAATCTGAATTCCTAAACCACCGAATTTGCCCTGCAAGTGGATTTTAAGCTCACCAAACTCTTTTTCGTTCATGTAGCTTGTATGAGGATCAAGCATGCGCAGCATCCCGTTGATACCGCTCTCTATAAGTTTATCCGAATTCATCTCTTCAACATAATTCTGATGAATCTTAAGTGCAACGACATCAAAACGATTAATATTCAAATAAAAATTATCGTTGTCGCCGCCAGCGTTTGACACATCGACCAGCAATCCTGCGAAAATAACAACGAGTACTGCAATGGCAATTACCGTTGGTTTTTTACAGAAACGAAACAATTGTCGGTAACAGTTATTTTCCATTTTCTCTCCTGGGAATAGTACCAGTTCAGGCATTATTAACAGGAACATTCTGCCTGAATTACAAAAGATTATTAAAATATATTATGCGGATGATTTTTTTTCAAATTTATAGAGAAGAGAATGTTTCTAATAAATAGAACTGAAATAGTTTTAGCTGATAAAGAGGATTTTTTCTCGATAAAGCCGGTAAAAATCCTTCTTGTGTTTTTTAAACAACGCCATATTTTCATGTCGTTTCTTACTATGTGCAAATACTCCCCTTAAAGCGTCCCATCGCGATTTGAAATAGGTGGACGGAAGTTTGAATTTAATAAACAGCACACGCATCAACCTTAACTCAAATAAGAGCAAAAGAGGTAAATGATATATGATCATCGAAAGAGGATAACTTCGGAAAATGAACCATAGCCGGTTACGTGATAGAAAATAATAGTATTTTTTTGAAGTTCTATTAAAGCTGGCCGCTCCAATATGGTGCACGATCGCAGATGGAACATAGAGACATTTCCACCCATGCAGAAATGCACGCATACACAAATCACTTTCTTCATAGTATGCCCAATACGCTTCATCGAATCCTTTAAGTTCGTCAATCATTTTTTTCCGATAAATCGCAGCGCCGCCGTGAACACTTATTACGTAACCCGGCTTAGTCATTCGGGGATTGGAATCATCGAATTTCTGACCGGAAGCATAAGGACGAAGACCCAAATCAGGCATCACTTCATGAAACAAACCATCAATATAGCCCGGTTTATTCGCATCCATAAGACGGCAACCGACAATGCCAAGACGAAGATCGCCTTGAAGATACCTTACCGGGTCATTCAACCATGACGGTTCAACAATCGTATCATTGTTCAATGCAGCAACATATTCACCTTTGGCTAAAGAAAATCCCTGATTGTTACCCGAAACATAACCTAGGTTGCGACGGTTTTCGATTAATCGTATTAATGATTTCTGCGCACGCAAAAAATCCAATGACCCATCGGTAGATCCATTATCAATTATGATAATCTCTAAATGTTTATATTCCGATGCAATTACTGAAGCAAGGCATGATTGAAGGTGCTTTAACCCGTTCCAATTAACGCTGATTATGGAAATCAGTGGTTGTTCCATTGAACCTTCGATGATAAATCCTGAGCATAATGACCGCCGTTTATACCGTTTCTATTTTTTCTGCCGACGCCGACAAGTGACAATATTAAATTAACAATCATCGGTCGATTATTACGAAATAACCATTTATAGTATTTGATAGCGATTGGTAAATTCATCAAACAGATTGATCTGCTCAGCATATTTCGCCAAAAGGTAAGCAATCCCTTTATATGTGCAACATCACTATCAGAAAGTGATAATCTCGAGCTATTTTCCAGAAGATCCTGGAAAAATAAATATTGCATTTCTGACCGCACCTTTCTTCCAATTTCTAATTTTAGCCCTGAAATTCCTATAGCATTCCCTTCATGAAGACGATAACTCATTAGGGGTTCCTTTAAAAAAACAATGCCGCCATGATTTTCTGCTACCAATGCAAGCCATAAATCATGGTACCATATATGGAGCGGTATCGGCAGAAAGACATTCAATAAATCACGCCTTAATAAAACCGTGCATCCGGTAATGTTGTTCCAGCCGGAAAGATAATTGCGGTATTCCTGATAAATCGGCTTTCCACGATATTCCTGCCACGATGCAGCAATACGCCGGCCGTTACCATCAATCACGTCCGCATCACAATGGATTGCTGCGTGCGTTCCGATACAGGCGACCATTCGCTCAAGCTTGTTTTCCTTCCAAATATCATCTTGGTCGGACAAGGCAATGAATTCGCCACGACAATGGGCGATTGCATTTTCAAAATTACCGACAAAACCATGTCGTCTCTTGTTTGATACCATTACGATATTCAACATATTCCGAAATTCCGTAACAATCGATATGCTGCTATCATTTGATCCATCATCCGAAACCACTACTTCCAGAGGTTTAATAGTTTGCAAAGCGATTGAATGTAGTTGTTCGCGGAGGTATCGGGCCCCATTAAATATCGCCATTGCGACAGAAACATTCACCTGCTTACCGTTAACCATGTATTGTGTTCCTTAACACAAGCCGTTTCTTTTGAAAATAAAAATACATTCGGATTTTAATATAATGCATCGATCTCGTGATTGCATGAAACAATGCATATTATTTATGTTTCATAAAACTTATACAATTTTGCAATTGACCGTTATCAGGCGAAGTATTTAATGTCGGAGGTTCAACATACGCAAACCTATCGTTATGCGAAGCAACCGTGCTGACAATCGTCTTGCAGATGTGAAATGGTACATTATGGATAACGGTGATACCGGGAGTATTTTTAATTTGATGCCCGGGGAAAAGCCGGAAAATATACAGTCTGATATTTACATATGGCTTTCTGAAAATGCATTAAACTTTCCAAGTCTTTTTACAAGGGAATAGATGAAAACAGTTCTTGTAACGGGTTGTGCCGGGTTAATCGGGTCCGAGTCGGTCAGATTTTTCTGCGAAAAAGGATTTAAACTACTTGGAATCGATAATGACATGCGGAAATATTTTTTTGGTCTGGAAGCATCGACACAATGGATGTTGAAAGAACTGCAATCATCGTATAAAACGTTTGAAAATTACAATGCTGATATCCGTGATTTTACCGCAGTATCGCGGGTTTTCCAGAAACACGGATCCGATCTCGTTTTAGTTATTCATACCGCTGCGCAACCCTCACACGACTGGGCAGCGCGTGAACCGTTTACCGATTTCTCCGTTAATGCAACCGGAACATTAAACCTTCTGGAAGCAACGCGGCAATTTTGCCCTGATGCGTCGTTCGTTTTTACTTCGACGAACAAAGTGTACGGAGATACCCCTAACCGTTTACCGCTTCGGGAGCTTCCTACTCGCTGGGAAATTGACCAAACCCACCCCTACTATGAAAACGGTATCGATGAATCGATGTCCATTGATCAAACGAAGCATTCAATTTTTGGCGCATCGAAGGTTGCCGCTGATATAATGGTTCAGGAATATGGGAAGTATTTCGGGCTGAAGACCGGCACCTTTCGCGGCGGCTGTCTGACCGGCCCTTCACACTCAGGTACGGAACTGCATGGCTTTTTAGCCTATCTGATGAAATGTGCCGTCACTAAAAAAGAATACCGGATTTACGGCTATAAGGGTAAACAGGTTAGAGACAATATTCACAGTTTTGATCTTGTTAATGCCTTCTGGCATTTCCACCAAGCTCCACGCGCCGGCGAAACCTATAACATGGGCGGTAGCCGCTTCAGCAACTGTTCAATGCTCGAAGCTATCAAAAAATGCGAGGAGATATCGGGCAATGCAATAAAAACCGTTTATTCGGAAACGAACCGTGTCGGAGACCATATCTGGTGGATTTCTGATGTCAGCAAGTTCAAACAGCATTATCCGAAGTGGTCGCTCACAAAATCCATTAATGATATTTTATCTGAGATATTTGAAGCCAATAAAAATCGCTGGATCAAAGAAACGAAAGATTAATTCGAAAGATATCCTTTATTTTTTCGTTTTTCGTCTTATTCATTTTTTTTTGTTTGGAACCGAAGACTCGTTGTGGCGCTAAATAAAAACAGGCGATCAGGATATGATATTATCAATTATTATTCCTGCCCGAAATGAAGCAGGGAACATCGGAATAACAATTGATAATTTAACAGCACGTTTAAAAAAAGAAGATATCGCTTATGAGCTTATAGTTGTCGACGATGGCAGCAGCGACAAAACACCTAGCGAGATTGAAAAACGAACTCATGTTGATCCCCGCATCCGCTTGGTTCGTAACATCGGTAGGCACGGTTTCGGTTATGCTATCCGTTGCGGGCTTGATGCATTCACCGGCGATGCGGTGATTATTGTTATGGCGGATGATTCGGATGATCCGGAGGATGTCGTAAAATATTATTACATTTTACGCGACAAGTCTGATTGTGCTTTTGGCTCTCGATGGATGCGTGGTGGACGAGTGTACAACTATCCGGCGATTAAAAAATTAGTAAACCGATTGGCAAATAATTTTATACGAATACTGTTCGGTGTACATTATAATGATGTAACCAATGCCTTCAAAGGATACCGCCGTTATGTCATTGATGGATGCCGCCCTTTTCTATCTCCGCACTTTAACCTGACCGTTGAAATTCCTTTAAAAGCCATTGTTCGTGGGTATTCATTTGATGTAATTCCAATAAATTGGAGAAACCGGAAAGAAGGAATATCCGCTTTAAAAATTGAAGAAATGGGAGCTCGTTACCTATATATTGTGCTTAATATTTGGCTTGAAAAATTATTGACGCGTATCGACTATCGCAGGCCACCAAAGCTGGGGAAGCGTTCGTTTTCGCTAAAGTTAATATTGCATACAGCACTTCAGGTAAAATATGCACTACTCTCAATAAACCACCGCATCTTTACATCACATTGGCCATTTGATCCATAACGTGATTTATTATGCAGCTAAACTGTGACTATCGTTTCCTTTATTTTTTTATACACCATCTCCCCCAACTCTTCAATAGCCGATTCACCATCTAGCAGAACGATCTTTGCAGGATTTTTTAAAGCAATAGTCCGATACCCTTCGGCAACGCGAGAAAAAAAACTTCGACCGCTCGATTCCAGTCTGTCATGTGACTTCTTCATTGCAGAAAGCCTTGAAAATGCGGCAGTAATGCTGATATCGAAGATGAAGGTAAGATCGGGTTGTAATCTTCCGACAGCGACAGTGTTGATAGCCTCTAAAAGTGACAATGATATGTTTCGGCCGAATCCCTGATAGGCAATAGTAGCAGAATCAAAACGGTCGCACAACACCATCATTCCCTGTTCTAAGGCCGGTTCAATTTTCTCGTGTACATGCTGTGCTCGTGCCGCAGCATAAAGCAGTAGTTCGCATTCGCTGACCATTTCTTTATTATCATGTGAAAGAACGATTGAACGAATCTTCTCGGAAATTGCAGTACCACCTGGCTCGCGCGTCATTACTATCGGATAGCCGTCCCGCTTGAGTCTCTCTGCAGCGAGCGTAAGTTGCGTGCTTTTACCGCAGCCATCTATTCCGTCGAATACGATAAACAGTCCTCGCATAAACTCACGCCCCGTGACACTTCTTGTATTTTTTACCGCTTCCGCAAGGACACGGATCGTTACGACCTACCTGCTGACCTATATTGACAACAGTGCGCTGACCAGATGCTGCACGATTGGTGATATGTTCCGGCTGTCTCTGTACCGGTGTCTGCGGCCTCGCTTCGGAATTGGACGAAAAAATGTCAAACGTGCCATGTATCTCCTGCGCTGCAGGGACCGGCATCGCCTGCCGCTCAGGCTCTGCACGTTCTAAACGAAACAGGTAGCTTGCGACTTCTCTTGATATATTCTGCCGCAACTCCGCGAACATTTTAAGCCCT
>JBEKUX010000074.1:0-11923 GCA_049514575.1 Chitinispirillaceae bacterium | reverse complement strand
AAGTCGTTCCGCGGCGTCTGCTGGTACCGGAAGAATTTTACCGTACCGCAGAATGCAAAGCATACCGGTAAAATTTTTATTGAATTCGAAGCCGCAATGCAGAGCGCTGATGTCTGGCTGAACGGGAAAAAACTCGGCAGTCACTACAACAGCGGCTTTACCTGGTTCAGCTTTGATATGACCTCCACGGTATCGCTTACCGGTAATAATGTCCTTGCCGTGCGGCTGGATAATAACTATGTATGGTCGATCCCGCCGGGAAACGACGGGTCGCAGGGATTTTATCCCGATTATTACATCTACAGCGGTTTGTACCGGGACGTGTGGATTGTGTGCACCGACAAATGTTATATCCCGCTGTACAGCCAGAGGATTTCAATACCCCGGGCAAGCGCTTCCGCCGCGGGTGCAGAGGTGAAAATTTCAACCACGGTGCGCAACGATGACGTCGCGGCAAAAAACGTCTCCCTGAGCTATGTCGTTACCGACTCAAACAATAACATACTGCTCAATACAGGGCTCCTGACCGAGATCCATGCGACCATTCAGCCGGGGCAATCGGATACTCTTGCAACCACCTGCGGCCCGATCATCAATCCGCACCTCTGGTCGCCGGAACATCCCTATCTTTACAAAGTATATACCCGCGTCAAGGTGGACGGACAGGCGGTGGACGACTACGTCGACCGCATCGGCGTGCGCTGGTATACGTGGACGCCCAATGGCGGTTTTACGCTCAACGATGACGATACGGCAACAACCCTCAGGGGCGCAAGCCTCCATCAGGCAATAGGATGGATCGAGAACGCGCTGCCGGACACCCGTTATTTTAAAGAGGTCGGCCTTGTCAAGGAGATGGGAGCAAACATGATCCGCTGCGCCCATTTTCCGCGCTCCCCCTCCTTTTACAATGCCTGCGACGAACTCGGAATGCTGGTTATGGTCGAGGTGCCGACATGGGGTTATGACCGGATGTCCTATCCGGATTCGTTCTGGGTGCGTCTCAACAATTGCCAAAGAGAGATGATCGAAGTGGGATATAATCACCCGTCAATCATCGCGTGGGGGCTTTTCAATGAACCGGCATCGAGTTTCAGCGCCGCCAACCAGATCCCGCTTGAAGCCGCTACGGTACACAGAATAGACTCGACCCGCTATACCTATCTCGCCGATAATCGCCGTAACGACCCGGTACTTCTCAGCGAAACCGACGTCGAGGGCCTGAATTATAATGAATTGATCGGGCCCAATGCCACGGCGGTAAAGCGGATACTCAACACCGAATATCACGAGGGCTGGATATACTGGTGTTTCCGCGGCGCCGCGAATGACAACGAATCGGCGTCCGGCTATGCAATGCAGCGCTGGAATGATTGGCTCAATCTTTTCACGACCCCGCGTTTGAACAAGCTTGCAGGCGCAACCATGTGGTGTTTCAACGACTACTGGTCAGGCTGGATGCAGCACCCGATGGGAGCGGTCGACCATTACCGCATCCCCAAGGCGGTGTACTATCTTTTCAGGAAATACTGGACCGGCGTGCCGTCGGAAACGCCAGTGTTTGGCTTGACTCCCACAAAGTTGCGGCTTGATTCGGACATGGACTCCCTTATTGCGGACAGCACCGACGTCGCCATTATCACGGCCTCATTCAGGGACGCAAACGGCACCTGCGTTGATACCAAATCCGGACCAAACGACAGCATCCCGGTCACTTTTTCGGTCTCCGGGCCAGCGAATTATTTCGGTCCTTCGACCGTAATGGCCAACGCAGGCAAATGCGCTTTGATAATCAAATCCACGAACACGCCGGGCACCATTACCGTTTCGGCGTCAGCGCCGGGCCTGACTGCAGCCCCGATTACGATGAGCACGGTCATGGCCGACACCTCCTCCCTGCCCTTTCCCGTATCGGTCTTGAACAAACCCGCAAACGCCATTTACCGGAATGTTATGGTAAAAGAGTCGCGCAATTCTCTTATCGTCTACTTCCCTTCACAAGCGGCTGCGACCGGAAATGTCACCCTGTTCAATGCGAGAGGCCAGTCGATCGGGTTCCCGTTTAAACTGGCAGGCACGGCATTGACTATTGATACGCGGAGGCTTGCCACGGGATATTATTTCCTGTGCATCGGGAAAATGGGCGCTAGCGGGAATTTAACGAAAAAGGTGCTTATTGCCAGATAGCAAGTCGTTTTATGCAACTCACCCCTTGGTCCCCTCTCTTGAAAGAGAGAAGGAAACCCGAAGAAAGCAGAGTTTCTAGAATTTTAACTTAAAGAGATTAACAGAACGCTTCATAAAACCCGTTGAAAGGAGAAGCTGATGAAGAGTAAAAACCTTGTTGCTTCGCTGGTGGTGTCGTTCTCCCTGTTCCAGGCAGCGTCCGTTGCCGCAGATTCGACCGATACAAAAATCGAATTCGGCGGAATGGCGGCGATTGAGAACGGCCAGTTTGTAAAAAGTAATTATGCGGGGAGCTCTATACCGTATCAACCCTGGATCAATGATGAATACGCCCGGATCTCCCTACGGGCAACCCTGAGCGAGCACCTGCAGCTTATCATAGCCCCGGAAATAAGGGTATGGTTCGATAACTACAACTGGACTGCGATGACCAACGATGCCTTTCAATTCCCGTGGGTCTCTCACACGGACGCGTCTCTTGCCAATGCCCAGGGAATCCTGAGCTATGGCGATAAAGAACATATTTCATTCGAATTCGCTGCCGGTATCATGCCCTATAAATACGACCTCGAAGCGAAAAACCTCGGGGAATATCTTTTCAGGTCCGAAACGCATCCTGCGTATATAGTGACCTCGTTTGACAATGCTTATGCGACGCTGACCGGCTTCAGACTGAGCAGCACGATGTTCAATAAACTCTCCATGGACCTGTTCTTGACAACAGAGACTATGTTCCTGCCCACACTTGACTGGTCGATCTCCTTTCTGGCCGGGTACAAGCCTTTCCCGTGCCTCGATATCGGAGCCGGTATCATGCTGGACCGGTTGTTGGGTGTAGACTCGCTCAAAGACCGCCCTATCGCCCAGGCAAATGGCTATGTAACAAGTGCCGGCGATTCAGGTTATTTCAGTTTTGGCGGAACGAAAGTAATGGCACGGGTCTGCTTTGACCCCAAGGAAGCGCTCAAGAATATTCTTCCCTCTTCCGTCTCAAACATGTTCGGTAAAGAGGATTGGAAAATTTATGGTGAAGCGGCAATACTGGGAATAAAAAATATAGCTGCATCCAAACATCCGCTTGACGGTGCTGGGCAGCCGATTCTCACCAGCTGGATAGTGGATTCTTCTAAAAATTACTACTCCGACATCACCCAGCGAATTCCGGTCATGTTCGGCTTCAATATTCCGGCATTCAAGCTTCTCGACTTCCTGTCGGTTGAATTAGAGTGGTTTGGCTGGCCCTATCCCCAGGGTTGCGGTAATGTTGATAATTTTTCTATAGAGTATCCTATTCCTCCTCCCGTACAGGACGCCAGCGATCCGTTGTTGTATACTGAACATGATAATTGGAAATATTCCTTCAACTTCAAAAAAACTATTGTTAAAGGTTTTTCAATCATCGGCCAGGTTGCCCGGGATCATACGCATTACGATGTTTCTTATGCAAAGTATCTTTATAACACCGGTCTCTGTACTGAAGCTTTTTCACAAAAGAACGAGTGGGGCTGGTGGTGTAAACTGCTGTATTATCTCTAAATTAATTTTTAAGACAAACAGCCAGGCCTCGGACCTTTACGGTTCGGGGCCTTTTTTCTTTTCCCCTCACGAACAGCTCACCTGAATTTTTTTTTAGCACAAGCTAAAGGATATCGACTTAAAGCAGGAGCAATTATTTTTAGAAATTTATATTAAGTTACACGTGTAATGGATTAACCTATAACAGCTTTTTGTTTTTATTTGTTTTATATTATGGCGTAAATATGTTATAATATATAGAGGAAGATTATCTGAAAATTGTCTGAGATTTTTTAAAAAAAAGGGGGGGGTATGTTTTTAAAAAAAATCACGTTGTACGCATTGCCGCTGTTTATTTCCTTGTGTTGTGCGTTTCCTGTTGTTTCCCAGATCATCCAGCCGCAGGTCCCTGATCCGCTCAAACGTAAAGCGAACATGAATGAGAACTGGCATTTTTACAAAGGGACACCGACAGGCACGCCTCAGGCGGTGAGTTATAACGATTCGGGAACCGGATGGTCGACCGTCGTTGTGCCGCACTCGTGCTCCTACGACTCGGCCCCGGTCGTTGTCACCGCTCTGGCTAATTGGGCTTCAGAAGCAAACTATTATAAGGGTACGTGCTGGTACCGTAAAACCTTCGGCGTTCCGGCAAGCGCGAAAAAACTGTTCCTTGAGTTTGAAGGCGCCATGCAGGTCGCGACCGTTTATATAAACAGTAGCCAGGTCGGCCAGCACATCAACAGCGGCTATACGCCCTTTTATTATGACATAACCCCTTATATCACACGGGGCATCAACAACGTGGTCGCGGTTATGCTTGACAATACGGTTAATAACGATATCCCTCCGGGCTCTCAGTGGACCAGCAGTTCAAATGGAAGACCCGACTATATGCTCTATTCCGGATTGTACCGCTCCGTGTGGCTCCATTCAAAAGACAGCGTCTACATACCGATCTACAGCCAGCACATTCAGATGGCCAACGTATCGGCCTCAAGCGCGCAGATACACGCTCTGACGCCGGTCAAGAACGACCGGACGACCGCGCAGTCGGTTCAGGTCACGATCACGCTCTTTGACATGACAAAAGCCAGCGTCGTCACCCAGAACGCGACGCTGTCGATCCCTGCAGGCACTCTTGACACTTTCGATATGACCACTGCCGCATTTACCAACCCGCACCTCTGGTCGCCATCGAGTCCTTATATGTATTCGGTGCAGACGCTGGTAACGGCAGGCGGGGTCGTGGTGGACAGCGTGGTTGAGCCCTGCGGTGTCAGATGGATCACCTGGGTCCAAGGCACCAACGGCAGTCTTAATCTGAACGGCGCGCGGCTGGAAGTACGGGGCATGTGCGTCCATCAGTTTCAGGGGTGGATAGAAAACGCGGTCCCGGACACCCGGTACTGGCAGGAGGTCAAACTGCTGAAAAACCTGGGCTGCAACAGCATCAGATGCTCCCATTATCCCCGCGCCCAGGCGTTCTATGACGCGTGCGATAAGCAGGGAATGCTGGTCTATGTCGAACAGCCAAGCTGGGGATGGGGCTATACTCCTTCCGCAACCTGCTGGGCAAGGATGGACAGCTGCGTGAAAGAAATGATACTGTCAGGGAGAAACCATCCCAGTATTTACCTCTGGGGGCTGTATAACGAGCCAAGAACCGACGGAGACTTTACAAGCAATATAACCCCGCTGAACAACACGGCCCACAGCCTTGACACGACGCGGTTTACCTCTATGGCAAACTACGGTACCGCTAACGTCGCGGCCAAGGTTCCCGACGTCGAGGGATTGAACTATAATCAAACCGGCGACGCAGGGGCCTATCGGTGGATCGGCACTGAAAGCCGCTCGGGCTTTTACTACGCATCATATCGCGGAAGCACTATAGATCTTGATACGACGTATACCACTAATACGGCCGGCAGTGCTTACTATGAATGGCAGCAGATAGCTTTTACCTTGAATACTACTGGTCAGCTTTCGGGCGGACACTTCTGGTGCTTCAAGGACTACAATTCACCCTGTAATACCAACGGAAACGAAGGACTCGTGGACCGGCTGACTGTGCCGAAGACCATATTTTATATGTTCAGGCACTTTTGGGCCAATGTGGACCCGGATTATCCGAGGCCCGTGACCGCCACCACGATCCAGCTCCTGAGCGATACGGCGGGACCGTTGCGCGCGAACGGGGCAGACGTGTTCCTGCTCACCACGACCCTGCGCGATGGAAACGGCCACCAGAGCTCCTCTGCGAATGGCACTGTGACCTATACCGTCACTCCTGCCGGCGCAGGGACGATCTTCGGCGGCAATGTCCAGCCGGCGTATGCCGGCCGTGCCGGTGCGTTCCTCAGGACGACCACCACGCCGGCCACGATCACCGTGACTGCCGCTTATACGGGCCTTACCACCGCGTCCATCACGCTTACCACGCTGGCCGATACGAACCGGGTGCCGCCCTTCGGGCCTTCTTACGTAAAGAATCCGATGATGGTACAGCTGCTCCCGGACGCATACAGGTTAAAAATAACCACTACGCCAAGGGACTACGCGTTCCAGTGCCCGCTTGCGTCGCCTGGACGCCTGAGCATCATCAACTGTCAGGGAAGAACGGTATTTACCCGCGACGTCGGTCAAGGCTCCACTCTGGTGATCCATCGTCAAATGCTGGGAACCGGGGTTTATTATGGAGTATGGGATAACGGCGCACGGCGCGTAATTTCCCGTGTAAATGCGGCGCTGTAAAACTGAAGTAAGTATAGTTTTAGGGAATAAAATGTATAATCGTACAAACAATCGTCTGTTCAATCTGCGTGTCGGTGCTGCAGGTATTTTCCTGTTACTTTTTGTTGCTCTAATCAGCAGTTCCTATGCCCAAGTATTTCCGCGCCAGGACCTGCGGTTCTCTGACAACTGGAAATTCAACCTCACCTCGGCAATGGACAGCAGCTCGTTCGCACCGGCAGCCAGCGCTTTTAACGACGCTTCGTGGACGACCGTCTGCCTGCCGCACACTGCTCATGTCGAGTCCGCAATATCCCACGGCAGCTGGGACTATTGGAAGGGGGTTTACTGGTACCGGAAGTCATTCACTCCTGACGCCTCGTTTCAGGGAAAGAAAGTCTTCCTGGAGGTCGAAGCAGGCATGCAGACCACGCAGGTCTGGGTCAACGGGAACAGTAAACTGACCTATGGCGGCGGCTACAATCCTTTCACCATAGATATAACAGGCGACCTCCTGTTCGGCCAGACAAATGTTATCGCGATGCGACTCAATAATGCCGCAAGCGTAAATTTTTCGCCCGGCGCCGAACATCGTGATTTCTACTATTACGGCGGGTTGTACCGGTATGTCAACCTTCATGTAACCGACTCGCTGCACATCACCGACGCAGTGTATGCCAACATAGTCGGCGGCGGTGGCGTGTTCGTGACCTATCCGGCGGCAAGCGCCTCGTCGGCGACTGTGCAGGTGCAAACCCATGTCCTCAATGAATCCACCACGGCCCGCACCTGTGTCCTCGTCACCTCGATCATTGATTCCAACGGGTCAGTAGTGCAGACCGCTTCAACGACCCAGAGTATTAATGCCGGAGCAAGCTATTCGTTTACCCAGAGTCTTACCGTTGCCAATCCGCGGCTGTGGAGCCCTATGGCACCCAATCTCTACACGGTACGTTCCCAGGTCTACGACAATACGCGGGCCGCCGACCAGGCCTATACCACCATCGGCATCCGCAGAATAACCTTTTCACGAACCACTGGATTGCAGATCAACGGCGTGAAACTCTTTAGCGTTGGCGCCGATCACCATCAGGATTACGGTGCCATCGGCTGCGCGGTCCCGGTTTCGGGACAGTACCGCGACGCGCTCCGCCTCAAGGAGGCGGGAATTAACTTCGTGCGGCTTTCGCATTACCTCCAAAACGGAGCGTTTCTTGACGCGTGCGATAAACTCGGGATCACGGTCCAGGCAAGTCTTGTGGGCTGGCAGTGGGATACCGGGTATTCCAAACCAACCTTCGTGAACAATTTAAAACGTGACCTGCACACCATGATCCACTATTACCGCAACCATCCGTGCGTGGTCATGTGGGAAAGCATTATGAATGAAAGCCAACCTCAGTCGATCACCGGCGGCCAGGCTTTTGTCGATTCCGCCCAGGCGATCGCCCACGCGGAATATCCGGGAGATCAGATGTTCACCTGCGGCCAGGAAACCAGTCATGACTTGGATATCTGGCAGGCGGCCACGCAGCAGAACGGGCGGACCAGCCAGGGGAACAGTAAGCCGCAGGCGATTACGGAATTCGGCCACTGGGATTACGGCGGATTTAACTATGGCGGCACCTCAAGCAACCAGCCGCGGGCAATCGGCGAAGCCGGGATGCTCCAACTCGGGAGCAACCAGGCCGACGCAATGAACCAGGACCACGCGCTTTCATGGCTTTCGGTTGACGCCTTATGGGTATATAACGAGTATTTCGGATTTGACCAGTATCACAATTCACTGTGCGGCGGCGGCATTGTCGACGATTTCCGTATCCCTAAGTTCAATTATTATTTCTTCCAGTCGCAGCGCGACACTGCCCTGCTCAAGATTCCCGGCGCTGTCGTCAATTCCGGTCCTATGGTGTACATCGCCAATTTCTGGACAACGTCGTCACCACGGTCGGTACGGGTTTACAGCAATTGTTCGCAGGTTTCGCTGTATCGAAATGGCACACTGGTCGCAACACAGTCGCCGGACAACACGTATCCCAACATACCGCATAACCCATTTACGTTTACTGTTTCGACATGGACGGCCACCGACAGTTTGCGCGCGAACGGATTGATCAACGGGGTAGTAAGGGCGACCCACCTGGTACGAGCGCCGGGAACGGCGACTTGCGTGTCGCTGAAACTTGATACGGCCACAATGCCGCTCAAAGCGGACGGCGCCGACCTCGCTATAGCCTACGCTTCGATCGTCGATGGAAACGGAACGGTAGTGCCTACCGCAACCAATGCGGTGACCTTTACAGTGAGCGGGCCGGGAACAATCATCAGCGGCGACGGTAATCCCACGGCCGCTGTCGCGGGCATCGCTACGGTGTATGTCCAGACGCAGTATAATACGCCCGGTACGATCATCGTTACGGCCTCGGCCTCCGGTCTTTCATGCACGGGCAGCGATACGGTCACCTCGGTCCCGGCCTCAACCAATATTTATACTGCGGTGCTTCCGCCGCCCGCCGTTGTTGCCGCGGAAAAGCTGTTGCAGGGCGTGCATATGGTTCAGCACGGCGCACTGATTTCCATTTCGGTCTCCGCCGACATGGCCGGCACGACTTCGAAAGCGCAGTTCAGGCTTTACAATATACAAGGAAGGCTGATCCGTTCCTGGGCCATCAACACCGGCGCTAAAACGTGGGTAACTATTGCGGATTGCGCCCGTGGAATGTATTTCGGCAGGTTAACGGTCGGCGGCAGGGAATACGGCGTGCGGGTCGTATCAATGCGGCCTTAATGAACGCTCTTTTTTTCGGCTGTCTTGAAAAGCCCTTTTCTCCATACGAGAGAAATGGGCTTTTCAATTTCACCAAGGATATATTTTTTCAACAAAGCCGCCTCCTTAATACTATATGTACGAATTTCCCAAAGCGAACCTAGGGCAGAAGGAAAAATCGACGCCAGCGTCATTTTTGACCGAAGGGGTTGTCGTCGCGGTTTTCTGCACCTGTTTTGCGTTTTTCGTTATCAGCCATGCGCGCCATACATCTGCGACGTATGATGAGACGACACATTTGCCTTCGGGGTACTCCTATTGGTTGTGGCACGATTATCGGATGAATCCCGAGCATCCGCCATTGATAAAACTATGGGCGGCACTGCCTCTGCTGCGGTTGCATGTGTGGCCGTCTCAGGTTGCGATGGATCAACAAAGTGCTTCCGACACCATCCCTTTAACGCTGCAGCTGGCGAAGGAAGCATGGGCATTGGGGCTGTGTTACATCGATATGGAGTGGAAGTTCGGACATTGTGTTCTCTTCGGGGTCAGGGATGAACCGCTGAGAAAGCTCAACATTACTGAACCGTTGCTGCTTCCCACGACGGCGGTCGTGGAGAAGAAGGACTTTTTTAACGACGCCGATCAATTGCTGTTCTGGGGACGGATGTCGATTATGTTCCTGGGAGTGTTGCTGGCAGTTATGGTTTTCATTTGGGCGCGGGAACTTTTCGGCCTGGCAGGCGGCGTTCTGGCGCTTGCATTTTTCTGCTTCGATCCGAACTTTATCGCAAACAGCGGATTGGTAACCACTGATGTCGGCGTAACGTTATTCATATTCGGTGCGGTATATTTTTTCTGGCGGGTTTGCAGGCGGATTACGGTAACAAACATCATTCCGATGCTCCTGTTTTTCGGGGCAGCAATTGCCTCAAAGTATACGGCAATGCTGCTGGTGCCCATGGTTTTTCTTATCGGATTGTGCCGGATTTTTTCCACCGAAGATTGGCCCGTGAGTGCCCACGGTCGCTGTAAATGTACCACACGTAAATCGAAGGTCATGATTTTCTGCGGACTGATTGTGTGCTCTCTGGCGACTGCTTATGGAATGGTGTGGATGGTGTATGGCTTCCGTTATTCTGCTGCAGCGGATCCCGACCAGGCGGCGCTCGTTGAGAAATGGGTGTTGCCGCCTGATGTGCTGTCAACGCGCGACGCAGGCCATTTACCCATTGAACGGGTGGTTCAGCGCACCGCCGCCACCAAGTCCCTTTTTAACAGGTTTCCGCAGCAGCCTCCCGAAGAGGAAATTCAGAAGGCAATGGGAACCGTTCCGCTCGGCATGATCGACGATTTGATCCTGTTCGCCAAGGACAAAAAGCTTTTACCTGAAGCATATCTCTACGGTTTTGCTTTTGCCCGGATGAAATCGCTCAATCGCGGTTCCTTTTTGTTGGGACGATATTCCAATCGCGGGTTCTGGTATTATTTTCCCATGGCTTTCATGCTGAAAACGCCGTTACTCACGCTTATAGCCATCGGTGCCGTGTTTTTCCTTGCCCTGCGCCGAAAAGAACCATGGCGGTCACGACTGGCGTTTTTCCTGATTCCGGCGGGCACATATTTGTTAGCATCCATGACTTCGAACCTGAACATTGGTCACCGCCACCTGTTGCCGATGTACCCGTTCCTGTTCGTGATGTGCGGGGGACTTGCGTCGGAATGGATGAAATTGAAGCACCAACGCAGGAAAAAACTCCTGGCAACGGTAACCATCTGCGCCATTGCCACGAACTCGCTGTTCGTGTTTGCTCCACCGTGGAAACCGACCGCTGTTTTTCCGCATTATCTTGCTTATTTCAACGAACTCGCAGGAGGACCTCGCAACGGCTACAAAGTACTCGTCGATTCCAACCTCGATTGGGGTCAGGATTTGAAGGAATTAATGCAATGGACCCATAGCCACCGGATCAGTGAAAGTACGCCGCTTAACCTCTGCTACTTTGGTATGGCCGACCCGCGCTATTATCAGATTCCACACATTAAATTGCCGGGCGGTTATATCCTTGAGCCGCCGGAGCAGGAAGAGGAGACATTCGGCAGCGCAAAAATCCCAGGGTACGTTGCTATCAGTGCTACCAACTTGCAGGGCGCATACTTCAGCCCCCAACAACGTGTATACTGGCGGGAATTCCTGAAAAATGCCACCCTGGTTGATACTCTTGGATACTCAATTTTCATCTACCGAATTGAACGCTCGCCGCTGTGAGTTCTTGACCACGGCAGATCCATAAATTTCACCATGTACCTTCCCCGGGCTATGATGATACATGTTTAGGAAGGCGGCATGACGGATGGTATTTTTCCATTGCATGCTTCTTCACCTGTTGAAATGCGGCCGCCGCTGACTTTGGGACGAACGTTAAATTTAACTATGCTAAAGCTCTTGAAACACAGCAAACAGCTTCCGGCCGGGAAAGATATCATCCGCCTACTTTCCTGTTGCGCTATCATCGCAGGCATGACGTTCATCGCTTTTTCGCCTTCGCTGAAGAACGGCTTTACGAACTGGGACGACGACGCCTATGTCGTCAAAAATCCAGATATAAAGGCCTTCGGGCTCCGCCATGCGGCGAAGGTTTTTTCATCCATATACATAAAAAACTACCAGCCGATCACCATGCTTACCTATATGGCGGAGTTCCACTTTTTCAAATT
>JBEKUX010000073.1:0-11994 GCA_049514575.1 Chitinispirillaceae bacterium | reverse complement strand
ATGGTGTTAAGCGCGCTTCCAATGCTTGAACATTTATTAATGAGGTGGCGTTCGCAGAAAATCGCATCGAATGCAAAAGCGAAGACTTCACCTTTGCGCTACTGGTTGCAGCCATTACAAATAGTAAAATAAATACGGTCAATAAATTGGTATGTTTAAACAATGACACAGAAAGCCCATCTTTTCCTTAACGTGAAGTTCATCGGTGTTATCGGTTACCTTGTCGAGTCATTTCCTATGTAAGAAATACAATATTAATCTCGATCGTGCAACATCTTTAATTGCATTATCAAATCCCTCGCCATGAGGCTAAGCAGATTCTAATTTTCGATAGTATAAGCTTTCCTAGTTTAAGTGTGCTCTGGTATTATCGAGAAACGTGTTTGCCGGGCTATTGTTTCGGCAAACATGGAAATAAGCGGGGTTTAGGATGAATAACGCATTGAAATATTTATTTCTTGCCGCAGCATGTATTGCCCTGCTATTTACAATTGCTACAGGTCAAAGTCCCACAATATCGCCCGCGCTCGACATTACCGCGGTTCCTTCAAAAGAAGCCTATTCCCCGGGTGATACCGTTATCGTTGCACTGCGGGTACAATTACCTTCCGACTTTCACCTTTATGGAAATCCACTGGGGCCCGGGATGGGAAAACCGCTCATGATCGGCGTTAAAGACGCAAAAAATGTCCGGTGGCTTGATATCGTTAAAACAAATGCCGTGATGTTCAGGCCGATATACGGCGATTGGGTATGGGCATACACAAAGGAAGCATTTTTCTTTTTACGGGGTCTCGCAGGGTCGGCAGGATTAGTAGAGGGGAAAGCCATATTTGACGGGCTTATCTGCAGCGCTGCCTGTTATCCCGTGCACTACGAAATGCCATTTGATATGCATATAGTCAAGAACGTCAGGCCACAGAGGCATTTTGCATCGGACAAAAAAATCACATCGATTTTTAACCGTTGTACCGAGACAATAGCGTTACAATCTGATCACGGGCAAACGAAATTCCAGCAGAGTGCCGTGGCGTTGCCGCAAGCCTTCGGAACAGAGTTGACGCATGCAGATAAAATGCCCGAATGGAAATATTCGCCGGTTGAGAATAGAACAGTACTAAACCTCTGGTTGGCGATAGTGGTTGGTTTCCTTGCCGGTATGATCCTCAACGCGATGCCGTGCGTGCTTCCGGTCATTGGCATTAAAATACTCTCCTTTGCTCATGTACAAAGCCGCGGCCGAAAGAAAGCCGTAATCCACAGTCTTGCATTTTCTGCCGGTGTTATCTCGGTATTCATGCTCCTTGCAGTTCTTGCATCGTTTGCTGACTATTCGTGGGGAAAACAATTTCAGGACCCAAGGGCGCTTGTTGCGATTATCGCCCTCGTCGTCGTTTTTGCACTTGGAATGTTTGATGTTTATATAATAGCGGTTCCGGCATCGGTAACGAGCTTTGAAAAGAAAAACCATCCGGGAATGTGGGGTGAATTTTTCAAGGGGATTTTCACGACTGTTCTTGCCACGCCCTGCAGCGGACCGTTTCTCGGGGCAGTGCTTGCCTGGTCGGTGCTGCAGCCGCCGATCGTGATTTTCATCGTTTACGGTTCGATCGGTGCAGGGATGGCTTTCCCATACGTCTTTCTTTCGGCAAGCGGTCGGTTTGCGAGGCTTATCCCGAAGCCGGGCAGGTGGATGCAGAATTTGAAAAAATCAATGGGATTTATACTCCTTGGTTTTGCCGCATATCTTATGCTCGGACTTCGGACCTATATGATAGTGCCTACACTTCTTTTTTGCACTGTTGTTGCATTTTCGGTCGTGGTTTACAACCGTTTTGCGCCGTTGGGTTCATCGTTTGTCCGGAAAACAAGGGCTTTCCTGTTGGCGTTTGTCATCATCGGCAGCGGTTACTGTATATCATTTATTATTATTTATCATCCCTTATTCCCCGTAAGTACGGTATCGAAAGATGAAGGGGATAACGCGGTATGGCGGAAATTTTCCGCAGATTCATTGCTTGCAGCCAATGCCGCCGGCCGGAATGCGATCGTTGATTTTACCGCCAACTGGTGCATGAACTGCCAGTACAACTATATCATGGTGCTTACCAAACGCGAGGTGACCGACCTGATAAGAAAAAAGAACGTGCTTGCGCTTAAGGCCGACATGACATTGCCGGATCAGGTTCAGGATTCCCTGCTGCACAGCCTTGGTTCCCAGAGCATTCCATTTCTGGCGGTGTTTCCTGGTGACCGGCCGTACCATCCGATTGTTATACGTGATATTTTGACAAAAAGAAAACTTATGAAGGTTCTTAACCAGCTTCGCTGATCCGATCATCTGCTTTTCTATTTTTTACGAGCAGTTCAATAGCGATATTCGCTTCCATATTTGCCGCAATCGCCACCCGCGCCGAACATAATCCCATACTCGTTTGAGATTCACCGTCGCCGACGATATGAAGGGCGCCGGAGTGCCTCACTTTCAGCGCTTCGGTCCTCCCGATGCCTGAAAGACCGCTTGCACAGACAATGTGCCGGCCTGGGAAAGCCATAGACCATGCTTCGAGAAGCCATGATTTCGATTCGGCGCGGTCAAATGCCTCGATTAAGATGTCAGCATCTTTGAAAATCTTAGGTACATCGGCGGGAGTGATTTTTTTATTAATAAGAATAAGCTGTATATGAGGATTTATAGCTTTAAGATGGTGCGCTAATGCTTCGGTTTTCTTTTCGCCGATATCGGATTGAAAAAAATATTGCCGGTTAAGGTTTGATTCTTCGACAACGTCAAAATCAGCCAGGATTAGTTTGCCAATACCTGCGCGGACGAGCGCCACCGCGGCGTTGGAGCCAAGCCCCCCGCATCCGGCGATGCCGATGCAGGCTTTCCGCAGAATTTTCGTCGTACCTGGAACATTTTTTCTGAATAGTTCTTTACTTTTCATTACAATCGTAAGGTATCAGCTGGCGAAACAAGTTTTTAAAGGGTACTATTTTCTCACCTGCCCATTGCCACGGACAATCCATTTGTAGGTAGTGAGGTCCTCGACGCCCATTGGTCCTCGCGCATGCAGTTTATCGGTGGAAATCCCGATTTCGCATCCCATTCCGTATTCTCCGCCGTCGGAAAAACGGGTACTGGTATTAACCATAACCGATGCTGAGTCCACCTCTTTAAGGAAAAGTCCGGCCTCACGGACCGATTCGGTTACGATCGCGTCGGTGTGGTGCGAGCCGTAGGAATTGATATGGTCGATCGCCTGCTGCACGCCGCTGACGATGCGCAGCGCGAGACGGAGGTCGAGGTATTCGGCCTTCCAGTCGTCGACAGTCGCTTTTTGTATGGCAGGGGAGAGACGGCGCGATTCCGCGTCGCCGAAGAGCGTCACGCCTTTTTCGAGCAGCGCATTGACAATTTCCCTTTTTTTGACAAGAGAAAGCGCCTTATCGAGCAACAGGGTCTCCATGGCGTTGCAGACTGCAGGCCGCTGCACCTTGGCGTTCACCACGATAGGAATCGCTTTTTTCATGTTGGCACTGGCGGCGACGTATACGTGGCACACGCCCTTGTAGTGCTTAATCACCGGAATCGTTGATTTTTCCACCACCATACGTATAAGACCCTCGCCGCCGCGCGGGATGATGAGGTCGACGTAATCGTCGAGCTTAAGCAGTCGCTCGACCGCTTTGCGGTCGGTCGTGGGTACGAACTGGACCGCCTCTTTCGGTAGGCCTGCCCGCCTGAGCGCAACTGAGAAAAGCCTTACGAGTGCCATGTTCGAGTGGAATGCTTCGGATCCGCCGCGCAGGATCACGGCATTGTGCGATTTGAGACAGATGGCCGCCGCGTCGACAGTGACGTTGGGGCGCGCTTCATAGATGATGCCGACAACGCCGATGGGTACGCGCATCTTGTAAATAATAAGCCCGTTCGGCCGTTTCCTGCGGTCGTATTCGCGGCTTACCGGACTTGTAAGTTTCGCTACCTCGCGCAGGCCGCGGATCATAGAGGCCAGCGTTTTATCCGAGAGAGTCAGGCGGTCAAGCATGGCGGGTGTCATACCGTATTTGCGCGCGGCTGTAAGATCGCGCGCGTTCGCCCGTGTGAGCGACGTTTTTTCCGTTTCAAGGAGCTTCGCCATTGTTTCGAGCGCAGTATCGATTGCCGCAGGCCGCACCGTCTGGAGCGCAAGCGCGGCCCTGCGGGCGTTTTTAGCAATATTCAGAATGATTTGGTCAAGATTTTTTGCGGGCATAATTAATTCCTTTATACTATGAGAAATTACATTAAATCAGCAGTTTTTTGTTGCTTTGATTTTAATTCCACTAAAACCTGTGGGTGGGGGTCAAGGAAAGTCGGATCCTGCAATATTGGCGCCCACCCCCTACACTTCGAAGGAGCCTTTAGCCAAAAAGGTTATAGAATTACTAAATTGTCTCTGTGCACCACCTCGTCGAACTCTTTGCTGCCGAGCAATCCTGCAATCTTGTCCGTTTTGCAGCCTATAATGCGCTTTATTTCATCGGAGGAATAATTGACCAGTCCCCGGCCGATGGCTGTGCCGTTTATGGTTTTGATTTCCACATTGTCGCCGGCCTTGAACGAGCCGGAAACATTTTCAATGCCTGCAGGTAAAAGGCTTTTTCCTTGTTCTCGAAGCGCTCTCTGTGCGCCGTCGTCCACAACAAGGGTTCCCTGCGGATTTCCTGAGAACGCTATCCATCGATGCCGTGAGGACATTTTCCGCTTAGACGGCAGAAAAATCGTCGCACAGGTCTCCTTTGACAGGATATCAAGGAGCCTGTGGTGAAAACCATCGCCAATGAAATAATAAATACCGGCTCTGGTCACCATTTCCGCCGCTTTCAGCTTGGAGCTCATGCCTCCGACGCTGATATCGCTTTTCCCGTCCATGGCCATTTTCTGGACTGCTGCGGTTATTTCTGCGACGATCGGGATATGTTTAGCTGACGGTTCAAGGGTGGGGTTCCGGTCAAAAAGCCCTCCCACATCGGTAAGATTGACCAGAACATCCGCCTGCACCAGCATGGCAATCTGGGCGCCAAGGATGTCGTTAGTGCCGAATTTTATCTCTTCCACACCAACCGAGTCGTTCTCGTTCACGATCGGTATGATTTTGCTGTCGAGCAGAGCGAACATGGTATTGCGCAGGTTCAGGTAACGTTTTTTGCTGCGCAAATCGTCCCAGGTCAGCAGTACCTGTCCTATCAATACACCGTGTTTTTCAAAAAATGACTGATAACGGTTCATGAGCCGGTTTTGCCCCACGCTCGCGCATGCCTGCTGAAGCGGGATCGTAGCGGGACGGGCAGTGATGCCCATGGCATGCATTCCGTGGACAATGGCTCCGGATGAAACGAGCACGATGCGTATTCCGCTTCTGTGCAGCTCGACCAGATCTTCAGTAAGTCGTTGTATTCGGTCGTCGCTGCCCGTTGAGGCGAGAATGCGCGACCCGGTTTTAACCACGATGGTTTTGACTGAAGTGAGTTCTTTGCGGAAAATTACGCCACCCATATAATATATACCCTTATTAATATTTCTTTATTGAATATATTATTTGGAGTGGTTCTTTTTTATCCTGTTGTTTTGATTTTAGGTTCATTGCGACATTGCCATCTAAAGTTTATTCATGAATATTAAAAATTTACATCAGAATATAAAGTCTTTCTCTTCAGGAAGCGTGACAGATTTTTCTGAAGTAAAGTCATAGCTCCTGCCTTCCTTTTGTATCAATGCTACCCGTATGCCGCTGCTTTCAATGATAAACCGGGCACCAGGATCCCGGCTGCGGATGATATCTGCAAGGGTTACTGCTTTTTCCAGCCCGTCTCCACGCTGGTAATTCCATACTTCGTCGGGCTGAGCGATACGGGAAGGTTCGCCGTAGATTGATTCGCCCGGCAATCCGATCAACAGGGAATATGCCTTATCGATGGAAAGATCCTTTGTTTCGTTTACGCTCACCGGGTTGCGCTCTAGCGCGGCTTTGAGGAACGGTTTCCACGGTGAACGGCTCATGTCGCGGAACACGCTGAAGGCAAGATCGCAGCATTCGTTCGATTCGCGTAACGCCGATATTTTTTCAAGCGCGTCCTGTGCCGAAGAAACGTCTTTAAGCGTAATTGGTAAGGCATTGTTATAGGTTTTGTTATGGTCATCTGGCAACCGTGGTTCAGTCCTGCAGAATTTTCTCAGATCAGGGATCACCTGCTCAACACTGTAGCAGGCGTGACGAAGCTGCTTTTTCAGTTTCTCAACCGTATCGGGCTGGTCGAGCGATACTCTGGTGGATTTGAAGAATTCCTCCAATTCGTTAAGCATCAGCCTTCCCGGAATAGGCGCCGGATAAAATTCGTCCTCTTCTATTTCACGCAGGAGAAGATCACGCGTTGTGTCGCTGACCCTGGCTTTTGAACTGTGTTCAAAGGCAAAGACCTGTTCGGCTTCGATATATCGGGTCTTGCCGTTGCAGGTATGGCCGATTTGAAAGCAGCGCTGGAGTTTCGAGTTGTAACGGAGGAAATTGGCAAGAATCTCAAAGTCGATATAATCGGTGGAGAGGAACGACCGGAGTTTTGAGGCGAACCTTTTATAGCTCTCCTGGTCGATGGTCGCTTCCGGATAAAGGCAGTGTATGTGTCCGGTCCGGTGGGCCACGATGGTCACCTGCTCGTTTTCGAGCGCACGGCGGGCCTTGCCGGAGATTTCGGTGCCGTTATACCACATGGTTTTGGTGACGATCCGCCGATTATTGGAGAGAATGCCGTTTCCGATATCGAAGTAGTTCTGCGAGTGAAGCGGCGTGGCCATAAGATAGATGTCGTCGAGCGGGATTCCGGCAACCACGAATGCGGCGGCGGCATAGAGGGTCGAAAGGGAGACGCATTCTCCGGCGCCCGCCGGATATCCAGGTTTGTGCCTGAACGCTTCCATGGCCTCCAGCGTTTCGGTCTTCCAGTAGGGGATAACGTTTGAATTATACTTATCAAGCCCAAAATGTTTCCGGATGTCGCTGTCGAAATAGTATTTGTCACCCTCGTATCCGAAAAGGGCGTTACTTTTCGCGAGTACTTCGGGAGTGATGAACGTCGAAAAACGGGACAACTCCCTCTCTTTGGTGGTCAGACCCCAGGTGTCGAGGTCGAGGTTGAAATAAAAATGGTCCATGATATACTGCTTGAGCCGGAGTATCCTTCGCGGCAGGGCCATTTTTTCTATGCCTTCGAACCAGGGGTCGCTCCGCCATTTCCAGAGCCGGGGCGACATTATGTTGGCAAGCACCAGGGCATAGAGAAGTTCGGGGAAGATAAACACCTCCATGTCCGAGAGCGTGATTGCCGAAGAATAGCGCTCAACGGATTTCACGTCATGATTATTGTACATTTTTTCCCCTTTAGCAGGTTTGCAAGAATGCAGGTAATGTCGTATTTTCAAAAAAGCATAGTTCCCTGTCATCTGTCTGAAAAATACATCACAGAAGAGTGCCGTCGTCGTTGCCCGGGGCGGAGAGCAGGTGATTTCAGTTTGAAAGATTTACCAAAAGTTCTAATCAGAGGCAAAAAATCTGCATGAAAGTCATTGGTATTTGTTTCGGCGCAACCACCATGCAGTGTGTTGAACTTTCCGGTAACGGACAACAAATTGCCGTTGATCGTACTGTCCGTATTCCTCATGAAGGCACGCCCCGAAAAGCTTTCCTTGAGTATTTAAAATTAACAGGCAATCCTATAACCATTGATCGCATCGCGGTAACCGGCCGGGCGTTCAGAAATTGTGTTTCACTTTCTTCCATTTCAGAACCCGAAGCGATGGAGCTTGCTCTGCACAGGGTGTACGATGAAAAGAGTTTACCCGATGCCGTTATCAGTTCCGGAGGTGAGACCCAGATCGTCTATACAATCAACCGCAGCGGTGGAATCGGAGCGGCACTGTCCGGCAATAAATGTGCTTCAGGGACGGGTGAATTTTTCCTTCAGCAGATAAGAAGAATGGGCCTGTCTCCGGAGGAGGCGGTCAACTTAGCACTGCAGGGAACACCGCACCGTATTGCCGGACGGTGCAGCGTATTCTGCAAGAGCGACTGCACCCACGCTCTGAACAAGGGAGAATCCAAGGCAAACATCGCTTCGGGCCTGTGCCTCATGATGGCGGATAAAATCCACGAACTGATCAAAGACGGCGCTTTTGAAAAAATTGCTCTTGTCGGCGGCGGATCGCTGAACGTAGCAATGATCAGCCATTTGAAGAAACGGTATCCATCAATCGATATACCTCCCTATGCTTCCTGCTTTGAGGCGTACGGTGCGGCGCTGTGGGCTCTTAATAATATCTGTCAGCCTCTGCCTGAAGAGATCGGAAAGGTCATCAAGGCAAGGCCGGATTCCTTCAGCAGGCACCGTCCTTTGCGTGAGGCTGTAGATCTGGTTGATTTTAAAACAAGCCGCCGCGATTATCCGCGTAACGGCGACGAGTGCATACTCGGGCTCGATGTCGGTTCCACTACCACGAAAGCGGTGCTCATGCGGAAGCACGATACAATGGTGGTGGCCTCAGTTTACCTGCGGACAAACGGCGATCCAGTCCGCGCATCGCGCGATTGTTACAAAGAACTCCTTTTACAAATGGAGGGAGCCACAATTTCGATCAGCGGACTCGGCGTGACCGGATCCGGGAGGCAGATAGCGGCGCTCCATGCTCTGACCGGGAATGTCATCAACGAGATCATCGCGCATGCGACTGCTGCCGCCTGGTTTGATCCTGAGGTCGATACGATTTTTGAGATAGGCGGGCAGGACGCTAAATACACCTATCTTACCGGAGGCGTGGCATCGGATTACGCCATGAACGAAGCGTGCAGTGCCGGAACCGGTTCGTTTCTCGAAGAGTCTGCAAAAGAATCGCTCAATGTGCCGACAGAGGAGATCGCGGAACAGGCCTTGCGGGGCGGTAATCCGCCCAATTTCACCGATCAGTGCGCTGCATTCATTTCGAGCGACATCAAAACCGCAGCTCAGGAAGGAATCGGCAGGGAAGATATCCTCGCCGGCCTCGTATACTCGATCTGTCTCAATTACTGCAACCGGGTCAAGGGATCCAGGCCGATCGGAAAAAAAATATTCATGCAGGGCGGGGTTTGCTACAACCGGGCCATACCGCTTGCCATGGCCTCACTGATGAATACCCGTATCATCGTTCCGCCCGAACCAGGACTCATGGGTGCATTCGGTGTTGCGCTGGAAGTTGCCAACCGGATTGATCGCGGGCTTGCACGGCCGGACCGCTTCACCCTGGAAGAACTCATCGAACGCGATGCGAAACGTGAAGGAAGCTTTGTCTGCAACGGCGGCAGAGACCAATGCGACCGGAAATGCGAAATTCTGCGGATCCGCGTTGACGGCGAACTGTATCCGTTCGGAGGTGTATGCAATAAATATTACAATCTGCGGCTGCACCGCGAAGTAAACACTGCTGAATTTGATCTGGTTGCGCTGCGCCAGCGGCTTATGTTCGAAGAGTACGGTATTCCACCGGTAACGGCGCTGCTTTCTGCATCGTCGGGCGGCCAGGACCGGCCTGCCAAAACCGTGGGCATCATGCGGTCATTGCTTACCCATTCACTGTACCCGCTTTATTCAAATTTTTTCAACCGCATCGGGTTTTCCATCGTGTTTTCTGATGAAATTGACCGTGCCGGCATAGCACGCATCGAAGCGGCCTTTTGTCTGCCGGCTGAGATCACCCACGGCAGCTTCTACAATTTACTTTTAAAAAAGCCCGACTATATTTTCATGCCGCAGGTATCGCAATTACCTGTGCCGAAAGTGCCCACGTGGAGCAGAACCTGCGTGTTTGTGCAGGGCGAACCCTACTATCTGCGCACCACCTTCCGGAGCGAGATCGAGCAGTCGGCGACCGTTCTTCTTTCGCCGGTGCTCAGAATGGATGGCTCCTATGAAGCTGCCGAAGACGCGGTTGCGGCAATGGCACGTTCGATGGGAATAACGGAAATCGTTGCACGCGGCGCATGGCGTTTTGCGTGCGAAAAACAACGCGCATTCGAAAGGGAGCTTCTGAACCAGGGGGAAAAGGTCATGGCCTGGCTCGATGCGAACCCCGATAAATTCGGCATCGTGCTTTTTGGCAGGCCGTACAGCGCGTTTTCGACCGACGCCAATAAGGGGATTCCGCACAAAACGGCTTCGCGCGGATATCCGGTCATTCCCTTCGATATGCTGCCGGCCGCCGATATAACGGTTGACGAAAAAATGTTCTGGGCAATGGGACAGAAGATTATGAAAGCCGCCGATGTCGTTAAAAACCGGGGAAATCTTTTCGGTTTCTATATTACCAATTTTTCCTGCGGACCGGACTCGTTTTTACTCGGCTATTTCCGCCGGTGTATGGGAACCAAACCGTCGCTGACGCTTGAAGTCGATCAGCACACGGCTGATGCCGGGATCGATACCCGCGTCGAAGCAGCGATTGATATTATGGAAGGCTTCAGGCGTATCGGGGATGATGTGCCGAAGTCAGGTAAACCGTTCGAGCCGGCCAAGGTCGTTTACGGCAAGGAGATCTCGGTCACATCGTCCGATGGCCGACGCTATGCGCTCACGGATCCGGTAATCGAAATTGTCCTCCCCAATATGGGGCGCTACAGCACCGAGGCAACGGCGGCAGTGCTCCGGGGCAGGGGATTCCGCGCCAAGGCACTTCCCATCGCCGGAAAGGATGATCTGCTCGAAGGAAGAAAGAATGCAACCTGCAAAGAGTGCCTGCCCTATCTTGTCACCACCGGATCGTTCATAAGTTATTTACAACAACGCAAAGAAAACGATACCGTGACGCTGCTTTTCATTCCTACCGGCGGCGGACCATGCAGGCTCGGCCAGTACTGTAAAGCTCTTTCGCATGTTATTGAAAAAAACCGTATTGGGAATGCGGCTGTTTTTGCCATGACCGATGAAAACGGATATGCGGGACTTGGCGCCCGGGCGCTCCTGAAAGCATGGCAGGCGCTTGTGGCGGCTGATATCGTCTGCGATATAAGAAGCCTGCTTTCGGTGGCCGCTGAAAATAAAAATGCGGCATTGGCTGCGCTTGAGTACGAATGGGAGGTCCTTTTAACCTATTTCGAAGGCCGTCTTTCGACGCAGTTTTCCACGCTTCTATCGGCCATGGCGAAACGATTGTCGTCCATTCGGTTACGAAAAATGCCCGGGGAAATCCCGGTGATTTCACTTGTCGGCGAGATCTTTGTCCGACGCGATGAGTTTTCCCGGAAGACTATTGTTGACTATCTGGAAAACAGGGGGTTTATGGTCAGGGTCGCACCGGTCACCGAATATATGTGCTACAGCAACTACGTTGTGAATAACGGACTCGGCGAACGGGTGTTTACCGGAAAAGAGCAGGTACGGATGCATTTGACGGCCCGTATTCAGGAGTGGTGGGAGTGGCGCATCAGGTCGATCCTTGCGCGGAGCGGGCTCTGCGCGTTCGAAATGATCGAAGTGGAAAAGACCATCGAATGCGCCAGTCATCTTGTAAATGTCAACTTCCGGGGCGAGGCGATTCTGACCATAGGGCTTGCACTGAGGGAGATACTCCAGAATTCGTGCGGTGTTATTTCCATCGGGCCTTTCGGATGCATGCCGTCACGTGTCGCCGAAGCGATCCTGAACAAAGAAATGTGCGTGGAAGGGAAAAAACGACTGGCAGGATGGGAGAAAAGGGCCGGTCAGTTTGCTGACATCGGCGACCTTCCTTTCCTCTCCATTGAGACCGACGGCATGCCGTTTCCGCAGATCATCGAAGCCAATCTTGAAACGTTTATCCTGCAGGCGCGACGGTTGCATGATAAGCTTGTCAGCGTAAAGGCCTCACACGGCAGGCGACAGTTCTTCCGGTATCTGCCGATCGTCAGGCTTTATGAGATTGTGGCAAGGAACACTCGGCAGATATTG
>JBEKUX010000072.1:0-12508 GCA_049514575.1 Chitinispirillaceae bacterium | reverse complement strand
TAAAGGTGATTTCCGGCGGTGATACTTTTGCAAGGATTTTATCAAGCGTCGTTACCGGTACGGAAATCTCCTTGAAATTAATGCCTCTCTCTCTTTTAAATTTCTCTGCATCTTCTTTATCAAAAGTCGAAAGGCCTTGTGAGCCGCTATCGCTTTCCTGGTAAAAGGTCATCTTTCCTTCTTTATTGGAAATGCCGCAGTTATAGTTGCTGTCACCCGGACGGCATTGGACAATCTTACTAAACTTGTCCACAATGGGTTCAATGTTTATACCTCTCCACCCTTTTTCATAAAAATAACGTGTTACATTATCAATATTTGGATCATTGGCGCCAACGTCTATATAGTAGCCCTTTTTATAGTCCTTAAAAACATATGACAGAATATAATCCTCATAATACTGACTGTAATAGGTTCCATCTTCAAACTTCGAAGCCGGACAGCTGCACCCATCATTATTTTCCCTGCCGTATACTGCTGCAAGCAATCCGAACGCTATCAAGTAAACAATGGTTCTGCATTTCTTTTCCACTTTTTTATCCTTCTCTATTGGGAATATAGGTATTTGGTCTATTGCAGTACACTGCTTCGACGCCGTCATTTTATAGCAGCTAAAAAATACAACGGGCATGGAAGTCCGGTGATAAAAATGAAAATTGCAAAAGGAAAAGCCCGCTTGCACGGGCTTTTCTTCACTGCGTTATACTTAAAGAGGAGGAGGGGAATTTACTTTTTCAAATCAACGGTAAACACACCTTTGTCGTTCAGATCGCCCCGGGTCCGGGCATAATTTACGTCAGTCTCTTTTGCTGAATCCGCCGTCTTTTGCGCCACCCTGGGTTGCGCAGGTAATGTCTGCTGTTGAACCGCCGCCGTTGTCCGGTACGTCTGCCGGGCATTTTCCATGTTCATCATGATATACCCGACCGAAATGAACCCTATAACAAAAAGCATTACGGGTACCAGCGCCTTACGGAAAAAGGCAGGTAAAAGAATCGGGGTTGCAATACGTATCTTGGGCCTCGGATCAGAACAAACGCGCAGGATTTCCGCATCGACTTTTGCCGAAGGTGATTCACCCAGAATCTCGGGCGTGAAAAACCGCTCACGTTCTCCGCGGTAGCAGAAAAGTTCTTTTCTGCAATCCTCGCATTCTTTGAGGTGCTCTTCAAAGCCCTGCTTGTCCGTCGAGCCAAGTTCATCTGCACTGTAAAGCAAACCGAATTCTTCCCATTTACGACACTCCATCGATCCCCCTTTTTTCAAGGTCTTTCCTTATATTTTTAAGCGCAAGCCGCATCCGCCCAAGAGCGGTATTTATAGGGCAGTCCATTATTTCCGCTATCTCCTTGAAAGGCACACCGCCAAGCTCTCGAAGCATAAAAACTTCGCGCTGAAACGGATCAAGTTTTACGACCGCGCTGTTAATGAGCTGACGCATATTAGAATTCACCAACTCATCATCGGGTGCGTCTATCTTGCTTCCGACGGAACCCACCGCTTCTTCACGGTGATCGGTTTCAACTCTGGCATGACGGAAGTAATCAATCGTCCGTTTGTGCGCAATCCCGAAAAGCCAACTCAGAAAACTTCGAGACCGATCAAATTGAAAAGCGTTCCGGTAAGCCGCTAAAAAGGTTTCCTGCAGCAAATCCTCGGCAACGTCACGCTCTCCCGTCATCTTGAATAAAAAGCCGAAAACCCTGTTCTTATATTTATTATAAAGAACCGAAAAACCTTTTTCTTCCCCTTTGAGCCACAGATCAAAAAATTCCTGATCTTCACTCTGATCATTATCTTCTATCTGATTCATCAAATACTACGTCTTTCGTTGCTGGAATATTGCGTGTTTTTTCTCAAACTAACGAATTAGTTCTTCTTACGGTTGGCCTAAGCTTCATCTTAATTGTAACATGTTTTATATAACCACCACATATACAAACACTTGCGTAAACATGTAATTGTAACGAGGGGCGACCTGTCCAGTCGCCCCTGCGTCTACAGGAAATGCCTTTTTTACTTAAATTAAAAAACGCTTCTCTTTTTTATTTTCCAGCCTTCTTAACTTCTTCAAGAACTTCTTCATCGAACGGATCAAGCAGCCGCGCTTTATCCAAGTGCTGCGAATATCCCACCGTATCTTTTCGCATTTTCGCCACACGCGCAAGCCCGAGTTCGGCGCGTGCGTATTTCGGGTCAGCTTTCAGCGCTCTCTGAAAGAATGTCTCCGCCCATTGCGGTTTTGATTGCAGGAGATAAATATTTGCCCGCTCGGTCATTGAAGGGGCATGATTCTGATCGATAAACGAAATCTCCTTATATGTCTCAATCGCCGAATCATATTTCTGATTCAGGGCTCTGATTTTTCCTTTCAGCATAAGCACATCAATATTATCAGCCTCGGTAGCAAGAATGTCCTCAACTGTGGCCTCAGCGGATTTCAGGTCGCCCGTGGCAATGCACGCATTTGCATAATCCGTCAGGTACTTATTATTGCGCTTCATTCCCACCAGCTCCTTTATTTCGTCCCTCGCCTTCTCTTTCTGTCCTACCTTCTGATATAAATCAAAGAGCTGGTAGCGAATGTCGGAATCATCGGGTTTTGCAATCTTTGCCTTTTTCAGCAAGTCAATTGCCTCATTTTTCTTTGTAGTGACGCCGTACCCTTTGGCAAGTGCGGTCATGACTTCCGGATCGCCCGGAGTCATCGTATTGGCGATCTCAAGGAACATGAGCGCCTCGTTCAATTGCCCTTTACGTACAAGAATAAGCCCCACCCGCTTGTTCGCTTCAGAATTCTGAGGGTCAGTCTGAAGATACTTACGGTACGTTTCCATCTCATCCTGTTCGCTGCCGAGTTTTCCGTATACTTTTCCCAGTTCCATCCACACCGATGGAATGGTATCGACCAGAGCCGTGGTCCGTTTCAGATACATGGCGGCCTTTGAAAGTGTTTCCTTGTTTGCGGCATACAGAAACCCGAGGTGCATGAAGTTCCGGTAGTCTCCGGGAAACTGTTTGATGTTGCCTTCATAGACTTTCTGGGCCGCGGCCGGGTTCGATTTTTCAAGCAGCAATCCATGCTTAAAGGCAGCGTCCGGATCGCTCACACCCGGAAGCGAACTGTATGCGCCGTAGGACTCGGCTGCATTTGCATCCTGGCCGTCTTTCTCATAGGCATCGGCCAGCGTTTTAAGAATCGGGCGTATGATCATACCTTTGGGTCTCATCGCCTTGAGCAGCTCAAGCACCTTAATGGCGTCCTTGTATTGCTTTACCGCGATTCCAGCAGCGGCATACATCATGCCGTAATCCATGTCCTCTTCGTTCCGGAACTGGATCGCGGCAAGATATTTCATCACATCCGGGTAATTCTGGTTCTCGAAAGCGTATTTTCCAATCCTTTTTCCAACGACCTGATCGGCAGGCGCCTTGACAAAATATTTCCGGTAATTCTTGACTGCTGCGGCGATATTCCCCTGTTTGTAATAGATATCGCCAAGTTCATGGTACGCGTCCGTTGCATTGGTATCCATCATGACCACCTGCTCGTACGAAATAATCGCGTCGTTTACCGCGCCGGCAGAGGCCTGACATGCAGCGAGCGCGGTCAACGATTCATTGCTCTTGGGATCAAGCTGGAGCGCCTTCTGGTACATCCCTATAGCTTTCTGATAATCCCCTTTTTTCTGATAAATCATCCCCAGTGTCTGGTAGGTTCCTGCATCTGCCTCTCCGGACTGAATGACGCCGGAAAGCGCCGCAATAACTTCGTCCTGCTGCCCCTTTGCAATAACAATCTCCGCATATCTCTTGTGAAAACCTTTGATAGCGGGATTGAGTTTGAGGGCCGCACGATAGGCGGCAAGGGCCCGGTCAAAATCCTTGAGCTGGTACAGAACGTCACCGTAGTCCCGTTCCGCTTCCGCACCCGGTTTGATCTCAAGATACCGGCCCATGTTCATGGCAGCGTCCTTGAAATTATTTTTCTTCATCGCAATTTCGTATAGCCGGTAGAGCACGTCCGCATTTTTAGGCTGAAGCGCGGAAATTTCCCGATAGAGAATGAGCGCCGCATCAATATCGCCGCGTGCATCGGCGTCATGCGCACAACGCAGGCGCGAATCGACGTTCGAGGGGTTCTGGGCGATAATCTGCCTGTCAAGTTCAAGCAGCTTTGTTTTTTCGCCGTTCTGCTCGTAACAGGTTGACAACTGCTCTTTGTACTCTACCTTTGAAGGGTCCTTCTTAACCATGAATTCAAGATGGCTCTGGGCCTCTTTGTAGGTTTTATTCTGCATCAGAATCGCTGCAAGAATCACGCGCGCATCCCAGACATTCGAGTCGAGACTGACCGCCGACTCGGCGGCGTCTGCCGCGACATCGAAACGCTTGAGATTGTAGGCCGCGATTGCCATGCCTTCCGATGCGGGAACGTTCTTTTTTAGGACATTGCTCTTGCCGAATTGCGCAAGCGCCTCTTCAAACTTCTTCGCCTTGAGTTCGTATTGGCCGAGGGCAAGGTATATGGCAGGATCGTTGGGCGAAAGCGACATCATGGTTTCGAAAGTCTGTTTCGCCTTGTCCGGTGCGCCGTTCTTCTGATAGAGATCCGCCAGTCGTGCGTAGGCTTCGACATTTTTATTGTTCAGCGAGATGGCCGATTCAAGGCTGACAATCGCCCGTGGCCCGTTATTGAGGGCCTGATAGGCGTCGGCGATAAGGTAGTAAACGTCCGGCACTACCAGGGCCTTGGGGTCGGCGCCGGCAATAAACTCAAATTGCCCGACCGCCGCAGTATAGTTTTTCTTCGCCAGGAGCGAACGCCCCACCTTTTCCCTGGCGAGCAACGCTTCTTTGCTCTTGTCCGTTCCGAAAAGCGACACGGCCTTTTCGAATGCGGTCTGTGCTGCCTGCTCATTATTGCTTTTTTCGCAGGCGACAGCCGCATGGTAAAAGTCCATGGCATTCATTTCTGAACCGGAAAGTTTAAGGAATTGCGTCGAAGCCGCAGAGAGGTTACCCTGTCCGTAATAGGCCCTTGCCAGCTCAAGCCCGGCCGGAGCAGGAGCGCCGCCTTTGCTTACCGCTTCCTTTAAATACACGATCGTGGAATCGATAACTCCGGTTCCGCCGAAGGACTTCCCGATTTTATACGCTGTCTCGGCATCCGGTTTCATGGCATAGGTTTTCTTTAAAAGCGGCAACGCCTTCTGCCATGCCCCCTCATTGAAATAAATGTTCCCCAGTTCCTTATTCGCTATTACGTTGGCGGAATCGGCGGCAATGACTTTTTCGAGTGCTGCTTTTGCTTCAACAGAACGCTGGAGCGCGATGCACGCTTTCGCGTATTCCCATGAGGCCTCGGCCGTGAAGTTCTTGTCGAGCGCTTTTTTCGCCATGGTCACCGCGTTATCCGGCTGGCCGAGCTTGTTGTAAATCCTTGCGGCACCCAGAAGCGCCTGATACTCGTCCGGGTTCATCCGCCACCCGACCAGAAAGCATGCCAGCGCCTTCTCCGGCATATCAAGACCCTCGTTGGCCCGGCCGATCTGCACCCAGACGCTGGCGTCACGCTGTGCCGACGGCACTTTTTCATCGGCATAATCGATCGCCTCCTTGTATTTGCCGTCGGCGACGAGCTTATCGAGCGTCGCGTCGGCACAGGCCGGTAAAGAAACGAAGCACAAAAGAAATAATATGCGGCTGCAACAATATTGCCGGATAACAGAGGAATACTTCATAGAACAGACTCCCTTTCAGCAGAAGTACTTGAGAGGTTCACGATACAATAACTATCTTGCACAATTAACTTTTCTGCATTAAAACGTCATTATAGAATATGTTACCGGACTTGAAAATGATTTATTGATAACGGCAGGTGCAAGAACAGGAATTGTCGGTGCCGTTATAGAGGGCAATCATTTCGACGACGCCGGGCCGCGAGGAAGCTCTATATCTATGTTCGAACACTATGTTTCCCGTAAAAACCTGCCGCTGCTGCTCGGCTGCGTGATATTTCTTTTCGCCTTCCTGATTTACCGGAACACGGTTCCAAACGGCTACACACTGGACGATGCCATCTATAATTCCGAAAATAAACTTGTCCAGCAGGGAATCAAGGGGATTCCTGTAATTTTTGTAAAATCCACCTACTTCGGGTATAACGGAAGTAACGATCAAATCTACCGCCCATTGCCGGTGGCCTGTTTTGCAATCGAACATTCGCTCTACGGCAACAATCCTCATTTCAATCATCTCATCAATGTGCTTATTTACGCCCTGTGCTGCAGCCTCCTTTTTTTCCTTCTTCGCCGGCTTTTTACCGGAAAATCTACGGCTATTTCTTTCTGTATCACGCTGCTTTTCACTGCACACCCGATCCACACGGAAGCGGTTGCCAGCATAAAGGGACTGGATGAAATCCTTGCGTTTTTATTTTCTGTCCTCACACTCTATTGTGTCCTATGTCACAGCGACAGGAAAAACATCTTCGCTCTTGCCGCAGGTTTACTGTCATACTTCCTGTGCCTGCTTTCCAAAGAACACGGGCTTACACTCCTGGGAATACTGCCGGTCACACTCTTCACCTTCCGGACCCTGCCACTAAAGCGGATCGTCATGCTCACCCTGCCGTTCTGTCTTGTTGCGCTGTTCTATATCGTGTTCCGCAGCAGGATTCTCGATTATTTCACTTTCAGAGAACCACTGCAGTTTATCAACAACGCTCTTCTGGCTACGGATAACCGGGCAGACCGACTCGCTACCGCCTTTGTGATCCTCGGCAAATACCTTCGGCTTCTTTTCATCCCCTACCCGTTGTGCTGGGACTATTCCTACAATCAGATCCCGGTCACGACCTGGGCCGATCCAAAGGCGTTCATGTCTCTGATCGTGTACCTTTTCATATTGATCGTCGGCATTGCCGGGGTATACAAAAAAAAACCTACGGCCTTCGGCATGCTTTTTTTCCTTCTGTCATTTTCAATTTCCACAAACCTGTTCATAAAAATCGGTGTGACACTGGGAGAACGCCTGCTGTTCACTCCTTCGCTCGGCTTCTGCATTGCAATTGTCATGCTGGCGGCAAATTCCGCGCAGCGACTGAAGTACCGGAAGCCGCTGCTGTCAGCAGCTATGGTTGCCGTCATTGCACTGTACGCGTTCATTACCGTCAACCGCAATCTCGACTGGAAAGACAATTTTATGCTTATTTCCCGTGATATCGTAAAAAACCCTGCGAGTTTCCGGGCGCACAGCTATCTTGGCTCCGCATGCCAGGAATTGAGATATCTTGAAAAGTACCCTCATAAAGATTCAATGCTCTTATCCCGGGCAATCGCCGAATATCAGAAGGGCCTTGCCATATATCCGCGCGACTGGGACTCGTGGTTCTATTTAGGAAATGCTTACAGTGAAGCTGACAGAAAGGAAAGCGCAATTGAGGCTTATAAAAGAGCCGTATCATTGAAACCAAACAACACGAAAACGCTTAACAATATAGGCGCAACATACCTTAAAATGAAAAACTACGACAGTGCTGAGTGCTATTTTCACAGAGTGCTTGCCATAAATAAATATTTCGTCGCGGCGTACCTTAACCTGGCTTCGATTGACCAGGCGTTAAACAACTACGGCGCCGCTCTCGGCTGGTATAAGAAAGTGGTCGAGTTTGACCCCCGAAATAAAGCCGCCCTCCTGAACATGAGTGCCCTTTACCGGATGTCGAAAGACACTGCTCTTGCCCGTCAATTCCTGGAGGCCGCGAAATAACAGAAGACGTTCCAGAAGACTATACGGTCATCGGGAAATTGCCTGATTGGCGTTTCCTGCGCCAAAGTGGGAACCGTTGTCTCTCATACCGGACGCCCTGACAAAAAGAAAACCGGTCATTCCAAGAAGCAGCAGCATTCGGGCGGTGAGGAGGTAGAGACCGAACCAGGTCGGCCCTCGAATTATGGCCTTAGTATAGCAATACGGATAGATGATCGTGGAAAGACAGCACACCCCTATAAAAACACATGAAAAAACGAATACGCCCCTGCCGGTATAGGGTAAAAGCGCAACGAGCGGCACGAGTACAAGAAGATACTGTGGAGAAAATACTTTGGAAAAGGAAAAAACAACGCACAGGTAAAGAAGCGACGCCTCAATGACCGCCTGGGGACCTAGCGGCGAATACGAGGGCTGTCTGAGCCCGACAACGAAGCGGACCACGAATAGAACGGTCACCGCGATCAAACAGGCCGCCAATGTTGCCATGGACAGTGATGACAAAACGGTTGTGGCCGGTGTGACCACGTGGTATGCTCCGTAGGTCAAGGTCATCTGAAAAGGCGTGCAGAACAAGCGCGCGGCAAGGAGTGAAAACGCGCCCCACGTGGACTCGATGTGGATACCCCGGACAAGATGAAAGGCAAGAAAATCGAAAACGCCCTTTCCCTCAATTAAATAAAAGAACAGCGTGACACCCGCCGTCATTCCGCAAAGTAAAAAACCGCCGGAAAGACACATCCGCACCATATGGAGAACACGGGCGCGCCAGGTCGGCATCTCAAAATCAGAGGCCTGAAATGAACCCAGTATCCAGACCGGCAGCAGGAAAACCGGAATTAGCTTGAAATTAACGGCGAGCGCAAAGATAAAAAACGAAAGAAGCCTGAGAATCATGGATTTCCTGATGAGCAGCACGACCGACAGCATCAGAAGCGCACCGAGGATGACGTCAAGCCGGTCGTAGAGAATCTGCTGCATACACATCCCCGCCATGCATACAATACACATCCGGAACGCAGAAAGGACGGCCCGTTCATTTTTGTAAACAACGAGCACCAGCAAACTCACTATCACCACGGTGAGCATTTCAGACGCAGCACTGAGCCAATGGTACACTTTTTTATATCGCGCAGTAAACGCTGACAGGTTTATGCGGGAAATCGGCGGGCCTCGCTGCACGATCAGCGCCGGAACGGTCATCATCGCCACGGCAAATGGTGGGTAGGCAACGATCGTTAATGTCAGCGAATCGAATGTATTCGGCCCGCTCACGACGATGTCGGCAAGGCCCATGGTACGGTAAAGATCATGAAATGGTACATGGCGTTCCCGTGCAAGCCGGTGGATATAGGCATAGCGTGCGTAAAGATCGGTATCCATATCAGCCGTGATTTTGCCGTAATGCATGAGACAGAGACGTGAAGGAACATACACAAAGGTTATGGCGGCCGCGACCACAAAAAAATTCACCCGTTTCACTCCTGCAATAAACGCAGTTTTTTTCATTTCCATAATTTACCCTACTGTTTTTTATGCCTCGTTATTATCATTTTGGATATGTCCGGTGAATATAAGCATAGCGGGCGTACCGATCTTTTCTGTTATTGTCAAATGTGTGACGCCGGCACATGTCTTTTATGGCCGCCAGAAAGAAATCTTAGAACCGAGGGAACAGACCATGAAGAAAATCGCGTGACGGATGGAATCTTTGCATAGAATAGAACGCTGCTTGTTTTGATTTCCGCCCAGCCCACCGAACGCCCGGACAAAAAGAAAAACGGTCATTCCACAAAGCAGCAGCGTACGGGCAATCAGGAGGAAAAGGCCGAAGGGCGTCGGTCCGTGAATAATCGCTTTTGTATAACAATGCGGATAGATGAACGTTGTGAGACAGCAGGTGCCCAGAAACACACAGAAAAAAACGAAATCGCCTTTGCCCCTCCGGGGCAGAAGCGCCACAAACGGGATCAATACAATCAGGTATTGCGGAGAGAATATTTTCGCAAAGGCAAAAACGATAAGCAGGCAGAGTAGCGTCCCCTCGATGACCTCCCGCGGACTCAGTAACGCTACCCGTGATTCTGCTGTCGCCGATTTCTTAAGACACCTGACGGCGAAAAGAATTGTCAGTGCCAACATGGCAATGGACAGTGTTGTTGAAGACAATATCGATAAAAGACCTGCGGCCGGAGTATACACGTTGTATGCTCCGGAGGATAACGCCATCCTGAAAGACGTACCCGATATCTTCGCGGCAAAGAGGGAAAGGACACCCCACGTGGATTCGATGTGAATGCCGCGGTCCAGATGGAAGGCCAGAAAATCGAAAACTCCTTTCCCTTCCAGCAGAAAGAAAAAAAATGCCGTGCCTGCAATTATCCCGGAGACCTGTAATCCTTTAGATATGACGGCCTTCAACAGGCGCCGGTCAGGCCGCTGCCGCAAAGAACCAAGTATCCAGACCGGCAGCAGAAACAGTGGAATAAGTTTGAAAGTAACGGCAAGCGCAAAGACGAAAAACGAAAGGAGCGAAAGCGGTTTTTCCTTTATCAGCGCCGCAAGTGACACTATCAGGAGCGCACTCAACAGTACATCAAGACGGTTATACAGGATGCGGGGCATGCACATCCCCGCAAGGCAGAGCAGGCCCATCCGCAGAACCGTAATGACCAGTCGCTCATCCTTATAGAGGCGGAGCACCAGAAAGCTCACGATAATCACCATGAGCAATTCAGCCGCTGCACAGAGCCAGGGGTATGCTTTTTTATAACGCCCGATAAACTCGGTCATAGACATGCGAGAAATCGGGGCGCCTCCCTGAACGAAGATTGCGGGAACACTCATCATTGCAACGGCAAACGGCGGGTACGCTACAACCGTCATCGCCAGAGAATCAAATGTTTTCGGTCCGGGCCCGGAAATATCGGCAAGACCCATGGTACGATAACAATCATGAAACGACAGGTGACACTCCGCCGCAAGCCCGTGAATATAGGCATACCGGGCGTACAATTCAGTATCAGTGCCCGCGGGTTTTGCATCGTATAAAAGAAAAATCCGTGAAGGAATGAATATCGCGATTATTAAGGCCGAAACCGTAATAAGTTTTAATCTTTCAGGCGACACGTTCCACATTTCTTTCCCCTTCCAACTGTCTGGAAAAATCGTCCCAATCAAACAGCCGGCCCGGATCGACCTTTTTCTCTTTCCGTAGTCCCCTGGATACCGCCCGGTCGCCAGCGATCTGATCGTGTCCTACATATAGGAACTTACGGCCATAGCGCTGTTCTATACCCGCACAAAGCCGTACCAGGCTCCGGTACTGCGGAGGCGTAAATCCTGAAGTTGCGGTGGCCATGAGTTCGATCCCGATCGAGAAATCGTTGACCGCCTGACGATTGTCCGGCTCTGGCATGATGCTTCCGCCGGCATGCCACGCCTTCATATCTTCGGGCACCAGCAGGCTGACGCCGCCTTCCCGGTCGATGAGATAGTGGCTTGACACACCGTAGTCGCAGAACAGTTTCAGGACAAGCTCCCTGTTAAAGGGGTCCGCCGGCGACAGCGCGGCGGCGCTCGTATAATGAATGACGACGACGTCAATAACGGCGCCGCGCCGTTCCTCCCACAGCTGCTGTCTGCCCGATGATTCAATGAGCTTACCGATCGAAACATTATCGACGGCAACCGTATTTTCACTATTGAGAAGTTCTATGGTTATTTTCATGATAATGCTCTTTTGTGTCGCAGAAAATATCCGATAATTGAACGCATCAATTCCCGCCATGCCGTTTGTATATTGCAATACCGCCGCGCTGGCTGGTATAAGGATAGTCGCCGAACACCTTCACCAGATCGTACCTGCTCTTGACCCATTCAGCAATCTTCTTTGCGTAATCCCTGCCAAAAGATGCCGCACCGTATTCCGTAGCATCGCGGGTAAGCAGAACCACATAATCAACTTTATAACGATCCAGCTTGGCAATTATACTCTCTTCCGTAGTATACCCTAGTGTCGTCGGCAGGAAAAAGATATCTCCTGTCGGATTGTAAAGCCCGGTAAAAAAATTCATACTTACGCCATCAGGAAATACAACCAGCGTCTGATCGGGACGGGTATTTTTGTTAAGGTACAACAGCGCGTTGACATAATCCTGCGTGTTCACGTCGTTACCGGCATACATCGTCCCTTTATATACCATACCCCTTTTGAACACTAGCCTAACCGTTTTGTTGCTGTAATGCGTTTGGGAGATATTCCACCATAAAAGCGCCTGCATGACGAAGAAAAACAGTAAAACCGTTTTAAAAAGCGCCTCGGGAAAATGGAAGAAAATCTTTTTAAGCCAGCAGCAGAGAATATGGAAAAAAAACAGATAATACGCGGGAATCGCCGCCACTACGAGATAAAATCCATACGAAAACGGACTTGGCTTGAAAATAACCCTCACCAGCAAAGCCACGGAAACTGCCGATAATGCGAAAATCGTTCTGGCGGTTCGGGCGTTAATGTTTTTTTTAAGGCAATACATCCCGTAGAAAATATTGATGAGCAAAACAGGTGTCAGACAATAATACTGCAAGAAATATCGCGGCCAGAAAATACCTGAGAAAAACGCGGCAAAAACAAAAAAACCGCCCCCATAAACCGCAAATCGGGAAGGTGTTGCCGCGGTGGTTCCTCGACGTACCAAAATGCAGCCTCCAGCAATCATCGCTACCGCAAGCAAAG
>JBEKUX010000071.1:0-13490 GCA_049514575.1 Chitinispirillaceae bacterium | reverse complement strand
CGCGACGGTTGCATGATAAGCTTGTCAGCGTAAAGGCCTCACACGGCAGGCGACAGTTCTTCCGGTATCTGCCGATCGTCAGGCTTTATGAGATTGTGGCAAGGAACACTCGGCAGATATTGATAAGCCGCTTGGAAAAATAATGCTGTATGTTTTCCGATTTTAAAAGCCTTACTGATGATTTTCTTTTGTCACAGCAATTTCTATTCATTGACCCTGACCAAAAACCTCATGCGGAAAAAATCCTCGGAGTTTTTGCCGAAGCTTGCCGGGTACGGAGTGGATGTTCGCCTGAAGCGTTTTCCATTACAGACCTCGAAGAAATCCTGCTCAATCGCATGACCCGGATTGATACTCCACTCAGTGTCCGGCGCATTGTACCGGAACTATTGCGCGGGTTCTTTGATTACCTGGCGCAATCAGGTCGATATCCTCCGGCCGGTGCGTGGACGGGGTGGGTTTCCGCTCTGGAGGAACAATACCAGTCAAAATTCCGGGATGATGGCTCGGTGAGGGGAGAAACATTTAGGAAACGGTATACTGATGTCAACCGCAACGATCCCTGTCCGTGCGGCAGCGGGAAGAAATTCAAAAAATGCTGCATGAATATTATCTTTTAGATGATGGACGTCTTTATCTTTAAGGACATTATGGCTTAAGAATTGTTTTAGAATATCTCAAAAAATAATGAACTCTTAAGGGGGAAGTCGCTAATCCCTCACTTCAAAACGTCATGCCTCAAACGTGCTTAAAAAAAACCTGAGTTTTCCGGCCGGTTTGATAAAAAAGCCCCTTTCTCTCTTTTGGAAAAAAGGGGCTTTCAATGCAACAATAGCTTCGCTCAGAAATCGATGTATCCACCGAGTTTTAGTGCCACGGAATTGAATGTATGCCGCGGCTGATCATATTGATAATAGGTATTCGGCGGCGGATTTTTCGGAAGAGTCGCGGTGTTGTTCTTAAAAATATAGGTCGCCGTCGGTTGTCCGGCCTGCTGATCGGTATACTGGGTAACGTTTGCAAACGCATAGGTCGGCGTGATTTCCAGCTTGACACCTATATTATCGGAGACCGCGATCGCTGCGCCAACGCCTGCGGTAAAACCGAATCCCGTAGAAAACGAATACGTATATGTTTCATCAGGCAGGACACTGCCGGGGGCAACTTGAGAAAAAATTTTCTTTTCCTTCGGAAAATACAGGCCCGGCGCCAAATACATATAGGGCGTTATTTTCCCCATTTTGGTCCTAAATTTCAGGCCAATGTTGACAGGAACATAGCTTGACGTTACTGAATCTGTGTTGACATAAAGCCCGTCAATGGCCCGTTGCCATGTAGTAGAATAACCTCCATGCCAAGAATAACCGGACATGGCGATAACGCCGAAGTTTTCATTGATGTAAAAAGTGCCATCGGCCATTATCTTAAAACCATTACCCATTCCTCCGTATACCTGTTCCCATTTGAGATGGTTACCGGATCCATCATCCTCAGAATTATGTCCAACGGAATCCCCCATTCCAAGTCCATAGCCGAAGTCAATTCCAAACTCAAATTTCTGGGCGCTGGACATCGAAACGGTCGAAACAACGATCACTCCTGCGACGAAAAATCTTCTCATTCCATTCCCCTTTTTTAAGTGGTTAGTACAATAATAAACCCGGACCGCAAGGCACGAATACTTTATAAAAAAAACGCCCACCCCTCCTGGACTTTAAAGCCAAGGGATGAAGGGCAGCATGAAGCGAAACAGAGTTCCCTTGCGGCATAACTGAAAGCTATGCCACGGGAACAGAAACCGCGGGCTTTAACCCGCGGTAGTTCATTATTTTATTGCACCACTATTTTTTTAACTATCCGCGCTCCGATTGTTTCCGCTTCAATACAATAAAGACCCTTGACCAGACCTTTGCTCAAATCAAACGACTGTTGCGTAATGCGGTATTTCTTGAGGAGCCGGCCATTAGCGGAATAGACAAAAATATTCACCGGACTTTCGTGCGGAGAGTTTACCATCAGCCTCACTCCCTTTACTGACAGGTACGCATGGTCGACAGATGACTGCACTGGAGTGCGAATAGACACCGACCCCAACTTGCCAATATCATGGGTTGAATACGTCAGCAGAGAAACCGCAAATCGCGGCATCGCGAAGGATTTCACGATCGAAGCGCCCGTATACGAAAGGGTGGTTGACTGCTCCAATGAATCAAGACCATTACGACCATCGCTGGCATAAAGGGCATTCCATTGCGCCGTGCTGGGAGTGGCCGGTTTTCCCTGGCTTTCCCAAACGGCATACGGGTTGTTGTGAAGGGAATCTACCCGGAAATGGTGGTAGTACAACGTCTGGCCGTTAGCAAAAGGAAGATGGTTGATGGTCAGGCTCGCCGTGTTGTCGGCGCTGGTCGTAGTGTAATTTGTATAATGGCTGTAAACGAGAATGGCCACCACAGAGGAGTCGGCGTTCACGGTCGCAAACCCGTCGATCCCATCGGCATCACCGGAACCGCCGGTCAATGACAGGCCGACAGTACCCATTGCATTAAGCATTTTAAAGGCGGTAAAGGTCGCTTTTCGAAGTCCCTGATAATTTATCAGACCGAATACCTCCGCGAACGGAATGTTACCATTGCCTTCAATATAGGAGTTCAGATTGTTGCCCCCCCATTCATCGAAACAATCCGATAACGCCCAGTACGAAAGCACATTGGGATAAAGGTTACTGCCGCTTATGCAATCGGCGATAATGAGTTTGACGCATTTTGCGACAAACGCCGCATTAATATGCGAATCCATACTTACGCAGTTTGCGTTGCCACTATTTCCACCCTGACCTGAATAGGTGGAATTATATTCGGTGTTAAGAGAAGACAGACTTTTGCCCGTGCCTTTAATCACCGTTGACCGGGTGCGATTGTCATTTCGAATATTGACCGGATCGGAAGTAGCTCCTGGACCGTTCCCGTACTGGTGGTTGGACAGGAACTTGATCCCGTATGCGTTGCAGCTATTCCAAAAATTCTGCAACGGGCCGTTACCCGTGGTCGCCGGTCCTCCGATTATTATGTTCGTATCAACGCTTCTCACGCCTGCGGAGGCACTGTCGTACATCGTGTAATAATGAGCTGCATCGCTGTTCCAGAAACCCGAATAATCATACTCATTCCACACCTCCCAATACCACTTTCGGACCTCAGCGGCGCCATAACGCGATTCAAGATTTTGGGCAAGCGCAGCAATAAAACTCTTATATGTGGTATAGTTGTTTGGTGGGCTTGTTACTCCATTTGACTGCAGACTCGTGGGCATGAAATCGAGTTCAACGACCGGCCTCAGGCCGCACGCGATAAGGGTATCGTAAATTTGATCGATAACCGAGAAACTCCAGTTTGGACTGGTCCCTACGTGGATATTATCCACATTGTTCCAATGGATGAGGATCCCGTGTCCTCGGACACGCTGCAATCCTGCTTCCTTAGCCCCTATCCTGGCTGCGGTGATCCAGGCCGGTTTTAAACAATACTCCATTGTCCCTGTACCGACACATGCACTCCAGAAATGGGGAATGTTACCCTGCTTGACGCTGCCATCAACGGTTAGTGTCGTTGTGGCAGACATTGATACGCTTAAAAATCCGGCTCCGGCAACAAAAAGCAGGGCACACAGCACTCTTCGATAACGTATGTTTAAACCCATAAACCCCCTCCTTAATGTTATAGTTAATAAAAAACTTTGTTTACCTGACATAGTACAGTAGTACACTTCCTATCTCTATTTATATTATATAATAACTTTTTTGAGTATGCACCTAAAATATTTCCAATTAAATTGTACCAATTGATACATTTTTAAATAACCTCTTCTGTCGAAGGCTTTTTGACGGTTTATCATTAACAAAATAAATAGTATTTATCTGATTTTAGGAATGAAATATCGTAAATTTTCAACTATTCGCTGCTCTTTATAATGTAAAGACACTATTAAAATATCGCATACATCACTTATCTTTAAGAACACTATGGCTTACGTAGAAATCGTTGAGGGAAAAAATAAAGGAACCGTTATACGGCTTACCGGCGAGACGGTTATCGGCCGCGCACTTGAAAAGGGGATCAGCCTTCACGAATCCAACGTAAGCAGACAGCACGCGAGTATACGCGAGAAGGATAATTACTTCATTCTGGTCGATCTCGGCTCGGCGAACGGAACGTTTGTCAACGGCAAGCAGTTGTCCCGATTCATACCGCAGCCGCTGTACGATGGCGACGCAATCACCATCTGTTCATGCCAATTGATTTTTCATGCGGAAGGGCAGGACCCGTTATTGCTTAAAAAACAAGCAGCGGAGGCGCGAAACCTCACTCGAGGCCTTTCCATGATGCTTACCTCGGATACGCGTTTGCCCTCGGTAAGCGCCACCATTGACGCTTCGCGCAGTATGCTCGAAATCGCCATGGGAGAAAAAAACGGGGGCAGCAAAGCGCTCCTGGATGCCGTCAAGCGCCTCCAGACCATGGTCAAGGTGTCCAACGACCTGAGTGCCTTGACAAAACCAACCGGCCTTTTCGAAAAAATAATGGAAGGCATCTTCGATATCTTCCCACATGCCAACCGTGCGTTCATCCTGCTTTCGGACAAGGCTTCCGGCGAAATGGTCCCCCGGCTGGGGCGATCGCGTTCCCCGGCCGGAGTAACCGGGGATTTCGCGATCAGCCGCACGATCATAAAAACGGTCATTGAAAAGAAGCAGTCGATTCTTTCGTCGGACGCTCAGAAGGACGACCGTTTTGCGGTGCAGGAGTCGATCGTGAAATTTTCAATACGGTCGCTCATGTGCGCTCCCTTTATCTGTAGAGATGAACTCCTCGGCATCATCAGCGTCGATACGATGTCGAGCCTCCATGCGTTTAATTCCGAAGATCTTGCCATGCTGACGAGCATAGCCGGTCAGGTTGCGATTGCCATTAAAAACGCCGATTTATTCACCGCGGTCGAAAAAGAAAGCCAGCTGCGCTCAACGCTCTCGCGGTATCTGTCGAAAGACGTCGTCGAAGGGGTCATCGACGGCACTATTCCGCTGGAGCTCGGCGGTGGAAAAAAATATGGTACGGTATTTTTCTGCGATATTGTCGGTTTTTCGGTGATGGCGGAAAAAATGAGCGCTCTTGCGGTGGTGGAAAAGCTCAACCGGTATTTCAGCATCACCACCGAAATCGTCACCCGTAACAGCGGAACGCTGCACAAGTTCGGCGGCGACATGATCATGGCATTCTGGAACGTGATGCTTCCCGATGATAACGCGCAGCTGCATGCCATCCGCGCGAGCGTTGAAATGCAGTGTGCATTATGGAAGTTCAACGGCGAGCTGATCTTGGAGGGGCAGGCGCCCATTTTTATCGGTATCGGGTGCAACACCGGGGAATTCGCCGGCGGCAATGTCGGCGGCGAAGAACGAATGGAGTACACGGTCATCGGCGATAACGTGAACCTCGCGCAGCGCGTCGAGTCGCTGGCAAGCCGATGGCAGGTTTTTGCGGCCGAATCAACGTGGCGGCCGGCCGCGAAAGTCTGCAGTGCGATAAAACTTCCGGCAGCGCATGTACGGGGCACGAGCAGAGAGATCCAGATATATTCCATCCGCGGCGTGGTCGGTGAAGCAGGAAACATGCTTCTTAATATTCCTGTTACTATTGTAAACGGTGGCAGCGCCGGAGTAAAGGCAATGCTCGTCGAGTTTGCCGGGGCGGACAGCACCGTACGCCTTGAAATCCCGCGCGGCGTCGAACTTCCGGCCAACGGCCAAGTCATCCTTGAATATGATCTGCCGGAGTTGTCGCAGCAAATCAGACTTACGGCCCGTCAAAAGCCAGTGGATACCATGGATACTGCACAAAAAACAAGTACTGTATCTTCCTCGATAATACTTTCAGAACTTACCGGCGAAGACGCCCTGTCGTTTTTCAATCCGGGCAGTTGTACGGTTTCCGGGAAAACATGGGATGCGATGCAGCGGCATTGAGATAGCTTCAATGCCTGTTTTAAAATTGCTGGACAAAACCGCGACGTGCATCTTATTATTTTCTATATGTATAGTTATGGTGAACGAATGATTTCGACAACCGGAATTTTACGCCTCTTGATAATGCAGGACATATGAGCACAGCAGGCCGCAGAAAAAAAACGACGGGTGCGCTCATAGGCATGGGTGTGGTCGCCGTCATAGCGGGAGTTACGTTCATTCTTCCCGGGTTGTTTCAAGGACTTGAGAACAAATCGTACGACCTGCGCTACCGGCTGAAACTGGGCGCGATGAACGAGCAGAATATCGAGGATGTGGTGATCGTCGATATCGACGATGCCTCGCTTGCACGGCTGGGCAGGTTCCAGAACTGGCCCCGGCTTTTCCACGCCAAGATAGCGGAGTATCTCGCTTCAGGCGGAGCTGCCGCCATTGCATTCGACGTTTTTTTTACAGAACCCGACAGCGTCAAACCCGATATGGTGCAGCTCTTTGAGGACGCCAAGGCAGGTGCGGTGCAGCGCAGCCTTTCCGGCGTGCTTCCGCCGGCTATGGTACGGCAGGCGCTTTCTCCCATCATCCGCTGCGTTCTCTCCAATTGGGGATACGACGCTGAGTTCGGTGAGACGGCAGCCGCCTCAGGCAGGATCTACTTTCCCTTTTATTTTTCCACCGGCAAACCGGTGGACAGCTCCGATCTCACCATCCGTTCCCGCGCCTACACATTTCCGCCGGCTGTTGCTGACAAGTTTGCCTGGTACAACGCCGGAGGTGACCACTATCAGGTAGGCCGCGTTATCCCGCCTGTATTGTCGCTTCTGACCCGGGCCAGAGGAACCGGTTACTACAACATCGAGCCCGATATGGACGGCGTTTCCCGGCGGCAGATGCCCTTTATCTCCCTTAACGGCCGCTGTTACCCCTCAATGGACCTGCAGATCGTGCTTGATCGTCTCGGCATTACGGCCGGGCAGGTGCGGGTGAAGCCCGGTCGTTTCCTTTATCTGGGCGACCGGCTCAAGGTACCGGTTGACAGAGAGGGAAGATTTTATATCACCTACTTCGGGCAGTATAAGAAATTCCGTTATATTTCCTACGCCGACGTACTTAACGAGAACGTGCCTGCTGCGTATTTCAAAAACAAGATCGTCATCGTTGGCGCAACCGCCGCCGGACTCATGGATTTGCGCTCGGTCCCGTTCAGCAGCAGCTTTCCAGGACCCGAGATACACGCAAATATCATAGAAATGCTGCTTACCGGAAAATTCGTCACAATGCCGCCCTGGCAGGTCAACCTGGCTATCCTGGTGGTCATGGGCCTGTTCACAGTGTTCGTCTCGCTCCGATTCAAGCCGCTGGCGGCCGGATTGACGCTTGCGGGAACGGCGATTGCCTATTTCGCGGCCGTGTGCCTGATTTTCGACAAGACGCTGGTGTGGGTGGAGCTCGTGCGCCCGCTTTCCGTGATGCTCTTCACCAACATGGGTATCCTCGGATACAGTTACCTTGCCGAGGAGCGGCAGAAACTCTGGATTAAAAACATGTTTCAGGGGTACATGTCCAAAGATCTGGTTGACAAGATAATGGCAAATCCGGAGCTGCTGCAGATGGGCGGCGAGAAGAAGGAGATCACTGTTTTTTTCTCGGACATCAAAGGCTTTTCCTCCATCGCCGAGAAACTGGGTTCGCCGGAGCGTCTTATAGCTCTTATAAACGAGTATCTCGGCGCCATGTCCGACGTGGTACTGGACCATGGCGGCTACATTTCCAAATACGAGGGTGATGCCATCATGGCCTTCTGGGGCGCACCCACCGATGATCCATGCCATGCACTTAACTGCATACGGTGCGTCTGGGCCATGAAGCAGCGTCTCAATCTTTTGAACGCCGATCTGGCAAAGCGGGGTTTGCCCGACCTTTTCACCCGCTTCGGCATAAACACGGGCTTCGTGACCGTGGGTAACGTCGGGTCTGAAAAGAAAAAAAGCTATACAGCAATGGGTGATCCGGTGGTGCTCGGCTCGCGGCTGGAGGGAACCAACAAGGAGTACGGCACCGCCATCACGCTCTCTGAATTTACTTACAATAAAATAAAGGATTCCTGCCCGGTTCGTGAGCTGGACGTGGTGCGGGTCGTCGGAAAAGAGCAGCCGGTCCGGATCTATGAACTACTCGGCCTGTCGGATACCGACGTAGGCGCGGTAAAACAAAAAACAGTGGATTTTTTCCGTCAGGGACTGGAACGGTACCGGGCAATGCTTTGGGACGAAGCCGAGGCGCTTTTCAAGCAGGCCATGGCAGCCGATCCCGGCGACGGCCCAAGTCATACCTACATAGAGCGCTGCAGAAGTTATAAAAAGACGACGACGCCATCCGGCTGGGACGGCGTGTTTGCGATGAAGACAAAGTGAAAAGGAGCAGGGAAGTTCATGATGGCTTTTTTATTACGGACAATCAACTCAACAGGGAAAGCGTGCATAGACGAAGGGGCAAATTTTGCCGCGATGGCCGTTCTTTTCTGGGACACGGTCACTGGTGTTTTCCGACCTTCACGGACGTCGTTCGCTTCGATTAGAAGCCAGCTGTCGCGGCAGCTGCTGTATACCGGCGTTGAGGCGCTGGGACTCGTGAGCATTATCGCTTTCATCTGCGGCAGCACCATCATCATGCAGGCCACGACCAATATGCCGAGGTTCGGCGTTTCCGAATATTTCGGAAATATTCTGGTGATCGTGGTGGTGCGTGAGCTGGGCCCTTTTTTCACCTCAATTGTGGTGATCGGCCGTTCAGGCGCCGCGCTTGCCGCTTATATAGGCACCATGCGCGTGAACAAGGAGGTAGCTGCGCTTGAGGTCATGGGCATCGATCCGGTCTATTTTCTGGCCCTGCCGGCGCTCGTGGGAATGGTAGGGGCAATGATCTGCCTCAACGTATATTTTGACATAATCTCGATCATCGGCGGGCTTATTGTAGCTCGGGTTACCGTCTATATTCCATTCGGGATATTTTTATCAAAGGTGCTTGTTGCGCTGTCAACAACCGATATTGCGATTTCGACGTTTAAAAGCATTGTTTTCGGCATGATCATAGCGGTAGTAAGCAGCCATTACGGATTAAGGGTCGCCAACATACGGGGCGTTCCGCAGGCCGCGATCAAGTCGGTTGTCGGCTCCATGGCCGGCACTATCGTGGTGAACGTCATTGTTACCATAAGTATGGTGATGGCCGGTTTTTATGCGAGATAGAATTGACCTCGAAGAGGTTTTTTTTGGCTGGGGCGCAGCGCCGCCGGTGCTGCGTGGAATTAATTTGACTGTCCGGAGAGGAGAAATCGTCATCATCGGCGGCAGGAGCGGTACCGGTAAGAGTTCGCTTCTGGAGCTGTGCGCGGGGTTGATTAAGCCGACATCGGGCAAGGTGCTGTGGGACGGTACCGATATTGCGGCCCTGCCCAAAGGAGAACTTCTCCGTGCCCGGCAGTCCATCGGATACATGTTTCAGGTACATGCGCTTATCTCCAATTTCACGGTATTCGACAATCTTGCTCTGCCCCTGCGGAACAGGGGAGGTAGTAACGGGGAAGCGATTATGAAAAGAGTCCGGACTGAAATGGAAAACCTGATGCTCTCTTCCGGCATCGACAGCCGGTACCCCGAGGCGCTTTCGGCGTATGAGTGCAAAGCAGTGGCGCTCTGCCGTGCTCTTATCGGCGATCCGATCCTGCTCATTCTCGATGAACCGCTCTCCGGCCTTGACCCGGAGGCCATGCAAAAATTTCTTTCCGTCATCGAACAACGCTGGAAGGAGAGGGCAATGGCGGTGATCATGATGACCAACCATCTTTCGGTCCTGCCGAACCTTCCGGCCCGACGCATGGTACTTGATGAAGGAATATTAGCGCCCTGCCGGGACGAATTTTCCGGCCGAGAATAAAGAAACGGTAGCAAGGAGCGATATTCGTTATGGCGGAGAAGCATTCGACACGGCAGACAAGCGACCCGTTTATCAGAAGGCACCGGACGTTTTTTGTCGGACTGTTCGCCATCATACCGATCATCGTGATACCCGGCCTGCTTTTGTATACGCTGGCCAAATCCGAAGTGCTGCAGGGCTGGTGCCGGCTTCATGTTCTGTACGACCAGAGCTACGGTCTCGGTAACGGCAATCAGGTAACGATATCCGGCATGTCAATCGGCCATGTGACCAGTATTGCGCTCATCAGGGAGGGGTGCATCGATGTAACCTTCAAGATCAACCGGCGTTATCGCCAGTTCGTAAGGAAAGATACGCGGGCACTGCTTCAGCAGAAAAACCTCGTTGTCGGCGACTGGGAGATACAGCTTACCGGCGGATCAAAAAACGCACCGGTGGTGAATGATCGCGATACGCTGACGCCCGGATATGGTCTGCGGATCGACAAACTGACCGAGCAGGTGACGGGCATGATCGGGCAGATCGACTCTGTCATACGACGGATTGCCGCGGGAAAGGGTGCGGTGGGGAAGCTCCTGAGCGAAGACTCGGTCGTTAACCAGACTTCGGCGATTTTACGAAATGTGAATATGGTCGCGGTACAGTCGTCGAAGGTCATGAAACAGGTTGATTCGCTTATGGGGACCATCAACACAGTCGGCGTATCGAGCATCGTGCTGGTGGATTCACTCAAAATCGTGATGGCCGGTGTTCAGAAGGCGCTTTCCGATGCGCAGGTGATTATGGGTAATGTGAAGGACGTTTCGACACATTTCGGCCCCATGGTCGACCAGATCCAGGACAATCTCGACCAGGCCGAGGTCATGATGCGGGGGCTGCAGAAAAACTGGCTTATCAGGCAGATGACAGGGAAACCGGAAGACAAGATGCTGAAGAATGAGCCATGAACGAATATAATAATAAAGGATTATGGATGGCTGAGCCTTGGAAGCCGAAACGGAGTGAGGCTGTAAATCTGCGAGGCCTAGGTGCGAAGTCACCGCAGGCTAAAGCAGACATGACTTCTGCCAAGCATGGATCGCGACTGCCGTGAGAGTAGTAAAATTTTAAAAACTATAAAATAAATTAACAATAGCTACACATATAAATAAGGATAATATGAAAAAAATATACGCACTGATTGCAGAAAGTATCGCATTGCTGCTGATCTCGTGCGGGGGGGCGGGAAGGCCGGACCCGGGCGAGTCCGCCCGCCTGTACGGCGCACGGGCCTCGTTTGATTTCACAAGCGGTAATCTGCTCGGTGCGCTTGCCGAATACCGGAAAGCATATACGGCCGCTGCACGGGTCGATCTTCCGCTTGAGCAGGCCCAGTGCCTTTTCAATATCGGACGGGTCAATTACGAACTCGGCAGGCTCGACAGCGCCGGAGACGCATTTTCGGCGGCATACAGAGACTTTATTTATTTCGGCGACCCCGGAGGTGCGGCTTTTGCGGCAGGATTCCTGGCTCTTGTAAATTTGCAGGCTTCAAAGTACGACAGCGCCTTTGCCTGGTACGGGCGGGGGAGACCAAAAAAGGTATTTTCCGGCAATGCAGAGACCGCATTCTGGCTCACGGTGCAGGCGCAGCTCTGCATCATGAAGGACCGTATTCCGGAAGCCATGGGCTATCTTGACCGCGCCATGGAGTCCTACAAAGAGGAAAAAATGTACAGCGGCATGGCGCAGGTCGATTATTATCGCGCCGCCGTCGCATTTTCTTCTGCAAAGTATGATGACGCTCGCGCCGCGCTCGCGTCGTCGCTCGCTTTGCTCGATAAGTCGCCTGAACGATATCGCCGCTGGCATGTGCTTCTTGCCGCTGCTACAGTATCATTCTGTCTGCATGACGAAGAGGCCGGAGTCCGCTACTATACGCGTGCCGTGGATTGCGTTCCTAAAGGAATCGTGACCCCTCCGCCAATTGACAGCGTACGGACGTGTCCGGCGAAATGGTGGGAGCATTACCGGTAAATAATTTAGACGCGCTACAGTACCTTCGGCAGCCACGCCACGATCGCTATCCACAGAATATGCAGGATATTGTCGGTAATCACCGAGGACCAGGGAGCATGCGGGCCGTCGCGGAACGTCTTTGATCCTTTTATTGTCATGAACCATCCCACAAATTCGGTACGGTCCAATGCATAATGCTGCGCAGCGATGAGGAGCATCTGCCACCAGTTGAACCCGCAGAACAGGAAGGGGACCATGTAGACAGCGACATGGGCGATGCAGGCGAGATCATTCTTCTTTTTATTCTGCGCCATCCAGTCGGTTTGAAGAATGTAGTCACCGATAAGGTGAGCATAAATCCAGTGCATGTAGTTTCCCTTTCAGATGAAATCCAATGTCCTATAATTTAAGAACCGACAGGGTCATATGCAACCAAAATTCTATTATTATTTTAGCTAAAGGCTCTATACGGGGTAGGGGGTGGGCACCGGTCGTGCAGCTTTGCGCATCCTTTACCCCCACCCACAAACATCGTTCAGCAAAAATAGATTCTTTAAATCTTTTTATTATTTAGATTTCAACGCACTGGTGCTTGAGGGTACGGGTCAAATACAGTTCGGTTCTGCACAATGGTACCTACCCGCTACCCAATCAATTGCCTTTAGCCAATGAAAATTATTTTTTAATAATTTTACTCACACCCAAACATAAACCTTCAGCAAAAGAAAACTTGTTATGGGAAAATGTATATTGCCTAAAACGTTCACCTCAGTTCACCTATCTTTGGAGATCGCTATGCAGACGAATCGTGCTGTCTTTTTGGTTTTAATACTATTTGCAGCGACAGCATTTGCCGGTCCGGCCGGGACCATCGAAAAAGTCATTGGCACTGCCGACGTGTATCATGCCGGCGGCAAGCGCTGGGAGCCGGTGCACAGCGGCTTTAAGATTTTTGCGAAAGACTTTTGCAGGACAGGCGCAGCAAGCTCCCTGGAGATACGCTGGGCGAACGGCGGGATACTGCGTCTCGGGGAGAAGAGCACCCTGACGGTCACCGCCCAACCCGATACTACAGTAATTTCGAACGCGAAAATCCTTTCCGGCAGGGTATGGGCCGCTATGAAAAAAATATCGGGCACCGGACAGAAATTCAGCATCGAATCGCCGACCGCCGTTGCCGGGATCAGAGGCACCGTGTTTCGCGTGGACGTTGGGGCGGACACCGCCACCGACGTGGCGGTATATGAAGGAAAAGTTGCGGTAGGGCCGGGCACTGATTTGCAAAAGGGAGTATCGGCGCCTGATTCATCGGAGCGGCGTGAAGTGAAAGGTCCGTCAGAAGTCGAAGGGCCGCGCGAAGTGACGCTTCGCGAATGGATCACCATCGTCGCCGGTCAGCAGATCCGCGTTGAGCGCAGCGGAACTTTTACAACAGGGCAGATTGATCAGAAAAAGGACAGCACGGATGCATGGGTGAAATACAACCTTGAACGTGACGCCGAGATGGAGGAAAAATAGCCGGCGGAAGAGAAACCCT
>JBEKUX010000070.1:0-13613 GCA_049514575.1 Chitinispirillaceae bacterium | reverse complement strand
ACAAAACCTGAGATGTTCAAACCGGAACTGCGCGGAGGAAAAAAGACTCTGGAAATACGTGATCCGAACGGCAAGATCAAACATGTCGATTGTACCATCCAAAAAGTAGCCAGAGGCGCTGCAGCAGAAGCCTATGACGGCCTGATGGCCGATGTCACTGACCGGGAAATGGCGGTAGCACAGCGTGAAGAGATGGCAGACCGATTGTTCCAGCACCAGAAAATGGAATCGATAGGATCACTTGCAAGCGGGATGGCCCATGATTTCAACAATACACTTCAGACGATTACCGATCTTACTGCCATGACATCAAAGGAAAGCGCTGAACCGGAAACAAAGAAAAGGATGGAACTGATCCTTGAGACGACGGCAGACGCCCGATTTTTAATTTCTGAACTTCTTGCCCTTGGTCGGAAAAAACTGCTTGATTATCGACATATAGACTTGAAGAAATTTTTATCTTCACTCATTGCTCAGTATCAGGATCAATCAGGGAAAGAGTATCAATTGCGGCTTGAATTGCCCGAAGGGTCTTTTAAAATTAATGGTGACCCCGATTATCTTAAAAGGGTATTTCAGAATTTGTTCGGTAATGCCCGTGACGCAATGCCGGACGGCGGCGCTATTATCGTGAGCTGTTCGGCAAAAAGACGGGGCGGCAGTGATACCGCCATTATCAGGATAAAAGATAACGGGACTGGTATTTCTCCTGAGCTTACCGAAAAGGTATTTGATCCGTTTTTTACGACGAAAAAGCCAGGCAAGGGAACCGGGCTTGGACTTGCGCTGGTTCGCCGCATCGTTGCGCTGCACCAGGGACGCGTTTTTGTGGAACAGACAAGCCCGAATGGCACGACATTCCGCATTGAACTGCCGATGGTCACTCAGGGAGAATCCGAGGCTGATACCAAATCCCTCATGCTTAACCGGATAGGCACGACCATACTCATGCTGGAAGACGATCCTAAGATAAGAAATATCATGAAATTTTTCCTCAAGGAATTTGATTATTTTATTCTTGAGGCTTCGAATGGCGGCGAGGCACTGGAGAGCCTGAAAACAAACAAAGAAAAATGCCGTATTCTTATTACCGATTGGAAACTGGGAAACGATGACCCTCACGATTTGATTAGGAAGTTAAGAACGATCAAAGAGGACCTTATCGTGATTGTGGTTTCCGGATACCCGCCAATTTCAAAAAGCGTGGAAGATCTCCGGATCTTCCACTGGTTTACAAAGCCGTACGATAAAAACGCCCTCGATATTGCAATCCAGCGCGCTCTTCACGGTATGTCGTCCCAACCATCACTTTAAAAACGCTGCACTGCTAACAGCCCTTGATTCTGCATTTCCGGGAAGCTGGCACGAAACTTCCAACCGCAGGTAAGAAGATGGTTTACTTGACAATAGCGGTATCGCCATTTTTTCGCACGCATAATAGTTCATTTCGGCATAATACCGTGAAAATATTTTTTTCTCAGGTAGATTTCCGCGTTCTCCTGCATAAACATCAACTGTTCGTACCGGGCCGAATTCCGGAGTGCTTATCGCTTGAATAAATAATGTCGTTACATCGCTTGAAACCGGCTTTTTACCAATAATAGAATCAGCAGGAGAAACAGTGAAACTGATTGCGGCAAACGGACCGGTTGTGATAAATGTTTTTCCATCCCTGATTCCCTCCATTACTTTGTCTACTGATTGGCATTTTCCATATATCCCGGTTTTTCCACACCCCATGAAACGGTAATTATTTTCTTTTATGGAAACAAATGGCACCAATAGCGCTCTATAGCGGTTGAAGTCCCCATGTGCATCATTTCCTGCTACAACCGGAACTTTACGTCCTCGTTGTAACATATTGATCCATAGCCTCTTACCATTATTAAACGACGAGGAAAAACCGTTATTGAATATTTGCATTGCATCAATATCCGATTGAGTGTCTATATCGGTCCATTCGCCTCGATATAAAAACAAGCGTTGCAGTAATCCCTGATGGACCCCTGGGTGGGCAGCTATAGCAATACCTTTCTGCTTATGTATGGTATTTATAACTTCCATCAAAGCAAGTTGACGGTCATCATATCGGTTTTTACGTGCACCATCCAGCGATCCGGGAATAAATGTAGTTAGATTTAAACCGCAAAGATGAATTACCTCCTTTTTTCCATTAAGACACGATATCTCTTCGCCGGGGATTAAAACGGATCCTTTTTTCCCTCTGTTGACCATCTCCATCTCCTCCTGAAAGGTCAGCCAGCTTTTAAGCCCGGGGTCAGGAACTAAATAGTTTTCCATTGAGCAGGAAAGATCGTACGAGTGATCGGTTACAGCGATAAAGGAAAGTCCGCTTGCATTTGCCATGGTCTCAATCACGTCAAGCGGTGGCCCGAATTCAACATGGCTCCGCGAATACTGAGAGTGCATATGAAGATCACCGTAACTGCAGAATTCGCTTCCTGGCAGATGATGGTCGGCAATAAAACATATGAAAGACAATTTTCTCGTCGTTGGCAGGTTATCGTTGATAACAACAGTCTGCTTCTGTCCGCATTTGACGGTGACACGGCATGTTATATAGATCAACCCGGAAGGGAGCTTAGTCCGAGGGATTCGTATAATAAAGGCACGCATGCTGCAGCGGAACGGATGCTTCACCTCGAATGGTGTGATATCGGGGAAATCGAAACGTTTCGGTGTTGCATGGGGCCATGAAACAGCAATAGCGCAATCAGTAAATTCAGACGGGAAACGAAGGAGATCATTTGCTATCAGAAGAACCGGAAGATCTTCTCCCGGTTCAAGCCTCCTTGGGGCATCAAATATGACTTCTGGCTGTCGCTTGAATAGAAGACTTGGGAAAAACCGGAAAAAACGGAAATGGGTTTCAGCATAAAGCGTGATAAAAGGAAACGTTGAAAGATAATCTGGAAGGTGCATGATTTTATAGCAATCGAATCAATAATCGCAAAGCTTCCTTGACTGTCTGTTTTCGAATATTCTCTCTCGTTCCCTTGAATCGGTATTTAAAACTCTTGACAGAATTTTTAACGGCTATTCCAATATAAACCAATCCCACCGGTTTCTCCCTTGTCCCGCCTCCGGGTCCGGCAATGCCAGAGACCGCAATCGAGCAGTCGGCTTTCATGAGCTTCCGTACGGCATGTGCCATTGCTGTAACAGTCTGCCTGCTCACTGCGCCGTATTTATTGAGCGTTGTCCGGGGTACATGAAGAACGGATTTTTTAATATTCGTATCATAGGCAATAATACCTCCGAGAAAATAGCGTGATGCGCCTGCAATGTCAGTTATGGCGCTTCCGATCATGCCGCCGGTACAAGATTCAGCGACCGCAAGGGTCATTTTTTTTTCGAGGAGGATTCTTCCGAGCGTTGTTGACAGGTTTTTGGAATTCATTCAGATAATTATATATGACCTTGTTTTTTTGCAAAAAATGCCAGTATCAGATAAATCAACGTGGCAATCAGAATGAGAGCCAGACTTCTCTGTGAGGAAAACCAATGCACGAGGCCGTGGTAAATAACCTGTGTTAAAAAACCGTATCCTGCCGTACACATCAAGACAAATACAAGGTAACGTATCAACCAGTGGAACTGTCGTGTCAGGCGCTGGACAAATCCGTTAATGGCGGGTCCGAAAAGTATAAGGGTGACAGCGGTAATACCAAAACAAACCACAGACAGATGTTGCCTGAGCAGACCGGCAGTAAAAAGAATCGGATGATGCATATAGTTTGATCCTCGGGTAAGGTAAGCTACAGATACCCTTTTATTGCGTGGTACGTGATGAGAATAACAAGAAGCGAGGCGTTGGCCATAATACCTGCGGCTACGTCGTCCATAGTAACGCCGACACCCCCTTCAAGCTCCTCCATGTGATATATCGGGAACGGTTTAACGATATCAAAAAACCGGAAAATCATAAACCCTGCAATCAGTGTCCGTAAGGTCAGGGGTACCAGAAGAAAGGTTATCATCTGTCCAGCCACCTCATCAATGACTATTCTGCTTGAATCTTCCCGGCCGAAAAGCTCGCGGCTGTGATTTGAGAAATAAAAACTGCACCCTATCATTGCGAGCGTTGCGAGCCAGTATGCAACGCCACCGTAGGACAATCCTGTCTTTGCTTTTATAAACAACAGGACCAAAATCACCAAAGCTGAAGCAGCGGTGCCGGATGCCGGAAGATAGCCGATAAAACAAACACTTGAGCATGCTTTTCTGATCCATTGTTTATATAAAGTAGTATCCATGGCCGATATTACTCTCCGTAATGTATGTCGGTTCGTTCGTTGAGTGCCTGTCCAAGGGTAACCTGATCAACAAACTCCAGTTCCATGCCTGCAGGCAATCCACGCGCAAGTCGGGTAACATGGATTCCTTTGTTTTTATAAAGCTGCGCCAGATATACTGCCGTCGCTTCCGCCTCCGCGCTCCCGCCAAAACCGATGATAAGTTCAACCGGATGCTCCTCTTTGATCCGTTGCGTAAGCTCGGAAATGCGTAGCTTGTCCGGCGTAATTCCGGCGAGGGGCGAAAGAGCACCGCCGAGCACATGGTAAACGCCCTTAAACCTCCCGCTTTTCTCAATGGACAGGACGTCGGGTGATTTTTCCACCACGCAGATCAGCGACTGGTCTCGTACTGCCGAAGAACAGATCGCACAAAGTTCTGTTTCGCTGTACATGAAACACCGTTTGCATTTGATTATTTTTTTCCTCACTTCCATCATCATCTGTGCTAGCTTTACCGTTTCTTCCTCCGGCCGTTCGAGCAGATGCAATGCCAAACGCAATGCGCTTTTCCGGCCGATCGTCGGCAACCCAGTCAGTACTTCAACCAGTTTTTCAAGCGGACCGATCATATGATGTTTCCCCTTAGAATCTTGGCAAGGATAGTCCGTTGGTAAGGGATCCGAAGGCTGTCTCCGAGATATCTTTTAGCTTTTCCATGGCTGATGAATGGGCTGCAATGATAAGATCTTCCAGCATCTCAACCTCATGAGGATTGACCACTTCAGGATTAATTTTGATTGAAACAAGCTGGTTTGCGCCGTTTAAAATTACCTTAACCATGCCGCCGCCTGCAACACCTTCAAATTCTTTCTTCTGCATTTCCTCCTGCATTTTAGCGACCTGCGACTGCATTTTCTGAGCCTGTTTTAAAAATTTATTAATCTGGGACATGCGCAAGACCTCCCTTATCTGAGAACTTCACCATCAAAAATAGTAAGTACCGATTGAATAATCGGTTCATGCGCGATTTCACTTTCAATCGCGACGGAATGCGCGGTCGGTTTATTGATATCACGCTCAACTTTTCCCGGTATATCGGTCTCAAGCGTGATATGTAATTCTATTGGTTTTCCTTTAAAAGAATTAAGGATTTTATTGATCTCCTCGCGATGCTGTTTTTTAGTCACCTCACCGAACTGAAAAGCGAGATGATGCGGATACGTAAGGTCAATTGACGAATCCGTATTACCTGCGACAGTTGCTAAAGAAAGAAACGTACCGAGGTTCGGCCGGTCCCGCATAAGCAAATCAATAAAGTCATGCCAAAAACTCATCACCGGCGAACCTGCCGATGCTATTTTAGCCGGAGCATCAGCATCATTAAAGTTGTCACCTTCCACCTCATTGTATCTCTCGGCCGAACCTGATTCCTGGTTCATCCCATCAAACGGCAATTTATTTTCAGAAATTCGGACATTTGCCTCGTTGGCAATCAGGGGTGAACTTCCTGCAAGCGGAATTTTAATGTTTTTTTTTATGTCGGTATTCGGTCGTACCGCATCCGAAGAATATAATGGCGGTTTTTCGGTAACGGGTAATTTACCAACAGCATTATGGGACAGATCATCTTCTTTTGTATCCCCGAACAGGGAAAGAATACGTTCAAGCGAAACTGAACTGTCAAGAAACACAAGTTTGAGGAGCAACATTTCAACAGCAAAACGCGGAAGTGAACTCCATTTCAGTTCATTCTCTGATCGGCGTATTATTTCAATCATTCTAAAAAGATCGCCTTCAGTAAAATGTACCGACAAACGTTTTAGGCGCCCAATCATTTCAGGTTCCATTGTAACTCCTGTACTCTGGAGCGCACCGTTTAATCGAACAAAAAGCAAATTGCGCATGTATTCTTCAAACCCGACCATGAACTCATGAAGGTCATATCCCTCATACAATACCTGTTGCACTAAAGCGAGTACCGGTCCGGGTGTTTTTGCCGCAACGGCTTCAATGATATGCTCGTACACTTCAATGCCAACGAGTCCGAGTACGGTTCGAGTTTCCTGTTCAGTAAGATCACCCTGGCAATATGAACATACCTGGTCAAGCAGGGAAAGAGCATCGCGCATACTGCCGTCTGCTTTACGCGCAATAAGCATGATCGCATCTTTCTCAAAAGCAATTTTTTCCTCATCACAGATAAATACCAGGCGCTTATAAATCTGTTCGGGCACGATCCGCCTGAAATCATATCGCTGGCAACGCGAATGAATCGTGGCAGGAATCTTCTGAGGTTCGGTGGTGGCAAAGATAAATATCACGTTTGGAGGAGGTTCCTCTATCGTCTTGAGAAGCGCATTAAAGGCGGACTTTGAAAGCATATGCACTTCATCAATTACATAGATACGGTATTTCCCTCCCATTGAGGTGTAACCAACATTCTCCCGCAACTCACGGATATCGTCAACCGAATTATTAGAAGCACCGTCGATCTCGAGTACATCAAAACTTGAGCCATTGACGATACCCTTGCAGGAACCGCATGTACCGCAGGGAGTCGGCGTTGGCCCCTTTTCACAATTGAGGGCGCGTGCAAGTATCCGGGCAGTGGTCGTTTTCCCAACACCACGTGTTCCTGAAAAAATATATGCATGGGCAACCCTGTTTTTTTCAATCGCTTTCTTCAGTGTGTCGGTTATATGTTCCTGTCCGACCACATCGTCGAAGGTCAATGGACGCCATTTACGTGCAAAAACCAGATAGCTCATACGTTCCTATTGAAAAAGGGCCAAGTTTACCTGCGGCACACCAAGAATCTGCTTACCGTTGCTCCCTTCCAGGCCTGGCGGGGTTCACAGCCTTAAGTTGCGCAGGGCCTGGCCCAATTATAAATTGTCAAATTTACGGTCACAACAATCAATTGCATTTCATGTATTTAAAAAGGCATTTAAAGCCAGTACGTTTAATTAAATAATAACTAGAAAGAAAATACCTTATTCCACATATACCGTAAAACAGCAAGTGAAACAATATTTTTCCAAGACATCCTACTATTTTTTTGCCGCTGCAAAGGTTGGAATGTATATTTTACACCCAATTTATGGTCCCGTCGTCTAGTGGTTAGGACTCAAGATTTTCATTCTTGCAGCAGGGGTTCGATTCCCCTCGGGACTACCATCCACCATTATTATTTGGTAATTTTCTCCAGTTTGCATTTATGGAGCCGTCTTTTCCCGCGGAAGGCCTGTGCCCCTATTTCTAAAATGGATAGATCATTATATAAAAAAACGTTTAAATTGCGAATTGATATCTTTCATGTTTGGAAGTCAGCGTTTATACTCAGGAATCGTCGAATACCTAACTCGCCGGTTTGAAATTAAAAGCAGCTGATGTCCGCTGCTATTACCTAAACGAGTCGATTAAAGCAGAATCTTTACTACAATCAAATTCGCTATTAGAATCAGTACCATTGCTGCCACTACAGCCTTCTTTGTTGATTCACCCACCCCGACCGCCCCGCCTTTTGTGAGAAATCCGAAATAGCATCCGCAAAGAGCAATAATACAGCCAAATACAAAAGACTTGACCATACAGATTACTACATCCTGGACTTTAAAAAAAACTTTTAACCCATGATAAAATGCGGAAGGATGAAGACCCATTGCCACTTGAGCGAGAAGTTGAGCGCTGATAATGGCAAAAAATGCCGAAAAAATGGTCAGTATGGGGACCATAACTGCACTTGCCGCCATCCGTGGTGCAAGAAGATAGGAATAGGGATCCAGCGAAAGACATACCATTGCGTCAAGCTGTTCAGTGACCCGCATGGTGCCCAGTTCGGCAGCCAGTTTAGCGCCTACTCTTCCGGTTATTACCAGGGCTGCAAACACGGGGCCAAGTTCGGTCAATACCGCTTTGCCGACGGCCATGCCAAGGTAATTCAGCGGAATGGCCCCTGCAAAAAGATATTTTGCCTGCCACGCAGATACAGCACCGATGAATACCGATGTTAAAAGAACAACGGGAAGCGATTTCACCCCGACAAACATCATCTGTTCAACTATCAGATGGAACCGGACAATTGAGAATGGCATGGCTTTCATGACGCGCATAAAAAAAAGGACGACCGCGCCTAATTGCTGGACTGATTCGCGCGTTGCAGAACCAAATGTTATTGCTGCTTTATCGAGATAGGTAATTTTATTGATATGTCACCGCCGAACTATTAAATAGTTTTTTCAGCCGCCACCATACAATAAGAACCGTAAAATACGGAAATGTCATCAACGCCACCATAACCGGTATACTGATGCGCGCGATAGATGTCCGCAGACGGATGTTCCCTTGGAATTCAAACATAGCACCGGTAAAATATGGCTCAACCCTTACATCATTTTTTTTCCGACCACCGAAAAAAACATGATTAAGCGCAATATAATACCCGTAGATTTTACCTGTTTCAGCCGGATCTTCTGCTCCGGCTTTTGCATGCAGAAAGCAATGATCGAATCTAATGAGTTTAAAACAGGCCTGCAGCGTCCATCCGCAACAACGTAAAATCTTTCCTGTAACCTTCTGGCGATTAAGTATTACGATGATGCTTTTAACCTTCCGCCAAGTAATGGATCGGCGGTTTAACATTTTCTCCGGCTTCGGATGTTCAAGACCTCCAGTCAACCGCAGGGAACCATTTTCGCGGACATTTGTTTCCTGCCGCTCCAGTGTTTCAGCAGGATGTTTTCCTCTTGAAACCGGCTCGACAAAACGCTTCGCAGTTTCAGTATCTGTTTTTCGCTTCCTATGAGCTTTCTCCTCTGCCAGATGAAGGTGCCACCCTAAAATTCTTACCGCTAAACGTTTCCCTGTCATATCGTAAGTTAACCGTAACAATTTTGGATGCAGCCACAGCAGATGTACCTTTGCGTTTCGACCCGTATCAGAAACCGCAAAATTTGCAAAAAGTATTACTGGAGAAAATACCATAATCAAAATGATTGAAAATAAAATGCTCATAATAATGAATAAAACGTTAATAATCATTGGTAATTCCTGCTGACGCCGATAACTTCGTTCAGCCTGCAAATCCCTCGGGCACCGATGGCGTTCCACCGTCAGTCCTGTCCGGGAGTTTGAAGCCGCTTTCAGTAACTATCTGGTCCATGGTCACGTCGCTGTAGGAAAACGGCAGATGTTCGTTTCGCATCTGACAATCAAAAGCCAATCCGAATATAGGCACTTTACTTTTAAGCTCCCGCAGGAAATTGTCATAATAAGCAAAACCTCTGCCGAGCCTTCCGCCATAGATGTCGAACCCCACGCCCGGGCAGAGGATGAGCTGCAGGTCGCTCCGGAAAAAACGATCACGAAGCTCCGGTCGCGGTTCCGGTGCCCTACCTTCTCCTGAAATAATATCTTTGGCAAGATCGGTAATTTCGCCCATTCCGAGGCTCCGGAATTCGCGGCGGCTGTAGGGAACAAGTACGCGCTTGCCCTTACTCAGCATTTCGTTTATCATCTCTTTTGTTTCGACCTCACTGCCCATGCTCACGTAGATCATGATCGCGCGGGCATCCCTAAATTGCTTTGAATCTTCAAGCAGCTTCCTTATCCGACCGGATTTTTCAGCTCGTTCGGCCGGAGTCAGGTTCCGCCGCATCTCAAGAAGCTTATGCCGCAGTTCTTTCTTTTTCGTCTGGTTAGTGTCGTCTGTCGGAGAGGAGTAAACGCCATCCGGGACAGAAGAAATTTCGTTAAGTTCACGTCGTATTCTATCGCTGTACTTGCGCAGTTTTGCAACCATTCGCGCACTCTCCCTGACGAACTTAGGCAGTTCCTTCGATCCGAAAAAAACAAGAATCAGCAGGAGAATGAATAGTATCTCAAAGAAACCGACACCCATGTCCATTATCTGTTCCTCCCCGCAACACGAGCAACAATGATGCTCAGTCCATAGAGCAGGAGCAATGGGAATGCTAAAACGAGCATTGAAAAAATATCAGGGGGGGTAAGAACGGCAGCAATGATAAAAATAATGACTATGGCAATGCGGATATGACGCACAAGAAACGTGGACGATAACAGTCCCATTCGCACGAGAACGAATGAAACCACAGGAAGTTCGAAGACAATGCCGAACGCGAGGCTGAGTTTAAGAAGAAAACCGAAATAATCGTTCACCTTGAAATAGGGATCAAGAAGGTGCCCGGCGTAATTTGTCAATACGCGCAATAAAAACGGCAACATGGTGTAACAGAAGGCGATACCACAGAGAAAAGCGATTGTGGAAGCGACTACCGCGGGTAAAAAGATCCGTTTTTCTTTTGGAAAAAGTCCTGGCGAGACAAACCTCCAGATCTGGTAAAAAATCACCGGCGCAGCAAGAACAACACCGCCACCAAGGGCGATTTTCAGGCTTATCATCACGCTTTCGACCGGGCTTGTGAAAATAAGGTGCGGCTTCGGGTTGGCGAAGTGCAGAGGATATATCATGACGACGTTAAATATCTTCTTCCAGAAAATCCCGCAGGGAATGGAACACACTGCGAGTGAAAGCGCAATTTTAACTATCCGCCATCTCAATTCTTCCAGATGGTCCAGAAAGGACATCTCGCCTGTTTGGCTGTCAGGTTTCACACCTTGGGGACATCCTTATTTTCCGGTTTTATCGTACCGGGATCTTTTGCCTGAGCATCAGGCGCTTTTTCTTCTTCTTTCATTGCTTTTTTAAATTCCTTGAGTCCCAGGCCGAGCCCCTTGGCAAGTTCAGGTATTTTTTTCGCCCCGAACAGAAGTACAAGGACCAAAAGCACAATAATCCAGTGAAACGGACTAAAAGTTCCCATTACCTGCTCCTTTCGTTATTAATAATTAAGGATCTAAAAGGAAAATATATTAAATTCTACCATACTCAGTCACATCATTTTAATACTTTATCAAAAGGTAACATGGAACCAGCAACGGCGGTATACGGTATTCATGCAGTCGAGGAATTGCTTGAAGCACATCTCGAAATGATAGACCATATTTATTTCGACACGACGAAGAGAAGTTCACAACTCTTTACTCTGATGAAAATCTGCAGAAAAGAACGTCTCGCATATAATCTTGTTCCACCGCAAAAACTCGTACAGCTTGCCGGCACCGACAAACATCAGGGGGTTGTTGCCTTGCGCAGCATACAGCCCTACTGCACTCTGGAGGATCTTAAAATCAGGATTGCCGGTAAAACATCACCGTTGTTCGTACTCGCCCCGTCGGTTGAAGATCCGCAGAATCTCGGCGCTCTGATCCGTTCCTGCGTGGCGTTTGGCGTTGACGCGCTGTTTCTCGAACGTAAAAACACCGCACCACTCTCCCCTGCCGTAGCAAAAGCATCTGCAGGCATGGTGGAACACTGTACGATCGTACGGCCTAAAAACCTCGAAGGGATAATACGCGAATACGGCGCATCGGGATTCACCATCGTCGGCACCAGTGCGACCGTAGGTATAGCACCGTCAAAAATCAACTTTACATCTCCGGTCATTATCGTTCTCGGGGGTGAGCACCGCGGAATACCGCCCTACCTCGAAAAGCTGTGTACCTGTTTCGCAGCTATTTCAATAAATCAACAGGTGCAATCGCTTAACGTCGCTGCTGCAGGTGCGATAATCCTTTACGAATGCAGTAGACAGCGGGGACGGCAATAATATCAATGTTTGGTACCGCCGAAAAACTGGTCGAGCATATCGCTTACATCATCGCCGGTTATACCAAGTTGACTTTTGTCAACCTGGGGCTCCGGTATTTTGGAAACCCCAAGGAGTTCATTCCGGTCGGCAATTATCGTCTCGGCCTCGATATCGTATATCGTGGCAGGATGTGCAGCCTCTTCTGTCTGACCGGACAATACCGGTGCGGGCTGTCTCGGTACAACGAACGGCGGTGGCTTTACCGTACGCAAGCGAGTGGGTAGCGGTGGCTCGATGAGGGGCACTGGTGGAATTTTCACGGGCAACGGTTCAACTGCCGCCTCAACCATGGTAGCCTCGTCCTCTGAATGTTCCTCATCAGAAGGAGTATTATCTTCCGTTGTTCCGATCCCGGCTGAAGAAGAACCCGCTATGTCAGAAGCAACTCTTTCGGTAAAAGAAAATTGCTGCTTAGGTTCTGTGAGCATGGTTTCTTCAGAATAATCAGGTACCGCCGATGGCGGGGATATTTTGTGTTCTTTTCCTTCGGCATGTTCTTTTTCTAAAACCTCAGTGGCTTCTTTAACTTTTGGTATTTCTGCAGCCGCAACTGTTTCTGCTTTTTCTTTTTTCCCCTCCAGAACCGGTTTCATTTCTTTAACTTCTTCTATCCCGGACGCGGTTTCCATTTCTATAAATGTCTCAAGGGGCATTTCACCTTCTTCTGCTGACGCTTTCTCCATAGCCGAAATGACTTCTTCTTCAACATTTGTAGGAATTTGGGGCACGTTATCATCCGGCAGTTGCTTAATTGTTGATTCAGTAACAGTTTGACCCCTCATGGCGTCTTTCGTGATCGATTCTTCCTGTGAAACGACGGTTGCTTCTTCATCGTCGGCACGAGCGCCTTCAAGTATAGACGGCATTTCTGAAGGAGATGAAATCAATTCCGTAACTGCTCCGCCAGGCTTTATCACGCTGCCTGCGGCAGACTCGATCATACGGTTATACTCTTCAATGAGTTTCTCCGTATATTTAACAAAAAAGATATCAAGCTGATGGAGGCATGGTTTGTAGATACGATTAATAATCTCAACTTTTTCAGATAATGAACTGCGGAAGTCATCCGCCGTCATCCGCCCTGTGCGGTATGCGGCAATAATGCTGTCAACATCGGTCCATTTCTCTTCAACAGACACAACAATACGTTCGCGTTTTTCGTTCCGCCGGTGTAGTGATTTACGGCGTGCGAAACTGACAATGCCCCACACGGCAAGCATCGCCACACTCCCGCTGACGATTCCCACCCCTAGTGTGACGAATTCATCCATAAACCTTATCCTTTCAGTTCCTTTAACTGATCATCACCCATTACAAGCTACCAACTATAGTATAGCACGCTGAAGGGTGTTTTGTCAAACAATCGATTACTGTGTTCCGGACATGAAAAGGCCCCTTGTATAAGGGGCCTCTGGTTATTTAAAAAAAAATAATAATCCTCGCAACTACTTTGAAATCGAAGTGCAACGCTCTTTAAGGGAAATAAGGTCTTTCATAATCCTCGAAACGTCAACCGAACGGTTGACACCGCCGAAACCGTCATGCAAGACACGGTAAATCGAATACAGTTCATCATAGACGCTTTTCGCTTTGGGGTTCGGCGTGTACTTGGTTGGTTTAAGCG
>JBEKUX010000069.1:0-15479 GCA_049514575.1 Chitinispirillaceae bacterium | reverse complement strand
TCGCAGCAGGCGTCGTCCGAGGTCTCCTTTCCCGGGCTGCGGCGGGAGACCGTGGAGCGTTTTAACGAGTTTGCCCGGACTTATTCGCCACTGGCGGATGACCCGGCGGCAGCGGCGAAGCTGGCGTCCGCTTTCGGCGATTCGTATTTCTATTTTTCCATCTTCAGACATTCGCGAGGGGCTTTTCATGAATAACTATCGTAGCATCATCCTTTTCTGTTGCGCCGCGCTGCTGTGCGGCTGCCGGCCGGACCTCGCCACGATCAAACGGGACTGCGCGGTCGTCGGCCGATTACCGGTAATCAAGCCCGATTATGCGGGTATCACGATTCCGCCCAACATAGCGCCGTTGAATTTCACCCTTCAGGACTCCTGCACCGTTTGCGTCGCTGATATAGCGTCGGCCAATGGAACGCCGATTACGGTATGGGGTAACGAAGGCGCTGTCCGCATCGCTGCGGCGCCGTGGAGACGGCTCCTTACTGAAAACGCCGGCAAGCCGCTCCGCATTACGCTTTATGCGCGCGGCAACAAGGGCGAGTGGCGCCGGTATACGACGATCAAGGACACCATTGCTGCGGAGCCGGTCGACCGCTACTGTACCTATCGCCTCCTCAGTTTCCAGTATAATTATTCGAGCGATCTTCTTGAATGTCAGCGGGACCTGTCCTCCTTCGACGAGACCGTACTCGTGAATACGCAGAACTATGCATGGGGATGCGTCAACTGCCATGTGCCGATGAACAACGACCCGGGCCGCTTCGTGCTGCAGTCGCGCAGCAAAGCCTACGGCAGCGAAACGCTCATCGCCGACGGCGACGCAATTACTACGCTCTCGTCCCGGCTCGGCTATACCGCCTGGCATCCGGACGGCAGGTACATCGCGTTCTCGGTCTACAAGGTGGAGCAGTATTTCCACGCAGTGGGCCGGCAGTTCATCGACGTCTGCGATAACAATTCGTGCATCGTCATCTACGACGTGGCTGCACGGAAGATCGTGCCGGCGGCGCCGCAATTCAACCGGCAGGGAACGCTCGAGACCTGGCCTGCCTGGTCGCCGGACGGCCGCTATCTTTACTTCTGCAGCGCCTCGGTCCCGTCGGGTTATTCCACTACGGAGCCGCCGGAAAATTTCGACAAAGTACAATACAGCCTGCTGCGGACTGAATTCGACGCTGTCCATGACACCTGGGGCGCCGTTGACACCGTGCTTACCCCAAAAGAAACCGGGCTCAGCATCGCGCAACCGAGGCTGTCTCCCGACAACAGGTTCTGCCTCTTCTGCATGCAAACTTTCGGCGCCTACCCGCATACGCAGGTGTCGAGCGACCTGTACCTCATGGACGTCTCGACGCGGCAGTACCGCAAGCTTCCCATAAACAGCGAGTACAACGAAAGCTGGCATTCATGGTCGAAAAACGGCCGCTGGATACTCTTCTCCTCAAAACGGGGCGGCGGCATCTTTACCCGCCTCTATTTCAGCTATGTCGATTCGGCGGGCAACGCCCGCAAGCCCTTCATCCTGCCGCAGCGCGACGGAGCGTTTTACGACTCTTTTATAAAATGCTATAATGTTCCGGAATTCGCGGTCGCGCCGGTCCGCTTCTCCGAGCGGCAACTGCTCAAGGCGATCCGGACGAAAAACAGGATTGCCGTGCCGATCCCGCAGAACATCGCGACGCCGCCAACCAGTTCGCCGCCGGCCTGGGAAGGCAATCGGTAATAAGAGCCATAAACGCCCTCCTGCTTCCTGCTCCTGAAAAAATAAATCGCTGGCCCGGGAATTAAACCCCAATAATGCAATAGATCACGGGTCATTGCTGCAGGGAATTGTATTAGGGAGGATAAGGAGATTTGCATTTTCACCAAACGGCTGTATGATGAGATACGAATGCGGTTGCGAACCTGCAATCAATTCCAAAAAAATAAGCCCCCGCTACTTTCGTACCGGGGGCTTGAATTATACCTGGCAGTGACCAGCGCCCGCATTCGCCGTAGTCGGCTATGGCAGAGGCAGGGAGCGCATTAGCCTTCACCTTCTATTTTCAGAAATGGCCATCATCCTTGCGGACCGGTTCTGCGCATCGATTGTAACGAAATAGACGCCTTTCGTCAATCCGGAGCAGTCCAGCGCTCCCTCTCCTTGACAAATTTCATAACGCTTTACGAGGGAGCCGTTCGCCGCATAGATGTCAAGCCGGAACGGCAACCGCGAAACGCCCTTCCATCGGATCGTCCCGCCGGCAATCTGAAGCGGTCCCGAAACGGAGGCGGGCGATGCCAGCGGTCCCTGGGAGACGGCCGTCACCGCTTTCGGGCCCGGCGCCGGCCAGGTGAATGTGCTTACCGCATTTACTTTGGACCAGGCCATCAACCACGGAACAAACAGCGGGTGGAACCAGCATGCATACCAACCAGACCAATGGTAGCCAGAACAATCATGGTTGTTGGTGCTGGTGCAACCGGTTACGCTGCTGACTTCGTTATATAAAAACTTTGCACCATTGACAACCGCCTTGAGGAGCGAATCCGCAGAAATGCCCGTGGGGGTTAATAATTGATACGTTGTCGTATTGATTGCCGCATAATATTTCACCACAGGATAATGAGCTGTGGAACAAGCCGCGACAAGATTCCGGTCGGGTGCCACAGGAACCGTTTGGTCAACAGCACCGTGCCACATCCAGAACGGTGTTTTAGTCATGACCGATACAGTATTGAGATAATTTTCTCCTGCGCAAGGCCCCATAGCGGCAAATTTATTGGGATAACTCATCAAACAAGCTTCGGTACCGATACCGCCCCATGAAAGGCCGACAACATACAGGCGGGTAGTATCGATGGGATATACCTTAATCAGGGAGTCGATGACCTTAACTGCAGCCTGGGTGGCTAGAGCCGCATATCCTTTCTGTGCGGCGGTTCCTGTATTAAAATACCCCCACTCATAAGTTCCACTCGGACTTGGACACTGCGGATAAAAAACGAATGGCTTATATTTATTTTTAACACTATCAAGCATCCATTGATGCGCTATATCATCCCAATCAACTTGTATTTTATTGTCACTTCCTAATGTTCCAATGCCGTTCAAGCACATAATGAGCGGATACCTGTACTGCGTTGAGTAATTCCGGGGAACATACAACCGGTACATCTCTGTTGTACCGTCGGACAATTTTGTGCTGCCACTCAGACACGAATCGCTCGGGGCCGCAAACCCCTGGAACAAAAAAGCTGCGAAAAGCACGCACAACGTTACCTTTAACCGTATCATAAGTACCTCCCTCCAACTGCGGATAAAATTGACGCGTAATTAGATTTACCGGAAGCGGGGCGAATGCAAATTTCCAGTTTGCATGCGAGATTTCACCCGGTCTTTTCCCGCCTCCGCCGGCACATTAATTGATAGGTAATTTGATTTTTCCAGGAGCAGGCTGGCGTATAATAAATTTTTCTTTACACAAGTCATTTTACCCCCCGCCGCCATCAATTTCGACTCGTGTGGAGAATATACCATTCCTGGCAATTTATTGTCAAATTTGGGAAAAAATCCCGCCCCGGACAGGGCGCTTCTTTCCACAGACCGCAGTTCCGCAGTATTTTCTCAGCGAGTCGCTTTGTTTTGCAGTATATACACGGCGGACGGCGCCTTGTCGGGAACGTGCCTGCCCGCTCTCTGGCCGAGCAGGTTAAAGAGAACGGCATTTTTAATGCCGTCATATGCAAACAGCCCAGCGTCTGCCGGGGAGTTCGTGCCGAGAAAGAGCCGGAGCGCTGTCCGCGGTCCAGCGGCGTTGACATAGGGAAAAGTTCCCGACGCCCGCCTCACCGCAGTGGCCACCGGCCTCACTCGTCCGGCCACCTTGAGCTGGACCTTGAAAAGACCGCTGTCGCCGGTAATATAGAGCGCCTTCGGGTCCGTGCCGCCGCCGAAAGGAAAATTTCCGAACACACAGTTGGTAGTATTCAGGCTGGTACTCGGCAGCTTCTGGATCATATGTATTGAGCCCAGTACTTTACCGGTGGAGTCGTACGCCACAATCGACTCAGGATAGGCGCCGCCCGTGGTGTTGCTGGCGATATAAACGTTATACAGCGAATCAACGGTAATACCATCAGGCGAAGTCACCGCAGCAAAGGTTTTCTGCGTACTCGTGTCTATGAGATGGGTCGCCGGACTGACCTTGAAGGTGAGTACCTTGTTCTGTCCATACTGACAGAGGTAAATAATCCCTTTTTCCTCAATGTACTCAATGCCGTTCCACTCGCAGTTGGCCGGGACGGCATAGTTCCAATCTTCGTTGACGGAACTGTCCTTCGAATGGAAAAAAATGTGCTGGTTAAAACAGGTGAAGAATAAATCGCCGTTCGAGGCGAACGTCAAATCGTTGGCACCCTGCCCCCAGGTGGTTCCACTGGTAATGACCTTGATAACATGGCCGTCCGTCGTATCACGTTCAGTGATTCTGGCCTGCTCGCAAACAACGAGGTTTCCGTCGATCGGGTTGAAATCCAAGCCATTGACATAGTTGGTGGTTCCGCTGGTAACGGTCACCAGTTTGGTCATTACCCCGGCCGCTGAGACCTTCCAGATATTTCCGGCGTTCTGCTCGGAAAAAAAAGCGGTGCCGTTTCTAGCCATAACCGGCCCTTCAGCCCATTGGTTAAGCGTCGGCGTCGACGTTGCCGCCCGCTGCACCGGGATTCCCGAATCGGCAAGCCAGCTGGGAAGGGTTACGGTGCCGAAACTCTGGCCGAAGGCGCAGGAAGCGCTCCCGAAGACGAAAACACCGGGAAGGCAAAACCTTCCTGCTGTTTTTAGGATGGTGATCAACATATCATCCTCAATTATTGTTTCCCCCGGCTATCTCGCGAGGGAGATCAGGTCGCACATGGAACGCGAACCGAATTCGAGTTTGATAAGGTAACGCCCCGAACGCACCCTGGAGCCGTGGCCGTCGCGGCAGTCCCAGACCTTGGTATACCTTCCTGCCAGCAGGTATTCCTCGCCGAGCCGGCAGACTTCAGCACCCTGGAGATTGAAAATGCCGAGTCGGATGGGGAAACTGACCGGCAGGCTGAAATTGATGGTTACTTCGCTGCCGCTTATCACTCCCCTGACCTGGGGCGTCAGGAACGGTTTCGGGTCCAAGTAATGCGAGTCCTTCACCGCAGTCTCCGGATCCAGAATCGTGGCCGGCGGACCGCCGGTCCATCTGGTCTCGTAATGAGTAGTATCACCCGTGTTGGTACCACGGTAATTGTCTGCTAATGTATACGAATGGACATACGTTGACAGGATGGACAAAGAACCGAGGATGAAGTTGATCTTGCTCAGGTCATAATTACCAAAGCCCGCGTTGGAAAGCCACAGAAGCGCCCGCATGTCCGTGTAACTCGGATTGTTATAGTCCATCGGATCAGTGGCCGTGTCAGAGAAGCCCATCAGTTTCGCGCACAGCCGGTCCACGGCAAGGGGATCGATGCCCGCAACGGCGCAGTATTGCATGTAGCTCGTGCCCGAGGTAGGTCCGTTACCCTGCATTCCCTCCCATGCATCGAGGACCGCCAGCGCAGGCGAGCCTTCTGTGTACATAAGATTGCCCAGCTGATATATGTTGTACGCGAGGCATTTGTCCTCATCCGTGTGCTGACCGCTGTACCACCCGATCGCGCCGTGCATTTGTTGTTTAATCGACGTAAGCGGCGCAGCCATGAGCATGTTTTTATTGACGCCGGTCATCACCATGCAGTTGTGTGTTTTCGGCCTTGCAATAGAGATTACGTAATAACTCGAACTAAAAAAAGCCGAGGTAACCGCAATGGATGTGGTGGTTGAAAAGTCGGTGTTCCATATGTCGCGATTGACCGAAGGCATACTGGCCGTATTATTTAAGTCCATCAGGGAAACATCGGTATATTCTGTCGTCAAGGCATTGTAGCCGTCCGCAGTCCACAAGTTCGAAATAGGACTATAGGCAGAACACTCGCCGATGATGATGGGCGCAGAGGTGATGGTCCGCAGAAAATCGAGAAGGCCGCGAATTGCATCGACATGGGTAGCGCAAAGCACGCCGGTATATACGAGATTCGGCTTGATAAGAATGGTTTTGCCCACGATTCCGGCAGTGACCGTTGCGCGCCACGGCTCCAGCACATCGGCTATCATCTGCCGCCGGGTTCCGGATGACGATGATCCGACGAACGAGACATCGCTTGTGGCTTGGTTCTTTGCCGGGTTCATCGCAAAGGCGCTGCTTTTCAGCATACCCGCCCCTGCCGCTATCATAGTAGCGCCCGCGCCGGTCCTCTTTAAAAACTCCCTTCGATTAAGGCTCATACATGCCTTCTTTACTGACAAACTGATAGACCGCTAGTAATTTGATTTTTCCAGGAACAGACGGCCGTATAATAACTTTCCTTTACACATGTCATATTTTCCGTCATTTTACCCCCTTTTCCCCCATAAACTTTGACTTTATTATACCATTCCGGGCAATTTATTGTCAAATTTTGGAAAAGAAATCCCGGCGGCGGACCGGGCGCTTCCTCGATAAACGAAACGATCTTCATCTCGCCCCACACGCGGGGCACTTCAGCGGATCAACCTCGTAAACGCATTTTCGGCGCCCGCTGCGATTTGTGGCATTCATGGTCAAGAAACGGCAGAAGGCTGATGTTCAGCAGCAAAAAGGAGAGGGGAACAAGCTTTTTGCGGTCCCGCAGAAAAATCCGTCACGGTATGAGCATTATTATAACAATTACAATCTGCCGGAGTTAATTAAAAACCCCGTGACCGTGAACCGCGGACCGATGATAAAAGCGGCCGGTTCAGCCGCCCGGCCGTAATCAGCATTGACCGCCGATCCCCCGGCCTGGGCCGCGGGATCGGTTTACCAACTAGAAAATCTTAAAGCACACGCCGGCCCTGACAGCCACGGAACTGTACGAATCCCGCGGCGCATCATGCTGGTACTGCGTATCGCTCGTAGCGACGGGAAGCTGTCCCGTATCGCCCTTGAAAATAGTGGTAATCTTCTGGCCCTTATGTTCGGCCACGTACTGGCTTTGCTTTGCAAACGCATAGGTCGGCGTGATCTCCAGTTTTATTCCCACCTGTTCAGAGACCCTGATCACGGCGCCGATACCTGAGGAAACACCCCACCCCAGCGCATAGGAGTACGTTGTTTTAACAGTATCCGCCCCCAAGCCGGTACGGTCAATCGCCGTATTAATCTGCTTGGGAAAGTACATACCCGGAGCCACATAGAGATAGGGCTCTACGATTCCCATTTTTGCCTTGAATTTCAGGCCGAGATTAATGGGCAGATAACTTGAGGTCGTCGTCCATTGAGTCGTGTCGCCCGTCTGCTTCCTTTCCGTGGAATACTTGCCGAGCATCGAATAGCCGGATGCAACCATAATTCCCATGTTATCATTGAAGAAATAAACAACCTCGCCCCCCAACTTTAAACCCTTGCCCCGGGACGCGTAAACCTCGTCGTACTGGGTCTGGGTATAGTTCTGATCAAGTGTAGTATTATCCCCCACAAGAGCCGTCCCCACCCCAAGCCCGTATCCCCCGTCCACCCCTACCTCAAGGTGCTGGGCCATAGACATGGAAACCATTGTGAAAACACCCGTTGCCAGAAGAACCTTTCTCATGCTTTCCTCCTTTTGATGTTTTGATGAGTTACTGTTATGTAATTTGATTTTTTCAGGAGCAGGCGGACGTATAACAAATTTTCCTTTACCTACGTCATATTTTCCGTCATTTTACCATCGCCGCCATCAACTTCGACTTGTGGGAAGAATATACCATTCCTGGCAATTTATTGTCAAATTTGGAAAAGAAATCCACCCGAACGATAGATAATGCCTCTCGGCAAAACCTATAAAGATAACAGAACCGGTTTCATCACTCCCTCCGCCTTCGCGCGGCTGAAGTTTTTGAAACCGGTTCTGACATCAATCAAAATGCACGTGCAATTGTCTCAGGCCGGAGTTTCACTCCGGAGCGAACGAGCAGGTTTCCGCGAGAGGGCGGTATTCTTTGAGCGAGCACCGCGACCGACCGCGAGATTTTGAGCAGAGGGCGTGACGAGGAGCGAATTACTAAATCAGCGAAGCGGAGATCAGCGTCCGGACCGACGCCTGGCTTTGCGTGGGGGCGAACCGGATGAGCGCGAAATAAAAAGGCGGTCGATATTGGCTAAAAGTGGCGCTTGAAAAGAATCTTGTTTACATTTGTATGTACGGCTTGTTTGAAAGCCAGAGAAATTGCTATTTTAAATCGAAGTGACTATGGTAAAACCGACAATATATTCTTTAAGGAAGCGGAATTTGGTTCTTGGGTTTACGCTGCTTGCCGTCACTTTTGTTGCCTACCTGCCGGTATGGAACGGACAGCCGGTCTGGGACGATGATTTAAACTTGACAAAGTCTGAGCTCTGGTCGGCCGATGGTCTCGTACGCATCTGGACACAGCCCGGCGCTATGCCGCAGTATTATCCGCTGGTGTACACTGTCTTCTGGATGGAATATCATCTATGGGGCGCATCGACTCTTGGCTACCATTTGCTCAATATCCTGCTCCACGTTTTTTCCGCACTGCTTATCGTGAGAATTTTACGGAGACTGGGCATCCCTGGCGCCTGGCTTGCAGGGGGGATATTTGCTCTTCATCCGGTGATGGTCGAGTCCGTGGCATGGATAACGGAACTGAAGAACACTCTGTCCGGCGTCTTTTTCCTCGCCGCGACGCTGGTGTACTTGAAGTTCGATAACAAACGGGAAAAGAAACACTATACCATCGCCCTCCTGCTTTTTTTCTTCGGCCTGCTCGCCAAGAGCGCAATCGTCACCCTGCCTGCTGCGCTGCTCGCGGTTTTCTGGTGGAAGCGGGGCAGCATAGCGTGGAAGCGCGATGTGGCGCCGTTACTGCCTTTTTTTGCCATCGGGATCATCTCAGGCCTGTTCACGGCGTGGGTGGAACGAAGATTCGTCGGCGCCGCGGGCAGCGAATTCAGTTTCACGTTTGTTGAACGGTGCCTGATCGCGGGCAGGGCGGTCTGGTTCTACCTCTACAAACTCCTCTGGCCCGCCAACCTGATATTCATCTATCCGCGCTGGCATATTGATGCTGCCGCGGTGTGGCAGTACCTGTTTCCCGCCGCGATTCTGCTCGCAGCCGTGCTGTTCTGGAAATTGCGCCGCCGCTCCCGGGCGCCCCTGGCAACTCTGCTTTATTTTACTATAATACTCTTCCCCGCACTTGGCTTTTTCAACGTCAATTTCTTCCGTATCTCCTTTGTCGCCGACCACTTCCAGTATCTTGCCTGTATAGGGCCGATAGCGGCTGCTGCGGCCTGCATCGTACAGGGAACCGGTTTGTTGAGAGAAAGGCTTCGGCGGCCAGTGCAGCCGCTGCTCTGTGGTATGCTGCTGTCGGTTCTTTTCATTCTGAGCTGGCAGCAGAGCGGTATGTATACCTATGCTGAGACCCTGTACCGGACGACCGTTACAAGGAACGACAATTGTTGGTTGGCGCACAACAACCTCGGTCTTTTGCTTATGAACAGGGGACGAACTGATGAGGCTATGGCCCATTACCAGAAGGCATTGGAAATCAACCCCAACTATGGTGATGCTCATTACAACCTCGGCATTCTGCTGGAGAAGATGGGACGAACTGATGAGGCGATGGCTCATTTACTGAAGACATTGGAACTTGACCCCAATTATGCCGACGCCCACAACAACCTCGGCCTTTTGCTTATGAACATGGGACGAACTGATGAGGCGATGGCTCATTTACTGAAGGCATTGGAAATAAACCCCACCAATGGTTATGCTCATTACAACCTCGGCATTCTGCTTGCGGACGTGGGACGAACTTACGAGGCCATGGCTCATTACCAGAAGGCATTGGAACTTAACCCCAATCATGCCGACGCCCACAACAACCTCGGCGCCCTGCTTGCAAAAATGGGACGGACAGACGAGGCCATTGCTCATTACCGTAAAGCATTGGAAATAAACCCCGATGCAATCACCCCCTTTCAAAATCTTGTTTTTGCTTTTGTACAAAAAGGGCAATGGACCGATGCGGCTTTGGTTCTTCAGAATGCTCTTGCATCGGCACAATCCGCTGGCGATGAGACGCGGGCAAAAACAATCGCGCAAATCCTTACGAAACTCAATAAAGCCATCAATTCTCCTCAGGTAACTTCAAAAATGCACGCGCAATAAGCACGAGGACGCCGCCTGTTACTTTCCGCACTCAACCCGTTCTCGCAGAACCCACCCTCGATTACTGATTGTTGTCACTCCGTTTCTTAAGCGTAAAGTATCCGGTGCTACGCACCGATTTGTTGTACCGCTTTCAAGCAGAACCACCCGTGATGAACTGGCCTCTTGTCACTGCTTGAACCCGAAGCCTCAAGGCCAAAGTAGGTATTTTTAGATTTGACAATTATGCGCCAAGACACCTATATTTTTTCTTGAAGTCAGATAACGCCCGGACAGCTGAGGCGGAATATGGGGGGGGGGAATACCACGCAACCAAGTGAATAACCCACGCGGCAGGCTTTACAGCCTGTCTTGCATCGATTGGAAAAGAAAGATACCCGGCATCGTCATTCTGACGGCCGCTGTTTCGCTCATCCTTGTCTTTTATCTCGCTTACGATCAGGGCACGGGCGCCGCGCCGAACGCAGCTGCGGCCGCCGTCCTGCTCGTCATGGCCGCGGCGGCGGTGACTCTCCTGCGCGCTCACGCTTTGAATACGGGCGGCAAGATACTGATAGTCATGCTTTTCGGCGTCGCGCTTCGCGCTTTCTACGCCGCTGCCACGCCGTACTGGTGCCGCCAGCACGACGTTTATTTTTCATACGAGCATCTCGACTATATTCGCCATATATTCGCGTACGGCTCTCTTCCCGATTCCAATACGTGGCAGTTCTACCATCCGCCTCTCCATCACCTGATCTGCGCGGCGTTCTGGTACCTTTGCAACGGTGCGGGATACGGCACGACAATGGTCTTCGAAGGATTCCAGTGCCTTACGGCCTTCTATTCGGTCATGACAATGCTCGCGTGCTACAAAATGACGCAGGAGCTGAAAATGAAGGACGGCTCCGTGCTCGCGGTCATGACGATAATCGCGTTCAATCCGGCTCTCGTGATAATGTCCGGTAGCATAAACAACGACACCCTGATGCTGCTTTTCTGCTCGGTGTTCATGCTTTACCTCCTGAAATGGTACAAGGACCCGAGCGTGAAGAATACGCTCGTTCTCGCGCTCTCGATAGCGCTCGGCATGCTGACTAAGTTCTCCTCGTCGGAGATGGCGATCCCGGCGGTTTTCGTTTTCCTCGTAAAATTCGTAAAAACCTTGAAAGAGAAGAATGGCGGGAGAACGGCGCGGCTTATCGGAAGGTTCGCGCTCTTTGCCGCCGTTTCGATACCGCTCGGTTTGAGTTATACGGTCAGGAACTACGTCCTTTTCGGGCAGGAGCTCGGCTACGTCGTCGACCTCGAAGGCCCGGCAAGTCGGATGTACACCGGCAATTACGGAATTTTTGAGAGGTTTCTCCGCCTGCCGCCCAAAGATCTTTTCGACGGCGCGTTCTGCAGCGTGGACTATCCCTGCGATTACAATCTCCCCGTCTATATAATCAAAAGCTCGTCGTTCAGCGAGTACAAGTTCGATTCGTACCTGTCAGGCATGAGCATAACGATTGTCGCCGTCAACGCGATACTGATTGCGCTGTCGCTCGCCGCGACGGTATACGTTCTGCTGCGCGACAGGCGGCGCGTGCCTTTCCTCATGATCGGGATCGTCTGGGCTTCGCAACTTGCGTTTTTCGTGTATTTCAACGTTAAATATCCCTATACCTGCACAATGGATTTCCGCTATATCGTGCCTACACTCTTCGCGGGCGCGATGTTCATAGGAGGATTGCACGACGCTTCGTACGGCATGAAGGGCGGGGCGTTCCTGCGCGCCGCGATAAACGCCGCGGCCGTTTCGTACGCAGCTCTCGCGACGGTTTTCGGGCTGATCGCGTACTGAATCAGTCCGGAAAATGCGGATAGCGTGTGAAAGCCGTTGACAAAATCATATACCTGTGGTAGGATCCGCCCGCCACGAAGCTCACGCTTCGGGGCGGGTGGACGCTGATGGAGCCGCCATTACGGACACATTACTTTCTGGACGACGGCATTGTCCGCCTGGTTCATGATAATGTACAGGCCCGGCGCCGCTTTCATGCCTCTGGCATCGGTCCGGTCCCAGAGAATGCCGCCGGCGCTCGCCCGGGCGGATGAGCGGTCAAGGATCTTTACGAGGCGTCCCCTTATATCGTAAACTCTCAGGACACCAGTAACCGCCGTAAAAATCCTCTTCGGAGGCGTATACTGGACGGCGGTTTCGTCGCTTGGCTGCGAGGGATTCCAGTTGGCGTTCGGCTCGGTCCCGCCGATATTGAAGGTGTTTACCGACGTAGCGGCCAACTGAGGCGTAAAAAATTGCGTCCCCACTTGGACCACCGGGGAGATCGTATTGCCCGAAGTATTCGATACTTCGAGTATGATCGTTCCGTCTGGATTTTTGAAGGCACAGACAACCAGGCTGCCATTCGTGCTCGCACAACCTATACGAACGGCTCCCGGTCGGACATAGCGGCTCCAGTGCATCATTACATAAAATTCAGGATTATACGTGACCGTTCCTGATGCCGGGGTGATCGTGATCTGGGAATTCTGGGCCCGCGTCATCCATGTAACATAATTGTAATTGGCGTCGAGAATCATGTTCCACATATTGTAGCACCCTGTGTTCGCTACTTCGTGGTTGTATATCTGCTGATAGGTGTTCATGGCGTCAGCCCAGCTGTTTGCGCCTGACCAGCAGTTGGTTTCGGTCTCCATTGCGTGGTAATGCCGTGCTTGATAGGTAGCGTTTTGTGATGCAGTGTTTTGCGCAGTGTTCCCGTCCCTCTGGACCCCTATCCCTGTTATCATTGTATTGCACGTTGCGTCGTTGATAAAGGGCGCTATGTTGTTGTTGTAATCACTGATGTTCCATGTGCCGCACCAGATCTGAGTGCCGTTGCGTTCAGTCCCCAGGGTGTCCGCACGAAAATTCGGGCCCAGGTAGTCACGGACCCAGTTCATCAACGTATGGTCCGTAGAGGTGGTGGTCCAGGAGCAGGAAGGATGCCCCCCCGCGCACCATGTGGGCTCATTCTGCGGGTAAACGATATTGACCGGGATTCCCGCCTTGCGCCAGCCCTGGACGAACTTACGGAAATACATTGCGTAGGAGGTCCACGTCTGCGCGTTCTGATTTATTGTCGCGCATCCCACCCAGCTGCCGTTCGACTTCATCCAGGTCGGCGGCGTCCACGGCGAGCCGTATATCATGATGTTCGGATTGACTGCCTGCGCCGCTTTCACAAAAGCGATATTCATGAGGGAATCGTTATGGAGGGAGAAGTTGTTCAGGGCATAATCGCCGTTCGATTCGTCGAGACTGTAAACCTGGTTGACCGTGAAATCGCTCATGCCTATCGGGACCCGGCCGTTGTTGAACCTGCAGCCGTTGACATTGAGCGGATCGTACAGCGCCTGCATGACTACAGTACGCGCGCTGGCCGAAAGTGAGCTGATGCAATGGTACCCGTTCTCATTGAAAGCTCCGCCCCAGCCGTCCACGCGCTGGTACTGGGTCCCGGGAGTGATGGTGATGACCGGTGTCCCGCCCCCCGTGGTCAGGATAATCGGCGTGTTCCACACGCCCTTTGCCGCATTCGTGGACGATCTAAAGTTGGCCGTGGTAAAGGTCGGTGTTCCCCAGAACTTGAACCAGTTCAGGCTGAACAGATTGCTGATCGCGCGGTCGCCCACCCCGCCGGTAAATACCAGGTAGAGCGTATGGACTCCGGTCGCCCCTGTCACGTTGCATGCCTTGTTGGTCCAGGTCTGCCAGCTTCCGGTTGGCGGCAGGATTTCGCACGTGCCGACAAGCGTGCCGGTCTGAGAGTCAAGCCGCAGTTCAATGAAACCGCCGTTGCCGTAACTCGCGATACGGCACTCAAAGCTCTGGATCCCGCTCGCGCCGAAATCCATATTTGAAAAGTAAATGTAGTCGCCGGCATTAATGGATGTCACGTCCTGCCCGCCCCCGACATCCGCGCAGGCCTCGGTGGTGACTCCGGACTGCCCGGAATACGATGCGGCCCTGGTGATATCCGTCACTGCGGCAAAGGCACTGCCGGTCCAGAGAAAAACCGCCGCAACGCAGAAAAACAAACGACACTGCAGAGAAAATGTTTTGGCCCTACCCATAAATCCCCTCCTTTTTAATAGTTATTTAACTTACGCCCTTAAGTTATAAATATAAACTTTTTATGATAGTTTGTGCACAAAAACGCATAAATAATATTTAACAAAATGATACATTTATATATTGTGTACCACATGGAGAAAAAACTCGTCCGTTTTGTACTACCTGTGTGTAAGCCGTTTATGCTTTCGGCTGTCGGCACGCACGATTCGATTTAGAGCTTATCCATAAATGGATAAGCTCTAAGTTAAACTGTTAAAAAAGTCACATTTTTTCCACAGCTCTGACCTTGACAATATAAACGCCGCCCGACAGGCCGAGATCCTTCCGCAGGGAAATTGCCTGCTTTTCGAAAACCCCTTTTTTCAGGAGCCTTCCGGACACGTCATAGACAGCGACCTCTTTTGCCGAACCCGCATAACCGGCTGGCAGGACGATCCTGTCTTCCGCCGTTCTCAAGGTAAGCGGTTGCTCCTTCACGAGATTCTGTTTCGTGCACTCCGCGCACACCCCGGTGACCGGGCAGCCTGAGATCGAAACGCCGGTATACGGTATCACGCAGTCCGGATTGGCGGTGACCGTGTCGCCTATGCCGTGTCCGGCGGTGACGAACACGATATTGAAAGTCCGGTTTGTCAGCATGTTGGGAAAACTCCCGTTCCTGGCGCCGATCGTCACCTTGCCGGTGGCATTACTGTAAGAGATGGGAATGGTTGCATACGTTCCGCTCTCGTAGTTGTAATTGTCCCCTTCATCTTCATAAAGGGTAAAACTGCCGTTTGCTCCCGGATAGACCCGCAGTTCTATCGGATCGACGCTCTGGGTGGCATACTGGATTTTCGGCCCCATGGGAAGGATCGCTCCGGCAGGAGCGTAAATCGGTATGGTCGTCAGGGGCGCGGATACGCCGGTAACGGTTGTGCCCGTGGCATACGTAGTGGGCGAACCGGTCCAGAAATTGTACCATGTCCCTGCAGGCAGATAAACATTGCGCGTGGTGGCGTTGGCAATGTGGACCGGATTGATAAGAAGCGCAGGGCCGAACATGAACTGGTCGGCGATGCTTATAACATTCGCATCGCCCGGGAAGTCGAACCACAGCGCGCGCGTTATAGTATAGCCCTCG
>JBEKUX010000068.1:0-15678 GCA_049514575.1 Chitinispirillaceae bacterium | reverse complement strand
GCAGCAGCCCCCACGCCAAATCACGGTTCCATGAGAAAGGTATTGCTGGTTTCTTCATACGCTCATATTTAAAATACATACCGGCCCCACGCTGCTCTCGGGTAAGCTTTAACATAGATTCTACGGTATGTTAAACAACTATCACGGCACTATCACATTTCCATAGGTCTTGGGGGTATTCGGTAGACTTTAACAACTGGACGATGGGTAATAAGAAACCCTTCCAAATGCTTTTTCTGCATCGGGAAGGGCATTTTCAGTTTGTAGCGCTATGGGGAATCGAACCCCAGTTTGATGGCTGAGAACCACCCGTCCTAGCCCCTAGACGATAGCGCCATAAGAGGAATTGCTATTTTCAAATCAGAATCAAAACAAAATTATGCCAGCCCGAAAAAATGGCTGGGGTGTGAGGACTTGAACCTCAAACGCCCAGATCCAGAGTCTGGTGTTCTACCAATTGAACTACACCCCAATGAGAGGCATCAAAAATAAATGGGAACGTTGTAATAAGGCAAGCTCCTATCGTAGAACACGAATAGCTTTTTGGGGATGGCCGAGCCGCGTCACCCCCGTGTACCTGTCGTGCCAAGCAACGATCTTCTGTGTGTGGGAACGCCCAAGCTGTTTTCGTACTTAAAATCTACTGCAAAAAAATATACTGCTTTCACTGTCGGGAGGGCTGTCTGAAAACTTTTGTGCCAACCGCCGGATTCGCAACGACGAATTCGTTTGGGGTGTAATCAAAAAAAACTTTGTAATTGCGCAATAGGCGAATCCGTAGCGGTCCCACAAAGGTTAGAAGGCAGTCCTTCCGACAGCAAATACTTATCGCGGTGTCGAATCCGGCAAACCGCCGTCGACCGGGATGGTTGCGCCGGTCGTGGGCGTCTTATGGGAAAGAAAGAAAAGTACCGCGGCGGCAACGTGTTCGGCAGTCACCTTTGCCTTGAGCAGGTTGCGCTTGCGGTAATACTCTTCAAGGCCCGCTTCGTCGAGGCCGCGGCTGCGCATGCGGTCCGGACCGACTGTTGCCCACAAACCTGATTTGCGGCTTCCGTGCGAAAATACCGCGTCCGGCGCCACCATATTGACCCGGACCCCGATTTCAGCGAGTTCAATGCTGGCGATGCGTGCAAGCTGGTGCGCCGCGGCCTTGGTCGCGCTGTAGGCGCCGAACGATGCGCCAGGCGCAAAAACATTTTTCGTCGAAATCAGGACGATATCGCCGCCCGTATTCTGCAGCTTGAATATTTTTGCCGCTTCACGGATAGTAAGGAGCGTTCCCTCGATGTTGACTTTTTCAAGTTTTTTAAACGCTTCGAGGTCCATGTCGGCAAGCATTGCGACATGGGCGACGCCGGCGTTCACGACAACGCCGTCAAGCCCGCCGAACCGGGTGATGATCGAGGCGAACCCCTGCTCGACCGAAGCCGGGTCGGTCACATCCATGGGTACGGCCAGAACGCGGTCATTTCCGTGGCGATCGCTGAATTCTTTTACCACCATATCGAGCGCGCTGCCGGCAAGGTCCGATACTCCCACATGATAACCTTCTTCAAGCAGGGCGGAACAAATCCCTGCGCCGATAGCGCCGGCTGCTCCGGTAACAAGGACGACTGCTCCGGCGACCGGATTGCCGTTTCCGGCGGTATCGACTTTCGCTCGCTGGTAGGAACGGAACTCCATGTCAAAGCAGTGCTCATCGGAAATGCCGGCATAGTCGCCGCCGGTTTCGTAAATCATCCGTTTGACAGAAAAAGCCTGGGTCATTATATCAGCGGCAATAGCTGTTTCGAGGGCGTTTTCACTGGTACAGATGCAGCCGACACCGGGTAGGAGAATAACTCTGGGGAAAAGGTCGCTGTCTTTAAACTCCTGCGCCGTTTGCGGTTTTTGCCGGTTCATGTACGAACGGGAGGCTTTCAGGTATCTGTCGCGGGCCCCGGCAATCTGATCGCGGAGCGCGACGGTGTTTTCAAGACTGGGCTGTTCGATAAACAGCGGAAGCCTGCTGACGCGGATCAGATAGTCCGGCGTAAGCGGCGTGGTCGCTGTCACAGCAAAGGCTTCCTGTGCGGAAAGCAGTTCCAGTATCTGTTCGTCAACAAGGTGCCGGAGCACTACTTTAATATAGGGAGTATCGGCATTTCCTGAAGGAGGGGAGAGGAGACCTCGAACGATCGGGGCGATTTTTTCGTACCGCACTCGTGCTTCCTCCGGGGAACAAACCGAATTCTGTAGTGTAAGGCTGCGTACTTTTTCCCCGGCAAGAAACGTCTCTGCAAGGGATACGAGCTTGATGGTCGTCTGATAGGCCTCGGCGGCTGTTTCGCCCCAGGTAACCAGACCATGGTTCATGATAACGATGCCGCTGCAGTTCGCGCGGTTCCGTAACGCCTCAAGGCACGCCTGAGCGCATTCGAGGCCGGTTCTGACATAGGGGATTACAATGACTCTGGTACCGAATGCTTCGTGAAGGCAGTGGGCCGCGTCGTTCCGGTTTGTCAGCGCAAGGACGGCGGACGGATGGGTGTGATCGATGCAGACGTAGGGCAGAAAAAGGTGCAGGAGCGTCTCAATGGAAGGCATCCTTTGAGACGGACGGAGCATCGATAGTCGGAACAACTCTGTCATTTCTTCGTCGCCCAGCTTCTTTAATTTCCGTACACTGTTCATTTTGTCAAGGTCGAGCGCCACGAAATCGCCGGCAGCCGCGTTGGCCATGTCGACCCCGGAAGCTTTGACGGCAAGGGAGTGGCGTGTCTCGCCCAGGAGATCGGTCATGTTTAATTTAAGAGACGTATTGCCGCCGCCGTGCAGGACGAGATCGGGTTCCACGCCCAAAAGACGCGTTGCGTAAATCTGTCTGACGAATTCCGGAGGAATGGAACTACCGCACGATTTCACGAACGACTCCATCTCCTTATCCGACCATCGGTTTTTCATAGCAGAATCCTTAATTTAGGCGTTTTTCTGTTCCGCGCCGCACATTCCTTACAGAGCCCTTTAACGCGGAAATCCCCTTCGCGAGAGGAGGCTTTTTAGCTTAGAGCATCCTGCCGAACCCCACGCTTCGCGTGAACTCTTGCCTCCCTCGCGAAGGCCGCAAAAGGTCTCTTTCAGGAAAGCACGGCGCTCCATTCTCAAGCATCATTCAGTAAAAAACATATTCCATATTTTTGTTGTTTTCCGATTTTAACGCAACTGAAGCTTGAGGGTGGGGGTCAAATGAATATCGTTTCAGCACAATGCCGCCCACCCCACACCCTCCGCAGGAGCCTTTAGCCAAAGAAAAATAATTATTACTGGTTATTATTTATACTTCGCATCATTTCTTCAAAATTTTCATGTATTTTATTTCCTTCAAATATAGCGCTGCCGGTAACAATGATATCAGCACCAAGCGCGGCGATCCTGCCGATATTTTCGCGCGTAATGCCCCCGTCGATTCCAAGAAGAGGTTTTTTCGGAAGGGTTTTAATCATATTTTTCAATTCGTGAAACCGGGTAACCGTTGTTTCGATAAACCGCTGCTTCGGGAATCCGGGGTTGACTGCGACCAGGAAGACGATATCCGCTTCTGCAAGCAGCGGTTCGGCGGCTGTAAGCGGCGTTCCGGGATTGAGAGCGATGCCCCGCAGAATACCGCGGTTTGGATCAGCGGCGTTTTTCTGCTCTGCGATAAGCTGCAGCGCGCGGTGCACATATTTTCCGGAGTCGGCATGGACGGTGATGATGTCGGCGCCAGCGGTCGCGAAATCGGGTATCAGCGGCAGCGGGTTCTCCACAAGCAGGTGAACGTCTTTATAGAGAGCGCACCTGATCCCCTTGACAAAGAAAGGCCCGGCCGTAAGCTGGGGGCAGAAACAGCCGTCCATAATGTCGAAATGGAGCAGCTTCGCTCCGGACATGGCAAGCACCCGTACGCTCTCGTCAAGGTGCATGAGGTCGGCGCTCATGATCCCGACCGAGAGATTCGGAGCGTTTTTTTTGATTTCCTCGAAAAGCGGCGAGATCATTTTTTCTTGCTGTTTTTAAGGGTCGTATACAGATCAAAAGCCTCATTAGGTTTCATGCCTTCGTGAACGACTTTGCGAACAGCCTGAAGCATGGCTATGGGTGCATCGGACTGGAAGATGTTCCTTCCCATGTCCACGCCGGATGCGCCCTCGCGGAGTGCGTTGTAGGCCATAGTGAGCGCATCGAGTTCAGGCAGTTTCTTGCCGCCGGCGATCACGATCGGTACCGGGCACGAGGCGGTCACTGAATCGAACTCCCGGTCGACATAGTAGGTCTTCACGAACGCGGCGCCGAGTTCGGCGCAAATGCGGACGGCCAGCCGCATGTACTTGGCGTCGCGCGCCATGTCCTTGCCCACTGCGGTCACGCCGAGCACCGGGATGCCGGTACGCATGCCGGCGTCAACGAGCCGTGTCAGGTTGTGGACCGACTGGCTCTCGAATTCGCCGCCAATAAACACCTGCACCGCTACAGCCGATACGTTCATCCGGAGCGCATCTTCCATGTCAACCGCGATCTGCTCGTTGGAAAGTTCTTTAAGGATGCTGGGTCCGCCGCTTGCGCGCATGACCACTGCCTTCTGGGTCGACGGCGGAATGATGCTGCGCAGTATGCCGCGCGTGAGCATGAGTGCGTCCGCATATGGTGCGAGCGGAAGGATCGAAATATCGACCCGTTCCAAACCGGTGGTCGGGCCCTGAAAATAGCCGTGGTCGAACGCGAGCATCACGGTCCTGCCTGACGCAGGGCTGAAAATCTGGGCGAGCCGGTTTTTCATGCCCCAGTCGTAATTGTTCGAGCCTTTCAGGAAAAAGAGCTCGTTTTTCTGGGGAACGTCGGTGTAATAATTTTTTTCTTTCTTCGATACATCTGCTTCAGGCATGATGCAACTCCTTGAAAAGTGAGGTTTCCTGCAGAATACGGTTGAAAACGGAGACGGTTTTAATGTGCCGGGAATAAAATAATTGATTCGTTTCCGGTTTGCGGAGTATATTGTCCGGGGAATAAAATAATAACCAATAATAATTTTTCATTGGCTAAAGGCAGTTGATTGAGTAGGGGGGGGGAGATTTATAAATTATCTGGGCGTGCCCCCGCTGGTGGCGGGGTCGGCGTGGTTCCGGGCTACCCTCTGGTCGGTCGCTTCGCGACTGGCCTTCGGCCACCCTTCACCTGCCTCACGCAACAGCACTATAGTTATCATTTGTTTATCTATTTTGTTGATCAGGTTTTAACGCAACTAAAGTTTGAGGGTGGGGGTAAACCGATGTTCAGTCCTGCAATAATGGTGCCCACCCCACACCCAATCGGGTGTCTTTAGCTAAAGAAAAAAAATATTCATTTAACTTTATATTGATAATTATGTCACTGACCAGGCAAGAAATCATCGATTATGCCTCGCGTTATATGGCGCCGGACGCGGGGGTCGATTTTCCTTTTGACGGCGACCTTTTCTGCCTGTTCGGACGCGAATTGATTGAGGGCAAAGAGCTGAAAGAGGAAGAGGGATGGGGTTTTCAGGGATACGGAATATGCTCCGGCTATACTGTCGACACTGCGGCAAAACCCGCTGGCAAATGGCTCTGGATGCATTTTCTGAGCCTTACCATCTTTCCGCCTTCCCCTCAGGTTTTCAAGCTCCAGCCGCCGCATGTGGTAAAGGGCCGTTTTCAGGACCCGTCCCACACCCGCGAATTCAGGATAATCAAAGTGGGCATGAAAAAGAGCGGTCATGCTGCTGAAAAAGACATCCCTGCCCCTGATCCTGTAAAAGGTAAGATTGTTCCATTCAGGAAGAAAAAGCCATAGCGAAAATTAATAATCACTCGATAAAAAAGGCGGCATGATCATTATGCCGCCTATAAGTTTTCTATAAATAAAAAAATTAAAAAAAGCATTTCTCCGTGTAATGCGGGGGATTATCATAAATCAGCTTGGCGATCTCGCCTGCCGGGGCGGGGAAGCTGAGCTTGAACTTGCCCTCGTGTTCCTGGTCGAGCATTTCTGGCTCAAGCTTGGTCGGCCGCGCCTGATAACGCTTCCCTGACTTGTCGACGATGAAAAAGTGGTCCGACTTCATCTTCAGAGGATTAAAAGAATAGTTGTACATATTGACTTCCATGGTTCCCTGTCCCTTGGATGGGATCGCGAGAAGGATGTCGTATTTATTTACCTTACGGAAAATCGTTGAATCAGGGATGTTCGTGATGACCTTGAGATACGCGGAATACGTGCCGATATTTTCCTTCCGCACTTCACTCAGGAGTTTGGCTGCGTCGGCATTGGTGGAATCAAAGAGAAGCGCGGTGAGCGTATAATATTCCGCCCGCACAAACGCTTCGGCATCGTCCTTGTTCTTTTTCCCGTTTTCATATTCCGCCTGGGCGACCTCAAGGTTCTCTTTGGCGACTTTTCCGACAAGTTCCTGTTTACGCTTGACAAGCGATGAAGGATTGCTTGCAAAGGAAATGGCCTTGTCAATGTAAAACAGCGACTGGTCGAAATGCTCTTTCACCGCAAATGAATCCGCCAGTTGTATGAGGAACAGTGCATATTCCTGTTTGAGGTTAGGAGGTGCATCGCCCGTCAGATATTTTTCGACATCGCGGCTGAAAAGCGGTATTGCATCGGAAGACGCAGACCCTTCATCAAGGACCATCCGTGCGCGGTCGAGCGACATTTCGATATAGCGGGCCCGCAGTTTGCTGCTGATTTTATCGGGGTGAGCTTCAACCGCCCGCTGGTACATGGTATACGCCATTTTTTGCTCCTGGCGTTTTTCAGGGCCTTTGAGTTTTTGCGCGTGCCGGTATGCGGCATCGCCGCGTTGTTCATCGGACCCCATTCCGCAGGAAGCAATGAAAGCAAAAACGATTAAGCCCATTATTATCTGTCCCGCTGACCGCATGATTTCCTCCTTATATCTGATTGATGTATCTGGCAATTGGATTACCCGTGCGTTAAAAGATGCTTTTTCACCGATAGAAGAGTCAATAGTAATAAATATTTTTCTTTTGCTAATATATATCCTCGAATAATATAATTTTTCTTTTGCTAAAGACACCAGTGAGGGTGACGGGTGCCTGCCGAAGCTTCAGCGCAGGCAGGCAATAATGGTGCCCACCCCAAACCCATACAAGAGACATTGGCAAACGAAGAGCTGTTATTTGATTTTGTCAATGTTTGCCGGTTTCAACAACAGGCGGATGTTTTTATGAACACTATAACTCCTCAGGCAAAACGCACTGCGGCGCTCGATATCGTTTCTCGCCTTATAAATAAAGGTCATACAGCGTTGTTTGCCGGCGGTTATGTACGGGACATGTTTTTAGGGAACGAAGAGCGGGGAGATATCGATATCGTCACCGACGCGACGCCGCAGGAGGTCACGCAACTTTTTGCCAACACCGTTCCCGTCGGCGCCCAGTTCGGCGTTATCGTCGTCGTTCACCGGCAGATTCCCTTTGAGGTGGCGACATTCCGTTCGGACCTCGGCATAGCCGATGGCCGCCACCCGTCCGCCATTTCATTTACCGATGCGCGTCACGATGCGCTACGAAGGGACTTCACCATTAATGGCATGTTTTACGATCCGTTCGCCGAAAAACTTCTTGATTACGTAGGCGGCCAGGAGGATCTTAAGGCAAAAGTGGTACGGGCCATCGGCGATCCGCAGACACGGTTCAGTGAAGATTATCTTCGTTTGCTGCGGGCGGTGCGGTTTGCCGCCCGGTTCAATTTTTCGATTGACCATGCTACGTGGGAAGCCGTTCATTCAAATGCGTCGCATATTACGGAGATTTCAGCGGAGCGGGTTTTCGCCGAATATGACCGGATGCTTCGACAGCCGAACCCTGCCCGGGCATTGTCGCTTTTGTCCGAGTCCGGGCTTCTTCACTACACCCTTCCGGAAGTGGCTGATTGCATCGGTATCGAACAGCCGCCTGAGTTTCATCCCGAAGGGGATGTCTTTACGCACACGGTCAAGGCTTTAGGCCTTATGGCTCCCAATCCGTCCGCGACGCTGGCGTGGAGCGTATTACTGCATGATATCGGCAAGAAGGTGACTATTCACAGGGGGGCTGACCGTATCCGTTTCAACAATCATCACAAGGCCGGCGCGGAAATGGCTCAGGCGATCCTGAAACGGCTGCGAGCCCCAAACAGCTTGACTGATTCAGTCGCTTCCTGCATTGATAACCATATGAATTTCATGAATGTATCCGTGATGAGACTTGCGACGCTTAAAAAACTCCTATCGAGGCCTACCATCGAAGACGAGCTCGAATTACATCGGGTGGATTGTCTGGCGAGCCACGGAAATCTGGATAATTTTTATTTCGTAAAGGAAAAACTGCAGGTATTCGCCCGTGACCTCGTCAAACCGGCCCCGCTGCTCAATGGCCAGGATCTTATTGGCCTCGGACTTGCGCCAGGTCCTATTTTCGGGGAGATGCTCAATGAGGTTTACGACCTGCAGCTTGACGAAAAGCTCCACACGCGGGAAGAGGCTTTGACGTGGGTGAAGGAAAAGGGGATAAACAAAAAGAAAAATGGCGATGAATCTTCTTCTTGCCCATAGATAGAGAATAAAGTATATTAACAAAGTTACTTTTGACGTTGCAACACGAGCGGGCGTAAGCGGGCGTAAGCCCGTTTTTGCTATCTATAGACGGAATTTTTACCGGAGTTGCCATGGGTCCCTTGATCCAGGAAAATGTGCGTGAGTTGATTGCTGAGAAGCTTAAGGAACTTGGATACGAGCTTTTTGATTGCCGCTTTTTCCAGGCAGGGTCCCGTGCGGTGTTGCGTATCACGATTGATGCTCCGGGCGGAGTGTCGGTCGGTGATTGCGAAAGGGCGTCAACAGAAGTGTCCCTGCTTTTGGATGTTGAAGATTTTTCGCCGGGTCGGCCATATACGTTAGAGGTATCGTCTCCGGGTATCGACCGGCCGCTTAAAACCGAACGTGATTTTAAAAGGACCATAGGAAGGTTTGTCGTGCTGCAAATGGTTCCGCATTATGAAGGAAAAAAGACGCTCCGCGCAAAGGTGATCGATTGCGCAGACGGCGCATTACAATGCGAAATCGACGGCGGAAGCGCCGGCGGAATCGCCGGACTGCCGCTTTCGCTTATCGTCAGCGGAAAAGAAGAGTTACAGTTTAAATAAATCTGCAAAGGACACGAGGAATGGCAAAAAAAAACAAGGCTGAAGCGGTGAAAGCGCTCGATATCGTTGCCGCGATCGGTGCGGTGACAAAAGAGAAAAGCGTTTCCATGGATCTGGTGCTTGACACATTGAAGGATGCTCTGGCGTCTGCGGCAAAAAGATATCTGGGGAAACCGACCCGTGTTGAAGCAAAGGTCGACAGGGAAAAGGGGACCATCACCGTATCCACGCACCAGACCGTTGTGGAAACCGTGGTTGACCCGGAAAACCAGATAGCGCTTGGGGATGCAAAAGCGATTGACGCCGATCTTGAAGTCGATGACGAACTGATCCAGGATCTCGATATCGATATGTTCGGCAGATCGGCGATCCAGACCGCGAAACAGGTGCTGCTCCAAAGGGTGCACGAGGCGGAGCGGGAAAAAATATTCGCGGATTATAACGAACGCATCGGCGAGCTGGTCACCGGAACGGTCCAGCAGATCGACAAGGGGAACATTCTCGTGAACCTCGGACGTACCGAAGCCCTGCTGCCGTACCGCGAGCAGATCAGGAAAGAACGGTACCGCCAGGGACAGAACATCCGCGCCTGTATCGTTGAAGTCAAGAACAATTCGAAGGGGCCGATGGTGATAATCTCCCGCGCCTGCCCGGAATTTCTGGCGCGGCTTTTTGAACTGGAGGTACCCGAAATATTCGACAAGACGGTACGGATTGTCAAAGTAGTGCGCGATCCGGGGCACCGTTCCAAGATCGCGGTCACCACAAGCGACAGCAGGGTCGATCCGGTGGGGGCTTGCGTCGGTATGCGGGGCAACCGCGTACAGGCAATCGTTCGCGAACTTTCCAATGAGCGGATAGACATTATCAACTGGACCGAGGAGATGTCGCTTCTGGTGCGGCGCGTATTTTCTCCGGCCGAAGTCAAGCGCGTGATCCCTGCGGGAGAGAAAAAGATCGTTGTGGTCATAAGCGAATCGGATTTGGCGCAGGCTATTGGCCGCGAAGGGCAGAACATCCGACTTGCGTCGAAGATGATCGATAAGGAAATCGACGTGTTCGGCGACGATGAGTTTAACGCCATGACCGATGAACAAAAGGCAAAAATACTCTTAGAGACTTTGCCTGAAACGCCTCCGGCGGAAGGTGAACAGCAGAGCGAAGCTGGCGGTACGGCGGAAACGGCTCCCCAAACGACGATAGGTACGGCAGAAAAAACGGATACTTGAAAACGCTGATAAGCGCAACAAATGCATATAATAAGGCAGGAATAATGGCAAAAGAGAAAGTCTACAAGCTGGCCCAGGAATTCAAAGTTTCAAGCGAAGCGCTTGTCCAGATGCTTCATGGCATGGGTATTCCGGTCAAGAGCCATATGAGCACCGTGGATGAAAACCTGCGCGACGAAATCAAGAAAAGGTTTGAGCAGGAGAGGGCCGAAATCAAGCGTGAATACGATCGCAAGAAACAGATCCTCACCAAGGCGCGTGAGGAGCTGTTAAATAAAGCCGAGGAACCGGCGGTTCCGCCGGCAGCCCCATCTGCAGTCGCCGAAAAGACAGCGGAAGCGAGGCCTTCCGCACGTGAGTTGCCGACGAGGGCGCAGACTTCCGTCCGGCATGCCGAACCTTCCCGGCGTACTTTTGAACGCGATCCCCGGCGCGATACGTACATGCCGTCGGCCGTCGCGACACCCCGATTTGCCGTTCCCGGGGCACCCATCCCGGCTGGAGCAGGAGGAGCGCCGGGCCGGCGGGACCGCGGCAGGAAAAAGGGGGGTAAAAAGCGTTTTGAACGTCCTGAAATTAACGAATTCGAATTAAAGGCCAATGTAAAAAAGACACTTGCAAAAATCGGATCAGGTTCAGCGCGAAAGAAATACAAGAAAGAGGAAGGCCAGAAGGAGACTGGAGTCGAGGGCGAACGGAAAATGCTAAACGTGGCGGAGTTCGTTACCGGCAACGAGCTTGCCAATATGCTGGGGGTCCAGCCGTCCGAGGTCATCGCAAAGTGCCTTGAACTGGGGCTTTTTGTGACGATCAACCAACGTCTTGATTTCGAAACCATCGAGCTTCTGGCTGATGAATTCGGCTATTCGGCCAGACTCATGACCGAGTATGCCGCCGATGAAGAGGTGAAAGAAGAGGAAGAGAGCGGCAAACTCGTGCCGCGGGCGCCGGTGGTCACGATTATGGGACACGTCGATCACGGTAAAACATCGCTTCTTGACTATATAAGAAAAACCAACGTCATTGCAGGGGAGGCGGGCGGCATCACGCAGCATATCGCCGCCTATGAGGTTAAAACAAAACACGGTCCGGTGACTTTTTTAGACACACCGGGACATGAAGCGTTCACTGCCATGCGCGCCCGGGGATCGCAGATCACCGACGTCATCGTGCTCGTGGTCGCAGCAGACAACGGCGTCATGCCGCAGACCAAAGAAGCAATCGATCATGCCAGGGCTGCAAACGTGCCGATCATCGTTGCCATCAACAAAATAGACCTTCCTGTCGCCAATCCCGATAAAGTCAAGGCCGAACTTGCCCAGTACAACGTGCTTGTCGAAGATTACGGAGGGCAGATTTCCTGCGTTGAGATTTCAGCCAGGACCGGAAAAGGCGTAGACAAGCTTCTCGAAATGCTGGCGCTTGAGACCGAAATACTCGAACTCAAGGCGAACCCCGAAGGTATGGCGCGAGGGGTCGTCATCGAATCGGAGCTTGATAAAGGAAGGGGTCCGGTAGCGACCGTGCTCATCGAAAAAGGAACGTTGCGCAGGGGCGACTCGTTCGTGACCGGCATCCATTACGGCCGGGTACGCGACCTTCTGGACGAACGGGGGCAGATCGTCGAAGTGGCGCTGCCGTCGCAGCCGGTGCTGGTGCTGGGTCTTACCGGTACACCGCAGGCTGGTGATTCGTTCAAGGTGGTCACTGAGGAAAAAGAGGCGCGTGAAATAGCTGCCCGGCGGCGACTTGCGGCAAAAGAACGCGAATTGAGGCGTATCGGTACGGTCTCGCTCGACCACCTTTACGAGCAGATCAAGGCCGGCAGCGTCCAGACCCTCCATCTTATCATTAAAGGCGATGTTGACGGTTCGGTGGAAGCATTGGCGGATTCGCTTGAAAAACTCAGCACTAAGGAGATAAAGGTAGGAGTCATTCATAAGAGCGTGGGCGCCATCAAGGAGAGCGATGTCATGCTCGCAGCCGCTTCGAACGCAATCATTATCGGCTTTCATCTGAGTCCGAACACCAAGATCCGTGAACTTGCCAAAAAAGAAGGCGTCGATATGCGCACGTACCGCATCATTTACGAGGCGGTCGATGCCATGCGCAGCGCCATGGAAGGCATGCTCAAACCGGAGATTAAGGAAAACATTCTGTCGAATATCGAGGTACGGAAAGTCTTTAAAGTCTCCAAGGTCGGTGTTGTGGCCGGCTGTTATGTCGCCTCAGGCACCGTTATCCGCGGGAACAAGGCACGGCTCATCCGCGACGACGTGGTGGTGGTCGAATCCCGGATCGGCAGTCTGCGTCGCGTTGCTGACGATGTGCGCGAGGTTCAGGCAGGACAGGAATGCGGACTGAGCCTAGAGAATTTCCACGATTACAAAGAAGACGACCGCATCGAAACCTACGAAGAGGTAGAGATCGCCCGCAAACTGTCGTCGTAGGTAACTAATTCAAGGATAGATAATGCCCGCGTCACATTTCCATTTTGAGCGTCTTCGGGAACAGTTGCAGCATGAGATCGGCATTGTGATCGCACGAGAGATGCGCGATCCGCGCATCCCGGCCGTAGTGACAGTAACGCAGGTGAAACTGGCGCAGGACACGCGTAACGCAACGGTCTTCGTGAGCATTTACGGCGACGACCGGGTGAAAAGCGGCGCACTCGAAGCGCTCAATGCTGCAGCAGCATATATCCAACGCATGGTATCGGCACGGATTACAATCAAGAATTTCCCGCACTTTTTTTTCAAGCTTGATAATTCGCTTGAACACAGCCAGCATATCAACGAGCTTCTTAAAGAGATCAAGGATGATTTGGAATAACCTGTCTGATCTCATAAAGCGATACTCGACGTTTCTTGTCTCCTCGCACCTGAGTCTCGACGGTGATTGCGTCGGGTCGGCGCTGGCTTTTTTCTGGTACCTCACGTCGCTCGGCAAAAAAGTCATGATTTACAATAAAGATCCTGTTCCAGCAAAGTTCGCTTTTCTGCAGAATGCGGAAGTGATCCGCTCGGGAAAACCACCCGAAGGCGTATGCGAAGCGCTTGTGGTGCTCGACTGCTCGAACCTGCGCAGGCTCGGCTGGGATACTGCGGGGTACGCCGGACTGCCGAGTATCAATATTGACCACCATCGCGACAATACGCTTTTTGCCACAGTGAATACCGTCGACAAGCACGCTTCGGCAACCGGTGAACTCATCTACCGATTTTTTACCGATACGCATATCGCCTTTCCGCCCGGGGTCGCGGAGGCGCTCTATGCCGCGATCATGACCGATACCGGGGGTTTTCGGTTTCCCAATACGACGAGCAGGATACTGCATATCTGTGCAGATCTGGCAGAAAAGGGTGCAGATCCCTCAAAGATATATGAAAAAGTATATGCCTCACATTCGGCCACCGCGCTCCTTTTACAGTCACGTGTCTGGTCAACATTGAGATTTGTTCTTGACGGCAAGGTATGCTGCATGGAAATGCCGTTAGGCCTTCTTGACGAACTCGGCGCTCCCTACAGCGACAGCGAGGGCCTTGCCGATTGCACCATCACAGCCGCGGATGCCGAAGTGGGTATCTTGACGAAATATACCGAAACAGAAACGCATTTCAGCCTCCGGTCAAAGGGCGCCGTCGATGTCGGAAGGATCGCGCAGAAAATTCCCGGCGGCGGAGGCCATTCAAGCGCAGCCGGATGCACCATCCGGCTGCCCCATGCCGAAGCGCTCGAACAGATGCTCGCGATCGTCAAACAGGAGCTTCATTGAAGCAGTCCGGCGAAGGTTTCCTGTGCATCGACAAACCGGAAGGAATGTCCTCGTTTGCGGTTGTCGCGGCGGTGCGCCGTCGTTTCTCTGGCGTAAAGGCCGGACATGCCGGCACACTCGATCCGGCCGCAAGCGGGCTTTTGGTGCTTGCGCTTGGAAACGCAACGAGGCTTTTACCGTTCGTGCCATTGGAACCCAAGCAGTACCGTTTCGGAATCCGTTTCGGCGCCCAAACCGATACGCTCGATGCCGATGGAACCATTGTGAAAATCGGCGGCAGTATTCCTTCGGCAGCGGCGTTCGAAGCCGCATTGACGGGGTTTTGCGGCGAATCAATGCAGGCGCCGCCGGAATATTCTGCTGTCAAGGTCGGTGGCGTCCGCGCGTATCGCCTCGCACGGCAGGGCCGGCGCGTTGAACTTGCTCCGCGCCGGATAGAAATATTTTCGTTGCACGCGTTTGAGTACGATGAAGCCGCCGGTCAGGCGCTGCTCGAAGTTTCCTGTTCGGGCGGTACCTATGTACGGTCGCTTGCGCGCGATATTGCTGAGACGCTCGGCACGTGCGGATACGCTTCATCGCTCAGGCGGATCGCGGCAGGGAATTTTCATGTCGACCGGTCGCTCGTTTTTGACGCCCTGGACAGAGTAAAGGAGGCACTGCTGCCTGTTTACGAAGTCCTGCGGGGACTGCCGCGGGTCACGGTGGACACGGCGCAGAAAGGACAGCTGGCGCGCGGGTGCGATATCATAGTTGAACTGGCAGAAAACACGGAAAGCACAGATGGGAATTCGCCGATTTTTGCTTTTGATGTTGAAAAAAATATCGTAGCGGTTTTGAAGCGGAAAGAAGGAACAACGTATCATCCGGTAAGGGTGTTTTTGAAAGGATAATAAAGGAAATAAGAATATCTTTCTTTGGCTAAAGGCTTTTTTTCGAGGTGTCGGGTGGGCACCGACTGTTCATGTTTAAGCATCTGTAACCCGCACCTGCAAGCATTGTTAAATTCAAATAAAAGTTTTTAAAATCTTTTTATCTGTTATGTTGTTTTAATTTTAATTCCACGGAAACTTGAGGGTGGGGGTTCGCTTAAGTTCAGAGTCGCAACAACGGTGCCCACCCCACACCCAAACGGGAGTCTTTAGCAAAAAAAGGTTATAATAATTATTAACTTAAATGTAAATTAATCGGTATGCGAATTTTAAATATTAACGACACAATGAAACCAGATGAATATACTGTTCTTACGGTCGGGAACTTCGATGGCGTGCATCTGGGCCATCAGTCTCTGATAAAGGAGACCGTTCGCCGTGCTTCTGAAAAAAAAGTGAAAAGTGCTATAGTCACCTTTGATCCTCCTACTCGGTTTTTTACCAGAAACGGAAAAGGCTTCCATCTGCTTACGACGTTCGAGGAAAAGGCGCAGCTTATCGGGCTTGCAGGGGTGGATTACCTGGTGCGGGTCCCTTTTGATGATGCCAT
>JBEKUX010000067.1:0-16415 GCA_049514575.1 Chitinispirillaceae bacterium | reverse complement strand
GAATGATCCGTGACGAATCTTTTACGCGGAAGTAACGCTTCATCAGCGACACGAAAAGGTCGCCGACCTGGGCGAAAACGCCGATGAGCACGCCGAGAAGTATCCCCAGGCCTTTCGGCAGCGACGGGTCTGCAAGGAACCACCAGCCTGCGGCCGCGGTGAGCACCGCGGCACAGAATCCGCCGGCAGCTCCTTCCACGGTCTTTTTGGGGCTTATGGTGCTGAACCGGTGCCGTCCGATGGCGCACCCGACGAAATAGGCGAAAGTGTCGCACATCGCAACGGTGAAAACAATGAGGCAGATGCCGAGCTGCGAGAGCAGGGGATGGTCGATGCGGCGGAAGAGCTGTTGAAAGGTTCCGGTGTCGTGATAAAAATTCAGGAGCGATATGGCGCACATGTAAAGAAAGGCAACGCCGCTGAACAGAAGGCTCGCCCTGGCCCATCGCCGCCTTTTCTTGTAACGTCCCCATGCAAACGCCTCGATGGCGACCAGCATGACGAGCATATAGAGGCCCAGATGGTAGGGGAGCTGATTATCGGTCAGATACAGGATGAATTGGGCCGCGAGCCATACGTAACTGAGCCAGAAGCCGTTTTCCGGATACAGGGGCCGGAGCATGCCGATATATTCGTAGCAGGCAAGGATCGCCAGTAAAATCACGAGCAGGTGGCCCGGATAGATGACGGCGACCGGCCGCGGCGTGATCGAAACTGTGGTATTGATGAGCCACCAGGCAAGCGGAACCGCCGGTATCACAAAGAGGAGCCGTTTGCCGATATCAGGGAAGTTCATCACTCCTTTACCTTTCCGAACCTGCGGTCGCGCCGGTTATACTCGTCGATTGCCGCGACGAGGCACTTCTTGTCGAAATCGGGCCACAGCACATCGGTAATATAGAGTTCAGCGTATGCCGCCTGCCAGAGCAGGAAATTGGAAATACGGCAGTCTCCGCCGGTCCGGATAATGAGCTCGGGATCCGGAATGTCCTTGGTATACAGATGGGAAGCAAAGTCTTTTTCGTCCAGCGCGTCGATGATCGACGGTTTTTTCACCGCTTCCCGGGCGATCGTCTTTGCCGCGGCAACGATTTCGGCGCGGCCTCCGTAATTCACGGCCAGATTAAGCGTAAGGCCGGTATTTCCACTGAGTTTTTCAATGCCTTCAAGGAGGACGTTGCGGGCCTTGGCCGGAAGCGCGGAAAGGTCGCCGATGGTGCGCAGCCTGACGTTATTTGCGTTGAGGTTTTCGATCTCCCTGCGGGTCATTTTCACCAGAAGGTCCATGAGAAAAGAAACTTCCATTTTCGGACGCTGCCAGTTCTCGGTTGAAAAGGTATAGAGCGTCAGATAGGAAGTGCCGAGTTCGCCGCTGGCGCGAACGATGCCGCGCGTCGCATCAACACCGGCCGCGTGGCCGGCTGTGCGGGGCAGGCCCCTTTTTTTTGCCCACCGTCCATTGCCGTCCATGATGATTCCGATATGGCGGGGAATATTCATAGGATGGATACTTTCAATTTGAAAAGCATCTGCCTGTTTGATGAGCGTGAAAACGATACAATATATATCTTCAAAACCGGAAAAAGGCGACTGCACCAAAATACGTTCAGCGAATCGGTTTATTCAAAACAATGCGGCTGACGATTGCCCCTCCTTTCCCCTCTTTGTATATTCCTCTACTGTTTTCAGCCTGAAATCGGCCTGCAAAGGCGCTTTCGATAGAAAAAGACATGACCTTCTCGTTTTCCAGCTATCCCTGTCCGGTGTGTGCCGCTTCGTCAATAAAAACGCGCTATACGATCAATGATTTTAACATTGTCGAATGCATATCGTGCGGCATGGTGTATGTTGACCCGCGTATCTGCAACGAAGACCTTTTTTCCATCTACCGGAACGGTTATTTCGACCGCGGAAGCGAAGAAAGCGGGTATCAGGATTATGAATTGGTCGCGCCGTTGCGCATCAAAACGTTCAAAAAATGGTACAACGCGTTCAAACGCTATCTGCCGTCCGGCTATTCGGCGGCGCTTGATGTGGGATGCGCTGCCGGATATTTCATGGATCTCCTGAAAGAAGAGGGGTGGCGGGTGGTTGAGGGCGTGGAACTGGAAACGCACATGATCGCTGAATTGCGCGAGAGGAAGTATTCGATCACCGGGCAGCCGCTCGAACACATCACGGCCCCTCCGTTAAAGCGCTACCAGTTGATTACCCTGTTCGACGTTCTCGAACATCTCCCGGATATCAACAATGATCTGGAAAAATGCGCTTCCATGCTGGATGATAACGGCATCCTCGTGCTGGTGACGCCCAATGTCGACAGCTTCCAGCGGAAGCTGTTCGGCCCGCGGTGGTTTCAATTCAAGCCACAGGAACATATCTACTATTTTTCTCCGGCAACGCTCAGCCGTCTGGCCGGGAAACACGGGTTTGCGCCGGTACACCTCTCCGGGTCCGGACAATTCGCCGACCTCGAATTTCTGCATAACCGGCTTGCAAAATATCGTTTCCCAATGTTTGACATACTCCTTCGCTGGACCGCCGCCGCGCTGGGACATGAAAAGAAGTCCTGGTATATGGACACCGGCAGCATGCTGGCCGTGTTCAGGAAGAAGCGGTAACCGGCGGTTTATGCGGCCGGTTCAGCCCCGGATTTTCTTTTTTTCCCTGTCGTGTTTCCGCCATCCTATTCCCAGAACGCCGAACAGGGCGCACAGCGACAGGAGCGAGAGGTTCCTGCCTTTCCGGAACAGGGGATCATCGTAGTAGCACCTGACGCTGTGTTTCCCGGCCCCGACCTCTATTGCGCGCAGCGCGTAATCGGCGCGGTACAGCGGCGCCGGTCTTCCGTCAACCGACGCCTTCCAGCAGGGATAATGGATCTCGCTGAGCACGAGCAGCCCTTCCCTTCCTGTTTCGACGGCGATGTCGATGGCATTGAGTTGATATCCGGTGATCGCGGCGCGCCAGGGGACCGAATCGCAGGATTGGCACGGCGGCGCCGAAGGTCGTTGCTCCAGGATGACCGTGGTACCATGGTTGAAGCCGTCGGACCAGAGCGTGGGGCAGATGCTGTCGTCTGCGGCAATGACGCGGTAATTGTATACCATGCGGGCGCGCGGAAGACAGGTCGGGTTCAGCGCCAGGTCCATGCGGCCCGACGGTTCGTCGACGCGGATGGCATACTTGACGTTAAGGATATCGAGCGCGTGCCGGTTGCGTTCGGCGATCTCGTGCCTGAGGCGGAGCGGATTGTATCCTTCCATGAGGAAAATGCGGTCCACGCTGCCCTGGTTTTTCTGGAACAGCATGTGCCTGCCGCCAAGGTCCGTGGTCCCGGGCTTCGAATCCCGTGAATTGACACGGAAGAACTCGGTGCGAAGCTGTTCCTGGAGTTCCCGCACCAGCGGGGTTTTCCGGTACATGTCGACCGGGCTGTCCGGCGATGCCGCATACCCGTACCCGTAGAGCAGAACATCAAGCACGGCAATCGCAATCGCGCCGGCCGCGGTGAACGGCGCGCTGATCCGTCCTGCAAGCCGCAGCGCCGCAAGGCCGCCCGCGGCAACGCCGAGCAGGGCAAATAGCCAGCACGCACCTGTCAATGACGGATAGACAGTCTGTTCCACATACCGCGCGATCGCCACGGCGTTGTTCCCGAAAGCGCCTGAGGCGGCCATGAAATCCGCGATGCCGCCTTTCAGCATGCCCGATGAAACGGCCAGCGCCCCGACCACTGCCACGGCGGAGAAACCCAGGGCGATACGCAGCAGAAGTTTCCGGTTTTTTTCAAACCCCTGCCAGCAGCCGTCCATCAGCGCCTGCAGGCCGAACCCTGAAAGTATCGCTACCGAAAAACTGAAAATAAATGCAAAGCGGCCCGGGTCCCTGAATCGGTTGAAACCCGGCAGAATGGTATAGACAAGAGGATACAGGAAAAAGGAGTCGCCCATGCACAGCAGCAGTGCAAGGCCGGCCATGAGCGATAAAAACAGCACAACAGGCGTTCGCACGAAAAACGCCGCGAAAAGAGCCAGAAGCAGCGGGAGTATTCCGCAGTACACGGCGGTCTCCCAGTAGGTGTGCACGCCGGGCCGGATATCATCGCCGCTGATTCCCCAATAGGCCTCGTTCGGGGTGCCGAAAAATTTCGGTACTGCCAGCGTGATCAACCGGTACGGCCTGAGCGATCCTTCACATGACTCTTTAAGCCCCATGGTCGGACGGGCGGAATTCCGGCCAAGCTCGTTTGTGGGAAGCAGCTGAATGCTCGATACTCCCACGCTGAACGCCACCAGAGCGACGAAAAGCGCTGCCTGAATGCCTTTCGTGCGTACGCTTGTTTTTTTTCTTTTAGGCCAGACAAAGAGCAGAAACAGCATATAAGCGCCGAGCCAGTAGTAGAAATGCAGCATTAACTGAGGATAGCCGGCGAGAAATGCCGCGGCAAGCGTGAGCGCGCACAATCCGAGATACAAAAGGCTTTGCCGTTCGAGCATCCGCCGGAACAGCATGACGATGAGAGGAAACCAGACTGCCGTCTGTATCAGATTGCTGTGAAAAATATGGGCAGTGCAGAAACCGCAGAACATGAACGTGACGGCGCTGAAGACCGCTGCGCTACGGACGCACCCCAGGTCGCGGCAGAGCCAGAACATGAACAGGCCGGCGAGAACGATATGCAGCACTATCTGGTATTCAACCAGCAGCGGGCTCAGCCACTCGGTGGTTGCAAAAGGGGTAAGAAGCAGGTTCAGCGGATAAAGAACTGCGGCCTGCACGTCGGCAAAAAAAGGCATTCCTGAGAACACATAGGGGTTCCAGAACGGAAACACACCCTGCTTAAGGTTCACGGCGGCAAAAAGGCGGTAGAGAAAATTCTGTTCAGGGAAATCGTTCCATAACCACCCCTGGGCGCTGAGAATGGGCCAGTAAAATATAGCGGCCATACCTGCGATAAAGGCGCAGGGAAAAAAGGAACGGATCGTAAAACGCCGTGTTGCGCCTGCCGGTTCCCTTGATTTTGCGGAAAGCGAAGACGCCGATACGGAAGATGCCGGTTTTTTTTGTGATGCGCTCATAATGCACTATCTTTCATTGTTACGGGCATATACTTTCCCTTCTTGCAATATAGAAAACGGATCGGGCGGACTACCGCGATTGCGCTGTCGAAAGAGCCTGCCTCGGCATAGCCTTGCACAGCCGAGGCAAAGGTGTCGCATGAGTCAACCTTGCTCTCCATGATGGCGCGTTCCATATCGCCCACCTCATTTCAGCAGGTTTCCTTTTGCGTGTCTTTCGGCCGGGTCTTGTGGATCGAATCGAGAACGCCGTTGACAAACCGGCCCGAGTCTTCTGCGCCGTAGGTTTTGGCGAGTTCAACCGCCTCGTCGATCACGACCTTGAAGGGCACGTCGCCGAAATGGAAGAGTTCGGCCGCCGCGAGGCGCAGAATATTGCGGTCGAGCGCCGCCATGCGCTTGAGTTCCCAGTTCGAGGCATTGAGGGTGATGCACTCGTCGATTTTTCCGAGTTCAGCAAGGGTCTTCCGGACAAGGTCGGCCGCATAGCCTCTATTTTCTTCGGTAAAAGACCCTGCTTCGGCGATGCGCCGGAGCATCTCCTCCCACTCAGCGGTCGACCCCATTTCGCAGGCATACAGCGTCTGGAGCGCAAGCTCGCGCGCCTTGTGCCTGCTGTGGGATTTCGTTTTTGCGGGCATACAGAATACCCCTATCCTTCCGCTTCCTTCCCCCTAACTAAGGGGGAAGGAATGAGGTAAGGGGTCACAATTTCCCCATCAGGTCGGCCATTTCGATCGCGTTCTGTGCCGCGTTCCATCCCTTGTTGCCGGACTTGGCGCCGGCGCGTTCGACGGCCTGGTCGATGGTGTCTGTCGTCAATACACCGTTGATGACCGGCAGCTTCAGCTCGAGCGCCACTTTCGCGATCCCCTTTGACATTTCCGACGCCACGTAGTCGAAATGCGGGGTTCCTCCCCGGATCACCGCACCGAGGCAGATGATCGCATCGAATTTCTTCGACGCGGCCATTTTCTGGGCCACGATGGGGATCTCGAGCGCGCCCGGCGTCCAGACGACCGTGATGGCGTCCTTGTCCGCCTTGTGACGCAAAAGGCAGTCCAGCGCACCTTCGAGAAGCTTCTTTGAAATGAGCTCGTTGAAACGGCTGACAATGATCCCGAATCGTTTTCCCGATCCGTCCAGAATTCCTTCTATTACGGCTGGCATACATACCCTCCTTCGAGTAGGTGTCCGAGTTTTTCCTTTTTTATTTTAAGATACCGTGCGTTCTCTTTTGCCGGTTTTATTTCAATGGGTACCCGTTCCACGACCGACAGTCCGTACCCTTCGAGCCCCACGATTTTGCGCGGGTTGTTGGTCATGAGCCGGATGGCGGTTATCCCCAGGTCTGCAAGGATCTGGGCGCCGATGCCGTAGTCGCGCAGGTCTGGCGCGAACCCGAGTTTTTCGTTGGCCTCGACCGTGTCAAGGCCTTGGTCCTGAAGAGTATAGGCTTTCAGCTTGTTCACGAGGCCGATGCCCCTGCCCTCCTGCCGCAGGTAAAGCACCACACCGCCCTTTTTGCTGATGATCTCCATGGAGCGGTGGAGCTGGTCGCCGCAGTCGCACCGCTGGGAGCCGAGCACGTCGCCGGTAAAGCACTCAGAGTGTACCCGCACGAGCGTGGGTTTTCCAGGGTCAATGGCCCCCTTGCGGAGTACCAGGTGAACGTTGTTCGACAACCGTTCTTCATAGGCGAGGATTTCGAACTCGCCGTACGGTGTCGGCAGCCTTGTCGTTGCGACGCACTGCACGAACTTTTCGTGCGTCCTGCGAAAGCTGATGATCTCAGCGACTGAAATGATTTTAATGCCGTGCTTCTTCGAAAACTCGAGGAGTTGCGGCATGCGCGCCATGGTGCCGTCTTCGTTCATGATCTCGCAGATGACGCCGGCCGGATAGAGCTTTGCCAGCCCGGCAAGATCGACCACCGCTTCGGTCTGGCCGCTGCGCGTGAGCACGCCGCCTTCGCGGCTGCGCAGCGGGAACATGTGGCCTGGCTTGACAAAATCTTCAGGCAGGGCGGCCGGGTCGATGAGTTTCCGCACCGTGGTCGCGCGGTCGCCTGCCGAAATGCCGGTGGTGGTGCCTGATCTGGCCTCAACCGAGACCGTGAACGCGGTCCCGAAGTGCGAGGTATTGTCGGACACCATCATGGGTATATGCAGATCGTCGAGCCGCTTCCCCTCCATGGCGATGCAGATGAGCCCCCTGCCTTCTCGCGCCATGAAGGCGATCTTTTCCTGCGAGCATTTCTCTGCCGCGACCGCTAAATCCCCCTCATTCTCCCGGTCTTCGTCATCCACGATGATGACAAAGCTCCCTGAGCGGAACTCTTCGATGATCTGCCGTATGCCGGAAAAATCCTTCAGAATCCCGCCCCTTCCATACGTTTATACAGCGTTTCCCCGTCGGTTTTTTCTGCGTCGTCCGTGTCGCGGCTGAGCAGTCTGCTTACGTAGCGCGCAATCACATCGCACTCGATGTTGACCACGTCTTTCGGCCGTTTCTGTTTCATGGTAGTCGCCTGGAGCGTTGTCGGAACCAGCGCCAGAGTGACAGCGGCATCGTTGACCTCTGCAATGGTCAGGCTTATGCCGTCAATGGCGATTGATCCTTTTTCCGCCATGAAGCGCCTGCAGTTTTCCGGCACCTCAACGGTACAGCGCCAATCGTTGCTCTCCTGGCTGAGCGAGACAATGGCGCCCATGCCGTCCACATGGCCGAGCACCAGATGGCCGTCGAAACGGCCTGATGCAGGAAGCGCCCGCTCAAGGTTCACGCGTCCGCCCGGCCGCGCCCGGCCGAGCGTAGTGCGGTCGAGCGTTTCCTTTACAGCAGTGAAATAGAGCACCGGTCCTTTGACGGTTTCCACGGTCAGGCATGCGCCGTCAATCGCAACCGAGGCCCCGGGCAGCGCCTTGAAATCTGCGCTCTCGGGTTTTATCGCGATGAGGCTCCCTGCGCCTTTGCGCTCGACTGAGACAATGGCGCCTGTGGTTTCAATCAAGCCGGTAAACATTTGAAATATCCTGTCGATAGGTCAAATACATTAAGATTAGATAAGTATGGGAAAAATACTCAGGAACGGCGGGCAGGGGCAAGGAAGGAGTGGTTCGGGGGTGATAAGGAAACGGGGCGCAATGAATAAAGAGACGTTGCACCGTTCTAAGTATAACTCAGTTATCCTTATAAGGCCTTTAGGCGCAACGTCTCTACAGCAAACCATTGTCCGAACCTTGATTTCCCTGATTATTTGATTTGCCTGATTTTTCATGAAGGTTAAATCATGATAATCCTTGAATCCCTTTAATCACGGTTCAGACGGTTTTTTCTTTGCTTGTCTTTGGGTTTGTAGAGACAGGTTTTAAACCTGTCTCTACTCCCGAGAGTATTCCAGATGCTGCCGGTTCATTTCCATTTGGCGATATTGTTCGCGGCTGCACCGCCCGCAATGCTAAACTGCCCACCTGCGTATAGATTTCCTGATCTGTCAAAAGCAAGGGCATTAACACTACCACCATTTATTCCGTTGCCGAGAGCGTTCCACGAGCTGCCGTCCCATTTGGCGATGAGGTTTGCGGACACACTGCCCGCAGTGGTAAACTCCCCGCCTGCGTAAAGATTTCCGGATCTATCACTAGCAAGGACAAGGACATTGGTGATATTCATTCCGCTACTGAGAGCGCTCCACGCGTTACCGTCCCATTTGGCGATATAATTCACAATCACTCCACCTGCTGTGGTAAAATCCCCGCTTGCGTAAAGGTTTCCGGAATTATCAAACGCAAGGGCATAGACAAGGTCATTCATTCCAGCGCTGAGAGTACTCCACGCGGTGCCATTCCACTTGGCGATATAGTTCGCGGCCGCACCGCCCGCTGTGGTGAAACTCCCTCCTGCGTAAAGGTTGCCGGAATTATCAAACGCAAGGGCAAAGACAACACCAATACCACCATTCATTCCGCTGCCAAGAGCACTCCATGCGTTGCCATCCCATTTGGCAATACATTTCGCGGTTACACCGCCCGCTGTGGAGAAACACCCTCCTGCATAAAGGTTGCCGGAATTATCAAACGCAAGGGCGTAAACATTGTAATTCGTTCCACTGCCGAGAGCGCTCCACGAATTGCCATCCCATTTGGCGATACCGTTCACGGTTCCACCGCCAGCTGTGGAAAAAACCCCTCCTGCGTAAAGGTTGCCGGAATTATCAAACGCAAGAGCCTGAACCCAACCACTTGTTCCGCTTCCAAGAGCGCTCCACGAGCTGCCATTCCATTTGGCGATGTTGTTCGCGGCTATTCCACCCACAGAGTCGAAACTCCCTCCTGCGTAAAGGTTGCCTGAATTGTCAACTGCAAGAGCAAAGACAACACCATAATAACCACCCTTCGTTCCGCTTCCGAGGGCGCTCCACGGATTTCCCACCTGAAGGATAACCGTATCTTCTCCGATATTCCCATCATCGTCCGTCACTCTCAATACGCACGGATACATGCTGATAATGCTGTCTGGTGTTGTTATCGTCGTATCACCTGTTGCCGTCTGCCGGAATCCGCTGTTATTGATATTCCATTCCCATTTAATGATAGTACCGAATTCTTGAGTTGCGCTCCCGTGTAAAGTAACTTGGGAGTTCGTGGCTACCACCGTATCATTCCCCGCAAACGCCACCGGTGCATCAAGCACTATCGTCACCGTGATGCTGTCCTCCCACACTGTCCCTGCCGTATCCTGAATTTTTACAAAAACCTTGTTGACCCCCGGCGTTCGCCAGATATTCATCAACGTATCGCTTCCCGCCAGAGAAACTATGCCTTTACTTTTCACCAACGAATCATTCTTTTCAACATACCATGATATTTTACTGTTCTTCCTTGTCTGGTTTTGATATGTCGCGATTATCTTCACCGAATCATTGATGCTGGCAGTGTCGCTAATCGTATTCAATGTTTTTAATGTTATAAACGTTCTAACCTTCGTGGGTGATACCGCAGTCACCACGCAGGGAGCTGAGAATTTGTCCCCAATATTCGCATTCGTGTCCTGTACCTTGACACGATATGCATATACGAAATTGCTCGTGTCGAGCAGATCGCGGAAGATAGTGTCATTATAAAATGTGTCGGTAATTGCGCTGTTGCCGCTGATCTGTTGCGGAAGGGTTGTTGAAGTGTCATTCCGGTACACTATATATCCCTTCAGGTTCTGAAATGTCACTTTGTTCCATCGCACGGTCACAACGCCATGCACCGTGTCGTACGTGGCAGACAGCCCGGTGGGTATTGGAATCCCCGTATACTTGAGCTTTATCGGCTGGGGCAGAACATTCTGAGTCCCGGCTATCACGGTCAAGTTTGTGTCCAGCACCTGATAATTGGGCAATGAGGTTAAAATCCTCACCCAGTAGCTCCCGGCTGCCATGGCAGCGGTAGTAAACGTACCTGTTGTATCGATGGGCATTGAAAAGGTATAGGTTCCCATGAACAGGATGAACACGGTTTCGGGGTCATCGCCGGGCTGGAGCTGCACGATGCCCCGTATGGTTCCCGGAGTTTTCAGTGTATCGGTGGGCGGGTGAACGGCCGAGCCACCTATAGCTCTAATTGAGTCTTGGTATGCCATGTTGCCGCTGCCGTTGGCAATAATGTTGTAAGTACCAGTGTCGAGTGTTGCGGTGTAGTTGCCACTGTCGTTTGTCGTGGTCGAGTCCACAGTCGTCGCGGTTGCGGTCTTGTCCAAACCTCCGGTGTGAGGATTGTAGTTGATCGGGTAGAACATGACCTTGGCGTGTGCGGCAGGCGTGCCGTCCGGATTGTACACCATGGCCGATACCTGGCCATTGGGCGTCTGCGACCCGTTGCCGGCAAGCGGAGATGAACACCGGAAAATCTCCAGAAAGCCTGCGGCAGCGATACCGATAACGGCTGCACAGATGATTTTACGTTTCATGACATCCTCATAGGTAATAGAAAATATTATGGTTTTACATTCGACACCGGGAAAAAGTGAAAATTAAGCTGATACACATTGTCTGCCTCGTTGTCCGCTTCGGCCATTGCCAGAAGCCGTGACTGAAATGTTTCTATCTCCGCACATATACTATCATATGTTTTCTTTGAAATGCCCAGGGTAAGGCCGGAGATATTGCGTCTGTCTTTGGGCAGCTCCTGCAGGGCTTTTTTCGCGAGCTCGGTCGTCTGGACCTGAAAGTTGAGGAGTCCCAGCTGCATGATCTCTTTACCGGCAGTAATGGTCTTGTCCGCGACTTTATAATAGCCGTCTTTCTGTTTCCGGATCATGCCAAGTTTTTCCAGAAGCAGCACGGCCTTTTTAGCCTCTTTGGGCTTGATGGGCGGATAAACATTTTTTGCAAGCCATTGGTAATCATCTTTAAAACGATGCATATCGATCAGCGAACGGACCACCGATATATACCATGCCGCATAGAACTCATATTGTTCCTTGCGCGTCTCCCGTACGGCCGCAGATCCCTGCCGGTTGCTCTTTATCGCGTTGATCTTATCGAAGAAATAATTGCGCTCGCGCAGGTTTTTCGCCTGGTTGAAGGAAACGAGATTATCGAAATAATCCGCTTCCCTTGCAGTGAGCCGTAAAGCCTGCGAAAGTTTTACGGCGCTTGACCGCGAAAGATTCTTTTTTCCGGTGATGACATTGAATATAAAGCCTCGATTGGAAAATCCCGCTTTATCCGAGAGCAATTGATAGGAAAAAGCAGGGTTTTCCGCCTTGTGATGGCAATAGTAATCGGCAAGAAACGTCCGGTAATCGGTATAGGTAAAAATGTCGGGCATGATTTCCTCCGTTTCCAATATAGCACAACAAGGCGGGAAAATCAACAGGCTTTATAAGAAAGTGTTGCACTCTGGGAAACGCCATAAAATGGCTGATACACTTATTAATGGACACCGCACGATACGGGAAATGGATGTATTTTATAATCGGCATATGACGATTGAAAATAAGGAACATAACCCAGGCGTTACCGCATTCATGAACTCGATCCCTGCAGACGTATGGCGGGGGGGCGAGAAATGGATGGTCAATGCGGCTGCAGGACTGGCCGGCCGCGGGCACAAGGTGATCTGCATCGGCCGGAAACACGCGGTCTGGCTCGAAAAGGCCATGGCCCGCGGGATCGAGACCATTGGACTTCCGATCCACAGCGACTTTGATCCAATCATTATCTGCCGGCTTTTTTCGCTTTTTAAAAAACGGCATGTCCGGATCCTCTGCTGCAATTTCGAGAAGGACGTCCGTCTCGGCGGCATAGCCGGAAGGATGGCTGGCCTTGAAAAGATTTTCGTGCGCAAGGGTCTTTCGCTTATCTACGACAAGCTGCGCTACCGACTGGCATATAAATACGTGGTCGACGATATCATCACGCCCGCGGCATTTATCAAAAAGCAATTCGCGGCGTTCCCCTGGCTTGACCAGAACCGGATCCACGTGGTCCCCAACGGCGTTGAGGTTCCCGACGCCGCACGCTTTGACATTAGGAAACTGCGCATCCGCGCTGGTATCACGGGCAATGACCCGGTTGTTTTCGGCGCCGGCCGTATTTTTTCCCAGAAGGGTTTCGAATACTTTATCGAAGCGCTTTCGCTCCTGCACCGGCAGGGGATTCGCGTCCACGGCGCCATTGCCGGGGGCGGGGATGAAGAGACGATAACCGCGCTCGCCGGACAGTTCGGCATTGCTTCCTTCGTCCATCTGCTCGGCCATTGCAACGATGTCCTGGAACTGATGTACGGCGCCGACGCATTTATCCTGAGCTCGGTTGACGAAGGGTTACCCAACGTGGTGCTTGAAGCCATGAGCGTTGGAACGCCGGTCGTGGCCGCCGGTGCCGGCGGCACCGCTGAAATCATCACGGACGGTGCGGACGGTTTTGTGGTCCCGGTAAAGGACAGCGGGTCGCTTGCGGACCGTATCGGCCGGCTTATCAAGGAAAAAGCTCTTGCCGCGAGGATCGGCAGTGCAGGAAAGAAAACCGTTCAGGAACGTTTTTCCCTGCCGCGCATGGTAGACAAGCTGGAAGCATTGTTTCTTCTGTCAGTTAGTGACACAGAGGGGGGCGGTGCTCATGACAAACGCTGATTCACCGCGCTTTTCCGTGGTTGTCCCGTTTTACAACAACCGGGCCGTGGCACCCGAAAGTTTCCCGTCAATTGCCCGTCTGCGCGGACAAGGCAGTAGTGTCGACGAGATCATCGCGGTTGACGATTGCTCGACCGACGGGACCGCAGACTGGATCCGGGAAAACTGTCCCGGCGTTACGCTGGTCGCCAATGAGCGGAACCTCGGGTTCGGGCAGACGTGCCGGCGAGGCATTGAACGGGCAGCGAACGCGTGGATCATCCTACTCAACAGCGATGTGACCATTATTTCCGATATCATCACCCCTCTGGTCGAGGATGTTCAAAAATATCCGGACCTGTTTACCGTCGGTTTCTTTTCCTTTGACGAAAAAGGTGGGAAATTCGAAGGCCGCAAAAAGATCGTGCCCAAGACCGGCCTTTTCAAAACCCGGAACAATTATTCGGGTGAGTATGTCGACGGCACGCTGTACGATACTTTTTATGCCTGCGGCGGGCATGCCCTGATCTCGCGGGAAAAATTTCTTCGGCTCAACGGTTTTTCTCCGGTGTTCGAACCGTTCTACTGGGAAGACGCGGATCTCTCCTACCGCGCCATGAAGCGGGGCTGGCAGGTTTTTTTCGATCCGCGCTGCCGGGTCGTGCATCGCCACTCCGGCTCGATCCGTTCGGCGAACCGCGAGCATTTTATCAAACAGATACAGACGCGCAACAAGATGCTTTTCTTCTGGAAAAACATCTCTTCGCCCCTGCTCTGGCTGCGCCATGCGACCGGAATGGCCGTGCGGCTGTTGACCTCCTGGATCGCCGGTGATTTTATTTTCTACAGCGCATTCGGGAAAGCGCTCCTGAAATTGCCGCAGGTCCGGGAGGAACGGTCAAAGGAAAAAAAAGAATGGCGGAAGAATGACCGCGACCTGTTTCGCACGGGTACGACAGCGAACATGAAGGAAAGCCGATGACGACCCCTGTTTCCGATAAGCCTGCGGTCTCTGCGGCCGCTCCGATGGTGTCGGTGATCGTCCCGACGTTCAACCGTCCGGACTTGCTGGCAGAGGCGGTTAGAAGCGTCCTTGACCAGACCGAAAAGGACTTTGAGGTCATTGTCGTCAACGACGGGTCAATCGACGTTGCGCCGTTCCTGAAAAGCATCGACCCCATGGGGCGCGTCAGGTGCATTGACAATAAGGGAAACCGCGGCCGTTCCTACAGCCGTAATGCGGGCATACACGCCGCGCAGGGTAAGTATATCGCCTATCTTGACGACGACGACCGGTATTATCCGGACCACCTGAAGACGCTCACCGGCTTTCTGGAATCGAGCGGCAGGGCAGTGGCCTATACCGACGCGCTGTGCGTTGTTCAGGTAAAAAAAGAAAATGAGGGATACGTTGTTGTCAAAAAAGAGGTCCGCTATTCCAACGATTTCTGCCCGCGGACGATCCTCTGGAGAAACCTTACCCCGCTCCTGTGCCTCGTACATGCGCGGTCGTGCTGCGACCGGGCCGGTTATTTCGATGAAACGCTGGAGACCCATGAAGACTGGGACCTTATCATACGGCTTTCACGGCAGTATGATCCGTACCACATCAAAAAAGTCACCGCAGAGTACTCTTTCAGGTATGACGGCTCAAGCACCACCAGCGGCAGCCCCGGGGATTTCCTCCGGTCGCAGCTGATGATTTACAATAAATACAGAGCATTCGCAGCCCATGACTGGCGCGTCAAGCATAAACAGCGGAAATCCATTCGAGACTGCAAAAAACGGCTTCTGGCCCAGGGTTTCTCCAAAAAGGAACTGGACGCAATGGTGAAGGAGATTTCCAATAGAGGCCTGCCGGCAGGTCGTATTTCAAAGTAACGCCGGTTTTTCGTTCCCGTCGAAATGCCGGACTACAAACATTCGCATACCGCATACAGCGCGGCTATAGTACAAGCAGATTACATGCCCGTTGAATTCTCCTCTCAGGGAATAAACAGCGGGATGCGGTCAAGGTGAGAATTTCAGCTTCCCCAGTTCCTGCGGGTCCATATGGTGGACGTTCTTTTCTTCAGGGAATCCGCCGTTTTCCACTTCAGCGGCATACTCGCGCAGTGCTTCGAGCGCGCTGGTGCGGTAATCCATGAATGCACGGGCATGTTTGAACGTCCGTCCGGAAATTCCCAGGAGGTCGTTCATCACCAGGACCTGGCCGCTGCAGAAACGGCCGCTCCCGATGCCGATGGTCGGGATACTCAGGTTTTCAGTGATAATGGCGGCGACTTCCTCCGGCACTTTTTCGATGATGAGAAGAACGGCGCCCGCCTTTTCAAGCAGCTGCGCGCTTTCGATAAGTAGTTGTGCCTCTTCTGCGGTTGCGCCGAACACCTTGGGCCTTGCCCCATGGATCTGAGGGTTATACCCTATATGTGCGCAGACGGGAATATTGTGCCGTAATAAGTGGGCCACCACCCCGCATTTTTCCCGCCATCCTTCCAGTTTCACACACTCAGCCCCTTTCTCAAGAAGCCGGCGGGAATTTTTTTCCGCGTCATCCGGCGTTTCAACCGAGTGATACGGGAGATCAACAAGAAAAAATGCGGTTGTTATGCCTCGTGCCGCAGCCGCCGTATGATGCAGCATGTCCTCCATGGTAACCTCCTGCTCTGAGGCGTAGCCGAGCATATTGGTCCCCACGCTGTCTCCTACAAGTATCGCGTCTATCCCGGCCTGGTCCGCGATCTGCGCCGTGGGAAAATCATAGGCGGTGACCATGGTGATGGGGCGGCTGTTTTTTTTCATGTTTAACAGATAGTCGATGTTTTTTTTCATACCATGAAAAAATAATTCGCCTCAGTTATTATTCACAGAGAACCTGATCATCAAGGACGAGACTGTTCAGCGATTCCTTTAATTATCGAGCTCATTTCCAGTGACGGTTTTTTCTCCCCGAGTTTTTCGCGCAGCGCGATAAGCGAACTCACCGTCGCGTTATATAATTCCGGCGACTCGAAGAATCGTTCGAGGGCGGCAGCCAGCCTCGGCCCTTCAGACTGTTTTTGAATGCATTCTGGCACGATGGCTTCACCCGCGATAATGTTCGGAAGGCCGATATACGGGATCCTGAGGAGCTGCCGCACTACCGTATAGGTGAGAAGCGAGGTGTGGTAGGCAATAATCTGCGGAACGCCGAGAAGCGCTGTCTCGAGCGTGGCGGTTCCTGAGGTC
>JBEKUX010000066.1:0-16947 GCA_049514575.1 Chitinispirillaceae bacterium | reverse complement strand
GCTATTGCGATCCGGTCAACGCACGGGAACCTGCGTTCAGGCACGTACCTCCTGTCCGCAAGAATCAGGAACGAGGCCGGTGCTGTCACTACGGTTGAGCAGAAAGTGGCGGCAATGAACTGAGGCGCGTCGTGGGGCTAGTGGGGAAATTGCTCTTCGTGCTTTTTAATTGCAGGGGTTCGCCAGGGCGAACCCATTTTCTTTTTGTAAATCACGCACGAATGGGGAATTAATAATATCTTTAGGATTTGTCGTCGTCCTATGGAATAATTATATCCGTCTTGTAACACCATCTTAAATAACGGATTCCAGCCTGCCGGATGGCAGACTTGATTAGTAGAGCCTTCCTTTGTACCAGCGAATCGATCTGTACCCCCAATTTCCTGTATTTATTCGTGACCTCGATTATTTTCTGATCATTAACCGGAACCAGTTAAAGGCTATTCTGACGGAATATATCGGATATTATAACACCCGAAGACCTCACCAAGGTCTTGAACAGCATGTCCCGCAGAATTATTCACCACAAAAAGAAGGAGAAATACTTAAACAACCGATTTTATCAGGTCTACACAATCATTATTTTAGGAGGGCGGCATGACGGATATAATTATTCCATAGCACGCGAATAGTTACCAAATAGTTACCACGGGCAAAAAAAAGCGGTCCCGATTTTTCAGGACCGCTTGTAAGTGCCTGAGTTTCCTCAGGTTTATTGGTAGCGGGGTCAGGATTCGAACCTGAGACCTTTGGGTTATGAGCCCAACGAGCTACCGGACTGCTCCACCCCGCGATCATGTCGTTTTTAAAGCGAATGAAAAATACTCCATGTTCCATCAGGCGTCAAGCTATTCCCGCCTATCTTCATATTTTGACGGGAAAAGGTCTTCGGGAGAGCGCGGGCTTACCCTGATCGATTTGCACCGGTCCACGATGACCTCGCCGGCAGGCGCGTGGCGTCGTTTGCGCACGAACCGAGCTTCCGTGTAATGCACCTCTGCATAAGAGGTGTGCTTTGCTTTTGAGAACCAGGCCGCGAGCGAGGCGGCTTTGCTGATGACGCCCTGCGGGACGGAGGCCGTGCGGTCGGGCCTGCGGACGACCACGTGGGATCCGGCGTGCCCGGCCACATGAAGCCAGAGATCGTGCGGTTTTGCGAAGCGTGTGGTCATTTCATCGTTCTGCGCATCGTTTTTGCCGATATAGATATTCCATTCGTCAACTGTAAGGTGGCGGTAGGGTATCTTTTCCGTTCTGTCGGTCCCGGATACTGCGTTGTTGGTGCCGCCTGACTTCGGAAGCTTTAACGCCGATACAATTCTGGCACTGAGAGCGGATACTTCTTCCGCGGAAGCCGGTTCCTCGTCGACTTCATGGATGAGCTGCTCGAATTTTTTGATTTCAGATTCAGTTGCCGATATTTTTTGAATGTTAATTTCCTTTCCCCGTTCACCTTTCCTGGCCTTTTTATAATACAACGCGGCATTTTCCCTGAAATCGAACCTGGGATTGAGCGCAACATTTTCCTCTTTCTGGGTATGAATATTGAAAAGCGGCGCGTGTGAGCAACCCCGCTGCTGCGGTGTTGCAACCTTTGCCAAAAGGGAATCGGCGATCTGACGGTACCACCCGGCATTCTCCGTTTCACGGAACTCTTGCTGTTGTTTTTGCAATTTGCGATAAAGGTGTTTGAGCGCCCTTGTCAGGCTTTTTCTGAGCAGGCTGAGTGCCGTGGGTGTTTCAGTGCCGTTCATCTCTTGACATCCTCCGTTTTATATGCTACACTAAAAATGGACGGCTCCCGGTGCCGCGCCGACAATCGGTCGGGAGCGGCATGACGCGGTGCGGGAAGGGACAGCATGGTAACAATACTGAATGTCAAATGTCCTTATTGCCAGCAGGTGTCGCAGATTTTTCTCTCCACCAGGGTGAGCGTGATTATCCTCAATTGTCCTTCGTGCCAGTCGCCCATCCTGTATCTGCGGCGGAAAATATTCCTTCTTGATCCGAATCGGCCGAAGACGGCGGGCGGAAATTTACGCTCTTAGCTGGTCTCCAGACTGCTTGAACAGATCGCCGATGTCGAGACTGCTGCCCATTGCCGCGTAAAAAAAACTTCGTCCCGTCAGCTGCGGCATAACAGCCCCTGCCGCACCGCGGTGCATAAATTGACATTACGGCGTCAGGAAGATCAGTGTATTACCGAAGACGACTGTACCAATTTACGCATCGAACTCGAACTCTGCACCGATTCCCAGGCGTTCATCGACCGCCTGTAGCGGCGGTCACGCCGGTTCCACGTCATTTATAATAATCAGGCGGGTGAAGCCCGTTCCACGATCGTATCAGCTTGCCGATGCGGTTCCAGCGGATTTTGAGCGGAAGTTCAAAAAAAGGCGTTTCGTTATCGAGAGAAAAGTAGAGGATAAACGCCTTTGCCTTGACGAAATTACGGTTGAGGTAACCCCAGTAGCGAGAGTCCTCGGAATTATCGCGGTTGTCGCCCATCATGAAATAGTTATCGTTTTTTACGACGTAGCTGGAGACCCTTTTCCCGTTTAAATACAGTTCTTTTCTGAGAGCAATGCTTTTCCCCGGATAACGGTCCTTGAACTGCTGCACAAGCAGGTCGAGTTGTATTTGCAGCCATATCCAGGAGGCATGGTAAGTGAGATTAAGGCTGTGATCAAGCTGCCGTCTGCAGGCAGGAAGCGACAGCGCCACCGGCCGTCCTAAATTATCTGATAGGAGAATGGTGGCGGTATCGACCCGCGAGCCATCAATAAAAATGGAAAAATCTATTTTGACCCGGGGAAACGATTGGGCGAGCGTCATATTATCGTCGGAGCGCTTTTCCAGGAATGGTTTCACGGTTCCCTCGATGAATTTAACGAACCGGTTGCCCGGGTTTTCCTGCTCGATGAGATTGCGAAGGAAAAAGAACTCGCGTACCCCCAGACTGTCGACAACAATAGTGTCCCCCTTTTTGGGTATTCGCAGGGGAGCAAAGGACGTGATCCCCGGATAATCAAGTTCGCCGTTTCTGACATACTGCCCCCGGGGCGGCAGAATAAATTCTCTCCCGTCAATAAACAATTTTGTCCCTCTGGTCTCGATTACCTGCCCCGGACCGGCCACACAGCGCTTGATGAAATCCTTATTCAGGAAATCAATATTGCCGATCTCAAAATCATTTCCCGGGTATTCAAAGATGACCACGTCGCCGGGTTTGGGATCGACAAGGTGTGGAAACTTTGCGTACGAAAAGGGTGCGACAGGCGACCCGTACAGAAATTTCAGGCCAAGCAGGAAATCGCCGGTAAGCAGACTTTTTTCCATTGATGCGCTTGGAATTTTAAATGCCTGGATGACGTAGACGATGAAAACCAGCGCCATGATAAGCGCCGATGTCATTTCGCGCCCGAACCTGAATATGCCCGCACGTTCCGATTGAAGCGTTGATTTTTCCGGCAATAGTCCTCCAACCTAAGTTTTTTAGGGATAAAGAAATAAGGGAATAAAAATACGTTTCCCACAACCTAATATTTACAGAATATTACCAAGAAAGATTTTCTGGGCGTGCCCCCGCCCACGATCGTTGCTTGGCCGTTCTAAGTATAACACTGTTATCCTTATAAGGCCTTTAGGCAATATTGCTACCCCGGGGACACCGGGCACAGCTGACAAAAAAAATATTTCATTAACGTGGGTTAAAAAAGCGCAGCGCGGCCTTATGGAGATTGCCGTTGGAGAGGACGATTGACCCCCCGTGAACCGTCGATATTCCCTTGATATCAGAGAATTTTCCTCCCGCCTCGCGCACGATGCACGCGGCGCTCGCACAGTCCCATGGTTTGTCTAGCAGATTGACGGCAATATCGAGTTTCCCGCTGGCCACGCACACATAGGAGTAGGCATCCATGAAGCCATACGCATAATTCCACGATCGCATGAGTTTCAGCAGCCTTTTCCCCTGCGGTTGGCCGGCCTTTTGGCCGGCCTTTTCCACAAATCCGAACGCGGTACCGATCGCACGGGTAAACGAGGATACCCTTGAGACACGGATCCGGGTTCCGTTGCAGAAGGCGCCGCCTCCGTGCGAGGCCCAGCAGGTGATGGCCATGGCAGGGAGATGGATAACGCCGACCACCGGGTCGCCCTTTTCCTCAAGCGCAATAAGTACGCTGTAGGTCGGAATGCCGCGGAGGTACGGCCGGGTGCCGTCAAGCGGGTCCACGATCCACTGCCTGCCGTTTGTTCCCGGAACGCGGGGGGTCTCTTCGCCCATAAAGCCGTCACGCGGGAACGCTGTAACCAACCTGCGACGGATCAGGGCTTCGCATTTTCGGTCGACGTCGGTCACCGGTGATGCATCTGCCTTCAGTTCTACCCGGGGGAGTTTTTTCGCTCGCGCAAGCTGCACAGCGCCGGCTTCCTTAGCGGCCCTCAGGGCGACGGTTAGTTCACGATCGTATCCCATACTATTTCCCTTATATGTCTGTGAGGTTTTAAAAATATATGAATGCTCTATTTATTTCGCGTTTATTCCTCGCCGTGCCCTTTCTTCCGGAGCCTATTGATGCAAATAAACTGTTAGCTGCCGAGAGGGGTGCCTTCCATCCTTTGTGATACCGCGACGGATTCGCTTACGGCGCCTCGATTAACATTTGTCCCAGGTACACTAAAAAAGTTGTTGCTGCGAATCCTGCGGTTGGCACAAAGTCTTCCAGACACCCCTCCTGACAGCGCGTTCCCGCTCAGGTAGCGCAAAAAGCTTTTTCGGGAAGGCACGCCGTGGCATTGAAATCCCAAAAAGAATTACGGGTTTTTCTTAAAACGGAACGATGCCTGGGGGTGCGGGTAAAGGATGCTCAAAGTCTGGGTCGACAGTGCTCACCCGCCACCCCGAATAAAGCCTTTAGCTAAAAAGGATTATTATTTGTTTATTCTATTAATTTCCTCTTGCGCCGGCACCCCGATGAAAGTCATTTTATAAGAGATTAACATTTTATCGCCCGCAAGGAGGCTTCATGCTTGGTGTCAATAAGGTGATACTTATAGGCAATCTTGGGAAAGACCCTGAACTCCGCTATACGCCGAGCGGTCAGCCAACGGCAAGTTTTTCTCTTGCGACAACTGAGCGGTGGAACGATAAAAACGGACAGCGCCAGGAACGGACCGAATGGCATAATATCGTCGCCTGGGGAAAACTGGCTGAGCTGGTCAACCAGTATCTTAAAAAAGGAAGATCCGCATATGTCGAAGGCCGGATCAATACCCGTTCGTGGGACGACCGTGACGGGAATAAAAAATACCGGACGGAAATTGTTGCGAGTCAGATACAGTTTCTGGGCGGCGGCGGAACCCCTTCGGCAGGAAGCCCGGCGGCAGGTGCGGAAGCTGCGCCGGACACAAATGACGGCGCTTCTAAAAATAACAATGAGGCGGAAGCTCAGAGTCCTGTGGTGGAAGAAAATCTGCCGTTCTAGCAAACTTTGGGGTTCGTTGCATCTGTCATGCAACGGAAATGATTATTCTTCAGATTAATCTTCACAACGTTACTATTTGTGAAAGGGAAAAAACATGAGTACGGACGTAATGCTTCTTACGCTGATGTGCGGTCTGACGCTGTTAGCTTATATGATTGCTATCAACGCTCATGGAACGGTGCGGTTAAGCCTGTCGTATCTGATGGCGACCGTTCTTCTCGCAGCCAATGTCTGGGCCATTGTCCAGCATGTCAACATTGGAATCGATTCGATAAAGACCGAGGAACTCAAGAGGCTGGAGGCCGAGAAAAGAAAGGTTGAGGAGCGCGTCCTGTCCCAGGAGGAGGCTTTGAAAACGAACAAGGACCGTATGGCATTCTCAGCCAAGCTTAATGCCATAATCACGAGCGGAACCTCCTATGCAACTTCGCTGACCAACATCGATCTTCAGGATAGAAATGCCGAGCTGGAGACGCTTCTCGGAAGGGCTGGAGAAATCAAAAGGAAAATTGAAGAAGTATCCGGGGAATTCGAAAAGCTGTCGACCACCGATAATTTTTTTACCGAACCGCTCACCTTGATCAAGGATGGACTTCAGCTGCTGACTGAGGCTGCCCAGTATTACCAGCAATACTATTATGCCGAAGACTCTGATCAGGAAACGCTGCGGGAGCGTGTTATGCGCCAGAAAGCAAGTAACGCCAGTGAAAAATTCCAAAAAGCCAGCGTTCTCATCGCGTCCTCCGGATAGCGGAACCTTCCTATCGTCATTAAAAACAATGTGTTATTTCTATCAATCTCCTGAACAAAGACAGGAGAGCAGGGTTACGGTTATTGGCTGGGGTTGAAAAAGGAGGAGGGAAAAATTATTTTCAGAACCTTTGCATCTTTCCGGATTTTCCCGGAAAGGGAAAAGAACAGCAATGGTGATCGATATCCGAACCATACCGGATGGCAGTTCGGAAGTGTCCCAGTCCACCGGTCTCGACACCTATACTGCGGATCTTCCCGAATTTTCGGAAAAGATCCAGTGCCGGGCAGTGATAGACCGGTTCGGGCAGACGCTGCATGTGCACCTTAATTTTAACGGGACGTTTACTCTTGAGTGTTCCCGGTGTCTGGCCCGGTTTGCGTATCCGATTTCAGGAGATCTCCGGCTGGTGGTAAAGGAGCAACCCGGTAAATATGGCGTTTCTACTGATGATGAATCCGTTGATTTTTATTACGACAGCCGGCACCTCGAAGTCGATCTGGGGCCGGCCATTTACGAAGAGATAATGACCTCTCTCCCTTTGCAACCTCTCTGTTCCGAGGATTGCAAGGGGATTGAACTGCCGGTCACGAGCACCGGAAAAGGGAAGGACGGGATTGATCTGCGGTGGGAAGCATTGAAAAAACTTAAACACTAGTACTACCTTTTCAGGAGGATGATATGGCAGTTCCCAAAAAGCGACATTCCAAGACCCGGCGAAACAAACGGCGCAGTCATCTCGCGATAAAACCGTCGAGAACACTGCTGTGTTCCCATTGCAAGCAGCCCACGATTGCGCACCGCGTATGCGCTAATTGCGGCTATTACGCAGGTGTTGAAGTAAAGCCGGCCAAAGAGTAAGCCGGCGCCGGAAGGCTTATGGAAAAAATTCGTCTCGCCGTTGACGTTGAAAGCGGTGACTTCGGATGCCGCGTAACGGTCAAGGGCGTTCTTGATGCGATACGCTCGAGCGAATCGCCGCTGCAGGTGTTTCTCTGCGGCAATCAGGCGGTAATAGGCCGTGTTCTGGCCGAAGAGGGAGAAACCGCTGAGCGTTTCCGGGATACCATTGTGATCGTCCATTGCCCAGAGCGCGTGACCACGCTCGATCGCCGGAGGATCTGGACGTGGCGGCGCCGCGTCAATGCCTCGATCATACGCTGTGTCACCATGCAGAGAGAGGGAACGGTCGATGCCTCGATAAGTGCCGGTGACACGGCGATCCTGATGAGTGCGGCGCTCTTTATTCTGGGGAGGCGCCGGGGGGCGCCGCGGCCGGCGCTGGCGGCGTTTCTTCCGACCATGCAGAAGAAACCGGTCCTCCTGCTCGATGTCGGCGCCAATCTCAAGTGCCGTAAGGAGCATCTGGCCGCTTTTGCGTTCATGGGAATCGAATACATCAATTCGATATACGAGAAAAAGTTTCCTTCAGTGGCGTTGCTCAATGTCGGCAAGGAAAAAGTAAAAGGCTTTGCCTCGATCCGCGATGCGGACAAACTGCTGCGGAAAAAATGCCCTGAATATATCGGCTATATTGAAGGCAATCAGGTGCTTTCCGGCGAAGCAGACGTGGTCGTGTGTGACGGATTTGCAGGGAACGCGCTGCTCAAAACCTGCGAGAGCATTCACCTGCTCATTGCAGCAGTAGTCGAGCGGGAAAACCCGCAGCTTCTGGCGGAATTGCAGCGGTATACCTCGGTGCTCGATCCGGAAAATTACGGGGCGGTGCCGTTTTTAGGCATCAAGGGGATTGTTCTCAAGGCGCACGGTGGATCATCGCCCAGGGCCATTGCAAGCGCGGTGCTGGCCGCGGAGCGGGCCGTGCGGAAAAACCAGACCAGCCACCTGTTTGTATAAACAACGAAAGGATGATCGGCACAGTGGGGAACTTCATGCGAGCGAGGATTGTGTCCATCGGCACCTGTGTTCCTGAGACAATATTGACAAACCATGATTTTGAGAAGATGGTCGACACCACCGACGAATGGATCGTGACGCGAACCGGTATACGGAACCGCCATGTCGTGCCCAAGGGAAGCACGGTGACGACTGCGCAGCTCGGGAGCAGTGCGGCGCGAATCGCCCTGGAACGGGGGGGTATTGCACCGGACAAGGTTGACGGAATCATCTGCGCCACGGTTTCTCCGGACGGGTTTTTCCCGTCAACGGCATGCAAGATACAGGGAGAGCTGGGGTGCCGAAAAGCACTGGCCTTCGATATCTCGGCGGCGTGCTCCGGATTTGTGTATGGGTTATCGCTTGCCAGGAATTTTATTCTTTCCGGCCAGGGATCGACCTTTCTGGTCGTGGGCAGCGAGATACTTTCCCGCTTCACCGATTACAAAGACCGCGCTACCTGCATACTTTTCGGTGACGGGGCCGGGGCCGCAGTGGTGCAGGGTGTGACAAATGACAGCAAAGACGGCATATTGTCAATCTGTCTCGGCAGCGACGGCACCTTGGGAGATATTCTTTATTGTAATCTATGGGGCGAAAACCGGTATATGGTCATGGAGGGCCGCGAAGTGTTCAAGAATGCGGTGCGCATGATGTCCGATATGGCACTCAAGGCAGTCGTTGCCGCGGGGTTAAATCTCGGGGATATCGATTATCTGGTTCCGCATCAGGCAAATATCAGGATCATTAATGCTTTGCGCGAGACTCTGAAAGTGGAACCTGAGAAAGTTGTCATTAATCTTGAAAACTATGGCAACACATCATCAGCCTCGATTCCACTTGCACTCAATGAGGCGATCACCGACGGCCGGATCAAGAAGGGCTCAACCGTATTGTTTACTGCGCTTGGCGGAGGAATCACTGTAGCCAGTGCCGTGGTGCGGTTTTAAATAATTTTTCCCGTAGAGACGCAAAATTTTGCGTCTCTACATTATTCCCGTAGGGGCGTAAAATTTTACGCCCCTACAAAAGAACGAAACAACCTATGAAATACGCCTATTTATTTCCCGGACAGGGCTCACAGGCAGTCGGTATGGGAAAAGACCTGTTCGATTCGTTTGAATGCGTCCGCAAACGGTTTACGCTGGCCGATGAGCTGCTCGGACGCGAATTGACAAAAATTGTTTTTACCGGACCCACGGAAACACTGACGCAGACCGCCAATACCCAGCCCGCATTGTTCACCATAGAAGCGGCAATTACCGATCTTCTGGCGGAAAAAGGGATCATGCCGTCGGTGACAGCCGGGCACTCGCTTGGAGAATACAGCGCGCTTTATGCTGCCGGGACAGTGACTTTTGAAGACGGGCTCAGACTCGTGGCGCGGCGTGGTGAACTTATGGCTGCTGCGGGCGCGAAAAGACCCGGTGCCATGGCCGCAGTCATAGGCATTGAAAAAAAACGCATTGCGGAAGTCCTTAACGGCATCAGTTCCGGGATCGTGGTGACCGCCAATGAGAACACTCCGGAGCAGATCGTGATTTCCGGAGAAGCGGGAGCAGTGGGCGAGGCCTGCGAGAAACTGAAAACCGCGGGAGCAAAAAAGGTAGTCCCGCTTTCGGTGAGCGGTGCATTCCATTCGCCACTCATGCAGAGCGCGGCCGACGAGATGGCAGCAGTGCTGTTGCCAGTCCGTTTCAGCGCACCGAAATGCCCGGTCATTGCCAATGTGACGGCAAAACCGGAAAATAATCCGGCCCAGTTGAAGGCCCTGCTGGTAAAGCAGCTCGTTTTACCGGTGCGCTGGGTCGATTCCATGCAGCAGCTTGCGGCACTCGGGTGTGATGTGTGCATCGAGGCAGGGCCGGGCAGCGTTTTACGCGGTCTTGCCAGGAAGTGCAGCGACAAGTTAAATGTTGTTGCGGCAGATACGGTAACCAACATATCTTCTCTCGTCGAAAAGAACTGATGAGTGATAAAGGAGTCGGGATGGGCATCGATTTCGGACTGGAAAACAAGAAAGCGCTGGTGACCGGCAGCGGTCGCGGGATCGGCAAAGAGATCGCCCTCAGGCTGGCCCGGGCAGGCTGCGATGTGGGGGTGAGCGATATCGACCTTGCGGCAGCCGGAGCCACTGCAGCCGAAATCAAAACCATAGGCCGTTCCTCGTGCGCACTCAAAGCGGATGTCTCTTCAGCCGCAGAGGTTGAGACCCTGTTCAAGGAGTTCATTGCTGCGTTTCAAACCATTGATATTGTGGTGAACAATGCCGGGATAACGCGTGATACGCTCATCGTGCGTATGAAAGAAACGGATTGGGACCAGGTGCTCAGCATCAATCTTAAAAGCGTGTTTCTCTGCTGCCGTGAAGCAGCCCGGATCATGATGCGGGCACGCAGCGGAAAGATCATAAACATCGCTTCGGTGGTCGGTATCAACGGCAACGCAGGACAGGTGAATTACTCGGCGTCCAAGGCCGGCATCATCGGCATAACCAGGACGCTGGCAAAGGAGCTGGCAAGCCGGTCCATTCTGGTCAATGCGGTGGCACCCGGGTTCATCAAAACCCCGATGACCGATAAGCTGAACGATACGGAGCGAGACCGGTTGATCAATGATGTCCCGCTCAAGCATATGGGCATGCCGGCCGATGTGGCGAATGCCGTGCTATTTCTCGCTTCATCCATGGCCGATTATATCACCGGCGAGGTGCTGGTCGTTGACGGCGGGCTCGTTCTGCGGTAGTGTCTTTTTCAATCGACCAGTGACGCCGGACTTGTCCTGAAGAGTGACAATAACCATTTTTATAGAGTTTTAATAACCACTAATGAAAGGAGTGTCCTGTGAGTGAAACGGAAGAAAAAGTGAAAAAAATCATTGCTGAGAAACTCGGCGTCAGCGAAGATAAAATTACTCCTGCGGCTTCATTCGTCGACGACCTCGGAGCGGACTCGCTTGATCAGGTCGAGCTCATCATGGCGTTCGAAGACGCGTTTGATATTGAAATTCCTGACGAGGATGCGGAAAAAATGCGTACCGTCAAGGATGCGATGGAGTATCTTCAGAAAAAGCTGTAATTAATTCTTTTTTGCCTCGGCGGGACTCGCTTGCGCCTGCCGGGGCATCTTTTTTCAATAACGCCCCAGGGGAGGATTACAACAGAAACTATGTCTCGAAGAGTCGTTGTTACCGGTATGGGAGTGGTTTGTCCAGTGGGGAACGATTTGCAGTCGTTCTGGAGCGCATTGTGTGCCGGGAAGTCCGGAATCGGTCCGGTCACACATTTTGACACGAGCGCGTTTCCGACCAAGATCGCCGGCGAAGTGAAGGGGATCGATTTTGCCAGCTATGTCGAGCAGAAAGAGGTGAGGCGTACCGACCGCGCGATCCTCCTTTCGGTCGTCGCGGCCCGTATGGCCATGGAACAGTCGAAAATTGACATGTCCAAAGAAGATCCGTTGCGTTGCGCTACCATCGTGGGCGCAGGAATCGGCGGCATTGCGACCCTGGAAACGGAAGAAAAGAAACTGTTCGAGCGGGGTCCCGGGCGGGTTTCGCCCTTTCTCATTCCGATGATGATTCCGGACATGCCGGCAGGACGGATCTCCATGGAATACGGTCTCAAAGGCCCGAATTTCGCCGTGGTGAGCGCGTGCGCCTCATCGGCAAATGCAATCGGCGAAGCTTTTTTAAACATCAAGTGCGGCATGGCTGACGTTGCAGTGTCCGGCGGGACCGAAGCGGCCATCGTTCCGATTTCGTTCGCCGGGTTCTGTTCCATGGGCGCACTCTCGAAACGTAACGATATCCCGGAGAAGGCGAGTTCGCCGTTCGATAAAAAACGGGACGGTTTTGTCATGGGCGAAGGTGCGGCGATCGTGGTGCTTGAAGATCTGGACCATGCGCGCGCCCGTCATGCGACGATTTACGCCGAGATGCTGGGCTACGGCGCGACCGGCGACGCATTTCATCTGTCGGCGCCGGATCCCGAAGGTACCGGAATGGTAGGGTGCATGAAGATCGCGCTTACAACAGCGAACCTTCTGCCCGCACAGATCGACTATATCAACGCACACGGCACCTCGACCGATCTTAACGATAAAATTGAAACCGCCGCGATCAAAAAGGTGTTCGGCGATGCGGCACGAAGTGTGGCTATAAGTTCGACAAAGTCAATGACCGGCCACATGCTCGGGGCGGCCGGGGCAGTTGAATTTATCGCGTCGATCATGGCGATCAAGGACGGCATCATTCCGCCGACCATCAACTACGAAGACCCTGATCCCGACTGTGACCTGAATTACACGCCCAACACCGCGGTCAAACGGAGTGTGCGGTACGCAATGAGCAACTCGTTCGGCTTCGGCGGCCACAATGCGTGCCTTCTTCTCGGCAGCTATGAAGGTTCTGCGTCGGATAAATGAATGGATCGGGTCGTTCTTCGGGAACGACCGCCGCAGGAGTGCGCATCTCGCCGCCATTCAGAAGATCATCGGCTACCGGTTCCGCCGGGCGGATCTTCTGCGGCAGGCGCTTACCCATAAATCTTCGGTTCCATCGGAAAACAACGGTGACCTGCTTTCCAATGAACGGCTCGAATTTCTGGGTGACGCGGTGCTTAACTGCCTTGTCACCGAACACCTGTACCAGCAGTATCCGGACCGTCACGAAGGGCATTTATCAAAAATCAAGTCGCTCATCGTGTCGAGAAAAATACTGGGAGAGATCTCGCGGTCGTTTGATGCAGGCACCTACGTTGTTTTCGGCGTATCTGAGGAAAAAACCGGCGGCCGCGACCGGCTTTCGATCCTGGCGAACACTTTCGAGGCCCTCCTGGGCGCGATTTTTCTCGACGGCGGATATAAAGCGGCCGGGAATTTCCTGCGCAGGTTTCTTTTCTGCCGTATCGACGAGATCCTCGATGACGAGCGGAACATCAATTATAAGAGCGTCATCCTGGAAATGGCGCAGCGCGACGGATTCGGCATGCCCCGGTATGTCACCGTATCGGCGTCCGGACCTGATCATGCGAAAATCTTTACGGTGCGCATAGAAATCGGCGGTGTTATCCTGGGAGAAGGGACCGGGTCGAACAAGAAAATCGCGCAGCAGACGGCCGCCCAGAATGCTCTCATGAATTATAACAAAGAAGAAATCATATCACGAAACAAAGGGGTGTCAAAGGATGAACTGGTTTCTCACTGATGAACAGAAAATGATTATTGAAACCGCACGTGAAATTGCGGTAAAAAAAATATTGCCGGTGCGGGAAAAATACGATCACGAAGGGATTTTCCCGTGGGACGTGGTGCAGGCGCTGGCAGAGGCCGACCTGTGCGGCCTTTACATCCCGGCAGAATACGGCGGGTTCGGCGGCGGCGTTTTCGAGCTCTGTCTCGCCGTGGAAGAGCTTTCCAAGGTATGCGGCGGCATTTCGCTTGCCATGGCCGCGACCGCGCTCGGCACGTTCCCTCTCCTGCTCTTCGGCTCCGACGAACAGAAGAAGAAATACCTGCCGGGTATAGCCGCAGGGAAGACCATAGCCGCGTTCGGACTTACCGAGGCCAATGCCGGTTCAGACGCGCTCGGGATGAAGACCACCGCAAAACTCGACGGCGACAGCTACGTGCTTAACGGCACCAAGCAGTGGATAACGAACGGCGAGAACGCCGAAATGTATACGATCATTGCCGTCACCAATCCTACCAAGGGCGCGCGGGGGCTTTCGGCCTTTATCGTCGAAAAAGGCACACCGGGTTTCACGTTCGGCAAGCATGAAGACAAAATGGGCATCCGGGCATCAAGCACCACTGAGCTTGTTTTCCAGGACTGCCGGGTCCCGAAAGCCAATCTACTCGTGCGCGAAGGCATGGGCGCGATCGTGGCAATCAACACACTTAACTATTCGCGGCCCGGCGTGGGTTCCCAAGCCTTGGGCATTGCGGCCGGCGCGCTTGATGACGCGGTGAAATATTCGCGTCAGCGCATACAGTTCGGGGAGCCGATCTCCTCGTTCCAGGCGGTGCAGCACCTGCTGGCCGACATGGCAACCCAGATCGAGGCGGCCCGCGCGCTCCTCTATGCCACGGCAAAGACCATTGACGCTGGCGAAAAACATTTCGCAAAAGAGAGCGCCATGACCAAGCTGTTTTGTTCCGACGTGGCCATGAAGGTGACCGTGGACGCGGTGCAGGTCATGGGCGGGTACGGCTACATGCGCGAATACTCCATGGAAAAGCGGATGCGCGACGCAAAGATCACGCAGATTTACGAAGGTACGAACCAGATACAAAGAAATGAGATCGCATTACAGCTTATTAAGGAAGCTGCGGGATAAATTAGAATAGCAATTAAATTTTCTTGAACTAAAGGCTCCTACGGAGGGTAGGGGGTGGGCACCGATAGTGCTGCGCGGGGCTAATGTGTACCCCCACCCACAAGTATATGGTGTATTGAAGTCGAAGGGACGGGAGGTGTTTCGCGGAATGATTTGAATCCAGCCCGAAGGGCGCGACGGACACCGGATGCTTTTTCCCAGAAAAAATTCTGGATATCAAAGAAGCAAGTAAAAACACTCTCCTCCTGAACCGTCGCGTTTTCAAATCATGGAGCGGAATGCCTCTCGTCCCGGCCAAACGTTATTTTCAATTATAACAGCACTCTCGAAATCAAATGGCAATAACCCCCAGAAAAATTGAAGTCGTGCCCTCAATCCTTTCAGCAGATTTCGCCTGTCTTGAGCGGGAGGTGAAAGCCGCACAGGATGCCGGTGCGGACCGGATTCACTGCGACGTTATGGACGGCCATTTCGTGCCGAACATCACCTTCGGCCCGCTCGTGATCGAGGCGGTGCGGCGCTCGGTGACCATTCCGCTCGATGTCCATCTGATGATTGAAAACCCGGAAAAACATATCGACGATGTCTGCAGGGCAGGGGCGAACACGATCATCGTGCACGCCGAGTGCTGCCCAGACCTGCCTTCCACGGCCGCCGCGATCCGCAGGCACAAAGTACGGCCGGGCGTGACCGTGAATCCTGAAAAGCCGGCAAGCATGTTTCTTCCTCACCTTGGGAGCTTTGACCAGGCGCTTATCATGACCGTGCGTGCCGGTCTCGGAGGCCAGAAATTTATACCCGAAATGCTTGATAAGATCAGGGAAGTGTATAAACGAGTTGCTGCGCTCAAGCGCACCGTGGACATCGAAGTCGACGGCGGGATCAACGGCGAAACCGCGTACGAATGCGCGAAACGGGGCGCCAACGTGTTCGTGTCCGGAAGCTTTATTTTTAAAAGTCCGGACTACGCGGCGAGTATCAAGACCATCCGGGAATCCGGCCGCAGGGGCGCGGCTGAGATAAAATAGTCTGAACCTTGATTAGCGGGATTACAGGATTGACCTGATTATAGTCACCGGATCACACGGGGCGGTGCGGATCAAGGTTCGGACAATTATGTTTTACAGGGATCTATGAAATTTCCACTCCGCAGCATGTTTTTATTAACATGGGTTGTCTGCACCGCTGTACCGTTATTGTTCTATTGCCAAACACCCATTGCACCTCCCGATACCGATTCCGACTATATCGAATTTGAAAGCGTCTGGCAGTGGTGCAAAGCTTACAGCATTTACCAGGATTCAAGCGCGTTCGAGGGACGGATACCGTCGGATCCGTTTGTTTTCAGTCAGCCGAGAGATATAATGCTATGGATTATGGACACATTAAAAGGGAGTCTATACACGGACTATGATCGGAACGTAACCAATGGCGCTTCTGCGGTTTTTCCATCTTCGGCAGTTGCTTCCGGTTCCATTGTCTCAACCTCTACTGTTTTCCTCGACAGTCTTACTCCTTCTACGGCACTATTGACCATATGGACATTTGAAAACGATAGTGTCTATTACGATTTTCTTACCTGCTTTTACGCAGCCTCCCGGTTTCAGAACATTGTGATCAATATGCGATATAACCGGGGTGGTTATATCGACCAGGCAGTATCCATCATTGCATCGTTTGTTTCGCAGGGAACGCCCTTTCTTCAGGTGCGGCAGCGGGACTACGATACGGGTGAGAAAAAATATGTGACCTTAAACTGGAGTACATGGATAACCGAGAACAGTCCATTACCCGGATTCGTAAACAAGCATCTTGCAGTTCTCATGAATGATACAACAGCAAGTGCTTCTGAGATTGTGGCGGCAGGACTTTACGAAGGCAGAAAGGATAGCAGCAAAAAGACGTTACTTATCGGCACGCAAAGCTTTGGCAAGGGAATGGGCCAGACCGAGGTCATCCGCCGCACGCGAAAACCGTTACTCATCACCTCGCTGCTTTTCAAGGGCGTCAGCTCCCGTATCGGCGACTATCACCGGAAAGGAATCGTGCCGGACACAATTCCGCAGGCGATAATAGATCAAGCGGATTCGCTTCACCTCTCGAATGTTCTGCATCACGATTGGCAGCGCAATATTTTTTATGCCATCAAGATGCTGGATTCAACCACGCCTGCCAGCTCAATCAACTATCCGCCGGAACATTATCCTTATCCGCCGTCTTTAAGTAAGGTGATACCCTGTTACTACAATAAAATTTACCAGGACAACCCTTAAAGTAAATTATTTATCTTTTTTAAAGTACCCTCTTTTTATTCCGTCCTTCACCATTTTCTGTACATATTCCCACAGCAACGGTGCGCCTTCGCCGATATGTTTATTTATTGTCAATACCTGCTCCGGCCTGACCACGGCCCGGCGCCATACCTTCCCGCGTGTTTTGTAGTTGTGCAGGACCGGCTGGAAGCGGTCGATTGC
>JBEKUX010000065.1:0-17036 GCA_049514575.1 Chitinispirillaceae bacterium | reverse complement strand
ACCACCGACATCACCGGCGTGATGATGCCGAACGAGGCGTAGGCGATCCGGATCCAGATCACCTGATAGAGCAATCCGCAGAAACCGGAAACAATGAACATCAAAAATATCGCACGGCGGATAGTGCCCATTGACGGAGACTTACTGTTTTGCAGGAAGTTTTGTTCCATAGGGGATTAATCAGGACTGCTATTACGTAAAGATACACAAAATAAATCCGGGATTGTCTCTGTGTCGTTTGATACGCCGGGTGCGTACCGGCCGTTTTAAAACGCGCTGCGCAACCCTTCGGCAATTTTTGAAAGGATATCGTTTTCAATCGTCCCGCGTGAAACGCAGGTAAATTTTGTCCCGTACGCCGGGTCATCCGGCAGATATTCTCTCGTTATGGCTGTCGTTATGGTGACGCGGTGCCCGGTAATGGAAACGGTGAAAGAAAAACGGGTGGTGGTTTTCTGCTTTTTGCTGTAGGGGAGTTCTCCTTCGGCGACGCAGTCGCAATCGCCGTCACTGAGGGTAATACCCGGTTCTGCCGCCCTTATTATTCCCGCCTGTCTGTCGGAAAAAGAAATCGTATACCCCTGTTGTGCAAGAACGGCCAGCGAGACCGTGAAGATAACGTCCTGCGTCTTGCCGGGAAATTCATATGAATACTGTTGAGGATCCGAGAGCAGGGACGTATGTATATCGAGGCAAAAAAGGAAAAACGGCGCGATACAAACGGCACAACACTTTAAATACGACCTGCAACTTTCGGCCGAATGCTTATGTAATTCCCGCGGATACATATAGGTTCTCGTTTGATTCGAAAGCTTTAAATAATAAAGATATTGATGATACTATTACTCCTTAAACCATTCTTTCATTTTCTCGTCCTGACGCAAAGCCTGCGGCACGCGGATCACCGCAAAAATCCGTTCTTCCCACAGCCGCCGCAGATACGCCATACGGCCGGCCCGGTCGAGATATGACTCCATGAAGTGGTCTTTATTCACCCGCAGCAGCTCGTCCGGCGTCATCTGCGCCATGAGGCCGCGCAGATGCTGGTCGAGCTCATGGAGGTCGCAGTCGGCAAAAAGACCGTTGGCCTCGTCAAAGGTGTCTGCGGCAAAGGGGCAGGGGTTGAGGGTGTTGTACTGTGCATTATGGACAAAAAGGAATCTGTCCCCGTACTGGTGATGGAAACGAAGGGCGGTGCACGGCCGTTCGAAGCACCGGAAGCATGCCGGGTACTGGAAATGCTCTCGCGGATCGGTTTGCATGGTTAACGTCCCCGTTAACGTCCCCATTCACTTTTATTAACTCACCTCTTCCTTCGGATTTCCCCTCTCTTTAAAGAGAGGGGATTTAAGGGGTGAGTTTTTTAACTATATAGGAAGTTTGTTACAAAATACAATTATCGCCGGCCACAGGTGTATTTCATCCATCCGTATATTTACAGAATTGTATTTTCATTAAGTAAAATATAAACGACAAAACCGGAGGATATCATGCCTAACCAGCGAAGAGCAAACGAAGCGCAGTTCTTCTTTTCCTGCGGACTTCCGCAGGAGACGTTCCGCGTGCTGCAATTTGAAGGTACCGATGCCGTTTTCGACCTGTACCGGTTCTCGATCATCCTGCAGTCGGACAAATCCGACGTTGATCCGGCGGATGTCATCAACAAACCCGCCACCTTTTTTATTTTCCGTGAAGGCGATTATTTCCCGTATACCGGGATCGTTGAGCGGTTCCAGTTTCTCGGGAAAAATTTCGACCAGGCCTCTTACGAAGTGACGCTTGTGCCCCGGCTCTCGCTTCTCGACCTCCAGTACCAGACCCGCATTTTCCAGAAAAAATCGTATCCGGACGTCATAAAGGACGTGCTCGACACCGGGGGCTACCGGAACTATTATCAGCTTGACCTGTCGCAAAACTATCCGGTGCAGGAGTACGTGCTTCAATACCAGGAGTCCGATTTTAACTTCATTTCGCGGCTCATGGAAACTGCCGGTATTTGGTATTTTTTCAGGGAGTCCAAGGTGGCTGCTTCACAGGTGAAGCCGGGTTCGTCCCAGGAAAAGCTCGTGATCACGGACAAGCCCGCGTCGTTCCAGGCGGTCCAGGGCACTGCAAAGCTCCTGTTCAGGAGCTCGTCCAACCTCATGGAAAACGACGGCACCAGGGCGCAGGAGTCGGTGCACGAAGTGCGGTTCAGGCAGATCATCGTGCCGCAGGAGGTGCTGGTAAAAAATTACAACTACCGGACACCCGAGGTGCAGCTCACCGGAAAGAACAAGGTCAAGACCGGCGCAGCTGGCGCCGCCGGGTCCGTGTACGAGTATGGCGGAAATTTCAAGAACGTGACCGAGGCGCAGCGCGCGGCCGAGGTGGCGTCGAACCGCATCGCATCGCGCCAGATGCTCGTGGACGGCGCGTCGGACTGCCGCGGCTTCCGCGCCGGCTGCCGTTTTACGCTTGCGGAACACGAGCGGAAAGACCTGAACGCCGATTACGTGCTGTGCCGGGTCACGCACACGGGCGGCCAGGCGGCCGAAAAAATATCGTATGCAAATACCTTCCAGGCCATGCCGGCCGACCGGGCCGGGAATTTTGCACCGCAGCGGAAGGCTATAATACCTAAAGTAAATGGAGTCATGACCGCACAGATCGAGGCGCAGGGATCGGACTATGCGTCGCTCGACGACATGGGCCGTTACAAGGTGCGGATGCCGTTCGACAATTCGAACGCCGGCAACAGCGAGGCGTCAAAATACCTGCGTCTGGCCCAGCCGTACGCAGGCCCAAAATACGGCATCCACTTCCCGTCGCACGAAGGCGCGGAAATGGTATGGGCGTGCATCGACGGCGACCCGGACAAGCCCGTCGGGCTGGGCACGGTGCCGAACTCAAACACCATGTCGCCGGTGGTGAGCGCCAACAAGGCGCAGAACATTATCCGCACCGCGGGTGGCAACGAGCTCCTGCTTGACGATACGGACAAGAAGCAGAAAGTGCGGCTCTCGACCTCGGCAAAGCACACGCTTGAAATGGACGACGACCAGAAACGGATCTCGCTCAAGAGCACCAAGGCGAACGAACTCCTGCTCGACGACAAGAACGAGTGCGTCAAGTGGACCGGGTCGGCGCACACCATCACCATGACCTACAAGAACGGTTCCGAAGGCATTGTGATCACGACCAAAGAGGGCAATGTCATCAACTGCGACGACAACAACAGGAAGATCATCATCCAGTCAAAGGCCGGCCATACGGTCGAGATGGACGACAACGGCAAGAAAATCGTTCTGGCCGACTGCGCCGGGAAAAACAAGGTAACGCTTGACGGCAACGGCGGGATCATCCTCGACTCGCAGGGGAAGATAGAGATCACCGCCCAGCAGGACATCGAGATCAAAGGCGCCAATATCAAAATGACCGCGCAGGCCGGCATGGAGGCCAAAGCCACTGCGGACATGAAGCTCAAAGGTATGAACTTCGAGGCAAAGGGCGACATGAACGCGAATGTGGAGGCCGGAATGAACCTTGAGCTCAAGGGCGGCATGCAGGCAAAGCTCGACGGCGCCATGACCGACGTGAATGGCTCAGGCATGACCACCATCAAGGGCGGCATGGTGATGATTAATTGACAAAAACTAATTGTTATTTTGCAGGCGGGCGCTGTGCGCCCGCCTTCCCACTGAGGTTTTCAATAGCCGCTGCTATGGCCGCGGCCGTCTGTTCCTGACCCGCAGACGTTGCCGCGTCGAGCGCCCTTTCAAGAACCTGAATTGCATCGGCCGGTTGTCCTTTTTGCACAAATGCACCGGCGAGATTGCTGAGGACATTGATGTCGTCGGGGTAGATTTCCAGTGCCCTCCGGTACTGGGCAACGGCCTCGTCGGTCTGGCCCATTTTTGCCAGCAGGAGACCGAGGTTGTTGTGTGCTTTGGCATAGTTGGGGTTGATTTCCAGTGCTTTCCGGTAATGGGTAATGGCTTCGTCGGTCCGACCGGTGTTTGCCAGCAGGAGACCGAGGTTGTTGTGTACTTCGGCGGAGTTGGGGTTGATTTCCAGTGCTTTCCGGTACTGGGCAACAGCCTCGTCGGTCCGACCGGTGTTCGCCAGCAGGAGACCGAGGTTGTTGTGTGCTTTGGCATCGTTGGGGTTGATTTCCAATGCCATTTGAAAATGGGTCATAGCCTCGTCGGTCCGACCGGTGTTTGCCAGCAGGAGACCGAGGTTGTTGTGTGCGTTGGCATAGTTGGGGTTGATTTCCAGTGCTTTCCGGTACTGGGCAACAGCCTCGTCGGTCCGACCGGTGTTTGCCAGCAGGAGACCGAGGTTGTTGTGTACTTCTGCGGAGTTAGGGTAGATTTCCAGTGCCCTCCGGTACTGGGCAACGGCCTCGCCGGTCCGGCCCATTTTCGCCAGCAGAAGACCGAGGTTGTTGTGTGCTTTGGCATCGTTGGGGTTGATTTCCAGTGCCCCCCTGTAATGGGCCAAAGCCTCGTCGGTCCGACCGGTGTTCGCCAGCAGGAGACCGAGGTTGTTGTGTGCCATCCAGCAATCAGGGTTTTTTTGGATGATGGTCCGGTACAGGGTTTCGGCATCGCGGTACATCCCGCTCTGCTTCCAACTAAGCACGCCGAGCGTCAGCAACAGAATTCCATAAAACGCCGGTCGAAAAAACACTTGCAGGTTTTTATCAAGAAAACCAAATACCGATTCCATTCCGGCCGCCGACAGCGCCAGGGGGCCTATGCAGGCAAGGTACTGGAAATGGTCGGCGGCAAACGAGTAGCGGAAAGAATAAACATTCAGGAAACCCAGCGCAGGGAAAAGCGTCACTGTAAAGTAAAGGAACACGGCCAGAGGCGCCCGATGGATGTTTCGCAGGGCCCAGAGTGCCCCGGCAAGCAATAAGACCGCTGCAGGGAAAAGATACTGCCACCAGAGCGCAGGATTGATGTTCCAGCGCGGGTAGATAAAAATCAGGTTTGCCGGCCAGAACAGCTTGCCCAGGTAAAACCCTGCGGCCCGGCCAGCGATAAGGCATCGTTCAATGATGGTAAAAGTAAAGTCACTGCCTTCTGCGCCGATGAACGTGCGTTCCACCCAGGCGGTAAACAATCCTGAGGCAATACCTGTAATAAAAAACGGCAGGAGGGGTACTGCATCGTGCTTCCAGCGTATTCTTCCTTGCTTCCACCAGAACACCACAAGCAGCGACACGGGCAGCGTTGCAATCACACTCTTGGACAAAAGGCCCAGAACAAAAAGAGTGAAGGCAAGTACATAATATTTTCTTTTTCTTTCACAGTCGAATTTCAGGTACGCCAGCGCTGTGGCGAGGAAAAATACTCCGGATAAAGTGTTCTTCAGCTCCGTTATCCATGCCACGGACTCCACCTGCACCGGATGAAGCGCAAAGATCGCTCCGGCCAGCCAGGCGGCTTTGCCGGAAATTTTCAGGTACCGTAAAATTCTCACCAGAATCAGCGCTGAAAGAACATGCAAAAGGATGTTCAGCAGATGGTAGCCGAGCGGAGCATCGCCCCAGAGACGATACTCCAGCCAGAAAACACTGTGCACCAGAGGATAATACTGTTTCGTAGCTCCGAGCTGTGTCCAGATGCGCGCCAGGCCCGGGGCAGAACGGAGCTCCGGCTTGGTGATGTGCGCGTTGTCGTCCCAGATCGGCTTTCCGTTCCATGCCGGCCGGTAGGCTGCCAATGTGACAACAAGCAGGATACACCCAAGAACCAGATCGCGGTTCAATGAAGCTGGCAGCATCGGTTTCACGGCCCTCCCGGTGATTACGGTGCAGGAATATAGGTGCTAAGGTTCGTTATTGTCAAATTGAAAAATCAGGTTTCTTTGCCGGCATATACCCTTCTGCGCGATTACGTGATGGGGATATCATTTGACATGAGGAAGCAGGAGGGGTATATTTGAAGTGAGGAAAAGATGTCCTGAAACGAACGCCTGATTTTCTGTTTTCTGCATAGTATCTGTTTGGCCTCAGAAAGGAATAATTCATCAGATGCCGACACTTATCAAATCGCCTGTCACTATCCGGGCAGCGGGCAACAAGCCCAAGATTATTGAAGAATTTATCGGCCGGGTGAACACGAAGAGTTCAACCCTCAGCGTGGCACGAATGAAAAGCCCGGGAGGATGGAGCGAACCGGGCCAGACGCCTGAATTCGACGAGTATAGTGTTGTTCTGCGCGGAGTGCTGCGCGTAGCAACAGAAACCAAAGTGTTCGATGTGTCGGCGGGCCAGGCCATTATTGCCCATCGCGGCGAATGGGTCCGGTACAGCACTCCGGAACCTGAAGGGGCCGAATATATTGCCCTGTGTGTCCCGGCGTTTTCGCCTGAGGCGGTGCATCGGGACATCAAATGAAGAACCGGATACAATCATAATCATAACCCGACAAAAGGAGAACACATGGCAGCAACAAAATGTCCGAAGTGCAGCCACACTGTTTTTGAAGTCGTCGCGAACACCCCGGAGGGATCCAAATTTAAAATCGATTTTGTGCAGTGCAAAAGCTGCGGCACCCCGGTTGCGTCAATAGACTATTACAACACCGGATCGCTGCTGTTGGAGCAGCGCGAACACATTAATACCATGGCCAGGCAGGTAGCTGCTATCGGGCAGACGCTTGAGTATCTTGTCCAGAACCTGAATAAATAATGACCCTGTACCGCAACCGTTACCGTATCGGACCCGCGCGGTTACGCGGTTGGGATTATTCGTCACCGGGCTGTTATTTCGTGACGGTGTGTATACGACCGGAAAGAATTGTTCGGGAAAATCATCGACAATAAAATGCGGGCGAATGAATATGGGAAAATTGTGACGGATGAATGGTGGAAATCGTTTGAAATCCGTAACGAATTGTATGGTGACGAATTTATCGTTATGCCGAACCATATTCACGGGATTGTGCGTATTTCCGGATCGTCCGTAGAAACGCACGGCCGTGCGTCTCTACAAAAACAATCGGGAAACAAAAACGGCATTGCCATTCGTACACCGAAATCGGTGTCATCATTTATTGCCGGATTCAAATCCGCCGCTACAAAACGGATAAATCAAATCCGCAACACGCCTGGCCATGCCGTCTGGCAATCGCGTTTCCACGACCATATTATCAGGGATGAAAAATCATTATTCCAAATCCGCACCTATATCAAAAACAATCCGCTGCACTGGGATTCGGACGAGGAAAACCCCTTCGCCAAATCGCCACGGTACGTGGCAATGTTGAACCCGCAGAAGGCCGTATATCGTTTGACATGAGGAAGCAGGGGAGGTATATTTTAAAAATGGAATTCCTCTTGCAGAATTAGCAAAATATCCCTTTCCGGCTTACCGGTTGGCAGGCTTGATTGTTCGGTTTTTATAGTACCAGCATTTCTTGAAGGCCGGGTAATTTAAAAAAGGATACGGCATGAAACAAATCACTTTTTATGCATTGATGTTTTTTTTATTCGTCTCCTGCAGCGAAAAGAAACATGATAATCCCGTCGATAGCCTGCCCCTTGATCGGAACGGTATTGTCATGCAGGTCGGTGATTCATGGCTCTATCGGCAGCGTTTTATCAATGTCGGACTTCACGACACCACGCTTCTGCCCGATACCATTGCAGGATATTCTTATTTTCAGGCAACGAAAGACACGACGATAGACGCGATGGACTATTTAATTATTGAAGGAAGGGATTACGAGGTAGACAAGGACTCTATTCATATCTGCAAAAAGAGGTCGGCTGTTCATTTTTCGGATTCTTTACTGTCCATGTATGAATTTAATACGGGAGACGCGGGTTATTTGTCAGGGGTAATGAAGGCTGCCGTATCGACAGTGCATGTAACCAGAGCGAACTATGGCACTTTGATAATGAAAAAAATGTTCCTTGCCAAACTGTTAACAACCACCAGCTATGACACGAGCGTGTTTTACGATTTTGTCTATCCGATTATATATCCGCTGACGCCGGATTCAACGTACCTGTACCGCGATTATTCCGATCCCTGGGGTAATTCTTACATGCGGCGAAAATTTTGTGGGGTCGAAACCATCCAGGTTCCCGCAGGCATTTTTCCGGCATATAAGTTCGAATATTTATTATCAGGCCTGCCTGATTCGGAAAGTTTGTATGATTGGGTCGGGCTGCACGGCCTGCTGAAAAGATCTAGTTATATTCCGAACAATATGATTTGCGATGATCTCGGTGTACCTGTTGACTCCTGCAGCTCTTATGACATTTACGAACTGATTGGGAAGAACGACATTGATCCGGACACGCTGGTTCCATGGGGCAGAAGGTAGGACCAGGCTTATTCGTCTGCATCTTCCTGGGTCGTTGTATCCGGCGCTGGAATTGCAGGAGTTTCTTTCGCTTTTAGGGGAACTTCTATCGCCTTGGCCGGGACAGCGTCAGTTTTGGGGGAAGGCGGTACTGCCGCTTCTCCCTTCCAGTCAAGAGTACGGATTATGACAAACCTTCCTGATGAAATTTTGTACATATAACGGCCGGCAGGCACGCTGTTGCCGTCATCGTCTTTACCGTTCCATGAAACCGTGCGCAGTCCTCCGGCGCGGCTCCTGTCGTACATTCTCCTGATTGTTTTACCGATGCCGTTTTTAATGGTGATCTCCACATCGTACAGCCCGGGGAACCGGTACGTCAGCGACATCGCCCCTTTGGACGTATCGGCAGCGCTCGAACTATGATAGAGCACCGCGTCGAACCTGATCCTGGAGATCCCTGCACCTTTCGGCGATGCGATGATCACTTTTTTAAAGGACATGAGATACTCCGGCGCCGCTATCGTGGCGTTGAAAATCCCGGCAGGGACAAGACCGGTGGAATAATTCCCGGCGCTGTCGGTCGTGCATGTCTTTGAAATTTCGATGACCGTGATGGTGGCGTTCGGTATTGGTTTTTCGGTGACTGCATCCGTAATAGTGCCGTACATCAACTGGGCCTGCGCTGCACCGGCAAGCATAAGTATAATGCAAAAGCGATAGTTGCTGTTCATGGTAAAATCCCGGCTTCAATATATTATCGCATGGCTGAATATCGCAATATTTTCAGGAAATTTTGTGACGCACAGGCGCCCTGCCTTCACCATAAAAAAGGTTTTTTCTTTTGGATACTGCTTTGAATTAATTTATCTGCATGAAACTTCAAAGGGTACTTTCTGTCGGTAATCTATCCGACAATTTCAGGGGTGCGCAGACCACCAGGCACCTTACCGGGAACCAAAGGCTTTCCCTTTTAGAGGACTTGCGCCGGCAGGCGGCAAGAATTTTTCATTATGAATATCCACGAAGACTTCGAAGAGTTCTTAAAGTTACTGAACAGAAAAAAGGTTGAATATCTGATTGTCGGCGGTTACGCCGTTGCCTTTTATGGCTATGTCCGGGTGACGAAAGACCTCGATATACTCTTTCATAATTCCCCCCAAAACATTCAACGGCTCAAGTCGGCGCTCAATGGGTTCGGGTTTCCCGCCGACGGCCTCAGTGACGTTGCTTTTTCTGAAAAAGGGAAGATCATCAGAATGGGTGTATCGCCGGTGATGATCGAGCTTATCAATGCAATAAGCGGGGTATCGTTTGAAACGGCCTGGAAAAACCGGGTCAAGGGTGAGTACGGCAGGACAAAGGTATTTTATCTGTCAAAGCCTGATTTGCTGAAAAATAAAAGCGCTTCGGGAAGGCCGCAGGACTTGGCTGACGTTGCGGAATTAAAAAGTCTCGGATAAATAGACCGGATTGCTTTCCCTCATCTCCCGCTCGGGCGCCCTGCCGCTTTAATCACTATGGGTCAAATTCCCCGAAGCTCTGCTTCGGGGTAGTTCATTTGTAAAATCGACCTGAAACCGGAGGAATTCATGGAATTTTGCTGGAGTATAGGTCAAAAAATCTGCAAGCCGTTCTTTGTATAACTCTGTTATCCAAATAAGGCCTTTAGGGAAAATAATGACACTATATCGTAATCGTTACCGTGTTGAATCCGTGAGATTACGCGATTGGGATTACTCATCAACGGGATGTTATTTCGTGACCGTGTGCGCGCACGACCGGAAAGAATTGTTCGGAAAAATCGTTGATGATGAAATGCGGTTGAATGGATATGGGAAAATTGTGACGGATGAATGGTGGAAATCGTTTGAAATCCGTAACGAATTGAATGGTGATGAATTTATCGTCATGCCGAACCATATTCACGGGATTGTGCGTATTTCCGGATCGTCCGTAGAGACGCACGGCCGTGCGTCTCTACAAAAACAATCGGAAAACAAAAACGGCATTGCCATTCGTACACCGAAATCGGTGTCATCATTTATTGCCGGGTTCAAATCATCCGCCACGAAACGGATAAATCAAATCCGCAACACGCCGGGCCGCGCAATATGGCAACCCCGTTTTTACGACCACATCATCCGCGACAAAAAAACGTTGTTCCAAATCCGCACCTACATTCGAAATAATCCATTGAATTGGGGTTCGGACGAGGAAAACCCCTGTGGCAGATCACCACGGTATGTGGCAATGTTGAACCCGCAGAAGGCCGTATATCGTTTGACATGAGGAAGCAGGGGAGGTATATTTTAAAAATGGAAAACCAACCTCTCACCTTAAATGTAAAACACCCCCTGCCTGATTTTTTAAAAGGGCGGATCACGGCGATAATATACTCAACATGGCTGAGCCGTAAGGCAGAGAGTCTATTAAATCTGGACAAAAAGCGCGGAAAGCCCTACGCCGCAAATGCCGACCAGAGCAGCTATTCGGATAAAATCCACCAGGCGGTCCTGAAATGCGGCGAGCGCGATCCCTACACCGGTGACGTGCTGGCGTGGGAGCTTATAGGCACGTGGGACACGTCGCACAAGCAGCCGGAAGGGTACGAAAAACAGTTCGCGCTCATGCCGACCGTTGACCACATTGATCCGAATGTACTGGAGTTCGAAATCTGCTCATGGCAGAGCAACCTCTGCAAGGCCAATCTTAAACCCGGGGAGTTTGTGGAATTCTGCAAGAAGGTGGTGAAGTACAGATCGAAATAACCCGCGAATCATATTCACGGTATAATTGTTATCCGTGATGTTCCCGTCGGGGCGACCGATCCGGTCGCCCCAATCTCCATAATACCGTTTCCATCATCAATTTTGACAGGAAAAAGAGAGAAGGGTATATTTGAAGGTGAGGATTTTTATATGCCGAAGATCAAATTACAGGTCATCGAAAAGCCGCCTGAGGGCGCTACGGTATTAAAGCAACAGAGCTTTTTCGGTCCGATTGTTGCAGGGCAAGACACAACCGAAAACGCGGTTGATTATCTCTGCGGGAAATGCGAGATCGTGCTGGCGAAGAATGTCCGGAAAAACCAGTTACAAAACATCGTTTTGTATTGCAATCGCTGCGGGGCGTATAATTACATTCCTTAACTTTTTTTAATATGTTTGTGGATCGCGTTCTCTATTGCCTGAAACCAATCGATATAATCTCCCACTGATTCCCGAACCAATGCCAGTTCTTTTTTCCTGAGGTCACGCTCCAGAACCTCGTTGGCGACGGATTGGATATCATCGGTGTTGATGGAATAGACGATTCTCGCGACATTTTTTGTAGTCATTATCTGTCTCCCTTTTCAAATTGACCTTGCTATAGCTTGTGCTTATTCTTTCCGGCATATACTATATAACGTATATTAAAGCCGATTTATTGGTTATAAATTTTATATAAAACAGGGGAAAAGATGGCTACTTCAAGCAAAACATCGGTCAAATATAAAGACCTGATGAAATTTGCTATTCGAGATTACAGCAACGGGAAACGGAAACAAATAAATTCAAAAATACCCGATTATGCGGCGGTATTGAGTCACTATCTTATGGCGCCGGAAAGAGGTCCGGTATTCGGAGGGAATGATTTTAAAACCGCCTGCGCGCAGGCTCTCTACGAGTTTTCTGAATCAACCGGCAGAAAGAATATCGTTAACGTTTCGCAATTGAAACTCCTTTTTAATGATATACCTTTCCCTCCTCCGACAAATCCGAAGTTTACGTTTATCGACCTTTTTGCCGGTATTGGCGGAATCCGAATAGCTTTCCAGAATGCCGGTGGGAAATGTGTTTTCAGCAGCGAATGGAATACCCATGCGCAGCAGACATATTTCGAGAATTTCGGTGAATATCCATTCGGCGATATCAAGCAATTTACCGACATTGAAAAGATCCCCGATAATTTTCTTTACAAATTAATACCGGACCATGACGTTCTCTGCGCTGGTTTTCCCTGCCAACCATTTTCGATTGCCGGCGTTTCAAAGAAAAATTCTCTCGGTAGAAAGCACGGGTTTGAAGATCCAACCCAGGGAACTCTATTTTTTGACCTCAAAAGAATACTAAAAGTCAAAAGACCAAAAGCTTTTTTCCTTGAAAATGTAAAGCATCTCGTCAACCATGATGGCGGCCAGACATTCACTGTTATCAGAAAAGCGCTCGATGAACTCGGCTATGTTTATGCCTTTGGTATTGTAGACGCTTCGAAATGGCTGCCGCAGCACAGGGAGCGGATATTTATTGTCGGATACAATCCTGATGTCGTCGATATTGAAAAAACAGGTATTATCATTCCTGACAGACCTGATAGAAGCTACAAAATTCCAGATCTCTCTTCGATTATCGAAAAAGATGTCGCTCCTAACCACACGCTCGGCCCGGGAACATGGTCGACGCTCGAAAGACATAAAAAACATCATGCTGAATCAGGGAACGGTTTCGGATATGGCCTTATACCTTTCCCGGTTCCTGAAAACACTGTTACAAGAACCATTTCAGCGCGATATTACAAAGACGGTGCTGAGGTGTTAATCGCGCAGAAAGGAAGACGTCCGCGTCGATTGACTGTAAAAGAGGCTAAACAGTTGCAGGGTTTTGAGAAAGACCGTTTTATATTTCCAGTCTCCGATTCGCAGGCATACAGGCAGATTGGAAACAGCGTAACAGTGCCTGCAGTTGAAGCAACCGCAAAAGAAATAACCAAAGTTCTGCAACGGAATATTCAGAAATGAATTTTAATACACTTCTTCGTTTTTTACGCAGTAATTATTGTACTAAGCTTTATGCGAAAGAACTGGCAGAAAATGATAACTCAAAAAACCAGATATATTTGGGGTCTGATTTTTCAGCAATAACCATTTTGCCATATCAACATATAGACAAATCGGATAATGCCTATAAAGCAAAGGTAGAGTTGTATTGGTTAAATGAAGAAGGAAAGGTTGAGCCGGCAGTTCGATCGCAGATCATTTTATACCCGCAATATCCCGAAGTGCGTTTCTCTGGTTTTTTATCCGGTTGTCACAACCCCCCATCAACAATATTAACTGCTCGTGAGTCAGGAAGGATCTTGTTTTTTGGAATTACCGATGATAGAAAAGTGATCGGATTTGCTGTAGCAAAAAACGATCCTTTGGCAGAAGAATTCCGGCGTTTGAAAAAAAGTGATCAGGTTGGTGTATTTTATAATTTAACATCTTTCCTTGCCCAGAAAGATATCCGTAACGAACTGATTGTTAACTTGCGTAGTATTCACGAAAAAGGCTGGATTAAATCAAAACGGCTTGACAGCAACCATAATATTTTGCCTTGCAAGGCTCCAAATTGCGGAGGTTATACACTTGAGGCAGAATTTGGAATTGTGCCTAACGGAAAAGCAGAACCGGATTATCATGGCTGGGAATTAAAGCAACATTCTGTTACAGCTTTCACCAGATATTTGAAGAGTATTATTACTTTAATGACGCCCGAGCCCACCGGTGGATATTATAAAACTGAAGGAGTAATTCCTTTCGTTAAAAAGTATGGCTATAAAGATAAGCTTGGAAGAACCGATCGGTACAATTTCGGGGGTTTACATAAAGCTAATGTTACAAATCCATCGACAGGTCTTACATTATCTTTAATTGGTTTTGATTCCAGAAGAAGCAAGATCTCGGATATCAACGGTGGTATTGCGTTAGTTTCTAAAAACGGATCAAATGCAGCATTGTGGGGGTATGAAGGATTACTGAGTCATTGGAACAAAAAACACTCAAATGCGGTATATGTTCCTTCAGTTGTGGAAAAGAATCCATACTTGCAATATTGGTTTGGAAACATCATTCGGTTAGGGCGAGGCACCGATTTTATTTTATTCCTTAATGCTTTAGCAGAGGGGAAGGTATACTACGACCCGGGTATTAAAGTAGAGAAAATTTCCAGTAAAAGACCAACGACAAAGAGAAGAAGCCAGTTTCGAATAAAATCAGAAGATATTCCGACTCTATACAAAAAAATGGAGGTGCTGGATTTATTGCAGGTATCTCCTTAGTTTCCTTTCAATATTTTTCAGGTTGTTTAGTTCGCATTCCCAAATCACGATTACTTTCCAACCTGTTTTTTTCAGACCCCTGTAATTTTTTCTGTCCCTTATGGTATTTTCCACGAATTTGTTTTTCCAGAATGTTATTCTGCTTTTAGGATTATATGCATATTTGCATCTTTTATGCCTGTGCCAGAAGCACCCATGCACGAAGATAACAGTTTTATGTTTAGGGAGAATAATATCTGGTTTACAGGGCAATCCCTTTTTATAAAGTCTGAATCTGAAGCCTGCTTTATGTAATGCCGAACGTACAATAATTTCCGGTTTTGTATTCGTACTTTTAATACGACTCATGTTCCAACTACGTTTAGCTTTTGTAAGAGTATCGGTCATACTTTTAGAATTTAAACAGTAGCTTGCTTAGCCGCATTTTGTTCAGCTTCATTGCATGGTATTTTGTAGTTCTTAAACGCTGAAGGTAGATTTAGCAAATATCCTTTTACTTCTTTACCTATTATTTTAAGGATGATAAAAACCGAATAGCTTCATTTAAAATACGTATTTGTGCTGTAAGGAGATCTTCTGATGAACATTCACCTATAGATTTTTTACCACTATATTTTTCTAGTATTTCAGCATTTCTAATACGTTTTCTAGAAACATCCTTTTCATCACCATGATCTATATCATGTCTGAAAAGGGTACGTAAAAATTTGATATCCATTGAAAAATCTGGCGGAGGACTTCCAAGCCGTTTGCAATTGCCAGACCCTTCATAGATTAAAAAATATAGTGAATCAATAAAATTAGAAAAAAGATCCGAATTATAAATAAGGGTTGATAGTTTTGATAATGAAGAAGAAGATTCGGTAGTCATTTTAAATAAATCAATTCCGTTTTTTGATGAATATGTTTTATTTACATCATATACTAATTTTTGAATTTCCGAGGAGAGTTCAGAAATGTTCTGAATTGCTTCATTCTTAGAGTCTTGGTAAGTACCTAAAAGTTTGGAATACTTGGGTGAATATGAGGCTAATGATTTTGTTAATATATTAATACGTTCTTGAATGGAAATACCACCGGTAGAACCCGATGTAATCGCTTGTTGATATCTTAGCAATTCTGTGTCAGTACTTTTTACACCTTTTTCAACCTCGGTCGCCAATCTATTAAAAAAATCCATAGTGAAATTATTAAAATTATTAAAAGAATTTTTATGAAGGTCTTGTGCAGCGATACGACTTGCCAACATACATACCGACAATAAATTCGCACGATTTGATATAACTATACACTTTTCTGGAAAGCAAGAATTCAAATAATTAACAGCTTCTATTATTTTCTTCGCTGTATCCGATGTCGAACTAAATGTTCTATTATCTTTTAATAACGATTCTAATTGAGGGAATCTCATTTGCGGTTGTATCCCTCTTGCTTCTATATAAAACCATTTTACAATTGTTTCAAAATGAGAATACCTTGTATTTTTTACTGGTATTTTTTGTGTAAAAAATGGTTTTTTTGCTATACTCCAACAAAAATCTCCCAATTCCGATGAAATTGCATTCAGCCTTTCTGCGGTATTTAAAGGAGTTCCAAGTTGCAGTCGTTGAAAAAGGTCTTCCAACTCTTGTTCACCAGGATTTTCAATTTCTTCAATATCAATTTGAAAATCATCAAACCTGTCTGACACGTCATCTGGCAAGTCTTCGTATTTTGGACCGCCATATTTATTGGAAAGATGTTCATCAAGAGTAAGCGTGCCATCAAAAAATTCAAATATCGCATTTAGTCTTTGTTGGCCATCCACACATTCAAAATTATTATCATCAATTTTCCTGAAATAAAATTTAGGCAAATGATACTCCCTAAGAATTGAATCGATCAGCAATTTTTTCTTTTCGGGCGGCCAAACCTCTTCCCTTTGAAAATCGGGCATATCAATTCTGTCTCGCCTTTTGTATACTTTATCAATCGCCTTTGACCGTAATTCCATTTTCATATTAACTCCCATCTATATTATTTCGTTAAATTTTCAAGTTCCCACTTGTATAATATTTTCCCATCACTCGCCACATAGCTCATCGGTTTTTGAATCCACGCCGTTGATGTCGGCCGGGCGTTTTCACGCAGTACTCTGCCGAGGAACTTGGGTTTGCCGAGGAACAAAGGATTGTCCGCACTCACCGGCATAGCGACAAAGGTGGGACTCGGGGTTTTCTGCAAAACATCCTCGGACTCATCACGGAAAACCAGCCATTTGCCGTCAGGAGAGAATTCAAAGCCTGAGCAGGTAAGGCCTTGGATATTCGCATATTTTGAGAACATCGAAATGTTTTGGAAAAGCAATTCGACGAGCCTTTCGTCCTCATCGGTCTGCATTGGGTTCGCCCATCGTGCGATCCATACTTTGTAATCATCACGGACTTTCCTGTCTATTTCTACCAGTATTGCAAAAGGAAGGTTTGGGTGAATGATTAGCTGGTCAAGACGTCTGAAGTTTTTCAGGCCATTAAACAGATCGCAGAAGGGATGCTGCACCGGCTTGAAATTGATATCATAGGCCTTCATTTTTATACTGTCATTATTGTAAATGAATATGGTTTTGTTCTGTATTGCCCACGGTTCAAGATAGCCGACTTTGTGCGCGCC
>JBEKUX010000064.1:0-17483 GCA_049514575.1 Chitinispirillaceae bacterium | reverse complement strand
ATCCGCCGTCTGCGATTTTGCCGAGACCGAGGTCCCTGAAGGCGGCGGTGTCGTGATCCTTAACCCCGAGTATGGCGTCAGAATGGGAGAGGGAAAAGAACTCGCGCCGCTCTACCGCCGCATTGGAGATTTTTTTAAAAAAAGATGCCAGGGGTATACCGGCTATGTTTTTACCGGAACCCCTGCCCTTGCGGGTCAGGTTGGACTGAAATCGAAGAAAAGGAGCGTGTTTTTCAGCGGATCGCTGGAGTGCAGGTTATATGAGTACGAAATATTCGGTAGGTAATTCAATTAAAATATTTTTTTCTGGTTGGCTGAGCCCAGTCACCCCCTTGTAGGTTTTTGCCAAGCAACGAGCATCTTTTTGGGGGGACTGTCAAGCTATTGTCTCATAAAAAAACGGCTGAAAAAGATAGTTACTTATTTTTACCGCATCTGAAGCTTGAGGGTACGGGACAAACGAAGCAACGTTTCAGCACAATCCCGCCCACCCGATACCCTCCGCAGGAGCCTTTAGCCAATAAATAATCTTATTGAATATTAATTATGATAGCTACGGAATTACTTTGCTTACCTGATATTCCACGATTCCCGAAGCGCCGGCGCGCTTGAGGCGCGGAATAATATGCTTGGCTTCCTGGAAATGTATGAACGTCTCGACCGCGTGCCACCCCTTATCCGAGAGGTTGGAGATGGTCGGGTTGTGGAGCGCAGGCAGCACTTTAAGCACCTTCGGCAGATCAGGACTCCGGACATTACATTTTAAGCCTACATAGTTTTCCGCGGCAAGCGTACCCTGAAGAAGCATGGTGAGGTTTTCAAGCTTGGCGCGTTTTTCCGCGTCTTTCCATGAGTGTTTGTTGGCGATAAGCACTGTGGCTGTTTCCATGATGACGTCGATGATACGGAGCCGGTTGGCCAGGAGCGAAGAACCGGTTTCCGTCAGGTCCACGATCGCATCAACCAGCCGCGGGGGTTTGACCTCGGTCGCGCCCCAGGAAAATTCCACCTTGACCGGGATTTTTTTCTTCTGGAAATACCGCTTTGTCGTCCCGACCAGTTCAGTTGCGATCCGTTTTCCCCGGAGATCTTCAGGTTTTTTGAAAGGGGAGTCTTCAGGAACGGCCAGAACCCATTTGCATTTTTTGCGTGAGTTCTTGCTGTAGGTGAGTTCGGCGATCTCTACGACCGAGGCATTATTTTCTGTCGTCCAGTCCTGGCCCGTAATACCGGCATCGAGGATACCTTCTTCAACATACCGCGGCAGTTCCTGGGGCCGCATGATCACGAGATCGATCTCGGGGTCGTCGCACATCGGGAAATACGACCGTTCGCCCTTTCTGATATGGATGCCCGCTTTTACAAAAAGCGAAAGGGTGGCTTCCTCAAGACTTCCTTTTGGCAGACCGAGAGATATTTTCATGGTAATCCCGCTGTTAAAGGGTATGGTATTATTTGCCAAGTTTTTCTTTTAACGCTTTTGTCAATGCCGGAACGACCTGCGCGACGTCGCCCACGATTCCCAGATTGGCGATCTGAAAAATATCGGCGGAAGGTTCCTTGTTGATCGCAATGATGAATTCACTCGACTGCATCCCCGCCATGTGCTGCACCGACCCGGATATGCCGCAGGCAATGTAGAGTTTCGGGCACACGGTTTTGCCGGTCTGGCCCACCTGATGCGAGTAGGGGATCCATCCGGCGTCCACCGCCGCCCGGCTGGCGCCTACAGCACCGCCGAGCACTTCCGCGAGATCGCGGAGCAGCGAAAAGTTTTCCGGTTTTCCGATGCCGCGGCCGCCTGCGACAATGATATCGGCCTCGGCGATATTAACGGTTGATTCCACTTCTTTGACAAAGTCGATTATTTTCGTCGGTTCGGCAATCGAGCTGTTTTCAAAACGATGGATCACCACCTCGCCGGTCCTCTGCTCGTTCCGCACCGCAGGCTTCATTACCTTATGACGGACCGTTGCCATCTGGGGCCGGTGGTGCGGACAGATGATGGTCGCCATCAGGTTGCCGCCGAACGCCGGGCGCGTTCCGAGCAGCAGACGCTTTTCAACGTCGATTTCAAGTTTTGTGCAGTCTGCGGTAAGGCCTCCATACACGCGCGATGCGACTTTCGGAATGAACGAGCGGCCGATTGCGGTGGCGCCGGCAAGAAAAATCGCCGGTTTTGTTTTGACGATGAAATCGGACACTATGGTGGCATACCGCTCGTCACTGAACCTCGCCAGTTCCTTGCCTTCCATGTAATACACTTTGTCGGCGCCGTACTTCACCAGTTCTTCCGCCTGCTGCCGGATTGCATGGCCGATACAGACGGCAATGAGCTGCTCGCCGAGCCGGTCCGCCAGTTTCCTGCCTTCACCGAGCATTTCATAGGAGACTCCAGCCAGGGTACCCCCGCGCTGTTCAATGAACACGGCGACATTTTTGTATTCACTTATATCAACACCACCACCCGATTTGTCCTTGGTTATGGTGATCGCTTCGTACTTTTTGCATGCCTCGACGCATGCGGCACAAAGGGTGCATTTCGCAGTGTCGATCACCGCTTTTTTATCGATCACCTCGATGGCGTTCGCTGCGCACGCCTTAACGCAGAGACGGCATCCGATGCATTTTTCCAGATCGACTTTTATTCCCATAAAGTTTTATTATTCACTTGATGACGTTAAGGTCCGCTATGGTCGACACGATTTTTTCCACGAGCCGGGGCAGCTCGCCGCTGATTTTTTCCCCGCCGCTTTTTCTCTCCGGAACGAACGAGCGCAGCACCTGCGTAGGACTGCCGGTCAGCCCGATTTTTTCTTTTTCCGCAGCAAGGGACTTCGCATCAAACGTTACTATTTTTGCGGACTTCGCGCGCATTTTCCCCTTGAGGGAAGCAAGACGCGGTGTGTTGATCTCTTTAATGACCGTGATAAGGCCGGGAAGCGGCATTTCAACCACGTCGTAACCCTCTTCCATGAGCCTTTCAATTTTTATAGAATGAATGGTGATTTCTTCAACTTTTCTGACCCATGCGACAAAAGGAATGCCGAGCATCTCTGCGACCCCGGGCCCTACCTGCGCCGTGTCACCGTCGATTGCCTGTTTACCGCAGATGACCAGGTGCGTTTCACCCAGCGCTTTGATTCCGCGCGCAAGCGTATACGACGTTGCCCAGGTATCGGAGCCGGCAAATGCGCGGTCGGTGATCAGGTAGCCTTCGTCGGCGCCCATGGCTATTGCCGAGCGCAGGACGGTTTCTGCCTGCGGCGGTCCCATGGTTATCACTTTGACGACGGTACCGACAATACGCTCTTTTATGCGCAGCGCCTCTTCAATCGCGTATTCGTCGAACGGGTTCACCACCGCTTCCACACCGTCGCGGACAAGAGTGCCCGTTTCCGGGTTGATTTTCACCTGGGTCGTTCCCGGAACCTGTTTGATGCAGACGACAATATTCACTGCGGTACTCCTTTATGCAAAACAACCGAAAAACTAAGAAAAAATAGTTGTTGACGGTTGATCGGGCAATGAAGAAAAGGGCTATTTAAGAATGCGGGTGCATTTGACATATACACTGTATATTTTTTCCACCTGTTTTTTGATATCGTGCTGTTGATATGCCTTTTTTACCGCGGCCTCGCCCATGCGTCTGCGCAATTCGGCATCGCGAACAAGACGTTCAAGATTGGCGGACATGGCCATGGTGTCCCGTTCATTGCACAGAAGGCCGGAATCGCCGTGTTTGACGACCATCGGTATGTCGCAATGCAGGGTCCCGACCACCGGAACACCCGCGGCCTGCGCCTCGATAACGGTTACAGGCGCCCCGCCCTCGGTATCGCCGTCGGCGGCCGTGACGCTCGGCGCCAGAACGATGTCGGCGCCGCGCAGCAGTTCCCGGTAGCGGAAAACAGGAACATAACCGTGGAAAGTACATCGGTCAAGAAGCCCGGCCTTTTGAAGGCGTTTTTGCACCGGTAAACGGAATTTTCCGCCGCCCACAAGATCAAACCGTACTTCTGGGTGTTTCGCCGCGACCGCTGCGAATGCATCGGCGGCGTATACCGCTCCTTTTTTCTCGCGGTTCAGTCCGGTAAAAAGCACATGGGTGTTTTTTCCGTTCCGCATGACAGGGAGCGCGCGCAAACCCTCGATATCGACGCCGATCGGTATGGAGTTGATTTTATCAGCCGGACACCCGAGATCTGCAAGCCGGGCGGCCATAAACTCGCCCTCTACCATAAACGCCGACCCGTGGCTGAAAAGCTCCGCATATCTTTTTTTCCATACGGCGCGGCGCGGGAGTTTGCTGATATCAAGGCCGTAAAACGTCGTGACAAATGGAATGCCGCTTTCCTGGAACGCTTCACGGTAGCGCCATGCCTCCCAGGCAAAATGGGCATGGATGATATCCGGTTTGATGTCACGGATGGCGCGAAGCGCAGGCCCATTGGGGTAGCGTGCACGCAGCCGGACAAGGAGCAAAGCGCACTGCGCAAGCGGGGTGAGTTTCCGGTGCACCGGATACACCGCATCGTACGGGAATTGCTCCTCGTTCTGCCGGTATTGGCAGAGCACCGATGATTGACAATAAGTATTAAACTTCAACTGGCTGTAGACCCAGTTCTCGGTGACCGGCAGAAAAGAATGTATGCAATGAAGAACATGCATGGCGCACTGAAACCTGCTATTTGAATGAGTGCCTTACATAATACGCGATCGCGTCAAGTAAGAAAGGTCTTGATTTAAAATATCGTAAACGTTCGATATAGACCAACCTTCTCTTAAAGAGGTGAAAATACTCAAAATCCCTGTATTTTTCCTGCAAATACCCTGCAGCCGTTTTGAATCGTGAAAAACTGCCTGAAACGTTCTGGGCGTTATTGATGATATTGTAATGGACCAGCGGTTCATCTATGCCGTAAATAGTGCATCCGTTCTTGAGCAGCCTGATATAGAGATCCCAATCCTGCAGCGCCGGCAAAGCAGGGTCAAAACCTCCCGTCTGTTCCAATAACTCTTTTTTAACCATAATTGATGACGTAGTGCCGAAGAAATTTACGAACATTATCGATTTGTAAACGTCACTGAACCGGGGGGACATGAATATATACCTGTTCAATTTCCCGCGAAGAGTCCGTTTCGTGACGCCGGTATAACATAGGCCGACATTTTCCCGTTGGATCGTCCTGACCTGTTTCTCGAGTTTTACCGGCTCCCACCAGTCGTCATCGTCGAGGAACGCGATAAGATCTCCTTTGGCATTTTTTATCCCTTCATTGCGTGCAACGCTTCCTCCCCGGTTGGCGGTGAATTCGAAGTAACGAAACCGGGGATCCTGAACGGTTGAAAGAAATGCGGAAGTCCCGTCAGTGGAGCCGTCGTTCACCACCACTATTTCGAAATCCCGATAGGTCTGGTGAAAAACGCCGGAAACAGACTTTTTAAGGCTGTCGACCCTGTTGCAGGTGGGGATGATGACGGATACGGTCGGCACGTTGTTTTCCTGTTTACTATTACTAAATACTAATACTGTTTAGTGCAAAAATAGATCATTTCATCCGTCAGCAGTGCGTATCGTTGCGCCGATTCCCATCCCAATTCGCGGACGTAATCGATTTCCCTGGCATTGAACCCTGCTCCGGCAAGCCGTTGGATGTAATCGCGGCCATAGATCCTGACATGGTCGGACTGGCCGAAATGGATTTTCCGCTGTTTCCCCGTGGTTATTTCCGCGTTCTCATATGTTTGCTCCCTGGCATAATCCACCGGGACATTGATTATTGCCCAGCCCCCGGGTTTCAGCACGCGGCAAAGTTCGTGCATGGCTTTGCGGTCATCCGGGATGTGTTCCAGAACGCCGTTGCACACGATGATATCTATGGAGTTATCGTTCAGCGGGATATCGGTAAGGTCGATTCTTTCAACAGTATTTTTTGATTGTAAATCAGAAACCTTGTAATCAAGGTTCCGCAGCGTTTCAAACCGTTTTCGATAACAAGGTTCAGGGGCGACATGTAAAAGCGTTCGGACAGAGGACGAGGAGAAAAGGTCGGTACGGTCGCGCAGAAAAAGCCACAGCAACCGGTGCCGTTCAAAAGAGCCGCATTTCGGGCAGATGTTGCCGAGCGGCGTGCTTCGTTCGCGATTGACGTTTCTGAAACGCCTGAGCGAGGTGTTGCAGACAGGGCAGAGTACGCGGTCACCGTGGTAGAGGATAAGCAAAGCTTTGTAATAGAGGTATCGCAGGGGAGAGGCAATAAGGGATAATCGCATTATTGTTTGCAGGCCTGTTTGTTTGATAAATGAAATATAAATAGGGACACATCGATTTCGGCGCAGACATAAAAAAATGCCCGGAAAAGTTGATTATACTTCCAGTACATTCTATCTGACGACGTGTCAAGTGAGTAGGCCTTGAATGGGGAGGTGTTCATTGGCTATTTTAATTAACTACGTAATCGAAAGGAGCAATTGCCATGTCCATAAAACTGCGAAGTGCGACGACGACCGAAGGCCGGCGCATGGCCGGAGCAAGGAGCCTGTGGCGGGCCAACGGCATGAAAGAATCGCAATTCGGAAAGCCGATTATCGCGGTGGTAAATTCCTTCACCCAGTTTGTACCGGGCCATATGCACCTGCATGAGATAGGACAATATGTCAAGCGGCTGATCGAGGAAGAGGGGTGCTTTGCCGCCGAGTTCAACACCATTGCGATCGACGACGGCATAGCAATGGGGCACGACGGCATGCTCTATTCGCTGCCTTCGCGCGAACTGATTGCCGACAGCGTCGAATACATGTGCAACGCACACATGGCCGATGCCATGGTGTGTATTTCCAACTGCGATAAGATCACGCCGGGCATGCTTATGGCCGCCATGCGGCTTAATATCCCGGCTGTTTTCGTTTCAGGCGGGCCGATGGAGGCCGGACTCCTGCGGAACCGCAAATACGATCTGATCGATGCAATGGTCATGGCCGCTGATTCAAATGTTTCGGACGATGAGATCGCGGAAGTCGAACGTGCCGCGTGTCCGACCTGCGGATCTTGTTCAGGCCTTTTTACCGCCAATTCCATGAACTGCCTTACAGAGGCGCTCGGCATGGCGTTGCCGGGCAACGGCACGGTCATGTCGACGCACAAACTGCGCCTCGGGCTTTTCGAGCAGGCGGCAAAAAGGATCGTCGCCCTGGCCCGCGCCTATTACGAAAAGGAGGACACATCGGTCCTGCCGCGGTCGATCGCTACACGCGAGGCGTTCCTGAACGCCATGACGCTCGACATCGCCATGGGCGGTTCCACCAATACGGTACTGCATCTGCTGGCTGTTGCGCATTCCGCCGGCGTCGATTTCACGATGAAGGACATTGATGCGCTTTCACGCCAGGTGCCGGTGCTGTGCAAGGTCGCGCCGAATTCACATTACCATCTCGAAGACGTGAGCAGGGCAGGAGGGGTTATGGCCATCCTCGGCGAACTGGCGCGCAGCGGCCTGCTTGACACGACAGTCAGGCGCATTGACGCGCCCGACCTTAAAGGTGTCCTTGATGTGTACGATATTATGAACCCAAAACACAGCCCCGAAGCGGAACGGCTTTACAAAAGTTCCCCGGCCGGACAAAAGCAGAACCTTGTTCTCGGATCGCAGGAGACCTATTACCCGTCGCTTGACCTCGACCGGAAAGCCGGCTGCATCCGGGATTTCGAGCATTGTTATTCCAGGGACGGCGGTCTCGCCGTGCTTTACGGCAATATCGCGCGCAGGGGCTGCATCGTGAAAGTTGCCGGGGTCGACGAGTCGATTTTGCGTTTCAGCGGCAAGGCGCGCGTCTATGATTCGCAGGACAACGCCGCAGAAGGGATACTTTCCGAAGTTCAGGCCGGCGATGTGGTGGTGATCCGTTATGAGGGACCTGCAGGCGGCCCGGGAATGCAGGAGATGCTTTATCCGACCTCGTATCTCCGGTCGCGTCATCTTGACAAAACGTGTGCGCTCATTACCGACGGCCGTTTTTCAGGAGGCTCGTCAGGCCTGTGTATCTGCCATGTTTCGCCCGAAGCCGCGTCCGGCGGTGAAATCGGCCTGCTTCGGAACGGCGACCTTATAACTATTGATATTCCAAACCGTACCGTTAACGTCAATATACCGGAAAGCGAGTTGGCAAAGCGGAGGAAGGAAGAGGAGGCAAAAGGCCCTGCCGGAGCTTTCAAACCGCAACGAAACCGCATAATTTCAGAAGCGCTCCGCGCCTATGCAATTTTTGTCGCGTCTGCCGATCAGGGTGCGGTAAGGGTGGTGCCGGACACGTTGAAATGAACTCTGCTTCCAGCGACGCGGTGCCACTGTACTATGAAAAATTTCCGAACCGATTACTGACTTTTCGTAATAATTATCGTGGCAATGGTTCCGGCCGTGTATTTCTACCTTATCTGGAAATCTGATCCGAAGAAGAAAACCGGGGAGGGCGGTGATTTTCCCAGAGCAGCACTTCGACAAACAGCAGCACTGCAAGGAAAAGCCACGGCAGATAAGAGAGTAAAGACCGATGGCCAGTTAAAGCGTTATCAAGCTGTCGTTCGTTTACAATAAGAACGCTGTTTTTTACCGCAGGAGGTACTTCAGGGAGCGAATACCGGAGTTTGCTATCTTCCGGGTCCGCATTGACGGCGATCCAGTACGGTTCCTCGTTGTCAGGGGCGATTTTATAGAGCCCCGGCTGTTTGAAAACAACCTCAGGCTGCGACTGCCACCGCTCCACAAGTTTCCCTTCTTCATCAAATACGTTCGCCCCTTTGCCGGAGCCGTGCATCGGGTTCCGGCGTTCAAAGCCGGCGATCCACGCATCGGGCGGGACCCGGTTTTCGGCCGCCGCATACCGGAGCAGGCGGTCGATGAACGGAACATAAAAACCGGTTTCGCACAGGTTGTTGGCGTCTGTCACCCCCAGCGGCGTGCCGATTAAAATCCACGAACATTCCTGATCGCTGGCGACATAGGTGACGATCGGCGTTCCGTTATCGAGACGGAGCAGAACCGTTCCGGGCAGACCTTCGACGTAACGGTAGATGGCGGCTTCATCGGTCCGCAGGGATGGAAAACCACGCCAGGTTTCCGAAATGGTGTCAGGAAGCACTATGGCTGCCGGCGTTGAAAGCGTTACAAGTCGCAGCGGTTTTGGTGACCTGTTAACTTTTGAAATGAACCCCTCGTTTATGCCGAGTCCTTCCTCATCGGTTTCGAAGGCGAGGAGTACGATTTTTCCGTGCGATGAACGGTCGGCGAAAAAGGTTCCTAAGGTGCGTGATGCACGGTTCACCGAATTCAGGATGAGGGCGCCCGACGAATCCAGATCATCAAAAGTAATGTCGCTGCTTTCTTTGGCAATAACCGGGTTCCATCGGTTTTCACCCGATGCCCGCAATGCTGCCGCCAACGGGAAATTTTTTTCTCGATCACCCGCAATGATTGCCCGAACGGCGCGACGATTCCGCGCAATGAAAAAAAACGTATTATCAAAAGGCAATGGGTCTTTTTCAGTCAGAGCTGCGCTGCCTCCCGGAGCCTCAATTCCGGCGGCCAGCGTGATGTCGGCGGTGTCATTTTCAGGAATCGATATCCGTTTTTGACCGGTGCGGATGGACGATACGGTTATCGTGATATCAGCCGAGTCGAGTTGTTTCCCCTGTGCTGCCGCAGTGACCGAAACGATTCCGGCATCTTTGACCTGCGCATCGCGCACCGAATAGTTCCAGGGCGAGTGCGGCGGAAGAGGTACGCACATAATTGTCCCGGCGGCCTGAGGGGAGATGCTGCCCAGAAGCGTGTCGAGGGATTTCGTTGTTGCTTCCTGATAGTCGCTCATCAGCACCAGTAAGGGCAGCGAACAGCCTGCGCGGCTCTCGTTCCAGGCGCGCAGTACCCTGTCGAGCCGTGGCGGTCCGTGACGGGTGCGTACCGGAGGAGGTCTTTGCGGATCGTACGGAAAGAACCCGCCCTGTGTCTCATCGTACTGGAACTGCCGTACCGTGGGCGGCAACCTGCTCCTCAGCGAATCCGCCAGCGCGTTAGCCCGGGACAGAAGAGAAGAATTACCCTCCGTGTACTGCATGCTGGGGGTCCGGTCGACCCAGGTGAACACGGTCAGGCCGGGGTCGCGAAGCAGGCTCAGCCGGTCGTGTTTGTTGAAAGGCTGTGCGAAAAGCACGACCAGCAATGCCGCCGCGGCAAGTCTTGTCAGAAGCAACAACAGTTTCCGCAGCCGCCGCATGCGAGTCGCTTTTACGGCCTGCTGCTGAAAAAACCTGAGCGTGGAAAAATCGAGCGGACGTGCCCGCGGCCGCCTGAGCAGATGGATCAGGAGTGCCGCTCCCAGAAACAGCAGTCCCCAGAGAAATTCCGGCCTGTAAAATGACAATGCGCTCACTGCAGGCGCTCCCGTTTTTCCATGATCCTTGTCAGAGCTTTTTGAAACGGCTCTTCGGTCGAAATGATCTCGAGATCAACCGACAGCTCCCTGCAGGCGCGCGCCAGAAGATTGCGGTGGTTGTCGAGGCCTTCCCGGAAAAAGCGGGCGGCCGATTGTCCGTCGATGGAGAGCACTTCATTGGTCTCATAATCACGAAATTTATAGGGAACGCTGCCGGAAAAGGCGAGCTCAAGCGGATCAAGGATCCAGAGCACCATGACGTCCTGACGCTTGAACCGCAGGTGACGCAGGCCGCGGATGATATGCTGCGGATCGTCGAAGAGATCCGAAAAAACGACGCAGAGCCCGCGTTTGAAAAGACGGGTGGCGACCGACTCGATGGCGCTGCCGCACCGCGTCTTTGCGCCGGCCTCGATACGGTCGAGCGATGCGATAATGGTTTTGATCTGCACGTTGGTGGAGCGCGGCGGCAGCATCACGGAAAGCGTTTCGTCGAAAGCGGCAAGACCTGCGGCGTCGCGCTGCCTGATGAGTATCCAGGCGAGCGATGCGACAAGCGTTTTCGCATAGTCGAGTTTCGTCATGAGCCCGGCGCGCGACGCGAACCGCATGGAGGCGCTTTTGTCAATAAGCAGGTGGGCGCGGAGGTTTGTTTCGTCCTCAAAGAGCCTGACCACGGCCTTGTCGGTGCGGGCGAACTTCCGCCAGTCGATCGAACGTGCCGATTCGCCGGTCCGGTATGGACGGTATTCGAGAAATTCCACGGAAAACCCGTGAAACGGGCTTTTATGGATCCCGGCGAAATAGCCCTCGACGATAAGGCGCGCGCGGAGCGAAAGACTCCGGATGGACGCCAGCTGTTCGGGCTTGATGAGCGTGGTGGTTTTCATGGAATACTTCCCCTCTGTCTTCCCAGGGGAGCGTAATTAAAATGCCCCCTTTGGGGGATAGGGGGGAGAGGTTTTACTAATCATATTTTTTGTCTTTTGTTTAATAATGTCAGTCTCCTGCCGCTCCCGTTCAACGTTTACCACCATACTGCCGATGCTCTCTTTGAGCATGCGCAGGTCGTCTCTGCTGAACGCCGAAACGAACAGCGCATCCGGGTAGGCGATCGAGATTTTTTTCCGTATAAAAGGGTCCTGCACCAGATCGGACTTGTTGAACACAAGGAGCCGCGGGATTTTTTCAGCCCCGAGCGTGGCCAGCACCGCGCTTACGGTCTCGTACTGCTGGTCGATCCAGTCGCTCGATGCGTCCATGACCACGAGAAGCAGGTGCGATTCGGACACCACCGAAAGCGTGCTGCGGAACGATGCGACAAGATTATGCGGCAGCTTGCGCAAAAAACCGACGGTATCGGAAATCAGGATCGGGCCGATCCCTTGAATAAACGAACGTCGTGTCGCCGTGTCAAGCGTCGCAAAAAGCTGGTTTTCGACCACTACGTCGCTTCCGCACAGCCCGTTAAGGAGCGATGATTTACCCACGTTCGTATACCCGGCAAGGGTGGCCCTGAAAATACCTCTTCGACTTTTCCGCTGCTCGATGCGGTCTATTTCGATTTTATCGAGCCGTTTTTCGAGATCCGAGATTTTTTTCTGAACAAGCCGGCGGTCGACCTCGAGCTGTTTTTCGCCCGGTCCGACCGTCCCGATGCCGCCGACCTGCTGCGAGAAGTGGGTCCATGCGTGGGTGAGCCTCGGGTACAGCGTTCGCATCTGCGCAAGCTCCACCTGCACCCGCGCCTCGTTCGTGCGCGCGTGTTTTGCGAAAATGTCAAGAATGAGCTGGCCGCGGTCGACGACCTTTCCTTCGACGATCTCCTCGATGTTCCGTATCTGCCCGGGCGAGAGCCTGCCGTCGATGACGAGGGTCGCGGAACCGCTGCGGAGCATGATCGTTTTAATTTCTTCAAGCTTTCCGGGTCCCATAAAGGTGGAGGCAATGGGCCGGTCGCGCTTCTGGATCACAATCGCCGCGACCGTTGCGCCGGCGGTTTTGCAGAGAAGCCCCATCTCATGCATGTCTTCTTCGAAAAGCCGCTCGTCGTCTTCCGAAGTCAAAAGACCCGCCAGAACGACTTTTTCATTTGCGCGTACCGGTGCCATTTTTTTAATTCCCCTTATTTATGCAAAGGTGGTATCGCCGACACGTAGCCTCAATCCCTCGGCGGTCTGCGACGGCGCCAGCGTAAGTACGTCAACGCCGTCTTCCGTGACCAGGACCGTATGTTCGAACTGCGCCGAAAGGGACCCGTCCTTCGTGCGCACCGTCCATTTGTCCTTCGGGTCCACTACGACTTCCCATCCGCCAAGGTTAATCATCGGCTCGATGGTGAAAGTCATCCCGGGTTTCAGGATGATGGGCTCGGCATCAGGATCCAGATGATGATAGACGGTGAAGCCCTCGTGGAAACCTTTGCCGATGCCGTGACCGGTAAATTGCCGCACCACCGAACATCCCTGCGAGGTGACGTACGGTTCGATGGCCTCTGCAACGGCGCGCAGCGGATGGTCCGGCCTTACCGCATCGATGCCTACAATGAGAGCGCGGGCCGCCACCATCACCAGGTGACGTGCTTTGTCGGACACCGCACCGATCATGAAGGTCTCGGATGAGTCGCCGTAATAACCGTCGACGATTGTCGTCAGGTCGATGTTGACGATATCGCCATTGCGCAGGATCTCTTTCTCCGCCGGGATTCCGTGACAGACGACATCGTTGATGGACGTGCATACCGATTTCGGAAAACCGCGGTAGCCGAGGCAGGCGGGGGTATGTCCGCGGCGCACCGTGTAGTCGTGGACGCGTACATTGATTTCTCCGGTGGACACGCCTGATTTGACAAAAGGGCGGATATAATCCATGAGTTCGCCGTTGAAAGCGCCGGCCTTGCGCATGCCGTCAATGTCTTCCCGGGACTTTACCGGGTATTTTTTTAGGCGCGAAGCCGGAGAGGCGGCGGGCGATTGCAGGTCAACGGAATAATGGCACTTTTTGTATTTTTTCCCGCTTCCGCACCAGCAGGGGTCGTTGCGATTGATCATCCTGAGAAAACGGCGATCCTTTCAATAGACGATGTGTAAAAAATCCTGTTTAAAAAATAACCCCTTGCATATACAAAGAAGTGAAGAATTTTAGGGATAAATACTTTGATATATCTAACGCTATGGCATTTATAACGTAACAACTAAGAATTCTTGTAGATTCCAGGGTAAAGTTTTTTCGCGCATTCTTCGCAAAGACCGTGGGTGAAGTCCGCTTCGGAGTGATTGTGGATGTAGGTTTCGATCTGTTCCCAGTACCCTTTGTCGTTACGGATCTTCTTGCATGAAGCGCAATAATAATAAATATTTCTTTTCTTGCTAAAGACTTTATGCGGGGTAGGGGGTGGGCACCTTTGTGGCAATTTTGAACTTCAGCGTACCCCCACCCTCATGCATTGTTCCGTTGGAAGAAAAAAATGGAATCTTTTTATTGCTATCGATTTTAACGCATCTGATATTTGTGGGTACGGGTCAAACGAAGCAACAATCCAGCACACTCCCGCCCACCCGATACCCAAACCGAAGTCTTTAGCAAAAAAAATATTCAAGTTAAAGATTTTATTAAAACTTCTCCGGCTTTAAAACACATGTCATCAATTTTTCATGTATCAAACCATTGCTGCATATAAGGCCATTTGAAAACAGATCGGCCGGTTTTCCGTCCGCGTCGCTTGCCGTGCCGCCGGCCTCAAGCACGATAAGGAGCCCTGCGGCGAAGTCCCACGGCGCAAGCGTATACTCGAAGTAACCGTCGAAACGGCCGCAGGCGAGCCAGGCACAATCGAGAGCGGCAGAGCCCATCCTGCGCATGCAGCGGATGTCCTCCTGGTAAAGCCAGTAGAGCGCCCGCAGGGTTTTTTCCATGGTCACGCTCCGGTCGTAGTAAAATCCGGTTGCAATGAGCGATTTCGCGAGCGAATCGCTTGGTGACACGTGTATCCGTTCGCTGTTGCAGTACGCACCTTTTCCAGCGCTTGCCGAGAAGAGCTCGTCGCGCATGGGGTCATACACAGCGCCGGCAATGAGTTTCCCTTTTTCCGCATACGCGACGCTGATCCCGAAATGGGGGATCGAGTGGGCGAAATTGGTGGTGCCGTCGAGCGGATCAACGATCCACAGCCGTTCGGCCGAAAGCTTTCCTTCGTGGTGGTTTTCTTCGGCGAGAATGGAACTCTCAGGCATTTTACGCATGAGAAACTCGGCGATCAGCTCTTCGGACCGCCGGTCAGCCTCGGTAATGAGGTTGTAACTCGAATCTTTCTGTTCGATGGCGGTTTTTCCCATTAGCTGCGCGACCAGCTGTCCGGCCCTGCGGGCCGCTTCCTGCGCGATGGTGACGATTTCTTTCATGAGTGCATTACATTTCTATGGTGAGCGTGATTATCCATATTAACGGTTTTTTGTCAAAATATCGTTAATTTGGCAAAAATATGGTCATAATAAACGGTTATTGGCTCTCACATATATATAAGGCAAAAGGGTCTTGACGTAATGGGGAGACAAGGAATGTAGAGACGTTGTGCGCAACGTCTCTACATCAAACCATTGTCTGAACCTTGATTTTCATGATTGAATGATTTGCCTGATTTTTCAGAAATTCCTCATCACGGTAATCCACGTTTCTTGGTATGCACCCCGATCTATTTATGCATAGAATATACCATATTTTCAAGGAAATAACGGCGCAGAATTACCCGATCTCCGGATCGTTTGAAAAATACCCGCAATCAAGCGCCGGCGGTGATGGCTTTGATGTAACAGGGAGGCAATAAATAAAGAGACGTTGCGTGCAACGTCTCTACAGCAAACCATTGTCTGAACCGGGATTTTCATGATTGGATGATTGGCATGAGAGGAGAAGGGGAAGGATTTAAAGGGGCTTTGGTAATAAAATGAACATGGGGAAAACAATTTACGGCTTCATCCGAAGGTTGGTGGGATATAAAAACATTTATCAATGTTAAACTATTTTAAATACCATACATCATTCATAGGATAACACACTGGAACATCCGACCTTAAACCGCCTATTGACCAAATCTTATCGTCATACACGACAGAACTATGAAAGCTTCTCTTGGCAAATGATGTCGAATCCGTTGCTTCAATCCAAGATATTCCATCCTTTGATGACCATATTGTACCAACCATTCCTCTACTATTAGCACCAAAAACCCAAATTTTATTATTAAACACCACACTTGCAAAAGCAGTCCAACTAATCGAGCTTACAGAGTCTTTTGCCATTATCCAAGTTAGTCCATCAATCGAATACCACACATCACATAGATTATTTCCCCCAAAAATCCAGATTTTATTATCAAATACAACACTTGAATGGTATTCCCGTCCCGGAAAATTCGCAGAATCTGTCACTTGTACCCACGAAACGCCATCCGAAGAACACCAGACATCACTGAGTAGGTGTGATCCGTCATCCCCGCCAATAATCCAGATCTTATTATTATATACTACCGCCGTATGATTTGATCTAGCACTGAAACCGGCATTCCCGGCAAACGTCCATGAAACCCCATCTGTAGAATACCATACGTCATTAAATTGCGGATAGGTCACTTGACCACTTCCTCCGGGAGGCAACTGGATTGTTTCACCGCCTATTACCCACATTTTATTATTAAAAACAACCGAACGATGACATTGACGCCTAGGGAAATCGGCCGAAGGTGTCACTAATGTCCAAGTGATTCCATCTGTTGAATTCCAAACATCATTATACATCTCATCTGAATTACAATCTCCGCCACCAATAACCCACATTTTATTATTAAAAACTACTGAACTTTGTCCAAATCGCACCGCAAATGCGGCGGCACTGGTCGCCTCGGTAAAAATACCCTCCACCTTTTTATCTATCATTACAGTATCCAAGCCCGTACAATTATCGTCATCTGTTACGCGTAAAACACAACAATACAAATAAGAAAGCACACTATCAGAAACAAATATATTTGTATCACCAGTCAAACATTCAATGAAATTCCCCGTATTTCCAATGTCCCATTCATATTTAACAATCCTGCCGAACCTATCGGTACTTTTGCTTCCATGCAAATGTATAGTGTCACCTCTCCCTACCACCGTATCATTCCCCGCATTCGCCTTCGGCGCGTCCAGAATCACCCACAGCTTAAACGTATCTCTCCATGTCGTATTTCCCGCGTCAACTGCTTTCACGATCAACTGCCGCAACCCTGCCTGGGCCGGGCAGTAATACGTCAGCGAGTCTTTGCCTGACAGCGATGAATCGATCTTCGTCCGCCTTGGTAATTGTGCAGTATCAAGATACCAGTAAACACTATCGATCTTCCTCGTCGGGTTCGAATAGTTTACGATTACCTTTACAGTATCATTGATGCTGGCAGTATCATGGATCGTATTGACGGAGCTCCACGAGAACAGGGTGGTGACCATGGAAGCGGAAACGATCAATGCCGTGTCCCCGGGAGTTTCTATCATTTTGCTCTCAACCCCGGCCTGCGTGCGCGACACCACGCGGTATTCGTATACAGTGCCGACAGTAAGACCGGTGTCATAATACACGGTCTGCGTTTTTGGCAGCGGCGTCTGCGTAACAAGCGAAAAATTCTGGCCCTTGATCGAACGATATACGTTATATCCTGAGAGCAGCGAAGTGTCCGGCATGGCCCAGGATAAATCAACTGTCTGATGGAGCGTATCAAAGGAGACTTTCAGGTCCTTCGGCGTCGGTATTCCTGTATACTTCATCCTTATCGTGTCCGCCATAACGCTGTCTTTTCCAGCTTTTATGGTAAAATTTGTGTCCATCACCTGATAATCGGACAGCGTCGTTAAAATCCTCGCCCGGTATTTTCCCCCGGCCATAGGTTCGGTGCTGAAATTTCCCGCTGCATCATCCGGGGTCGTATAGGAGTGTGTCCCCAGAAACAGGATAAACACGGTCCGCGAGTCGTCGCCGGGCTGGAGCTGCACAACGCCATGTAAAGTCCCAGGTGTTTT
>JBEKUX010000063.1:0-17730 GCA_049514575.1 Chitinispirillaceae bacterium | reverse complement strand
TCTGTGGAGTACTGCTGTCGGTCCTTTTCCTTTTAAGCTGGAATCAGAGCGGTATGTATTCCGATGCCGAGACCCTTTACCGGACCACGATCCGGAAGAACCCGGATTGCTGGATGGCCTACCACAACCTCGGCATTCTGCTGGCAAAAATGGGACGGACTGATGAGGCTATGGCTTATTACCTTAAGGCATTGGAGCTTAACCCAAATAATGCTGGAGCGCACCACAACCTCGGCACTCTGCTTGCGAAAATGGGGCGAACAAACGAGGCCATGATTCATTTACAGAAGGCAGTAGAATTAAAGCCCAATAATGCCGAAGCCCACAACAACCTCGGTCTTTTGCTGACGAATATGGGACGAACAAACGAGGCTATGGTTCATTTGCTGAAGGCAGTGGAACTTAACCCAAATAATGCCGGATCCCACAACAACCTCGGCATTCTGCTATCTAGAATGGGGCGAACCGATGAGGCCATTGCACATTATCGCAAAGCTATGGAAATAAACCCCTATGAAATCGGCATCCTTGAAAACTTTGTCTTTGCTCTGGAGCAAAAAGGCCAATGGACCGAGGCGACATTGGCTGTTCAGAATGCGCTTGAATCGGCAAAGTCCGCGGGCGATGAGGTACGGGCAACAATGATTGCGCAAACTCTTTCGGAACTCGATGAAGCTATCAATTCTTCACGGGCAAACTCAAAAACACACGTACAATAGGTATTGCTTTTGAGTGTAGGCGTCAAAATTGAGAACGAACGACTTTTTTAGAAATACTTGAAGATAATTAAAAAATAACAACTTTTTTTCGAGAAATAGCTTATATTTATATGTGGTGGGCTTTCAGCAGACCTTTGAAACCGATCTTCGAATATTCGGACTATCGCTTATTTGTACACGGCCATCTGCTCGATGCAAAGTCCGGGGGATGGTGTTGACCTGAGGGGAAGGTGGAATTACATCCTTACATATAATTAAAAATATATTCCTTAATAAGGGGGGGTAGGTTATGTATCAACGTATAGCGTTCTGCCTTTTTATTTTAATCGGGTTATCGGTCAACGCTCAGGTGACGGTGCAGCTCAACAGTACGCATCAGACGATTGCCGGGTTCGGCATAAACAATAACTGGGCGCCTGCCTTGACTGCAGCGACCGCGGACTCGCTCTTCGACTCGACCAAAGGGCTCGGCCTGTCCATTCTGCGTATCGGCATGGGGACGGATGGCAACCCCGTTAATGGCAACAACAGTTGGAACGATATCACCTTGGCGAAAGCACGCGGCTTAAAATACGTCATCGGGTCGACCTGGAGCCCGCCCGCCAATTACAAGACCAACAACAACGTGAACGACGGCGGATTCCTGCTCCCGGCTGATTACACAGCATGGGCAAATACCATAGCTGCGTTCCCGGCCAAGGTGAAGGCCGGTTCCGGCATGGACCTCTACGCCATGTCGTTGGCGAACGAGCCTGATTTTGCGTCGTGCGGCATGACAGAGCCGTGTAACGGCAACTACCCTACGACACTCATGATCGACACCGCGATGGTGAGCTTCATCAAAATTGTAGGACCGAAGCTCCACGCCTTGACTCCGCCCGTCATGGTAATGGCGCCTGAAGCATCTGAATGGCTCCACGTCTGGAGCGACTCCTCGGCATGCTGTTCAGTACCGTCGGGCAAGCCGAGTTCAAACCCGCTGGGCGGGAAAGGATACGACTACGGCCATACCCTGTATAAAGACGCGACGGCGTGGGCACAGCTCGACATTCTTGGGACGCACCAGTACGACTCGCAGATTGCTGTGCCGTGGCCGAGCGATGTTCCGTCCACAAAACCCGTCTGGCAGACTGAAATGTCCGGCGTGAAGTGGTGGCCGGATGGGACGCCGGACGCAACTATTGCAAACGGCGTCACGGTCGCAGGATGGTTTCACAACGCACTCACGGTCGGCAATGCGAATGCCTGGTGCTGGTGGTGGTGGCAGGCGACAGGCGCCACCAACGAGGGTTTGCTGCTCTCGGACGGGACCAATACCAAACGCCACTATACGTTCGGTAATTACAGCAGGTTCGTCCGGCCGGGCTACATACGGGTGGACATTACGGGATCCATTCCCGCGAACGTCCTGCTCACCGCCTACAAGGGCAACGGCAAACTCGTCATCGTGGCCATCAACAAGAACGCCGCGACGACCGCTGTGCCGATCACCATTTCCGGCGGGACAGGAACATCGCTCACGCCGTACTTGACGTCGGCAAACGCCAACCTTGCCGCTCAGACCGCGGTCGCGGTGACCGGCGGCAGCTTCACTGCTTCGCTCGCTGCCACGTCCGTCACGACGTTCGTCGGCGCATTTACGACTGCGGTTCTGAATACTACGGTTGGAAAAAACACAGTACATACTGTTATGCTCTCGTATAAAGCTGGATGCCTGTTCTTTTCCTCCCCGCTTCCTGATGGAACAACGTTAGCGCTTTTTAACATGAGCGGACGGATGATTTTTAAAACGGTTGCGCAGGGTGCATCGATCAGGCTGCCGCTCCTGGCAGACCACGTTGCGCTGTGGCAGGTGGAGCACCCGAATCTTATTGCGTCAGGAAGAGTGTTGCTCAGGTAATTTAACTCTCATACTTTTTCATAGAACCGTGATTGGGTGTGGGAGCTGCTGCTCACAGACACGTTCGTCTGCAAGTAGCCTCGAACCGGCGGGCCTCAATCAGCTCGCCCTGACAAAAAGAACCGAACCACGGGGGCCATGTGGCCCCCGTTGGCCATTTATGGAGCTGTAAAAAACGTCCTTGAATAAATTGCTGACCCCCTGAAATAATGATTGTGCAGGCCTGACAAAATCGTTTGTTTGAGTATTTCTCCTTCTTTCTGCTGTTTTTTTTATTTTTGTAATTGTAACCCTTACTTGAGGGCTGTTTTTTAACTTTTCCTTTGTAGTCAATAATTTTCCATAGAAGCACAACCAATAAAAAAAGCCTGCCGGCAGTAATGCAATGCCGGCAGGCTTTTTAGATTAATCAATGACCGGATTACCAGGCCTGCTGAAACTCGCCGATACCCACGTTACCTGCCAAATCGGTGATGTTGAACATCTTTACATGCACATAGGCGGCAACTGAGGTCTTATCAGGCGTCACCGTTACCTGGGTATAAGGAATGTCGCCGTTCCAAACATTCACGATCTCCAGAACTGCCGGAATTTCGTGATTGTTGGCGTCCAACACGGTGATGTTATCGGATGTAAGGCCGCTTAAGTTAACGGATTCGCTGAAAGAGAGCTGTCCATAAGCGGTGCCATTCCTGTACCAGGAAACCGTAGGAGGAGTGCCGTCGGCCAGTACCTGTGAATTATCCAGCCGGATATTGCCGGCGGTGAACCGTCTGGTGAAATAACGGGTAGCGCTGTTTTCATTGCTCACGACTTTATTGCCCGCAGCGTCCACGATTTTTGTAAGATCTACTCTCATCAAGTACTGGACGCCGGGCGTCAGGTCTGAGTTGGGTTTAATTGACAATGATGTGTAGGCATAGGCAAGAACCGGATCGGCGTTTGGAGAAGCCGTTATTGCCACCGGAGATGAATCCGGCAGTTTATACAATGCAAACGCTCCGGTCAGGGCATTCCAGTTAAGATTTACCACAGAATCATTAGCGGAAGAATCTGTGTTGATGATTTGATCCGTTCCTCTGAACCAGAACGTGGCGTTCACCGGTATTGCAACGGCATTATTAGCAATGGTAACAAGCGCGTTGGCCAAGTTTTCATAATACAAAACTTGAGTAAATGTAGGCGATACGTTATCCACCACAAGCTTCAAGCCGGTAGCCGGATCGTTCGGATCGTTATAGGTAACTGTCCGTGTATGGAAACTGCCCACGAAATCATCGTCCGGAGATTCACCGCCGATGTTATCACCGTCCCTGCCCAACATGTTACCGTCGACGTCAACAAATGTCGATGCAATCATTTTAAAGAGGAAGGTGGAATTGGTGTCCAATGGGGTCGGCAAGGTGACCGTAAGCACAGACTGGTCAGGGCCGATGGACCAAGTGAGCGTAGGCGCCGGAAGCGGCCCGGCGTTCGGGTTGGTTACCTTGGTCAAAGTAATGGTCCCTTGTTTTCGCATTACCCTGTTGAAAACAAATACTGCAACCGGCGAAATCCGCGCGGCATATGTGGGAAAGGTGTCATTCATGACAATCGGTGCATCGAGATTGTGGTTAGCAATCGGTGAACTCGACTCAATCATACTGACCGGCGTATGGTAAGGGCTATGGTACGTCGCGGCACTGACCGGGCCGACCGGATCGTATTCGGTGCGGCCGCATGAGAGGAGACCCGCCCCGGCAACCAGCATGGCCGCAAACAACGTTCCTGCGCAGATTACTTTAATTTGGTTTTTCATAGTGTTTTCCTGTTCCTTTCTTTAGAAGACAAAAGTTATTGAAAGCGCCAGACGGCGGAACATATTGACGTCAAGTAATGAGCCTGCGCCGGCCGCAGGGCCGCCGAAGAAGGCCAGAAGATCAACCTTCATCTTGTCGACCGGCTGCCAGCCAAGTCCGTATGAATACGTCACCACGGTCTGTTTTGGTGCCGGAATAACGCCGACACGGCTGTCGGTCATGGCAGTACCGGCCAGGTTATTTAACAGGGTGGTGTTACCGTTGTATACAAACTGGCCGTTCACGTTAAGCAACTGGTCATCGGTCCTTTCCACACTTCTCTTCTGCAACAGTATATCGGCATTGGCGCCCATGCGGAACTCCCAGTTAAGGCTTTTGCCGAACTTATAGCCGAACCCCACCGGAAAACGGATCAGATTTACGTCGGTCACGTCGGTCACTTTCTGGGACACAGTCGATGAATAGTTTCCATTATAATTGCCGGCGCCGAGAACAGTGCCGTCGGTATAGCTGGTGGTCTGGGCCACATGGACGACATCGGTATATTCATTCGACGTGTGGGAATACTGGTAGCCAACGCCGATGCCGAATTCCAGGTGGTCGCCCCGTTTAAAGGTGTTCATATTACAGAAGGATATCTGGTTAACGGCGTGGGTGCCGTTGGAGGCAGAGTCGGAAGTGTTTCCCGACACCGCAAGCGTGGTCGTATTGGGTCCGGTGGCGTCCACATTGCTGTACGATGAAGCGCTGGTCGTATAATTTTGATAATCCCCGAAGATACCGGTATAACCGAGGGTAAGATTGCTTCTCGTATTCTGTGAAAATGCGAAATTAAGTCTGCCGCCGCCGCCTATACGCACGCCGCCCGCGCTGACGTTGTACCGTACGCTCTGTGACTGGGAAAGCAGGCTGCCGGCCCCCTGGCTTACCGAATAAGAGTATTTGCCGCTGTCACACGTGGTCGTCCGCGTGGCTCCACCTTCGAGGAAGAAGTCGGCGTTCAACTGGTCGGAAATGCCCCTGTTCATTCCCACCTGGAAAAGAGTGGTCGGATTATTTATGTGCTGGTTATGTTCCTGTGCCGTGGTTTCGTTGCCGATGGAGCTAAACGCATGCTGAGTAACGGCATTGAGGGCAAAAGGCGCTGCAAAAAGGGCGACGTTGGCGCCCGTAGGGTTAAGGAGCCCCAATTCAGCAAAGGCGTTGCCGGCCACGCCTGCCCGCGTATCCGTAGTAATGTTATCGTTTCTGGTAATCAATAATCCCCCGCGCATCTGGTCCGAAAATTTATAGGTATTATTCAGCAGGAACCCATAATTATTTGCTGTTTGCTCGTTGGTCTGGTCGCCTGACGCGTCGTAGTAAGTGCCGTTGTTGTTAAAGGTCCTTGTGCTGTACGAACCGAACCCGTTACACGCGATGCCGTTGAGAACAAAGGGCTGGTCTGTTTCCGTATTGTTAAGCGTAAAAAATAAAGCCGAAGAGAGGGCCGGAAGCGAAGAGAACAGCTTGCCCGAGGTCCCGATCAGGAATCTATTGGCTGAAGCGGCGTTCGGGTCAAGAAGATAGTCGGTGGCGCCCGGGTTGGTCAGGTTCGAATAGATTTCGATGTTTTTGTTGGTGTCAAGGGTGGTAAAATACCCTGTTCCTAAAAAGGTAGCGTCACCGGCGGCCCGGTCCAGATCGTCCTTTAAGACGCCCTTCGTGGCCTGTGACCGGAAAGAAGCTACCTGCGCCAGTGATGCGGAAGCAAATACCGCAATAAGGCACATGCTTAGAGCTATAGTTGATTTGTGCATCGCACCTCCCTCGTTAAGAGTGTATGATTCTATTAAAAAACGTTTATTAGCATTGCAACCCTTAAGAACATAATTAATTAGACACGTCTCAGTCAAATCAAATAAAGCGACCCCCGTACTTCTATGGAAAAATTATATCCGTCACGCCTCCTTACTGAAATACTGATGGCGTAAACCGGAAAGAACAAGCATCTTCAGCGCTGTGATAATCAGTTCTGTCCGGTCTTTTGAGTGGCTGCTTGAACGGATATGCACGTGTTGGCTTCTGTCAAATTATTGCCGACAGCGCGGCACGTTATGTTTCCTGTCCGATGAGCTCTGGTTTTCACAAAAAAAGCGGTTTTCCCGTCCTCGAGGGTTATCGGACTCTCTCCTAAAAAATCGCCCGCCCCGCTTACTGAAAGCACAACTATTTCGCTCGTTTGCGGAACCACCTGCCCGTTTGAATCTACCGCGGTCACGACCACCCGCGTCATATCGCCCCCCTCTTCGAGTACCGTATCGTCAGGGGCCATCGCCAGGCGTACCGGAATTCCGGGCGTTTTTCTAATGATGGTGGCTGCAACGGTGCCGCCGATATAGCCGACCGCCTTCAGCTCCCCGGCCTTGAAGGGGATTGATTTCCAGACAAATAGCGGATGCGAAAGCGACGGATAGCGATCGGGAGACCGTTTCCCTTTTGAAACATTATTGACGAATAACTCGACTTTTTCGCAATTGCTGGCCACCCATACATCGTCCGGCGTCAGTGCTTTTCTCCAATAGTGTGCAATGAACACCATCGGACCGTACAAGGAGGGATCAGTCTGCGATTTATAAAAATATGCGGCAAATTTTGGTATACGGAAAATATCCGCCACCCCCTGATAGTTGACTTTTTTCTCCGCATACCGGTAGGGTGAATTGTAGTCAAAAGCGCACCACCCCAGGAGCCCGGCGATCTTCGGATTTGCCGCAGCCGAATCATGGACCGCCGCATGAGCGAGCATCTGGCTGATGAGCCGCCGTTCGTCATCCCATGAGTGTGTCGGGACCCGGTGACCGACGCTTTCGGTCGTAAGCCATGGCATTGGACGGGGTGTTCCAGAGGGAACCGCGAAGTTGTAGGCCCATACATCTTCAAGAAATTCCATGGCTGAACCGCGATCAACGACTCTCACGCCATGGGTCGGACGGCCGGGATCAAGTGCCCTTGCCAGATGGTTTGTCCTTTCATAAAAGCCATGGAAATCCGCGGACTCATTTATCCGCACGCCGAAGCTGATGATTGACGGATGATTGCGGTCTCTCATGATCATATCATTTACATTTTGCAGCGCAATGGCCTGCCAGTCGGGACGATCGCTCACATACATCCATCCCGGCATTTCCTCGAGCACGAGCAGCCCGATTTCATCGCAGCGGTCGAGAAATGCGGGACTCTGTGGATAATGCGAACAACGCACTATATTGCACCCGAAATCAAATTTGATGATGTCCGCATCTTTTCTCTGTACCCTGTCTGCCGCTGCCCTGCCGATAAAAGGATAGCTCTCATGCCGATTGAGTCCACGGAGTTTCAATGGTTGACCGTTGATGTAAAATAAACCGTCGGATTTGTTGAATGAGACGTAACGGATCCCGGTCTTCACCCGATATTCATCCACGCAGAACGAACCGCTCTCCAGCCGGGTATACACGGTATATAAATACGGGTGATCGGGATGCCATGGCCGGGGATTGGCGATCGGACTTGTCAAACAGGAGAATTCATAACTGGAACCTGCCGCTATTGTCTGTGTATCCTCAGCCGTGGCGACAATAGTATTGAACGAGTCTGCAACGGAAGTAATAACCGTGCAGGTTTTTGGCAGCGTACCGTTATTGACCACCCTGGTCTTTGCCCTGATGCAATTCGAATTGCCCGAATCGCGGGACACATACACCCAATCCACATGCAGCGGGTCAACGATGGTCATGGTAACGTCACGGACAATTCCCCCGAAAATCATATAATCCACATTCATTCCTTCCGGGGGAATGTCTTTATGCTGCCGTGAATCCACCCGCACCGCGATCACATTATCGCCGCCTGTTTTTACATTGTCAGTAATATCAATAGTAAATGGAGTATACGCGCCTTTATGCCGGCCCACGGTTTGTCCGTTCACATAGACTTCCGCAACTTTAGACACACCCTGAAACTCGACAAGGAAACGTCTTCCCTTATATTCCGTGGGTGGTGTGAAGTGTTTGCGGTACCATGTGATCCTGGCAAATGATGCAGTATCGATATTCAAATGTTTCTCGATAGCGTTCGCATGGGGAAGGCAGATGGGCTCGAATGACGATTCGTTCAAGGAAACCGCTTGGCCCCTCACGATGTCCTGCGGGGCGAACAGCCAATCGGTGTTAAAACCGATCACGACGCGATTTGAACTTTTTGTGGCATGGTCCACCGCGTTCGCAGGGAACGCGGTGTCTGTAAACTCACAAAGTACCGCCATGATAACGGCAGAAACAACACGATGCGCTTTCATATGGTAAAATTTCACTTTGACTTATAGGGTATATCGAATACGTTATCAAATACAGGGAATTGCTCGGCCTCTCATGACTTTGCAAAGTGTGCAAGAAGTCTTTTTACTTTGATACATGCTGCAATTCCGTAAAAAAACCGACCACGAATGAGCTTATAATTACTCTTTCCCGAAGTTCTTCGCCGATGAACCACGGCACATTCGCCGACGCGCAATCCCCTGTGCCGGAGCATCAACGGGTAGAATAGAAGCTCACAGCCGAACAGACGATCTTCCAGGGGTTTAAGTATTTCAATGCAGTGTTTTCGAATAATTCTGAATGTACAACCGCTGTCATGTATCGAATCACCGGTGATCCGGTTACGGAACGCATTGGCTATTTTCGAACAGATGCGCCGGGCCAAACCATCGCTTCTGTTTTTTCGAACACCGCAGACCATGTCAAAGGTATCCATCTTTTCCAGAAGCCGTGGAATATCAGCCGGGTCGTGCTGCAAATCCGCATCCATGGTAATAATAAATGCACCCTGTGCGGCAACCATTCCCCGCATAAGCGCTTTGGATTGTCCAGACCAAACCGTTTGTGTGAGAAGACGAATATTCTTGAGATACGAAGGCCGGTCATTATGATTAGACAACCCAAGTTCATTTTTATATTTTTCAACAACAATGACGCTATTGTCTTGAGATGCGTCATCAACAACAATGATTTCATACGGCTTTTGCACCCTGTTTTCGAGCACAGCGACAACTTCGGTGAGCAGAATACCGATATTGTTTTCCTCATTGTGGACCGGCAGAACGATTGAAATATGGGGGTCTGTTTGCATATTCTACGGTTTCACCGTTGCAGTACTGTTTTCCGCGGCAAACCGGTCGCGGAATGAAGAATAGCGTTCTTTAAGAATGGAATAAGAAAGTTTCTGCTGCCGGTCGCCGGTTACAATACCGCATCCATTCAAACCGACGGGCATATCGCTTGTACGTGCCTTGTTCTGACCGGTCATATAATCGGCATATGCCCACACCACCATGCCGTTGACATACGAACGTCTGCCCCAGATAGTGTCCAGGTGTGATCGTATAAAAAGCGCCTGATGGTCTTCGCTGAGGTCCTTTGAAAAAATACTCTTTACCGGCCCGGCAAGTCTGGGCTTCGGGTTCCTGTGTCCCCGGCCCGCCTGTGCCCCCAGCTCAGAAACAATCACCGGCTTCCCGGGCCAATCCTTATTTATTTTGTCAAGCATCGGCGCCAGCATGTCGAGTGACGCCAGCTCCCAGCCGAAATACTCGTTAATCGCGATCACGTCGACATACGAAAATGCCTTGTCCCAGATATAATAGAAACTGCAGAAAGTGACCAGCCGGGAAGCGTCGGCCTTTTTCACTTCTGACGAAACCGAAGCGACGTAATCCGCAACCGAGGCCTTATAACTGCCAATCTGGTTCCCGAGCGACCACATACATATACACGTGTAATTGCCGTGCGCGGCGACCAGATCTTTCATGTACGCCGCACCGTAGCTCCTCCCGTTTTTACTTCCAAGAAACCCTGCATCGGCCTTCCAGGCAGGTATTTCGTCCATGACCAGCAGGCCGAGGCTGTCGCACAATTCATAGATGTCTCGGTGCTGGGGGAAATGGGCGATCCGCAGAAAATTCACGCCCAGCGACTTTAAATCGTTCAGGTCCCTGAGCCGTTCCTCGCGGGTAAGCAGGGGGCCTTTATTGTCAAGAACATCATGTCTTCCCATGCCACGCAGGTAGTAGGGGTTTCCATTTAAATACAACTTCTCTTTCCGTGTCGTGAGCTGGCTGAAACCCCGGAACAGTCTGAGCGTGTCGCCTGCTGTTCCATGAAAAAACGGTACCATCGAAAAAACATACCGTACGGGAAATTCCGGGGTCCATTCGTGTATACCGCCGATACGAAGAATCGTATCCGTTCCGGTCAGGGTCGCTTTGTGCTGCTGGAGCTGCGGATCTTTCAAAGCGACTGTCAAACTAACGCTGTCCCACAGAACCTGCGAAGGTTTGAGAGCGAGGTAAAGATAAAAAGTGTCTTTGGCGTAATGAACGGTGCGAATTTCAGCGCTGTCGATCCGGTGCTTTGAACGGGCGGACAGGTATACTTCCCGAATCAACCCGCCGTATATCCACCACCCTCTGGCGTTGTTGTCAGGAAACTGGCGGGGCAGGAGCCGGTTGTCTATCCGTATCGCGACACGTATCCGTGCTTTTCCATGCAGAAACGGCGTGAGATTGACCCTGAAAGGCATATAAGCGAAGGCGTTTCCCCCCGCAGGAACACCGTCAACAAACACTTCCGACCGTAAACATACCCCTTCAAAGTCCAGAAAAACGTCTTTATCAGAAAATGAAGGGGGAATTTCGATGTCACGGAAATACCAGCCAAACCCCTGGGCCGGTACCCCGTTCGTACCCTTCTGCGGGAACAAATGCGGTAGTGCTACGGTTTCACCGGGGGGTGAAGCACCGCCGGAACGGGCATTGGCAATGCTGGAATCTTTTCCGGCGAAGAAAAATCGCCAGTTGCTGTCAAGAACCGTGGGAATGGCACACGTACTACCGCTGAAACAAAACAGCGCCCGGGATGTTAGGATAATCGCAAGAAATACGCTATGGCTTAGTCGTAACAAATTTCCCGCTTTTACTGGATCGGCTGATTATACAACAGATGCATGACATAGATCCGCGGGATCTCGATAATACCGCAATGATTGTAAGAAAAATTTGAAGTCGCCGTGGTGAGTATCGCTCCCTGCGGCCATGGACTTGCCGTTGTATCAAGGTTGGTGACCGTCACCATACGATAGGTACTGGTGAAATCGTAATAGGGATCAAAATAAATGCGATATACATTACCGATCTTGATTGCGGACGGGCCTTCACAACCAGTTTGTGTTATGGTGCTCGATACGGTAGACCATGGCCCCTGGGGTGTAGGGCCGTAAACATAGTGAATGTTTTTGGTCGGCTGTACGTCTGGATTCCGCTCGTCCTTGAAAAACAAATAATATTTTCCATCTGCGACTTTGAGTATGTCACCGTCGATTTCGGAATAACCCGGATCAAAAAGCTTTGCGGGATCGGTAAATGTCTTGAAATCCGTCGTTAAAACATACCATGCACGTTTCCCGTTGGTGCCGTTGTCCGTAGACCAGTAAATCATGAAACGGTGTTGGATATCGTCCCAGAATATCTCCGGCGCCCATACACATGAACAGTTCGGTATTTTTGCGCCCACCTGCAGATCGATCTGTTTCGACCATCCTTTAAGATCTTTGGACTCTGAATATCCCAAATCGTTTCCATTCCAGCCCGTTGTCCAGACAAAGTGGAATATTTTTGCCGTAGAATCATAAAAGATATACGGGTCGCGCTGGCGGTGCTCGGAGCCGATCGTGGGAACCATGATCGGCTTCCCTTCATTGAACAGTTGCCAAACGATTCCATCGGAGCTGAGAGCAAGGCGCGCCCCGGCCACATCGTTGGAATTCAAAAAATAGGAACAAAGATAGAAATGCTGGCTGTTGGTATCAACGACGCCCGTAACAACCGTAGGACCCGTAATATCCGTATAAACTGTTGTCGTATCCGGCGGATTCGTCGTTCCAGGAGGAGTGTACGCTTCGTCCTTAATGGAACAGCCGGCAATAAATAAGGCATAACAACAACCTGCAAGACCGATTAACATTTTAAAACATCTCATCGACAACTCCTATTTTTTTGGTTTTCGCTCTGACCCGGTTATTTTAATCAGTATCAGAACTCAGAACACATAGCCGACCTTTACGGTTCCATACCAGTCCTTGTTCGTCCGTAAAGCTTCATTATAATCCTGCGTGGAAAAATCCATCCTGTACCATCGCAGGTGGTCTCTTGCACATTGAAAAGTGATTTGAAAATGCCCGGCCAATGTTTTTTTACCGTAAACGCTCCATTTCCAGATATTGCCCTTGTAGGCATTCGGATTGTAAAGGCCCTTAAGAGGTATATCCCCCCCATTAAAACTCGTAAATGGAATCGGTTGATTATCAAAAACGAGAGGGTTCATATCGTCAGGATACCTGCTGTAGAACCATTCTCCCTGCAGGCTGAGGACATCAAGCACCTTGAAGGCCGGGAAATTAAAGCCGAACATTATGGGCATCCGAGTTAAAATATCGTCGTACCGTACCACGGAATCGAGGCTTGCAGGGTAGTTCTTTACCCCGAGAACGGCAAGTTCGCCGTACACCTTTAAGTCTTCTTTACCAAAAATAGTGTTAGGGAAAAAACTCTGCGGATCAAGGGTGCCCCTTGCCATGAGTTTGGTCCCGGCAAATGTATAAAACAGCGTATCGCCGTTTTCCACGTACCGGTCCGTAGTACTGGTCGTTGCATAGTCCGGCGTGGTCATGTTTTTGTTCACCGATATAATGCTGCAAAAACTCACTCCCCCGCCGACTTCAATCGCCGGAATCGGCTTATACGATACGATTGCCGACAGGTTAAGGTCGCCTATTGCCGTCCACTCGATATTGGTGGTGGCCAGAACGTCCCATTTGATCTTGTCTATCAGGCTGCCGCTCAGATGCAACCCAAGAAGCCGGGCCAGGGGAAAATCGAAATTAGTGATCAGATATTGCGGATACGTGCCGCTCCTGAACAGATACTCTCCGAGATTTCTCGCATCGTCATTGTATTTGAAGGGAAAGTAACCGAGGGCTATATTCAAGTAAGGGTTCTGTTTGTCTCCGAATGAGTATGTCAGGTCGGCGCGGGAAAGATAGGGGTAAAAATAGAGTCTCCGGGATTTTCCCTGGTCAGAAGGATAAAACGGATACTCGTTACCAATTCTCATTTCCATGCCAAGGTTGCCGGTGATCGGATAAGGATTGAACTGCGACTGCACATTGAACCCCGTGAACATTTCCTGCACCCACACGCCTTCGGTTAGTGCGTTAAGATGGAGCATATCGCTCTCCCCTTTGAAAATATCTCCCTCTCGTGCGGTAACAAATCCGGAAGCCGTCAGTTTTGTCGTGGCATCATCCCCATAGTTTATGCCCGCGTACGCGACTATTGTCATGCAGACAGCGCTTACTATTTCCAATGATTTCATATCTCTCCTTTATTTTTTTCCTGTTTTACCGTGGCCATCAATATAAAAAATCAACATAGAAGAAATCAACAATTATTATAAAAGGCGCGCCTCCTGCACTTTAGAGAAAAGAGGTGCGTTAAAGTCAAAACAAGTATCAACGGTAGAAATTATGATAAACGGCTCTTCCTTTTCCGTTTCCTGATCGACATTGCCTTAAACAAAACCGGCGGAATGAGCGCCAGGCCGGTACCTGATCCGCAGCCGCAATTCTTCTTCTCCGTGGTGGCCGGGGGCGTTGGCGTGGCCGCAGCATTCACCGTCAGCGTGGCGCCCATCGAGGTGAACGTCAGTTTGGTGCTCGAAACCGTAACCGCGACCGTATATACTCCGGAATCCGCATATTTTACGGAAGCAATGGTGTACACCGAATCGTTCGCTCCCAGGATATCATTCCCGTCCTTTTTCCATTGATACGTGAAAGTGTCGGCAGGGTGGTCGCTTGCGCGTGATGTCGCCACAATGAGTGTCTCCGCTTGACCCACTGAGACGCTATCTTTACCCTTATGGACCGTATCCGACAACGGAGACATATCGATAGGATTGCGTCCAACCAGCCTGATTTTATCAATTTTCAAATTCCCAGGCTGACTCGATGTCGTATCTGTCGCAGTAAGGTTATTTATGAGTACATCCATTTCATAATATGCCATATTCCTGCCACTGTCCGGTCTGTTCTGAATGTAGTCGGGAATCTGTATGGTATCGAGTTTCCATGTGCTGGATGCGGCGATCGTCCCGATGGAATCCTTGTATGAGGGGGCGCCGCATTTACCATCGTTATACCAGAACCAGATTGTCACTTTGTGGGTCGAAAGCGGCCCCTTGTACGCCAGGACAAGGTATTTATACCGCGCAAGGGGAAAGGTGGTCATACCCAGGTCCCAGGCAGTTTTAAAGCCCGCATAGCCCGGACGCACAAGGCGATATACGGTATCATGTGGACAGGTATCTGGAAGTGGAACCGTATCCGTACATGGCCAATATGTTTGGATCTTATACATGGTATCTTGGGTAAATTGATAATCGAAATTGAGATATTGTGACCCGTCATAGGAGTCGGTATCGGGATAGCTCGCAGAATCTTCCTGACAAAATATGTTTGCGCTTCTTAGCGTGTCACAAAACCGAAAACTGCCGTAATAGCTGATTATGGGGACACTATACATCCATAAAGGGTCTTTTGTGCCGAAAGCGGACCCGGCCGACAAAACTATAAACAAACCCATTGCACCTCTTAAAAGCCTTTTCATCGCCGCTCCTTTTTAACGGACAAATATTAATTCTATAAGTGCAATGGATTTACCATCGCGCCATTACACCTGTTTTTTCCCTCGTCCTCATCTCGCGACAACAACCTGTTTCGTGAGGTTAACATCGGCGCCGGTAATCTTGACAATGTAAACACCGCGGCCTGTACCACTGTTCCCGAGAACGCAGGCGCTGTTCCCCGGCTCGAAGGTTTTCGAAACCCTGTCGATCAGCGTCCTGCCGTCAACGCCGTACAGGCTGATGGTCACCGGCGTCTTCCGGCTCACCGACGAGCTGATTAATACCGTGCCCTTTGACCCGGAACGTATTGAAAATGCGTCCTCCCCCCTGTTCTTCAGGAAGGTTCCGGGTTGTGTACCGGAGACCGGGGTGAAAGAAAGCATTACTACGCTCATAGGCGGCAGGTTTACGCTGTATGTTCTTGTGCCGGTCTTGCTGTAATTTGAGGCGGCAAAGGTCTGCATGTTCACCGTTTCCGTTGCGCCGTAATTGTTATAACTGTTTTTCGCCGAACCGGTGACGATTTGCCCGGAGGTGATAGGAGGGTCGCCGGTAGTGTTTGTCAGCGTAATATTTACCGTTCTGGTGGCCGTCAAATCGATATTGGTAAGGCTGAGGTTGAGGTTTCGCAAAGTGTCTACCGTTGCTGCGGCCGATACAGCGTTGCACGTCTGGCCAGTGGCTGCTTCACTGGTAAGCGTGGTGGGCGCGCATCTCGCGCCGTTGGAATGGTGCGGAATATACATCTTAAAGACATAGAAGCTCGGAGTCTTTACCATCCGTTGCGCCGTCCCGGCAGCCTCGGTATTAAAGAGCGACTGAATGACATTGACCATCTGAGCTATTCCCGCGCCCATCATCCGGCGGGAATAGCGTATGAACAGATTAAGGTGCTCTCCGGCGGCCAACCCTTCTATGAGGCAGCCATACTGTTGCCAACCATCGCCGGTCCTGTTAGCAGTCATCCATAAACCCCACTCGCCTTCCCAGATTCTCAGCCGGCTGTGGGTGCTCCCGCTGTCATACGTGTCCAGAATCTTGGTTAACGTATCGAGGCGCGGGCGAATCATACCCTCATTGGATGCATTGAGCATGTCGTAATACTGAGCATCGGAAAAGGTTAGGTCAGGGTATGAGCACCCGGAACAACCGGACGGGTGATAGACATAATCATGGATCTCAACATTGTCTTTTCGACTGGCACTGTCCGCCAGCATGTTTATCAGCCATGTGTTGTTGCCGATCAGGGCGGTACCTGCTATAAAGTACAACTGTTTCCCGTTTATCGGCGGATGCAACGCATTGTAATTTGCATCATAATTCGGCTTATATGCGGCCCAACCGCTCAAGTTTCCACCGCAACCCCAGACTTCATTTCCAATCTGGAAATATTTAAGGGTCCACGGATGGCCACTTGTATTGTTATTGATATAACTGACCCAGTTCTTGTTGCTCGTTGCCTGGTTGGAACTCATCTGGCCGGCAAGAATGGGCTGGCATGTGGTGAGGCTGCACAACTGGAAGAATTGGTCCGTACCTATGTCGGTATTCGAACTCGGAGGGCTCCACGTATAACTGTTCGCATTGCATCCGCCCGGCCATTGAATTGCGCCGCAGCCGCACTCTTTGAGTCCATTGATGATATCGGTGCGCATGCCGTGGATATTGGGAACGGTTGAACCGGTCCCCACGAAGATGCCGTCGGAAACGCATCTGGCGAGCCTCTCCATTAACGTCCCGAAGATCTCTTTGTTGACAACGACGTTGGTTGACGCCCCGCCCACGTTCACAGAAAGCGTGCTCGCGCTGAACCCGTTCATAAAGATCGCAGCAATAAACACCACGAACAACTTCTCTACACATCCGGGAAACTGTTTGTACTGCATGATAACCCCTCCTTTTTAGGAAAGTTATGCTTAGCTTAATTATTTACTTTACCTGATTGTGTAATTATCACTCCCTAATATTATACAATATACTATACTTAATTAATAAAAGTACACTCGGTGCGAGGACCAATTTCATTAAACCTGACCCCAGTTCCGGTTACTACGACGAACAGTCCCGCGAACGGATTTCTCCTTTAATGCGTTGTTTATCCCTACTCTTTGACGAATGGCAGGATTGTCATGCGTCCGTCGTTGAGTTTACGGGAAACAATGTACACGCCGCCGGTATTCAGGTTGCGGAAAGCGTTTCCGGCATCTGTCGCGGAATATGAACGTATGACGCGGCCATTGAGGGAATAGACCCTGATGCTGCTCGTTGCCGATTTCATGGCCTGGTACATGACAACGCGTTCGTTTATCGTATTTGTCGATCCTTTGCGGGGAATGTACGTAGAGCTGGCATGTGCGAGCAATGCCAGAGCGTACCGCCTGCCCAGCTCACGCATGCCGGCGCAATTGAAGTGATAAGCGTCAGCGCCATTTCCCGACAAACCGGCCGAAGACGCCAGCCCGCAGTTTGGATACTGTGATGCAAATTGGTCGATATTAGTGTTGAAACCGGCGCAGCAAGGCGTCGGTGTTACGGCATCTTGCCTCAACTCTCCG
>JBEKUX010000062.1:0-17762 GCA_049514575.1 Chitinispirillaceae bacterium | reverse complement strand
AAACAGCAACGCCATGAAAGGCTTCCTGCTGGCCGGCCTGGGTATATCCATAGTACTTTTTACCTGCATGACCCGCGAGCGGTGCGTTGTCTGGAAAGACAGCCTCACACTCTGGAGCGACGTCATCCGCAAATCCCCGGGCGCGACTGCCTATACCGGCCGCGGGGCCGCCTATCTTGCCAAAGGCGACTTTGACCGCGCCATCGAAGATTTCAATCAGGCAATCGCGCTCAATCCCGCCAGGTATGCTCAGGCGTATAATAACCGCGGGCTTGCCTATTGTTACAAAGGCGCTTATGACCGTGCCATCGAAGATTTCAATCAGGCAATCGCGCTCAATCCCGCCAGGTATTTTGAGGCATTTTATAACCGCGGTCTTGTCTATTGTAACAAAGGCGACTATGACCTGGCTATTGAAGATTTTACTCGGGCAATCACGCTTAATCAACAGTATATGGAAATATATTATCATCGCGGGCTTGCCTATTGGGCCAAAGGTGACCATACTCTCGCTTTGGACGATATTAATAAAGCATGCGACTCGGGGTTTGATCCTGCCTGTAAACTCCTGCGGGGCAATTGAATTCCTGTAGAATGTAGTTTAGTTTTTGGTATCAAGCCGTAAAAAAACGTTATGCCTCGTTTCACGGAAGCAACTGCACTAAGATGCAGTTTTTGGTGGCAGGTCAACCGGTATCGACGTATTTTTATAGTTTACGCCGCCGTTTAGGACCGGATGTACCGGTAATTTGACAGGAAGGAATGCCATGGAGATCGTCCAGATCACGAAAAAAGAGTTCGGTACGTTCGTCAATTCGCTTATGAAGGAAAAGTCGTCTGAAATCGTCGGGCCTGTCGCCAAGGCAGGCCGGTTCTCGTATGAGGTGCTCGATGCCGCGTCCGAACTCTGTCTTGACTACGACGAAACAACGCAATCGCCGCGCAAATTCCTTTTTCCTTCGCGTGACACCCTGTTAACCTATGCCACGCGGAACGCAGCGTCGTATCAACCGATCAGCGACGGAAAACAGCGCGTCATTATCGGAATCCATCCGGGCGACCTTACCGCCATCGCGCTGTACGATAAAGCCTATTCCGACGGCGAAGCCGACGCTCAGTACTGCACACGACGGACCAATGCCGCGCTTATCGGATTGTATCCGGTGAAACCGTACAAATACCGGTTTACCGGCTCCATGATCAGGGAAAGCGATCCCTATCTGGCCGCTGACCTCATGATGGTCGATATGGGGAACGATACCTATGCCGTTGAAATCGTCTCGGAAAAAGGAAAAACGCTTTTCAGCACAAGCAGAGCAAAACCGGCCGATGCGAAAACAACCAAGGCCATGGCGTCCCGCAAGCAGGCAGTCAAAGACGAACTCAGCCTGCCGGTGAAACGGGAAGACCTTCCCAGACTTCTTGCTGGCAAGGAACGCCACCAGACCTTTACAACGCGCGGCGACAAATGCTTCTCGTGCGGTTCATGCGTAAACGTGTGTCCGACCTGCGTTTGTTTCGATGTGCGGGACAAAGTGGATCTCTCGCTCAAAACCGGGCAGCGGTACCGCACCTGGGACGGCTGTACGTTCGAAAATTTCGCGACCGTTGCCGGCAGCCACAATTTCCGCAAAAATGCCTCTGACCGGGTGCGCCACCGTCTGTTCCGGAAGACCGTCTATCTTCAGGAGCGGTTCGGCATCACCGGCTGTGTCGGCTGCGGCCGCTGCACGTCAGCCTGCACCGCGGACATCGCCTCAATCGTGGACATGGTGACTGATATTGTCGGAAAGGGGAAGTAACCTATGTGCGAATGCTGCGGACAACATACCTCCGGCTCCCTGTATCTTCCGGAAGCGGCGACCCTCGTCAAAACTATGGCCATGACCGCCAGGGACCGTTTCTTTGAATTCAAATTCGACGACCGCGACCTCGGTCATCTGCCCGGACAGTTTGCGGAAATTTCAATTCCGGGCATCGGCGAAACGCCGATTTCGATCTCCTCTTCGCCCACAAAAAAAGGCAGCTTTGAAATGGTGATCCGGAATGTCGGCCGCATGACCGCGGAACTGCACAAGCTCGCGCCCGGGCAGAAGGTGGGCGTCCGCGGGCCGTTCGGCACTCACTTTGCCATGGAAGAGTATAAAGGGAAAGACCTGCTTATCCTTGGCGCAGGGATCGGCCTCGTTCCCCTGCGCTCCGCCATCAATTTCGCCCTTGATAACCGCGCCGACTACGGCACGATCTTCATTCTCTGCGGTTTTACCGACCCCTCGCAACGGCTCTTTACCGATGAAATGGAAACGTGGAAAAAACAGCCGAACGTCGTTTTCCACGAAACCGTTGACCGGGGCGATGCGGCGTGGAAGGGCAACACCGGCGTCATCACCACGCTGATCCCCAAAGTAAAAGACCGGATCAACCCGGCGAACACCAAAGCGTTCATCGTGGGGCCCCCGGTCATGTATAAATTCGCGCTCCTCGAGCTTAAAAACATCGGGTTCTCGAACGCCGATATCATCATGTCGCTGGAGCGCCACATGAAATGCGGGGTCGGCAAGTGCGGCCATTGCCAGATCAACGGTGTGTACGTGTGCCGGGAGGGACCGGTGTTCACCTATGAATCGATCACTGGATTAATGGAGGCGCTGTAACCATGAGCGGAAAACCAAAGGTCGCTTTTTTCGATTTTACCTGCTGTGAGGGATGCCAGCTCCAGATCGCCGACCTCGAAGAGGAGATCATCGGGTTCGTGGATCTCGTTGACGTGGTCGAGTTCCGCGAAGTGCTCACCGGCTCTGCGCCGGCGTATGACATTGCGTTCATCGAAGGCTCCATTTCACGGCCTGAGGACGAAACGCGTGTCAAAGAGATCCGCACCAGGACCGGATTGCTCGTCGAGTTCGGCGCGTGCGCGGCGACCGGCGGCGTCAACAAGTTGAAGAACCTGCGCGACCTCACTACGGTGCGCAAAGAGGTATACGGCGACAAATGGAACATGCCGCATCTCGATACGTATTCCACCAAGGCGGTGCACGAAGTGGTCAAGGTCGATGCGCAGGTGCCGGGCTGCCCTATCAACCGCCAGGAGTTTTTAACTATTGTCAAGGCACTGGTGATGGGACTTCAGCCCAGACTGCCCGACTATCCGGTATGCGTTGAGTGCAAAAAAAAGGACAACGTCTGCCTGTATGAGCGCGGCATGACCTGCCTCGGTCCGGTCGCGCGTGCGGGCTGCGACGCTATCTGCCCGACTAATGCCTCGCCTTGTGAAGCGTGCCGCGGCAGCGTTCCGAATCCAAACAAAAATTCCATGAAAGAGGTACTTACGAAGTATAACGTTCCGCTCGACGCCATCATGCGAAAGTTCACGATCTATGCCCTGGATCCGGAGGTCGGAAAATGAATCAAAAATCCATGCATATAGACGTCCATCACGTTACGCGGGTCGAAGGTCACGGCAATATTCATGTGGACATCGAAAACAACTCCATTAACAAAATAGAATGGCAGGTGCCCGAGGCACCCCGTTTTTTCGAAGCCATGGTGGTGGGCAGGCATTTCAGCGAAGTGGCGACAATCGTATCGCGGATCTGCGGCATCTGTTCCATCAGCCATACCTTCTCGTCCCTCAAAGCCACTGAAACAGCGTTTGGAATACGTATTTCTGAACAGGCGGAAAGGCTCCGCCGCATGCTTTTGTGCGGTGAGCACCTGCAGAGCCACATTCTGCACATCGGCTACCTTGCCGCACCCGACCTCCTGAATGCGGGAAGCGTGATCCCGCTCGTGGCAACCCATAAGGAGGTGGTGCTGCTGGTTATCAAACTGCACCGCCTCGCGAATGAAACCTGTGACATCATCGGCGGCCGTACCACTCATCCGATCCGCACCACGGTTGGCGGCTGGACCATGCTGCCGAAACCGCACGAAATAGAAGTATTGAAAAAACGATGGGTTGCGGCAATTCCTGACCTGCGAACGCTGGCAGGCGTGCTCAAATCCCTTGCCGGCGGTTTCCCTGAATTTACCCGTGAGACCGAATATATCTGTCTGAACGAGCCGATGGAATACGGAATATATGACGGACAGATCAGATCAAGCGACGTTAAAAAATCCATACCGCTCGCCGACTACCGCCGTGTGACAAACGAGCATGTGGTGGCCCAGTCTACCGCAAAGTGGGCGAAGTTCAACCGCGAATCGTATATGGTCGGCGCGCTGCCGCGTTTCAACAACAACCACGACCAGCTTTCACCCGCAGCGAAAACTGCAGCGAAGGATATCGGTCTTGTCGCCCCATGCCATAACCCGTACATGAACACGGTGGCGCAGCTCATCGAATGCTTCAATGTCTGCGAGCGGTTCGCCGTCCACGCCGACTGGCTGCTCGATAAGGGACTTAAGGAAGAAAAATCCGGCGCAGCCGGTATTGCGCCGCGCGAGGGTCAGGGTGCAAACGCCGTGGAAGCGCCCCGTGGCATCCTGTTTCACGACTATACATACGATAAAAAAGGCATGTGCGTCAAGGCGAACTGCATCATCCCCACCAACCAGAACCACGCCAATATCCAGAAAGAGATGGAAAAACTGGTTCCTGAGTTCAATGACCAGGGGAAAGACAGGTTGCAGCTCATGCTCGAAATGCTCGTCAGGGCGTATGATCCCTGCATCTCCTGCTCGACGCATTAAATAAACAGAAACAAATAAATATTTTACATGCACGAATACGGCATCGCCCTTGAAATAGCGGAAACAGTTTTTCAAACTGCCGGTGAACGGCATATATCAAATATCAATCTGCGAATCGGCGATCTCTCCGGCGTTTTTTCAGATTCGCTCACCATGTATCTTGAACTTATTTTTCAGGAAAAGCAAGACAGATCACCCGTTATATCGGTTGAAAAAGTCGGGGCAAAATTTAAATGCTCCTGCGAAATAGAGTATTCGCCGGCGAAAATATTCGATCCCTGCCCCTCATGCGGCGGCTTTGACCGGGTTGTCGTTGACGGGAACCAGTGTACCCTCGAAAGCATCGAGGTTGAGGATGGGTGAAAATATCAGGATAACATCGAATGTCAATGCCGCGAACGATCTTGTTGCGCGCCAGAACCGCGCGCTGTTTGCACGTAATAAATTGCCGGTGCTTAACATGATCAGTTCGCCCGGCTCAGGCAAAACGTCGGTCCTCGAACGCATGGCGACATGCCTCGGCACTTCGCTTGCCGTGATCACCGGCGACATCCAGACCACATTTGACGCGGACCGCCTGACCGGCGCAGGCGCCACGGCGGTACAGATCGAGACCGGCGGATCGTGCCACCTTAGTGCCGCCATGGTGCAGAAGGCCTTAATGGGCATGGTTCTTAATGATAAAAAACTATTAGTGATAGAAAATGTCGGAAACCTTGTCTGCCCGGCCGCCTTCGACCTTGGGGAAATGCAGAAAATCGCGGTTCTTTCGGTCACCGAGGGGGACGAGAAGCCGGCTAAATATCCCGCCCTTTTCACCCGCGCCGCCGCAGTGATCGTGAACAAGGTCGACCTGCTTCCCTATGTCAAATTTTCAATTGACCGGGTCAGGAACGACTGCCGCAAGCTGAACCGTGACAGTGCGATATTCCCGCTTTCCTGCATGACCGGCGAAGGGTTTGAGACGTGGATGGAATATTGTTCGAAGTTGACTAAATAATTTTAATGTTTTTTTTGCTAAAGGCTCCTGCGGAGGATGGCGGGAGAAATTTTAAATTTATTAGGGCGTGCCCCCTTCGGGGTCGGCGTGGCTCCGGGCTACCTTCCAGTCGGTCGCTTCGCGACTGGCTTCGCCACCCTCCCTACGGGAGCCTGCCTCACGCAAAATCTTCTTTCTCCCGGAGAGTGAGTGAATTTAACTTGATTTTATTTGAGCAGACAGCTTGACAATCCCCCCAAACAGGAGATTACTGCTTGGCAAGGTCGGTTCGAGGGGGTGACTGGGCTCAGCCAACCAAAAATATTTATTATTATTCTATTTCTTCTTACTTTCCATCACCCTTTTCACCGTCGTCAAAAGCTCCCTGAGGCTGTAGGGTTTGGGCACCGTACCGGTAAACCCGTATTCCGTAAAGTGCGCCAGCACCATATCGTCCGAATAGCCGCTCGATACAATGGCTGCCACCTGCGGATCGATTTTAATAAGTTCCCGGACGGCCTGTTCCCCGCCCATGCCGCCGGGCACGGTAAGGTCGAGAATGACCGCATCGAATTTTTTCCCTGCCTCAAATGCTTCGCGGTATTTCGCAATAGCCTCTTTTCCGTCCGCCGCCACCGCCACCTCATACCCGGCGCGTTTAAGCATGTCCCGGGCGATCCCGCGGATCAACCGCTCGTCGTCCATAATGAGAACACGCCCGCTTCCCCTGAGATCCGGCGTGTCCTTCAGGCTTTCGGGGAGCTCCACGCTTTTTTCCGAGGCGGGCAGCCAGACGGTGAAAACCGCTCCGACGCCCGGCTCTGAAACCGCATCGATAAAACCGCCGTGGCGATTGACAATAGAATAACAGGTCGCGAGGCCGAGACCCGAACCTTTCTGCTTGGTCGTAAAAAACGGGTCGAATATCTTGCCGATGATTTTCTCCGGAATACCGACCCCGTGGTCCTTGACCGTAACGGCGACGTATTTTCCGGCAGGCAGCGTGCCGACCTGGCCGGCTTTCAGCGTCGTATTATCCGCCGCTATAGCAACGGTCCCGCCCTGCGGCATTGCCTGCACTGCGTTAATGATCAGGTTGCTGAACACCTGCGACAGCTGGTACTCGTCGGCCTCGACCGGCCACAGCGCTTCGCTGAACCGGAATTCGCCCCTGACGTTCGAACCGGAGAGCGTCAGCACGCAGGTGTTCCTGACTAATTCCGGCAGCATGAGCGGTTTCTTCTGCGGTGCGCCTCCCTTTGCAAAAGTCAAGAGCTGCTGGGCAAGGTGCTTTGCCCGGTCGAACGCTAAAAACGAACTGTTCAGGAAGTCAATCGCAGGATTCCCGGCGGGCAGCTCCGCCCTCGCCAGGTCGATGTAGCCGAAGATGCCGGCAAGGAGGTTGTTGAAGTCATGCGCGATGCCGCCGGCCAATATCTGGAGCGATTCGAGCTTTTCGTCACGCGCCATCCGCTCTTCCAGTCTTTTCCGTTCGGTTATGTCCCTGACGATCGCCTGTATCACCTTTGGGCCGTCAAGGTCTATTTTCCGGAGCGTGACCTCGCACGGAAAATCGGTCCCGTCTTTTTTCCGGTGAATCCACTCAATGACGACAGTCTCGCCCTTCATGGCCTTCCCTATGTTTTCGAGAATGGCCTCTCCGCTTGATCTTCCATCCGCCTGTTTATCGGGAGAGAGCGCAACGGGATCAAGTTTGTACATCTCCTCCTTGGTGATCATGAACAGATCGAGCGCTTTTTTGTTGGCATCGATGAACTGCGGACCCGCGTCGCCGATCCTCGTGAGCATGATGGCGTCGCCCGCCGACTCGAACAGCGCCTTGTATTTCTCCTCGCTCCGGCGCAGGGCCTCCTCGGCCATCTTCTTCTCCGTGATGTCTCTCGTGACCGAGCCCAACCGGTACCCCTTTTCCGTCTTTATGGGAAATAGTATCTGCTGGATATAAACCCGTTCTCCGTTCCTGACCATAACCGCTTCGACCGGAGAGCTGAAAAGGGGTGACCAGCCGGTTTTTGCCGCTTCAAGGAACATTTTTTTAAACTGTTCGGCGCGCTGCGGCGTCCAACGCTCCGGCAGCGCCGTCATTCCCTGCACTTCCCAGACCGGCCTCCCCTTGGCTTTCGCTGCGGAAATGCCGGTCATTCTTTCCATCGCAGCGTTCCATTCGATCACGAGGCACTGCTCGTCGATTAAAATAATGCCTTCTGAATTCTGCTCAGTGATCATCCGGAATTTCTCTTCACTCTCGGCAAGCGATTTCCGGGCATTAATACGTTCGGTAATGTCTGCAGACAGACCGAGCACACCGATGATTGCGCCATTGCTGTCCTTTACCGGCGAAAGCCTGGCATCTATCCAGCGCGGCCCGGTCGGAAACTCTTCAAGGATCTCCGCCGTAAGCGGATGGCCGCTGCCGATCACTGCGCGTATGGCCTTCAGGTGCCGGTCGGCAGTGGCAGGAGGAAAAATGTCATTTAAACGCTTCCCGATAACCGCCCCTCTGCCCCCTTTTAACATGGCTGTCGCGGCTGAGTTTACATACCGGACAATGCCCTGAACGTCGACCAGGTAGATCATCTCTGGTGAGGCTTCGGCGAGGATCCGGTATTTCTCCTCGCTCTCACGCAGCGCTTCTTCCATACGTTTGCGTTCGGTTATATCGTGTGCTATTGTCAGGATACGTTTTTCGCCGTCGATTTCAAAAATACGGGCAGACAACAGGGAGGTCCGGATCGTTCCGTCTTTGATGCGCAACGACATTTCCATGCTGAACACTTCACCCTTGGTTTTTAATTCCGTCACCATCCGGTCACGGTCTTCCACGTTAGTCCAAAGCGCCGCGCCGCCGGGCAGCGATGAACGTCCAAGAAGCTCTTCCGGCGTATAGCCGGTAATGTCCGTGAAGGCCTGGTTAATTTCCAGGAACGTTCCATCCACGAGACGGGTGATGCAGCTTGCATCCGGGGTAGTTTTAATTATCTTTGAGAGGTTTTCATTGCTCTGCCGAAGCGCCTCTTCGTTCTTTTTCCTTTCGGTAATGTCCCGCACGATATGCAGGATGCCGGTAAGTTCTCCGGCGTCATCAAGCAGCGGGTCAACGGTAACATCGAGCCAGCGGTCCTTTACCTGCAGTTCCATGCTCTCCCGCATTAGCGTTTGCAGCATTCTCGTAACAGGGCATTCAGGCACAGGTTTGTCGGCGCCGTGGATCACCTCATAACAATGACGGCCGACCATCTCTTCGCGCCGCATTCCGAAAATCGTCGTCATTGCCCGGTTGCACTGCAGGATCTTCTGGTCGAGCGAGAGCAGGCAGATGCCGTCATTGATGGAGTCAAAGGTCTTCCGCCACCGCTGTTCTACATTCACAAGCGGCTCTTCCGGCGGTTGCCGGCTGGCTCTGGCTGTGCGTTTCGTGCCCATGTACAGACACCCCGGTACTGCTTTTGTGGAAAACAAGCACCCTCTCCTGCGTCAAAGAGAGCCGGCGAGTATCATTGAGGGATTTGCTGCTATACCTATAGTATACATATTGTACCATTTACAGAATCAATTGTTTTTTTGCCGATGGTCCTGTGACAGCGGAACTGCCCTGAAATCAGCATTTTATTGATCTATGAACCGATTCCGTTTATATTTAGTCGCGTCGATTACTATGGGCAGCGCCAGGAACGGCTGGCTGAAGAGCGATTTTAGAGCGGCCGGAGCGAAGGGCGCGGAGTTCGCGAAAGCGGATTTCTGAACCAGTATATCCGGCGAGCATAAGCGCCCTTCGGGCCGGGGAAGTCCGCCTTAAAATCGCTCGCAAGGCAGCTGTTCTTGGCGCAATTAAACACAACAGTTTGCTCAAGGAGGCAGAAATGGCAGGAAAAAATGTCGTACTCTTCGGCCCGCCGGGCGCGGGAAAAGGCACGCAGGCGGCAAAGCTGAAAGACCTTCTCGCTGTGCCGCATATTTCCACCGGCGACATGTTCCGGTATCACATCAAAAACAGCACGGAACTCGGCAAAACCGCGAAATCCTTTACCGATAAGGGAAAACTCGTGCCGGACGAAGTGACCATCGCCATGGTCAGGGACCGGCTCTCGCAGGCCGACGTGAAAAACGGCTTTCTTCTCGACGGATTTCCGCGCAGCGTACCGCAGGCCGAAGCCCTTGACAAAATACTGACCGGCCTCGGCATGAAGCTCGACCATGTGGTGAACATCAGCATCGCGGACGAGGAGATCAGAAAGCGCCTCTCGAAAAGGGCTGCCATCGAAGGCAGGGCCGACGACGCGGACCCGAACGTCATACAGAACCGGATCAACACCTATAAGGCGCAGAGCGAACCGTGTCTCGCGTACTTCCGGCCGAAAAAACTTGTCAGGGACATCAACGGCATCGGCACCATTGATGATGTGTTTGCACGGATACAGGCGGTGTTTAAATAACAACTGAGATCCTGGTTGTTATGTCAGCGCGACCGGCAGCAATACTGTCCCTTTGTTGTTGGACCTCTGAGAGCATACTTTACTTTTAAGCTTCCCATGAAAAGCCGCCGTCACTTCCGCGTCTATCCGTGATGAGAGATGAAGTGTTCCGGTTTGAAAATTATTACCACCATAAACCAATTTAAGATTTACAACCTGAAAAATGCGGGAATGATGCGTCGAAAAATATCATTATCTCTTTTTTTTATCGCAGGGTTCCGTTTTGCCGCTGCTGCAGGGACGCTGGCCGATACGGGACTCTTTTCCATGGATGCTCGAGGCTGCGACGCCCTGCGGGGCGGGGCATATCTCCAGGCCATCGATGAGCTCCGGAAAGATTCCTCCGCCATCGGTCTTTTTAAGCTCGCCATCGCTTATCTTCGCAGCGGCGACACTGCAAAAGCGCTGTCTTCCTTATCCGTTGGCCCGGTAAAAGACACGGCGGTCGGACCATTTGCATGGGAAATGATCGGCGATATCACCGATAAAAAATTTCCAGACAGCGCGCTTGCCTCATATGGCCGGGCGCTGCAAGCGGCCCTCCCGGCCCGGTACCGCAGCAGAATTTTCGAGAAAATAGGCGCTCTGACCGTAACCGATACGGTAAAAATCGCTTCGGCGCCATTCTGGACCGACTACTCGCTGTGGTGGAATACCCACCGGCCGCTGCCCCCGGAACCGCTGTGCGCCGCGATCGATTCATGCATCAGCTGCGGGGCATGGCCGCAGATCGATTCCCTGGTCACCCACGACCTGACGGCGCTCTCCGACAGCGCGCAATGCGCAATTGTGAATTCACTCGGCCGCAGCCCGCAGTCCGACAGCGCGCTCTCCGCTGCAACGCTGTTCCTCCTGGGGCGAATAGCCCTGGATTGCGGCCGGTTACCGCTTGCCGAACGGCGGTTTGCGGCGAGCAGGCAGAGACCCGACTTTGCCGCAGCTGTTGACGAAAGGCTATTACTGCGTTTTCGCGGCAGGCTCTCGTTCAACGAGAAAAAATATGAGGAGGCCATCGCCGTTTTGTCCAGGAGCATCCAGAAGTTCGGGTATGAGTCTGACCTCGGACTGCTTGTCGCCCGTTCATTCAAAAGCCTGAACAAAAACGATGAAGCCGCAACGTGGTACGACCGGTTTATCGAACATACCCCCCGGTATCCGGCCATGGCGGAAATCCTCTGGCGGCGCGCGTGGATCGAAGAGACGCGAGGCCATCCCAAAGCGGCCGAAGGATTTTACCAGAAGATCTGCAAATACTATCCGCGCTCATCACGGGCAGAGGAGTCGTTCGTCCGCCACGCGCTCTGCTTCTACCGGGAGGAAAAATACGACGCTGCGCTGCAGAAGCTCGCCTTGTTTGAAACGAAAAATCCCGATTCGCCGCTTCTTCCCGAGGCCCGCTACTGGAAGGCTAAATGCCTTCTGGGACTTAACAAATTGGATACGGCAAAGGTAAAGCTCGCCGAACTTGCGCGCCAGGAGCCGTACGACTACTATGCGCACCGTGCCCGTGACCTGTTGATCCTTTTAGGGGATTCGATCGACGCGCACCTCTTCCTCGATACGGTTTCCGACAATGACCGGGCATTGCACTGGCTCGATTCCGCTGCCACGCCTTCGGCCAAGCCGCTTTTACCAGAAGACAGCTTAACTATCCGCCGCGGACTCATTTGTGCGTCAATCGGGACACCTGCCGACGCTGAAATGTTTCTGGAACCCGTTGAGCTCGCTTATCCTGAGAACCTGTCGCTGGAGTTCAGGATCGCAGCGTTTTACCGCAGCATCGGCGCAATGCCGCAGGCGGCCCGCAGCGGGCGCAGGCTCGCCTGGCGTATTCCTCCGGAATCCCGGGACGCCATTCCGCTGACGGTCTATTCGGTAATGTATCCGTTTTACTACAGCGATATCGTTAACAGTGAAGCGCCCCGACGGGGCATCAACCCCGCTTTCGTTCTGGCAGTGATCCGCCAGGAGAGCATTTTCAATCCGGCAATCGTCTCTTCCGCAGGAGCTATAGGCCTCATGCAGATCATGCCCTCGACCGGGGCACTACTCGCCAGGGAACTCGCAGAACCGTTCAGTGTCGATACGCTCTACCGGCCGTCTGCGAACATACGGTACGGAACCCTGTATCTTCGCAAATTGCTCGATCAGTTCAACGAAAACGAGGTGCTTGCTCTGGCCAGCTATAACGGCGGCCCGCCGAATGCCAAAGAGTGGTATGCACGGAACAAAGACAAGGACTTTGACCTGTTCGTGGAGGATATCGATTTCTCCGAGACGCGAAACTACGTGAAGAAAGTGCTGGCAAATTACTGGTTCTACCGCAAACTCTCCCGGATCGGGCACTATTGCCATTCCCGGTGAGAATTATCGACGGATCCGTGTCATTGCCTTTTTGAATATATTGCACTTGGTTAGCGGAGCCTCGTATTTTTTTATGTTCGCTCTCTCTTGTTCATCGAAATGGATACGTCCACCGTTTTTCAGGAGAAACACCATGATAAAACCAGTACTGATGGCAGTGATGATCGCGGCGACGCCAATTCTTGCTGCTGGTGGGAAACAGGGCCGCGCGGCGAGCACGGACGAGGTGGTCTACGACCAGCCGACCGAATGGCGGCTGTTTTCAATCGACTGGCCGGTGCGTGCTTTTGCCCTGCAGGGTACGACGCTCTGGTGCGCAACAGAACCGTTTGTCGCATCAATCAACACCCGGAGCGTAAAAAAGGCCGACTACCAGAAGATGAAAGAGCTCGGCGCCATGCCGGCCGACAGCATCGCGGCGGTCGCGGTCGATAAACAAGGCAGGGTGTGGTTCGGAGGGCCGAACGGTGCGGCCATGAAAAACGGGAGCCAGATAACGGTCTTTACTGCAGAGAACGGTCTTTCCGGCACCAGAGTGTCCGCAATCGTAACGGCCGGCGACGGCGGCGTGTGGGTGGGTACCGATAACGGGGCCGACCTGTTCCTTGGCGGGACATGGAAGCAGTATACCGTAAAAGAGGGCCTTGTTTCCAATAAAATCCAGACAATACTTGTCGACGGAAAAGGCAGCGTCTGGTTCGGCACCGATAAAGGCATAAGCGTGTTTGACGGGCTCAACTGGAAAAGCTATACCATGAAAGACGGTATGAGCTGGAACGATACAAGGGCCCTGGCCTATGACCGGCGCAAGCAGATGGTATGGGCGGCCGTCGGAGAAAAGGACGTCAACTGCTTTGACGGTCAAAAATGGAACGTCTATATGGAAATTCAGCCGGGCATCACCACGATCATGGTGGATTCCCAGAGCAGAATATGGTTCGGCCACCCTGCCGGACTGATTAAATTCAATGGCGATGACTGGATCAGCGATCCCAAACAGCTCGGCGTACCCGCGGCTTCTGTATATCAGCTTTATTGCGATGAAAAAGGAAATATGTGGTTAGCCACGGAAAACGGCGTCATTTTCAGGGCCAACCCGTATCCTTACTGAGCGAGAAAACGGGAAACGGCTGGTGTATAGGAATTGACTTCGCGGTTTCAATTGAGTAGATTTAAAATTCAAAATATATCAAATATATCGATAAATAATGAATTCGTCTGGAGGTCAGCGGCGGGTATGGAAAAAATAAGGATTGCGATAGCAGGGGTGGGCAATTGCGCGAGTTCTCTGCTTCAGGGAATCGAATACTATCGTACCAGGAAGCCGGACGATGCGGTCGGTCTCATGCATTGGGAGATCGGCGGCTACCGGCCGTCGGACATCGAGGTCGTTGCCGCATTTGATATTGACAAAAGAAAAATCGGGCGCGATGTCAACGAGGCGATCTTCGCTAAACCCAACTGCACGGCCGTTTTCTGCCCTGACATGCCGAAAACCGATGTAAAAGTCCGCATGGGCAGGGTGCTTGACGGCTATGCCGACCACATGAAGGACTATGAAGAGGAGTATGTGTTTGTGGTGGCAAAGGAGAAAGAGCCGGAGCGCAAGGAGGTCGTGGCTGTCCTGAAAAATTCCGGTGCCGAGATCCTTCTGAACTATCTGCCGGTCGGGAGCGAGACCGCGACACAGTTTTATGCCGAGGCGGCGCTCGAAGCGGGCATTGCCTTTGTGAACAACATTCCGGTGTTTATCGCGTCCAACCCTGCCTGGGCAAAACGGTTCGAGGAACGCGGGCTGCCCCTTATCGGCGACGACATCAAGGCCCAGCTCGGCGCCACCATCACCCACCGTACGCTCACCGATCTTTTCAAGAAGCGCGGGGTCAAGCTCGAGCGTACCTACCAGCTCAACACCGGCGGCAATACCGATTTTCTCAATATGCTCAACCGCAGCCGCCTCAAATCAAAGAAAGAATCCAAGACCGAGGCGGTGCAGTCGGTTGCGGCAACCCGACTCAACAAGCGGGACATTCATATCGGACCTTCCGATTACGTGCCGTGGCAGAACGACCAGAAGGTCTGTTTTATCCGCATGGAAGGCAAGCTCTTCGGCGACGTTCCAATGAACCTGGAGCTGCGTCTCTCGGTCGAGGACTCGCCGAACTCCGCGGGCGTGGCCATTGATTCGATCCGCTGCGCCAAGCTCGCGCTGAACGCACGGCTGGGCGGCGCGCTCAATGCGCCGTCGTCGTATTTCTGCAAACATCCGCCGCGCCAGTACACGGACGACGAGGCCTACCGCATGACCGAAGAGTTCATCAGGCAGTACGGCGTTGCCCCGGCCGCCGGGCCGAAAAAGGTTGTAAGGGTGACGGCGTAATAGGAATATCAAAAGATCTCTCTTTAAAATATTCTTCTTTGGCTAAAGGCCTCCGATTGCGTGTCGGGTGGGCACCAGCGTTGCAGGTTTGAGCACCTGATTACCCGCACGCACAAGCATTATTAAATTCAAATAAATTGCCCTGTAACACTGTTTTTGTTCTGTAACTTATAATTCCACGGAAACTTGTGGGTGGGGGTACGCCGAAGCTCAGCGCTGCAACAATAGCGCCCACCCCCTACCCTCAGCAGGGGCCTTTAGCACATTAAGAATTATTATTATATAAAATGACCGTTTTCCAAAGAAAACCATTTTTAAAGGAAAACCAAGAAAAATCTTGCTTCTTTTATTTTTTATTGTAATTTATAGCATAGGAGGATAGTGTCACTATGCTCAATGTTTTCAGCTATACCGATTATCGCAAATACCTGCTTGATTATTACCAAGAGAAAAAAAAAGACAACCAAACGTTTTCCTACAACAGCTTTTCAATCAAGGCAGGGTTCAGGAACAAGGGTTTTCTGCACACCGTGCTTCACGGCAGCAGAAATCTCTCAAAATCCAGCATCGTAAAGATCGTCACCGCAATCGGCCTTAAAAAAAGCGAGGCAGAATACTTTGAGAACCTCGTGTTCTTCAATCAGGCGATCGACCTCATCGAGCGCACCTATTTCTGCGAAAAACTGAACAGCGTCAGAACCCCTTCGAGAAGCGTCACAGTGGTCCAGCAGACGCGCAGGGACCAGTATGAGTTTTATTCCAGGTGGTACCACAGCGCGATACGGTCGCTTATCGATATGTATCCGTTTAAAAACGATTACCTCTGGCTTGCGAAAAACGTCTTTCCAGCCATCACGCCCAAGCAGGCAAAACGGTCGGTTGAGCTGCTCGCAAAACTGGGTCTTATTGAAAAAAAGAAAGACGGCGTCTATGCATTGACCAGCAAAAACATTACGACCGGAAACGAGATCACGGCGGTTGCCGCGCTCCAATTCCACAAGGAATCGGCGCACCTGGTCGAACACGCGCTTGATACGCTTCCGCGTGACAAACGGAATGTCACGGGCCTGACCCTCGGCATTTCAGAAAACATGTACAATAAAATATGCGATGAGATAACCGCCTTCCGCACCAGGATCGTCAATATGGTGCAGGACGATGTCGGCACAGACCGGACCTATCAGCTCAATTTCCATTTCTTCCCGATAACCAATGTTTCCGACAGACGATAAGGAGCTACCGATGAAAACGCTCAAACATTATGCGGCTTTTGTTGCCGGCAGTGTCATGCTGCTGTTGGCCGTGCGTTGCGCCAACATGAATCCGGCGAACACTTCCGAGGTCGGCAATCCAAAACTGACCGGCCGCCTTATCGACGGCCGCACCAGTACGCCGGCTCAAGGCGCTATCGTGCGCGTGTATCCGGTGTACCTTAACAAAATGGCCCAAGCGCTCGGAAAAGTTGCGAACAACGCGCCTGCGATCGATTCCACAAAATGCGACCACAACGGCGCATATCAGTTCGACAGCCTTGATCAAGGCATTTATTCTATTGAAGGCGAGAAGATCGACGGCACCGATACACTGACCATGCGCCACCCTTCGGTGGTCTTTGTTGCGAGCAAAGATCTGGGGTGTGATACCTTACAGCTTCCTGGATGGATAAAAGGGAAAGTGCTCGTGCCGAGCGGCGAAAGCGCAAAGAACATTACCTGCTACATCCCCGGCACCTCGTACATTGCAATTACCAATGACACCGGCGGTTTCAAGATCACCGGTATTCCTGTGGGCACCTATTCCCTCTCAATCACCAGCACCAGGTTCAACGACACCACCATTTATGGTCTTAAGGTGACCCAGAACCACGAAACCCCTGCCGGCAACATTTTACTCGGCCTCGACCGGAGCAAGAACGAGCACGATGTGTGGGGCGTGTTTGATACTACTTACAATATTAAAGCTATCGACAGCATCGAAGCGCGTGTGAGCGGCGACAGCATCCCTGCCGACAGCCCGCGCATTTATAAACTCGACTGGCGTCCGTCGCTCTTCGGCTATTCGGGCTTTATCTATGTGCCTGACGGTGGGTTCTTCTGGAACGTTGATGTATGGGTGTTTGATACGCTGGGCCGCAGGATCGGTGCCTACCGGGTGCCGACAATAAACCGGGCAACCGGCGATGTGCAGGTGCCGAATTTCAATCCTTTTAATTCCATACCAGTCATTACCCTGCACGATACGACGGTCAGCATCTATGATACTATCCGGCTGCATGCGGTCATTACCACGCTCGCTGATGACTCCATCGTGAGCATGGCATGGAAGATCGGCAGCGCAGGAACATTTACAAATACAACTAAAAAAGACACTGTAATTATTGCTCCCAAGGATTCCGGCATCATTAACTGTGTATTCCGGGTGACGGACAAATTCAGGAACACAGCGGCAGATACGGTCATTGATTCAGTGATCACCGACCCGCCGATTTTTACTCTCGGTAACGATACCACTGTAAGTGTAGGCGCGAACCTGACATTTAGCGCCAATGTCCAGCAGAGGTTCGGGTCAGTCGTCATGTATACGTGGAACTATCAGGGTGATACCACGTGGACGGACAGCGGAAGCCAGCATACTAAGAGTATCACTTTTAAGCACCTTGGTGAACAGCACCTTATTTGCGAGGTGAAGGACGATGATAAAAATTTAATCGCTGATACAGTGAATATATGGGTAGCCACTGAACTTGGTGGGTTGATCAATAAGGATTTGACACTCCGCGAATCAGAAAGTCCCTATGTGGTGAAAGGCGATATTACGGTTGCAACAGGGGTCAAGTTGACGATTGAACCCGGCA
>JBEKUX010000061.1:0-17998 GCA_049514575.1 Chitinispirillaceae bacterium | reverse complement strand
GTCACGGTCATGCGGCTGGCCGTATCATAGTAGGCAATGTACTGGCTGTCGCCCCTGGCGACAAAAGCGAAATCGACCGGATCTCCTGACCAGACATTGGAGATCTTCTGTGAATCGACAAGCTGGAGCCGCTGCATACCTGCATGGACCGGAGCAAGACCTCCGGCGGCGGAAACAACCAAAAACGAAAGCAGCAATTTCGTGCAGCCGTCAAGAAGATATTTCATCGGCCGACCCCCTCCTTTTTTGTAAATAACAGCCCTCCCGCTTTTGCTATGATAAAGAATATAATAAAACCCTTTTTGACGCTCCTGTTTTTTAATGGTTATATCGATAAAGCGTGTATATAGTTGGTTTCAAGCGCACTATAATGCTCTTTCAAACTGACATTTTCTGAAAACGCATTTCAGAGTGTTGCCACCTTGGCAACGCTTTCAGTGCCACCCCGTAGGCGTGATCGCACTTGTCCCTGTATATTATAAGCAGAAGGAATTCATGCCGGGACAATCGATGAAACGCAACCACAAAGGAGGTCGTATGAGAAGCCTGATCATTATCGGTCTGTGTTTGTTCGCGCTCAGCCTGTCGTCGTGCGCCGTGTTTATTTGCGACGACGATAATGAACACCGGAGGCATACCGGTGACGATCCGGATACGATCACCATTATTACGAATTCCCGGTAAGCGGTAATAATGTGCCGATACCCGCGGCGATCCCGAAGACATTCAACATAAAGGACGGCGTATGGAAACAATACTTCGGTTCTCTGTTATTGCCATGATCTCCCTGTTTTGTTCCTGCGCGGTGGTGGTAAATGGCCCGCCGGACAACGAGAACCATGACACAAATAAAAAATTTACCCGTGCGACAGCTTCCTGTTTCCCTATTGAAAACAATACCAACGCATGGTATTATACGGAAGCCGGGGGCAATACGGTGGAAATTCTTGTCACGGACACCATTTCCGATGACGGCGTTCTTTACTATCGCGTTTCATTCCGTGAACGGCAGGTTGACACGACCGACGACTGGTTCAAACGGTCCGCAAGCGGGACATATTTTGCGCAATCTTTGACCGGCATGTATAACCTGTTTCTTCCCTCTAAAATCGATTCGATGCAGGGCTCTTTTATTTCATCAACAACGACCGCTGATTACACGTATTATGATTCACTCGTTATCAATGGAACGGTTTTCCGCCGTGTTCTTGATATAGAATACAGTACGCCGCTGCTTCATGGCTTTGACGAGATTGTATTCGCCGACTCGGTCGGGATTGTGCGGTTGAAAGATGATCATGGCCGATGGCCGATTTCATATGAAATTGATAGCTGCAGCGTTTTTGGCGCCATGAAAAGATTCTGATTGTAGGGGCAGGGGTTACGTGCTATATTTTTATCGGTGTACCGATACCCATGAATAACGATACGCAGGTAAGCTTATTTGAGTATCTCGACTATCGCTCTTTTCTGGCCGACTTCATCGCGGCAAAGAAAAGGGAGAACCCCCATTTTTCGGACCGCATGATGGCGTACCGCCTTGGCTGCAATCCCGGCTTTTTCAACCGTGTGCTCAAAGCCACGCGGAACCTTTCCCCCCACTATGTCCTTAAGTTGGTTGACCTGCTGAAGCTCAACGCAAAGCAGAAACATTATTTCGCGCTCCTGGTGAATTACAACCAGGCAAAGAAACAGATCGAAAAAGACCATTATTTCCGTCAGCTGGACATTTTCCGCTCTTCAAAGGTAAAGGCAACGGCTGTGGCCCAGCATGCCATGTATGCCGAATGGTTTTATGTGGTGCTTCGGGAGCTGATCAACATCATACCGTGCAAAAATTTATCGGAAGAGACCTGCCGTCTTCTTGCGAAGTATTTCGACCCGAGGGTGACGCCGGATCAGATACGGCAGGCGCTTGCGATTCTGGATGATGTGGGGATGCTCAAGCGGAGGGGAAACGGCGTTTTTACCGTAAAAGAGCGTTTCATCACCACCGGAATGGACATACCGCAGGTCGTCATCAACCGCGTACTCATACAGTTTATCGATCTGGCCAGGTTTGCGGTGGATCGGTTTTCCAGACAGGAGAGGAGTCTTTCAACGCTGACCTTCAGCGTATCGGAAAAGGGGTATGAGAAAATACGGGAGAAACTCGACCACTATCGGCGGGAAATATTATCTATAGTCAATGAAGAACGCGATCGGATCGATCGGGTCTATCATCTGAATATGCATCTGTTTCCGGTGACCAGGGCGTATCGGGGGAGTACACGGTGAGAAAAAGTGATAGGCCGCAGGATCTGCGGCAGTACGTGGAATGCGCGACGCTTATTACTGCTTGCCGGAAGTGCAGGGGAGGGATATTTTTTATTCTATCGATAGTGCTGTCAGCCTTAACAAGTGCATTGGTAATCGGCTGTCTTGCAATGGGGCCGTCGGATGAAGGCGGTACGGGCGGCGAAATCGTGGGCAAGGCCGAATATCCGGACAGCGGTGTGCCGAAACGGGTTGCCATGCAAAAAACGGTTACGGTTACCGGTTTACCTGTTATTGCGGGAAGCATATTCTGCTATCCCCGTACCTTCGTACCTGATACGTCATGGGTGTCCGCGGGTCCGTTGCCGATGGTATATACCGACGATACCGGCGGTTTTCATATAAAAGATTTGCCGCATGTTGAGGTGGTGGTGGAAGCCAGCGACAATTTGGGCAACGGTGTGGTAAAAAGCCAGGTAATAAGCAGGGATTCTATCTATAATATTGGCGTTCTTACCTTGCAAAAAAACGGCTCAGTTACAATACAAGGCCATACTGCACTGCCGGGCAATGTCAGGTTTTATGTCAGTGTGAAAGGAACCCGTTGTATCGCGCGCGGAACTCAGTCCGACGCAGATGTAACGCTGGCTGGCATCCCGAGCGGCATTTCACATACGGTCAATATCACGGTATATGAACCAATCTATCTCAGCTTCGATATTGCAAATGTAACGGTGCCTGCGGGCAGTAACGTTGTACTGCAGACTTTCCAGATACAGTAAAACGTATTTTGGAAAAAAAAGGATCGGTCAGCTAATTTTGTCCTTTGTCCGCAGCTCCTTGAAAAACGCGCTCAGCAGTTGCGCAGATTCCTGAGCCATGAGGCCCGAGGTAATTCTAGGGAAAAAACCATATGCCTGTTCGAGCTCCGGGCGATAGGAACGAGTATCGATCGCACCGAGGCGCGGGTCATGAGCGCCATAGACGATTGCGCCGATGCGCGATTGCATAAGCGCGCCTACGCACATGATGCACGGCTCTATCGTCACATACATCGTGCACTCTTCCAGCCTCCATGTGGCGAGGCCGGCGGCGGCGGCAGTAACGGCGATGATTTCGGCATGGGCGGTGGCGTCGGTGAGCTGCTCGATGCGGTTATAGCCGCGTCCGATGATCGAACCGTTTTTCTCGATCACGGCCCCGACCGGAACTTCGCCTTCGTCAAGAGCTTTGAGCGCCTCCTGATAGGCGGCCTGCATGAAGTAAAGGGGTTCCCGCGTGTTTAAAATCATTGAAATTTAGACTTTATAATTAATTGTTTTTTAAAGGTGTTTTCCTGTTAATAATAATCTCTGATACTTCCATGTTTCTCGGCAAAGCCACCAGGGAAAGAATCAATTGAGCGATTTCCTTCGGATCGAGCAGCGTCGCGTGGTCGATCTTTGTCTCTGCCTTAATGTGAAATTGGGATCTGAACCCGCCGGGGTGGATGCCGAGAATACGCACATCGTCGGTTTTACATTCTGTCTGGAGCGCCTTGATATACCCTAAAACGCCGTGCTTCGCGGCGCTATAAATTGAGCTTCCCGGCGGAGTGTTGAACGAACTCGTTGAGCCGATAATTACAATGTCACCTCTGTTTTTTTTAATGATGGGTAATACTCCATCCACGATTTTTATCATACCGGAAAGATTTACGGCAAGGTCATTATCTATGGCAGCAACCGGATTTCCACCAGCAGCATGCCAGTGAAGCACTCCTGCACAGGGGACCAGAAGATTGCAGTCCTGATGATGTTGTCTGACCTGATCGATCATTCGTGTGATCGACTCATTACTGGTAAGATCGGTCAGAATGTTTTCACAGGCAAGGTCTGTTGCAGTCCTCGAAACATTAATTACGCTGACCCCGCTTTTAATCAGGAGCGCGGCGATTTCGTACCCAAGACCGCTGCTTGCCCCTGTTATCAGTGCTTTTTTTCCTGATTGCCCTGCTGTTTTTGCCATAGTTTTTTCCGTCCGGATAAGATCACTTCGAGCTTCGCACCGCAGATCATGTTTGAATAACACGACCGGGGACGTGATCGTCAGTTTGTTCAGCGACCGAAACAGTCCGGCTACATTTGATACGTCACATTTTCAAGGTCGACGATGTTGATAGGCGAGAATATCTCCTCAATAATTTTTTCTTCCTTGATTAGCCCCCTGACCATGGTTCGTAAAAGAATTCTTCCCATCTCGTGGGGGTTCGTGCTGAGCGTTGCGGTAAGTTTTTCCGCTTTTATGGAATTGAGGGCGTCGAGCGTACCGTCGAGCCCGATCACGAAGATTTTACCCAGCATATTTTTAGAGGCAACTCCTTCAACGGCGCCGAGCGCCATTTCATCGTTGACGGCAAACAGCGCATCGATATCCGGATATTTTTCAAGAATATTTTCCGTGACCCGCATGGCTTTTTCCCTGAGCCAGTCAGCCTGCTCAAAGGCCACTATTTTCATGGCGGGATTGCTTTCGATCGCTTCCTTGAAACCCAGAACGCGCTGGACTGACGTTGGCTCGGTGAGCCCTTCGATCACGGCCACCTTCCCCGTATATCTCAGAATCCTCGCGAGGTACTTCCCGACTTCTCTTCCGGCGTCCCGCTGGTTGTATCCTACGTATGATTCGATTTTTACCCCGCTTATTTTTTCCGGAACGTTAAACATGAAAACAGGAATTTTCGCGTCGTTCAGCCTTACTATCTCCGGGGTAATCGCTTTTGCCTGCGTGCACAGGGCGACAGCGTCGACTTTTTCATTCACGAATTCGTCGATTATTTTCGAAATCATTTCATAGTCGGACTCATTCTGCGGCGCCCGTATGAGAAGGTCTATATTGGGTATTTCTTTTATCACGTCCCGTACGCCGTTAAGAATATCGTGGTAGTAAGAACTGGTAAAGGCTGGCGGGCAGAAACCGATTTTTATAAGTTCCTTTGAAACGACGAGCGACAGGCATACCCTGTTTCTGCCTTCAGACTTGGCAAGATAGAGCGCCTGATCGGCGCGGTTGATCAGGTCGGATTTGGTCTTCGCATTCAAGGGAAAGGTTGAAACGCCGATACTGACCGTTACATTGACCTTTTCGTTTCTGCCGGCGCCGGGAAATCCATGCTCGCCGACATTTTTCCGTATGCGTTCCGCGACAGGCACAGCCTGCTCCTGTGTGGTGTAGGGGAGGATGACCGTCAGTTCTTCGCCGCCGTAACGCGCGGGTATATCATAGGCTCGAAGGCTGTCCTTCAGGATCTTCGAGATGTCTTTCAGTACAATATCGCCCTTTGGATGGCTGTACTTGTCGTTGTAATCCTTGAAATGATCGACGTCGATCATCAGGAGTGAAACGGGATATTCGAAACGCTGGGCGCGCAGAAGTTCTCCGGAGAGGCTTTCCTGGAAATACCGGTGGTTATACAATCCGGTCAACCCGTCGAAATTTACTGCGTGGGCAAACATCGTTGCTTTGTCCCTGTACGTTTTATTGGCCATAAGCAGAAGCATCAGGCCGGACAGCTTGTTCAGCACATCGGTCTTGAATTTCCCGGCGCTTCTCCTGTTTTTTATGAAGACTATCGCGCTGATAATGTCGTTCTGTTCAAAAACATAATAGACAAACATCGAATCCACGTTTAACCGTTTGGACTCGTCGGTGCTGAATTTAATGGTCACGCAGTTTGATTCCTTCAGCCTGTTCGCGGGAAGGTTCCGGACATTGGCGTCAAGCATGGAGGCGACGACAGCGCGCAGCCTCTCAAACTTCTGTTTCGGCACTCCCTTGTTGCTGATGTAACTGAAGTGAGGGATTTCTTCATTGAAGCCGTACATAAGAGCCGAATTCGCTCCAACGGCTTTAACGAGCACCACAAGGACCCTGTCGAAAAGAGTATCCGGGGCGAGGTTCAGGCCGAAGATTTTTTCGATCTGCGCAGTTATTCTTTTAATTGACTGCATGAATCAACTCCTTGCGATTCCGTTCCCCTGGTCAGTCTTGTCGGACAGTAAACAGAAAAATACAGCCCGATACCATGAATTGTACCATTATTTTTTATTTTTTCAATCTTTTCGGTCTTGTTCTAATACCTTTCCGCATCGTATTTTATAAAATTATCCGTTTTTTAACGTTTCCGGTCTGTAGCCGGAGAGGGTTTTTTCGCGGTGTATGTTTGAAGAACTGTCAAGCAAATTCGAGGCGGTTTTCAAGAAGATCCGCGGCCGCGGCAGGCTCACGGAAGAGAACATCGCCGAAGCGGTGCGCGACGTAAAACGGGCGCTTCTTGAGGCGGACGTCAATTACCGCGTGGTAAAGAAGTTCTGCCAGGCCGTGCAGGAAAAGACGGTCGGCGCCGAGGTGCTGCAGAGTATTACGCCCGGGCAGCAGTTCATCAAACTGGTGCATGAGGAACTTCCCGGCCTCATGGGCGGTACGGCGCGGCAGCTGCGGTTCCATACGAACCGGAACAATGTTGTCGTGATGGCGGGCCTGCAGGGCTCGGGCAAGACCACGGCATGCGCCAAGCTGGCGCTGTTCTACCGGAAACAGGGTCATCGGCCGCTTCTCGTGGCGTGCGATACGCGCCGGGCGGCGGCGGTCGACCAGCTCGAAACGCTCGGCAAGGCCCTCGCGGTTCCGGTATTTACCGACCGAAACGCGAAACAGGTTGACATAGTAAAAAACGCTCTTGAATTCGCAAAGCGCGAAGGACATACGCTCATTCTCATCGATACCGCAGGGCGGCTCCATGTCGATACGGAAATGATGGCTGAGCTCGCGGCGGTCATCGGGGCAGTGAAACCGGACGAGATCTTTTTCGTTGCCGACGCCATGACCGGTCAGGACGCGGTGAATGTGGCCGCGGAATTTTATAAAGAGATCCATTTCACGGGCGTGATCCTGACCAAGATGGACGGCGACACCCGCGGAGGGGCGGCGCTCTCGATCCTGGACGCGACCGGAGTTCCGGTCCAGTTCGTCGGGGTGAGCGAAAAGCCGGACGGTCTGGAACAGTTTTATCCCGACCGTATCGCGTCCCGTATTCTCGGCATGGGTGACATCGTGTCGCTTGTGGAGCGGGCGCAGGAGACAGTCGATCTTGAAAAGAGCGCCAGGCTTGAAAAAAAGATCCGCAGGAACCTGTTCACTCTGCAGGATTTTCTGGAGCAGCTCAGGCAGATCAAGAAAATGGGTTCCCTTGGTGAACTCGTATCCATGATTCCTGGAATGGGAAACCAGCTTGCCGGTGCGGAGATGGATAATTCCGCTGTGGGCAGGATAGAAGCTATTATCTGCTCCATGACACGGAACGAACGGGAAGAACCGCAATGTATCGACGGGCGACGTCGTCGCCGGATCGCGGCCGGCAGCGGAACAACGGTGCAGGACGTGAATAAATTGCTCAAACAGTTTGATACGGTAAAAACAATGATGAAACGGATGAACAAGATTGCGGTCAAACGCGGACAGGCGGCTGCGATGCGGAGTTTATCGCCTTTCTAAAGAGAATGTCTTTAGCTAAATAAGAAAAAGTATTATTTTAAGTTATAAAAATGTTTCCACTAATTCCAAAAAGGAGTTTCATTTGTCAGTAAAAATTCGTTTAACCCGGACAGGCAGAAAGAAAATCGTACGGTATCGGGTCGTGGTCGCCGATAGTCGCATGAAACGGGACGGTCGTTTCCTTGAAAACATCGGCACCTATGATCCTCAGGCGAATCCGAAAAAGTTTCAGTTCAAGCTGGACCGGGTCGCCTACTGGCTTAAGCAGGGGGCCGAGCCGAGCGAAACAATCATGAATCTACTTAAACAGGACCGTGCGTATGAAAAAATGGCAGCCATTTCCAAGGGACTGCCTGCCGAGTCGCTCAACATCGAAAGGCTTCCGGAACGTAAACGGAAGGCAAAGCCAAAACCGGAGAAAAAAAGCGCATAATCGCAGCGGCGAAAACGATGACCTATGCCTTCGGCAGAATGGATAGCAATCGGCATCGTTAAAAGGCCCGTAGGCCTTCGAGGTCTCTGTGCAGTGGAGCCTTTCGGTGGAACATTGGCAGGGCTCCGGTTGCCGTGCAGTATTCGTATAGGTAAAAAGAGCACTGACGCCGTCGAAACGTCGATAGACGAAATTGTTCCATTGCCGAACGGTTGCCGGTGCAGATTCAGTGCGAAAAACGACCGTACAGCGGTTGAAGGGTTGCGTGGTCTTTTGATTTTTATTGAACGGAATACGCTGCCCGGGCTTCAGGGCAATTCGTTCTACCAATTCGAGCTCAAGGGGATGGATGTTTATTCTGATACGGGCGGTAATCTTGTTGGAACGGTCGTGGAGGTGCATAATTTTCCCTCTTCCGACACGCTCGAAGTGGAATGCACGGGAACCGATTCTCTGCTGCTGCCGATTTCCGACCAGGCGATCACAGCGATCGATAAAGCCGGCAGGCGTATTACGGTGCGGCAATCGTTTATCGAAGAATTGCTGAACTGAAAATGCAGCTATATGCATCGGACACAATATGCTCTTTGATATTCTGACCCTTTTCCCCTCGATGTTCGAAGGGGCGTTTTCCGACAGCATAATCAAACGCGCCCAGGAACGCGACCTGGTCACCATAGAGATACACAATATCCGTGACTATGCCGAAGATAAACGGCACGGCACGGTTGACGATTATCCTTACGGCGGCGATGCGGGAATGCTTCTCAAACCCGGTCCGCTTGCGGCCGCGATAAAAGCTGCCAGAGAACGGCACGCATTACTGAAACCGAAAGTGGTTTTCCTGACTCCGCAGGGGGAACTTCTGCGCCAGCGGGTGGTCGAGTCTTTCCTCGGCGAAAAGGCGATTATTGTTCTCTGCGGCCGGTACAAGGGGATTGACCAGCGCATCAGGGACCGGTATGTTGACCGTGAAATATCAATTGGGGACTATGTCCTCTCCGGCGGAGAGATCCCGGCAATGGCGCTGGTTGATGCGGTGATCCGGCTGATACCGGGGGTGCTTAACAACAGGGAGAGCGCCGAAGCGGATTCGCTGTACGAGGGACTGTTGAGTTATCCTCAGTACACGCGTCCCGAAGAGTTTGAAGGGTGCACGGTACCCGAGATCCTTTTAAGCGGGCACCATGTCAATATAAATGCATGGAAAAAGGAGCAGGCTGTAGCGATCACGAAAGTACGAAGGCCGGATTTATGGAAAGAGTACGAAGAAAAAAGGAAGCCAGAAGACAGAAGTCAGGAGATAAGATGAAAATGTTTTGTCATTTTTTACTGACTACTGACTACTGAATACCTTTTTCAAATAACATATACCTATAATTCAGATTAGGAGATTATCATGCAGGAGATTATCAGAGCGTTAGAACGGAAACAGCTGGCGGATCGGAAACTCGATTACAAGCCGGGTGATACTGTCTCCATTTCCCTGCGCATCAAGGAAGGGGACAAGGAGCGTATCCAGCAGTTTCAGGGCACGGTTGTCCAGTCCAGGGGAACCGGAACCGGGACCATGGTTACGGTCAGGAAGTCGTCCGGAAACGTGTTCGTGGAACGCATTTTTCCGATCCATTCGCCCCTGATTTCAGAGATCAGAGTGGTGAAACATGGACGGGTGCGGAGGGCAAAACTTTTTTACCTTCGAAAGCGGACGGGAAAATCCACCCGTATTCAGGAGCAAAAACAGAAATAAAATATTTTTTCATTGAATAAAGCCTATACAGCAAAAGAGAAATGATTAGGGTGGTAGTCATTTTGAGGCCCCTCTCCTGGTACAAAGACCTCTCAAATGTCCGCAGACGGCGGGAGTATGGTTTTTTTCTTGTAGAAGGTAAACGCGCCGTTGAGCAGATCCAGAAAACCGCTCCATCGAGCATTGAAGAAATTCTTGCAACTGAGACAGCATCAAAAACAACCGGCCGGTTTTCATGCGCACTACGAATACTGACCGACCGCCAGTTTAAAACCATATGCTCGTCGAAAACGCCGCAGGGTATTGCGGCCGTGGTGCGGATACCTGAAAATTCATATGGTGAGGACCTGCCAAAACAAACCGGCGACAGGCTGTTACTGCTCGAAGGTGTGCAGGACCCGGGCAATGTCGGTACGCTTATCCGTACCGCTTCAGCCTTTGATTATGGCGGCGTGATCATGAGTGAAGAGTGCGCTGACCCTTTTTCGCCGAAGGCTGTCCAGGCATCCGCCGGCTCGACCATGTCGGTCTGGATCAGAAGGACGGATGGATATCGTGGCATTGTGAAAAAAATACAGGAAAGAGGATTTAAACTTATCGCCGCTGATGTCGAAGGCGGAACGTTGACTGCAAGATACAGCCTGCCCTTGCGCTGCGTTCTCATGCTTGGCAGCGAAGGCGCGGGCCTGAGCGATCAACTGCTTGCCTTGGCAGATGAAAAAATCCGCATCCCCATAAACGACCGAATGGTCGAGTCCCTCAATGTCGCAACGGCAGGGGCGCTCCTGATGTTTCTGGGAAGTCCGAATGAGAAGCAATGATCACGCTGCAACGGTTATCCTCGCCCGTCCCTCGCGTTTGGAGGTGTAGAGCGCTTCGTCGGCACGGTGCATGATTGACGTGTCGTCTTCGCCGGGCAGCGCCTCGGCGATTCCCATGGAGAGGCTCGTGCCGCCGAACCTGAAAGCGCCGTACTGTTTCTGGATGCGGTCGGTGACGACCCGTGCCTGGTGTTTGTCGGTATCGGGCAGCAAGAGGATGAATTCATCGCCGCCGTACCGGTAGGCAGTATCGATATCTTTACGAATGCAAACTCGGATGACGTTGGCGAGGGACCTGAGCGTATGGTCGCCCATCTGATGGCCCTCGGCATCGTTGAGCTGCTTGAAATAGTCGATGTCGAGCATGACAATCGTCAGTTTACGGCCCGGGTTGCGCCGTAGACGGGAAAGTTCGCGCTTGATCTGTTCGTAGAAGTGGCGCGAGTTGTATAGATCGGTCAGTCCGTCGGTGATCACCAGCTTGCTGAGCAGCTCGTTCTTTTTAAGCAGCTCCATCTCAAGCTGTTTTCTTTCCGTGATGTCTTTTGCGGTCACGACCAGCCCTATGATCTGGTTCGAATCGTTTTTCATTTCCGACATGCTCAGGTTGACCAGAATGATCCCGCCGCCGCTTGTTTTAAGAGGGATTTCTTCATTGACTGTTTTCCCGGTGAGCATCACGTTGGCAAGGATCTTCTGGTGGTCCGCTTCGTTGACAAAAAGCTGGTTGAGGGGTTTACCGACAATCTCTTCCTGCGTGTAACCGAAATGCATCTGGGCGCCCCGGTTGAATTTCAGAATATAGCCCTCGGTGTCGAGCGTGAAGATAATGTCCGTGGAATCCTGAAGGATACTTTCGAAATATTTTGAAATATTCTGGAACCGTTTCGCGATAAGTTTGCTTTTTGAAATTTTTTCGGCATACCCCTTGATATGCTTCCGTGTCCCCAGAACGACCAGGACGGTCCATAGTATGGCCGTCCCGAGGGTAACGGCGAGGACCGTTGTTCCCTTGAGGAAAAAAGCGGCAACGACAAGCAGAAAAGTGATCGTGAATAATAGAAACCCGATCAATACAGCTTGGATGAGGGAGAGTCCCTCGTAATTTGTCCGTTCACCTGAAAAGAGTTTGAGAAGCATCGGTTGTTATGGCGGCGTCTGAGCCGCAATGTTTCTATTTAGAAGATAATAAATAGAAACCATACTGGGAGCATGAAAATACGTTATGCTGTATCATACATGATATTGAAGATAGTGGACAATAATCAACGACTGAAATTGAACAGCGACCGGCACGCACCGTCAGAGTTCCATCCCGTTAACAATACAGTGGAGAAGAACGGGGATTTCTAGGGGCTATCTTATTGATTCTATGCGCGATAGGGTGGTCTAAAAATATTTGTTAAATTCCCTTGCCAGAACTTGAACAAGATAATTATCTTTTTAGTTCTTTCTTTTGCTCCTGGTGCCCGGAGATTGATGTAACGCCCCGGCATTGATGGACAGGTCAAAAACCATGGAATTTTCCCGCAAAGATGGTCTTTCAATCCGCCTGTTATTCAAGAACAGACCGGAGGTGGGGCCATTATATTAGCAAGAGTGTGCCTCACTGGTCGTTTTGAAATTTTGCAAATAACAATTTAGAGCACAGAAAAAGTTTATAAGGTAGTTTGAAAGGAGTATATGGTTTCCAATAAAAGGCTGCAGCAATGGGTAAAAGATATGGCGGCTATGTGTCAGCCTGATTCGATCTGTTGGTGCGATGGTTCGAAGGCGGAGTATGATCGATTATGCAGTGGCATGGTGAAGGCCGGGATGGCCACTCCGCTCAATCCCGCAAAAAAACCTGGAAGTTTTCTCTTCCGCAGCCATCCGTCTGATGTGGCCCGGGTTGAAGACAGAACGTTTATTGCCTCCCAAAGTCAAGATGATGCCGGACCGACTAATAACTGGATGGATCCGGCGGATCTCAAAAAAAAGATGACCGGGTTGTATGTCGGCTGCATGAAGGGCCGTACCATGTATGTTGTCCCTTTTTCCATGGGGCCGATCGGTTCCCCGATCTCTAAAATCGGCGTTGAAATCACTGATTCTCCTTATGTCGTCATCAACATGCGCATCATGACCCGCATGGGGAAAAAGGTGCTTGATGCACTGGGAAAAGAGGGTGAATTTGTTCGATGTCTGCATTCGGTCGGCGCGCCCCTGCAGAAAGGCCAGAAAGACGTTCCGTGGCCGTGCACGCCGGTTATTGAGAATAAATATATCAGCCATTTTCCCGAAGAGCGCACCGTCTGGTCGTACGGGTCAGGGTATGGCGGGAATGCGTTGCTGGGCAAAAAGTGCTTTGCGCTGCGTATAGCCTCGGTCCAGGCGCATGACGAGGGGTGGCTTGCGGAACACATGCTCATTCTGGGAATTACTCCGCCCAAAGGCGAAAAGAAATATATCGCTGCCGCATTCCCGAGCGCCTGCGGGAAAACCAATCTGGCCATGATGGTCCCGACCCTGCCCGGCTGGAAAGTCGAGTGCGTGGGCGACGATATCGCCTGGATGAAGTTCGGACCCGACGGCAGGCTCCATGGCATCAATCCGGAAGCGGGTTTTTTCGGCGTTGCACCGGGGACATCTATGGAGTCTAATCCCAATGCAATGCGCACGATTCAGAAGAATTCCATATTCACCAATGTGGTTCTCACCGAAGACAACGACGTATGGTGGGAGGGTATCGGTTACGAACCGCCGCCGGGGAAAAAAATCGACTGGACCGGCAGTGTGTGGGAACCCGCCGGACGCACAAACGGCGCCCATCCCAATGCACGTTTTACGGCACCGGCCAGCCAGTGCCCGGTAATCGATCCGGCGTGGGAAGATCCCGAAGGCGTGCCGATCAGCGCGTTTTTGATCGGCGGCCGGCGGCCGACGACTATCCCGCTTGTCCATCAGGCGTTTTCATGGAACCATGGGGTATTTTTAGGTTCCATCATGGGTTCGGAAACCACCACCGCCAATATCGGCGCCGTGGGTGTGGTGCGGCGCGATCCGTTTGCCATGCTGCCGTTCTGCGGTTACCACATGGGGGATTATCTGGCTCACTGGCTTTCACTCGGGAGAAAAACCGAAGCCAATAAACTGCCGAAGATTTTTTATGTCAACTGGTTCCGCAGGTCGGGCGACGGCAAGTGGCTCTGGCCGGGATACGGCGAGAACAGCCGTGTGATCAAGTGGATTTATGAACGTATTTCCGCAAGCGGGAAAGCGGTCGAAACGCCCATCGGCTATCTGCCGGCCCCGGGCGCCATCGATTGCACCGGACTCGACCTGCCTGCGGCGAACATGGAAGAGCTTCTGAAGGTTGATCCGAAGGAGTGGTTGCATGAAGTGGAGGGCATCAAAAGCCATTATGAACGATTCGGCTCCCGGCTTCCGGCACTGCTCCGGGAGGAATTGACCGCTCTCGAAGCTCGGTGTAACAAAGTCCTTTCTTTATAAACGAGGGAAGCGCGATGGCCTGGTTCAGTAAAAGTTCGGTAAAACACGGGACCCAGAAAATATCGAGCGACGATATCTGGATCCGGTGCCAGGGTTGCCGCGCCCATGTTTTCAAACAGGATTACTATAACCATTTCCACGTATGTCCAAAATGCGGCTGGCACGGCAAGCTGACTGCACCGGAACGGATCGCCATGATGATCGACAAGGGGACGTGGAAGGAGATGGACGCATCAATCGCACCGTCCGATCCGCTCTCATTTGTCGATGGCAAGGGGCCATATACGGAAAAGGTGGAACAGTCGCGTGAAAAAACCGGCTTGAACGAGTCGATTATCACCGGGACCGGACAGATCAATGGTCTTCCGGTAGTAATGGGAGTCATGGATTTCCGGTTCCTGGGCGGTTCCCTCGGTTCAGGCACCGGCGAGAAAATCCTTCGTGCGGCGAATTATGCGTATGAGCACAGACTGCCGTATATCATTTTTTCCGCATCCGGCGGCGCGCGGATGCACGAAGGCATCCTCTCCCTCATGCAGATGGCAAAGACCTGCGCCGGCATTGCACGCATTAACGAACGGAAGCTCCCGTATATTTCGGTACTGACCGATCCCACTACCGGGGGCGTTTCCGCATCGTATGCGATGATCGGCGACGTGAATCTCGCTGAACCCGGCGCGCTGGTGGGTTTTGCCGGCCGTCGCGTGATAGAAGTGACGATCAAACAGAAGCTTCCGGATAATTTCCAGACAGCTGAATTTTTCCTGGAGCATGGCTTTATCGACAGCATTGTTCACCGAAAAGAAATGAAACTGGCGCTGTACCGGATTCTTTCTTACTATAATCGCTAGGGTAGGCATTGTACCAATGGAACGCGAACTTGATTTTGAAAAACCCATTACCCTGATTGAAAGAACGCTCCATAAGCTGCGCCACCGCGAACGTCTTGGCAGGACCGGACACCGCGATCAGATAGAAACCCTGAACAGGCAGCTCGGCGAGGCAGAGAAGGAAGTGTACCGAAACCTTACGCCCTGGCAGACGGTTCAGGTAGCGCGTCATCCGCAGCGACCGGTTTTACGCTATTACATCGAACATGTTTTCAACGATTTCACGGAACTGCACGGGGACCGCTGCTTCGGCGACGACAAGGCGCTTATCGGCGGTTTTGCGAAAATCGGGGATGAGAAAGTAATGCTCATCGGTCATAATAAAGGCAAAAACGTCAAGGAGAATGTCGAAAGGAATTTCGGCATGGCGCGGCCCGAAGGGTATCGCAAGAGCCTGCGTCTCATGCGGCTTGCCGAAAAATACAATCTCCCGGTCATCACCTTCATCGACACCGTTGGCGCCTTTCCGGGACTTGATGCGGAAGAGCGCGGCCAGCATGAAGCGATCGGGCGGAACCTTGCCGAGATGGCGCGTCTCAGCGTGCCGATCATTGCGGTGGTTACCGGTGAAGGCGGGAGCGGCGGCGCGCTCGGCATCGGCGTCGGCGACAGCGTATTGATGCTCCAGCATGCAATTTATTCCGTCATTTCACCTGAAGGCTGCGCTGGTATTCTATGGCGTGACGGGTCTTTTTCCGAACAGGCGGCCGAGGCTCTCAAGCTGACGGCGCCGTCGCTTCAGGATCTCGGTGTCATTGACGAGATTATTCCCGAGCCTCCGGGCGGCGCGCATCGTTACCCGCAGCAGGTTGCCGACCGGATCAGAATCGTGGTACTGAAACATTTAAAGGAACTTTCTTCGCTCACCACGGCTAAGCTCCTTTCCCGGAGGTTTGCAAAGTTCTCTGCAATGGGTACATTCATCGAATAGCTTAAAGAAAGAGCTGCAATGAGGCCGGACAAATACCGAACAGAAGATCAGCTGCATAAGATACCGCTTCGCGTCACCGATACGACACTTCGCGACGCGCACCAGTCCCTGTGGGCCACCCGCATGCGGACTGACGATATGCTCCGCATCATCGACGTCATCGACAATGTCGGATATTATTCGCTCGAATGCTGGGGCGGAGCCACGTTCGACGTGTGTCTGCGATTCCTGCGCGAGAATCCCTGGGAACGGCTGCGGCAGATCAAGGCCAGGGCCAAGAACACCCCGCTCCAGATGCTGCTGCGCGGCCAGAACCTGGTAGGATACCGGAATTACGCCGACGATGTGGTTGAACGTTTCGTCGGACTCGCCTGCGAGAACGGCATCGACATTTTCCGTGTGTTCGATGCGCTTAACGATTCGCGCAACCTCGAGGCGCCGATCCGCGCAATAAAGAAACACGACGCCCATGCGCAGGGGACGCTCTGTTATACGATTTCGCCGGTCCATACGGTGGAAAAATTCATTGAGTACGCCAGGGAGCAGGTGGCGATCGGCGTTGATTCGCTCTGCATCAAGGACATGGCGGGCATTCTGTCGCCGATTGCGGCCGAGCGGCTCGTACGCGCGCTGGTTCGCGAAGTCAACGTGCCGATCCAGCTGCATTGCCATTCATCAAGCGGCATGGCGGTTGCCACCTATGTGGAAGGCGTACGCGCCGGCGCCGGCGCCATCGACTGCGCGGTGTCGTCCATGGCCGGTTTTTCATCGCAGCCGCCCGTGGAGACGCTGTCGGTCATTTTCGAGGAGACCAATTACTCGGCGAATCTTGACATGGAAGCGATCGAACGCGTCGCCAAGTTTTTCAACGAACTTGCACCGAAACGCAAGCAGTCGTCAGGCGGAGCGCTCCCGTATATCGATCCGGAAATTCTGATCCACCAGATACCGGGCGGCATGATTTCCAATTTCCGTTCCCAGCTTGAAATGCAGAATGCTCTTGATAAACTCCCGGATGTTCTCAGTGAGATGGCCAGGGTACGGGAAGACCTCGGCTATCCGCCGCTGGTAACGCCAACAAGCCAGATCGTGGGGACCCAGGCGGTCATGAACGTACTTGCCGGCGAACAGTACAAGATCGTTCCCAACGAGGTCAAGGATTATGTGCGCGGCCTCTACGGCAGATCCCCGGCGTCGATTCACCGGAGAATGATCCGGAAAATTTTAGGCGATGAACAGCCCATTACCGGCCGCCCGGCAGACCGTATTGCGCCCATGCTTCCCAAGGCAACGGACGGCGTTGATCCTAAACTGATCGAGCATGAAGAGGACATCCTGTCGTATCTGCTGCTTCCGGAACCAGCGGTCGAATATTTCAAGTGGCGTGCGCTTCCGCCCGAGCATCGGCCGGAAACTCCGGCCGATCTTGAACTCAAGAAACTCAAACAGGAGGGGAAACCTGATATCAGTCCCGCTCCTCAGCCTAAAGTCCAGTCCCAGTCGCTGTTGGCCGGTGTCATAGAGTCACTTGTCAACTCAGCGCCGACCCTTGTGCAGGAGCTTTTGCATAAGGTCGAAGGCCTGTCTCTCGATGAAGTCGTTTTCAGAAAAGGCGATCAGCGGATCGCGGTACGCGCTTCAGGATCTCCGGCCCCTGTCGCGTCTTCGGGCGTCGCTCAAATCCCAGCGGCAGTGTCTTCGAATGCGGAACCGGTCGCTCCTGTTGCTCATGTGGAGCCGCAGGTCGTTTTGCAGGAACAAAAGTCTTCAGTTGAATACAAACGTACGATCAACTCGCCGCTTGTGGGCAAGTTTTATGCGACTCCGGGTCCCGGAAAGCCGCTTTTCGTCAAGGAAGGCGACATTGTGAATGCGGGTGCAAAGGTCTGTATC
>JBEKUX010000060.1:0-18167 GCA_049514575.1 Chitinispirillaceae bacterium | reverse complement strand
GGCCTTGTTCCCCATCGACGCCAGGACGGAAAAATCGATCTTATTATGGGCGGCGATGTCCTGAATTGCTGTAATGAGCGCGCCGGACTGGGAGATGAGGGCGATCGAACCCGGTTCGCCGATCGCCTGCCCAAACGAGGCGTTAAGACGGTGCCAGGGATTGATACAGCCGAGGCAATTCGGGCCGAGCAGGGTGATCCGGTTCTGCCGGACGATCTGCGCGATCTCGCCCTGCAGCCGCTTGCCCTCTTCGCCGGTTTCCGCGAACCCGGCGGTGATGATGATCACCGCCTCAACATTCTTGCTGACGCAGTCTTTAAGCACGGACAGTACCAGATCGCGCTTGACGATTATGACCGCGAGGTCGATTTCATCCGGGATGTCAAGGAGCGAACGGTAGCACTTCTTCCCTAATATCTCGTCCGCTTTCGGGTTGACCGGGTAGATCCGGCCAGCATAACCGCCGCTGATGATATTTTCGAGCGCATTGTTCCCTACTTTTGACTTATCGGCTGATGCCCCGATCACCGCGACCGATGCAGGCCGTAACAATTTTTCAAAACTCATACCGGACTAGTCCTTTGTATTTTTCTAAATTCAGCCGGGCCGTTTTTATATAGGTCGTTCCCTTTGCTGTCAATCGCAACGATGAGTGGCATGTTCTGGACTTCGAGACGGAAAACGGCCTCAGGGCCCAGGTCTTCGAAACAGACGACCGCCGATGACCTGATTGATTTCGCGATAAGCGCTCCGGCGCCGCCGGTTGCGGCAAAATATACGCACCCGTGTTTTATCATGGCGTCAACGACCCCGCCGCTGCGCTCCCCTTTGCCGATCATTGCCCGCAGGCCGGTTGCTCCAAGAAGCTTGGGCGTATAGACATCAATGCGGGCGCTCGTCGTCGGGCCTGCACTGCCGGAAAACCTGCCCGGTTTTGCCGGGGCCGGGCCGCAGTAGTAGAGCACCTGGCCGGAAAAATCGACCGGAAGCTTCTCTCCCCGGTCGATGAATTCAATGAACCGCTTGTGCGCCGCGTCCCGTGCGGTGTAGATCACGCCGGAAAGCATCACCTGATCCCCTGAATGCAGTGAAGCAGCGATCAGTCCGTTGAGCGGAGTGGTTAAAACCAGCCGGTTCATAAATGTTTTTCAACCACAGGCGCGGTACCGCTTTTTAAAACGTTTACAAACACATTCGGGAACGAACGGCCCCACATCGCCGCCGAGCCTGGCGATCTCCTTCACCATGGTGGAGTTGAGATAAACGTACTTTGCGCTCGGCATCAGGAACACCGTTTCGGCGCCGGTCAGCATATTTCTATTTGTAAATGCCATCTGGAATTCATAATCGAAATCCGACAGCGCCCGGAGTCCCCTGATGAGCACCGTGGCGTTATTCTTGCGAAGGCAATCGACGATAAGCCCCGAGTACCTGACCACCTCGATCTTCGGCACACCACGCAGTGCCTCTTTGACCATTTCAAATCGGTCTTTTGCAGAAAAAAGATGACGCTTGACCGGGTTCTCCGCAACGACCGCAATAACCCTGGTGAATATTTTCGTGGCGCGAACCGCGATATCGATATGGCCGAAGGTAATGGGATCAAACGTTCCCGGATAGAGGGCGACCGGCATTGTAGAGCTTCCTCTCTATGCGATTCGGGGACCATAGCACTCGACTACCGTGTCTCCGAAGGTTCTTGTTTCAAACGGTTTTTCGGATTCCTGCGAACCACTGTTTCTGCGGCGCTGAAAGAGTACTATGCCGCCGGGTAAAAGCAATCCCCGCAGCAGGGGTACGAGAGCTGCCATCCCTTCCGCTTCATACGGCGGGTCGAAAAAAATAATATCGTATTGCCGCGTACTCGAACGGACGAAAACGGCCACATCCTGTACAGCGATGCGGCACTGCCCGGCAACACCGAATTTTTCCGCATGGTCCCGCAACAGCGTTGCGCAGCGGCGGTCGTTTTCTACGAATTCTACGCTTGCCGCTCCCCTGCTGAGCATCTCGAAACCGAACGACCCGCTTCCGGCGCAAAGATCGGCGGTTGCGCTTCCGCTGATCCGGGGCTGCAGCATATCCGCGATCGACTTTCGCGTCCGCTCGAGAGTCGGCCGGAACAGGAGCTGTTTGTCAGGGCTCTGCAGTATTCTTCCTCTGAGCAAGCCGGAAATGATCCGCAATCTCATCGGCCGGACCTATTTTCGCGTGGTAAAAATAATATCGGTGCTTACGTCAATAACTGTCTTGGTGCGAACCTTGATCTGCACCGCGGTGAACGCGCACGGCAGATGCGCCTTGTTCACCTCGAGAACGAATTTGACGAAGTCCCGGAACGCTCCGCTGCATGAGCAGTGATAAACAAATTGCCGGAATTCGTCCGATGTCGCGGCAGCCTTGCGCACCAAACCATGCCGGACAATGAGCCTATTGCCTGCCGCTGTTTTTAAAAAAGTCGTAACCATTGACTGCAGGTTTTTCGCCGGAACAAGGTGTCCGGCCGGTTGAAATGCACCTGCCGAATCGGCGTTGAAAAGAACAGTGCCCGTGAATTGAAAATCAAAATCCCGTACGGGATCCGGCTCGATGAACGACAACGGAGGTTCAAGCAGTTCAAACCGTTCGCGGCGCAGATTTTTAAAAATGGCGTTGACGTTTTCCTTCGACACCTTGAACCCTTTCGCCGAAACCGTGGTGAAGCTGTCAATGGAAAGTGAGCTGAATTCAACCCCTTTCGGGAAGACGGCATTAGTAAGTGTTTGCAGGACTTTATTCGTGAACGCTATTTCGTAATTGACCTTTTCAGAATGAGACTGCATTTGATACGGGGTAGGTTCGACGGGCGATTGCGCAGGCGGTTCAAGAATGGTTTTATTTTCCGGAGCCGGTTTGGCCTTTTCAGAAGCAGCTTTCTTCTCAGGCGCCGGCAACGGCACAACGGCAGTCGGTTTTTCAGGAGCGACATTCTTCTCAGGTGCCGGCTGCGGTGCTGTTGCTACAACTGCATTCTGCCCAGTATGAGGACGTGCCAGAAACCATCGCATGAGACCTGCACCGACCACGATGATCACCAGCCCTGCAACAACAGCGATCCCGATCCTGATAAGCAGAGCAACGGGAACTGCGCTTCTGCCCAGTCTTGGTGATGCCCCTTTTAATAAATTGATTCTTATCATGAAACGTCCCTGCTGTGTTGTGCCGATATTATTTGCTCTCACCGCCGCGCAGTGCCAGTCCTGCCGCAACGGCAAGCTGCGTGGAGTATTCCTGGACCTGTTGTTCCTCTATTTTTACCTGACATTTAATAGTACGGAACGGATTCAGCAGCTCGGCCTGGGGCACTTTTTCAAAAAATGCATCACGGCTGAAGGCCTGCTGGAAATAGGAGCCGGTGATATATATGCCGGTCCGTCCGTCGGATTTTTCAGCACCGGCAAGAAAACGGTCGATTTCCGCAGATAATGCCATGGCAAAGCCTGCAGCATCAATCGATCCGGATTGGTGCTCAAAACAGTGGAAATCCCGGAATTCGCCGTTGCGGGTCAATACCAGCTTCGTCAGCTCAGACTCTGAATGGACAAGAAGAGACTCTTCGGGTTTTTTATCGGTGTAATTTGCCAGGAAAATATTCACCAGACCGAAAATATCGAGATCAATGATCTGCGGTTCAAGTTTGACGCTACGAACAATGCCGGCCATGCGGTTTATCTGCTCCTGCCGGTATGCAACCACCAGGTATTTTCGAGTCGAGGCACCTGGTGCACCCTCAATTTCCTCATAATCGAAACCATACTCGTCAACCGATCCGATGATCTGCTGGCCGAACTCCCATTCTATGGCTTCGGCTATGTGCGCTTCGTCCGCATCAAGCGTAATGATTTTGATGACTGCATATTCCGACGGCATGCCGCAGATGACCGCAGGGCTGAAGAACCGCAGGCGGCCTTTGCTGTTTTTCAGTTCGTTTTTCCAGGTTTTCCACGCATTGATGCCCCCCTCGGCCGAAAAAGGCTGGATGGAGAGCAGCGTCACCGCCTGTTCTTCCGTGGAATACTGGATAATGCTGAAATAATCCCTCTGCAGATCGAGTCCGCAAAAACTGGGCACAGTTACCTTCATAACTATGGAAAATGATTTTTGGAAGCCCTGCGGGTAAACCTATTTCATTGAAATATCTTAGAAAGACTACTTCTTTCCCTCTTTTTCCGTACGCAGGGCCGCGGAAAAAGCATCGATGATTTCGGGGTCGAATTGAATCCCGCGCTGGGTCTCGAGAATACTGAATGCGGTGTCCTGAAGCATTGCTTTGCGGTAGGGCCGGTCCGAGGTCATTGCTTCGAAGGCGTCGGCGACGCTCAGTATCCGCGCGCCGAAAGGGATCTCTTTTCCCGCGATGCCGTCAGGATAGCCGCCGCCGGCGAAGAACTCGTGGTGGTGCAGCACGAAGGGAACGAGCGAGCTGAGGAAAGGAACTTCGGCAATGATCTTCGCGCCGAGTTCCGGATGTTTCTTGATCTCGTTGAATTCCGAGGGCGTCAATTTACCGGGTTTGTTGAGAATATGCTCGCTCACGCCGATCTTCCCGATATCGTGGAGCAGTCCCGCGTATTGGAACTGTTCTATTTCAACAGGCGGCAGTTTCAAATGTTTTGCAATTAAAACGGTGAACTTCATCACGTTCTCGGAATGGCCGTGCGTATATTCGTCTTTTGCTTCTACCGCCAGAGCAAAGGCCCGCACGGTCTTGAGATAGTTCTCCCTGATGTTATGATATAACCGGACGTTCTCGATGGAGATGCTGGCCTGCGATGCAAGGACGTTGATCAGCTCAAGATCAAGGTTCGAAAACGGTTCGCCGCCCGCAAGCCGCACCAGATTCAGCACGCCGATGGTATGCGACGGCACCTTGAGCGGAAAAGCGATATACGATTCAACCTCGGGCGGAACAGGCCGCAATCCTTCGGCAGGCAGTTCCTCGCTGTCGCCCTCGATGATGAGCGGTTCCTGATGTTCGATCACCCACTTCATGGCAAGCACGAAAGGTTGCTTGAGCCATAAATCGGGTTTTAATGCATCCCCGCTCTTTTCCGCAAGGGAAAGTTTTTTATCCGCATCGGTAAAATAAAGCGCGCCGCCGTCGGCCCTGACGATCCGCGTGGAATAATCAAGGAATTTGGAGTTGAGCTCAGCAGTATCCAGCGTCGAGGCGAGGATTTTCGTCACTTCATGCAGCGAAACCAGCTTCGAAAACAGTATGTTCTCTTCCTGGAGATGCCGCTGTAAAAGCGCACGCTTGATTTTCTCGCTGATTTCCTCGAGGTGAAACGGCTTGGAAAGATAGTCGTAGGCACCGGCTTTCAGTGCCTCAATGGCCGTCTCAATCGTCGGGAATCCGGTTGCGAGGAGGACCGGCAGCGTACCGCTGTACTCTCTGATTTTCTGAAGCAGCTCGACGCCCGACATGCCGGGCATTTTTATGTCGGAAACCACCAGATCGATGGAACCGGTCTTGACTAAAGAAAGAGCATCATTCCCGTTATCGGCCCGCGCGACCTCGAACCCTTTCTTTTTTAAATATCGCTCGACGATATCGCAGATGGCCGGTTCGTCATCGACAATAAGAATTTTTTTGGTCATAGCCATGCGTGTGTCCGCCCGATGACTTCCGACTGTATTCGACGTTTGCGCTGCTCAGTTCAGCGATTTACTGCGGCTGCGGAAGGCGGCAAGATCCTCGGCGGTGTCAATGCTGAATGATTCGAAATCGCGGACACAGCATTTGATTCTCATGCCGAACTCCAGAGCGCGCAGCTGTTCAAGACTTTCGCGGCGCTCCAGTGTTCCTTCCGGAAACGAGCAGTAACGCTCCAACCCTTTACGCGTGAAACCGTAGATGCCCTTGTGCTTGAGGAACACCTTTGGCGGCACATTTTTCCCTCTCTCGTACGGGATCACAGAGCGGGAGAAATAGAGCGCCCGGTCCTCAGCATCCAGCACGACCTTCACCACGTTCGGGTTTTTTGTTTCTTTAATTGTAGCATGAGAAGCGATGGTAAGCAAGGTATTATTATCAATGGTACGCAGAACGGCCACAAAACGTTTAAGGACTGATGATGGTATTTCCGGTTCATCTCCCTGCAGATTAACGACATAACCGCACCGTTCCTTCCGGACAACCTCAAAAACCCTCTCGGTACCGCGGGTGTGATTGCGCGAAGTAATGGTCGCTATGCCGCCGTGCCGTTCCACTGCGGCAACGATCCGTTTATCGTCGGTGGCCACGACGATTTTATCGAAACACCGGGCTCTTTTTGCGCAATTGTAGACCCACATGACCAGCGGAAGGCCATTGATTTCGGCAAGTGGCTTTCCCGGAAGGCGTGTGGAGCCGTAACGGGCAGGTATTACGCAAAGGACTTTTTTATTATCAGCCATATTTTTTATAGTTATTATTGTTCAATCACTTTGGGAACCGCAAAAAATCCCTTCTTGACTTTTGGCCCATTACGCAGCGCATCCTCCTGCGAAAGTGACGGCTTCTCGGTGTCGTTCCGCAACGTGTCGTGGGACGGTGCCACGAAACAGGTCGGCTCGATGTCGCCCGTATCAACCCGGTCGAGCTGTTTGACAAATTCCAAAATGGAACCGAGCTGTCCGGTAAAATTTTCGATTTCCGTTTCGGAAAGCCGAAGGCGTGCGAGCTTTGCGATTTTCAGCACTTGTCCGCGGTCGATCATAAAAATCCCTCCGGGCGCGGGCACCGCGCCCCTACTTTAATCGGATAAAAATAATTTTAAATTATTATTGTTGCTATTATGTCTCAAAATTAGCAAACTTCGCCATGAGCTTTTTCCGGGTTCCATCGTTGAACAGAACCGACAATTTCATGTCTTCGCCGAAACCGCTGATCGACACGATCCTTCCCCTGCCGTATATTTTGTGCATGACATGCTGCCCCATCCTGAACTCCACGGTGTCCTGAGAAAAATCATCGCTCTCATAGACCGGTTTCGCTAACGGGGCCGTAGACACTGACGTGGATGGTGCATGTTTTGTACCATGCGCGCTCTGCGCGATTTTCTTTTTCGTAATGACGGCCGGAGGCTCTCCGAAATAATTGCTCCGGTCCCTGAACGTATACAACGACTGCGGAATGGATTGCAGGAAACGTGACGGGTATCCGGGAATAAGGTCCCCGAAACGCCACCGGTAATCCACGTGCGAACATTCGAGCCGCTGCATGGCGCGGGTGATGCCGACGTACAGTAGACGGCGTTCCTCCTCGATTTTCTTTCCGTCGTCGAAATTCTGGCGCGATGGAATCATCCCGTCCTCAAGCCCGACCAGGAATACGCACCTGAACTCCAGTCCCTTGGCGCAATGGAGCGTCATCATGTTCACCGCTTCGTCTTTCTGGTCCCACGTGTCGACATCGGACGCCAGCGTCACCTCCTCGAGAAAATCGCTGAGGGCATTGCCGGGATGTTCCTCTGCCCAGATGGTGAGTGCGTTGGCAAGTTCGTTGATGTTTTCAATCCTGCCTGCCGATTCTTCGGTATCTTCGTTGGTCAGCATGTCCATGTACCCGCTGAGCTTCAGCATCTCGTTGAAAATCTGCGGTACCGGTTCGTGCTGCTTTTCAAGATCAGTGAGAAGTGCAAAGATATCATGCACCTCTGAAAAACCCTGCTGATAACGTGGTGCCAGGGCAGCACGGTCACCGTTAAGAAGCGCTTCGAGAAGCGATTCGTTCCGCTTCCCGGCAAGTTCGGCCAGATTTTCATATGCTTTTTCACCAAGGCCGCGCGACGGCAGGTTGAAAATCCGTTCGAAACTCACATTGTCTTTTGGATTGACAAGCAGACGGAGGTATGCGAGGCAATCCTTGATTTCGGCCCTCTCATAAAAACTGATGCCGCCGATCAGCACGTACGGTAATTTGCGGCGCCGCAGGACCTCCTCGAACACCCGCGACTGGGCGTTGGTGCGGAACAGGATCGCCATGTCGCCGCCTTTAACCCCTTTCCGTTGCAGCTCTTCAATGCGGTCGGCGACGCTGTCAGCCTCCTGCCGGTCGTCCCTGAAGCGATTGACAACCACTTCATCACCGCTGTCGCGTGACGTCCAGAGTTTCTTCGGAGCACGGGTCTGGTTTTCATTGATGGCGGCATTGGCGAAATCGAGAATGACCTTTGTCGAACGGTAGTTCTGCTCAAGGGTAAATACCCGCGTGCCGGCGAATTCCCGCTCAAAGGAGAGGATGTTTTCGATCTGCGCTCCCCGCCATCCGTAAATGCTCTGGTCATCGTCGCCGACCACGAAAACATGGCCGTGCTTCTGCGAAAGCAGCTTGAGAAAAAGAAACTGCGCGGTGTTGGTGTCCTGGTATTCGTCGACCAGCACATGCCGAAAGGCATGCTGGTACCGCTCAAGAACGGCAGGTGCCCGCTGGAACAGATATACCGTATTCGAAAGAAGGTCGTCGAAATCCATGGCCTGCTGATCAAAAAGCGCTTTTTGATACGCCTTGTAAACACGGATGAGTTCCTGCTCGTAGAAGCTTTTGGGTATGTTCTCAAGCTTTTCAGGTGGGGTGCAAGAGTTTTTATAGCTCGAGATCTTTCCCAGCGCCTGACGCGGCGGCATGCTGCGGTCATCAATCTGCAGATTTTTCAAGACCTTCTTCATGAGGCTGAGCTGGTCGTCGGTGTCATAGATACTGAAGGAGGGCAGATAGCCGATATGCGTGCCTTCCCGCCTGAGGATCCTGGCGCACATCGAATGGAACGTGCCGATCCACATACCCTCAACCGGCAGGCCGGTCAACTGCTCGACCCGGGACCGCATCTCACGCGCCGCCTTGTTGGTAAAAGTCGCCGCGAAAATCTCGGCCGGGTAAAGTCCTTTTTCGATGAGATACGCGATCTTTGCGGTCAGCACGCGCGTCTTGCCGGTGCCGGCGCCGGCGAACACGAGTTGCGGGCCGTCGTCGTAGAGGACCGCCTCGCGCTGGACAGGATTCAATACAATCTTATCAATTATTGACATAGATATTTAAAAAGTATCCTATAATAAATAATGTTTTTACTATGGTTTACTGACGGGAAGGATGCCTTCCATCCTTTGTGAGACCGCTTCGGATTCGCTTATGGTGCCCAGATTAATGTTTTTCACAAGAGCACTTCAAAGGTTCTCTCTGCGAATCCGGCGGTTAAGCACAAAGGCTTCCAGGCAACCTTCCCGTCAGTATCTGCAAACGACAGCCCACCTTAAAAGCTTCTCCCAGAAAGTATGACGATGCTTCAGACAAATACCTTATTTCGATTTCAATTCCACAGAGCTTGAGGGTGGGGGTACACTAAAGTTCAAAGCTTCACAGACGGCGCCCACCCCACACCCCATCGGGTGACTTTAGCAAAAGAATATCAATTGTTATTATTAGTTATTTCTGCTATATGATCCCAACCCTTTTTCGGAATTTTTTTTATCTTGCCTGATTCAAGTAGAAGCATGACCCTGTGTTTATCAGTAAAAACACCCAGCCGGATTAATCCTCTACGAAATTCTTTCGGCACATTTTCTGGGCTGAAAGTTTTTGACGTCGCGAAAAGAAGCTCATACTCCTCGCCACCATGCAGCGCCCATTCCTGCCAAGGTTTACCAAGCTCCCGGCTCAGTTCAAGCATTTCATGCGGAACATTGAGATTATCAAGTGACAGTTCCACCCCAAGCCTGTTCTCGAAGCAAAGTGTGCGGACATCTTTGGAGATGCCGTCTGAAAGGTCCATCATGGCGTGGACTTTTTTGCATCTGCCAAGTATTACACCAAACTTGACGGGAGGATCCGGCTTGATATGGGTTTCCACTAACCCCCGATATCTTTTCGGAACCGACCCTCTCCCCCACTTTTGTAATACCGCAAGCCCGGCCGCGCTGCGGCCGGGAAATCCGCTTAACCAAAGCACGTCTCCCGTTCGCGCGCCGGTGCGTTTAAGCAGTCTGCCTGAAGCAGGCGCAATACCCAGTATCGTTATTCCTATTGTCCATACCGCGCCGCCGGACAGGTCGCCGCCGATCAGTTTGAAGTTCCATTTCCGGCACGCTTCGGCAAACCCGCGATAGAGTGCGATTATATTCTTCTGTAAATTCCGCGCTTTCCGCGGGAACACGAGCTGCACAAGCGCGGCCTCGGGAAGCGCGGCCATTGCCGCGCAGTCGCTCACGTTCGCGGCCATGGTGCGGAAGCCGATCTCCTCAAAAGTCATGATGTCCGGAGTAAAATGGACGCCTTCCACCGAAATGTCTGCGGTCAGGACCATGCGCTCACCGCGCACACTGCGGCGTATTGCGGCGTCATCGCCGAGCGTCAGTTCGTAGCGACCGCCCGGCGCAGCGGCCGGCCCGAGTATCTTCTTCAATTCTTCAAGCAGTTTGTATTCACCGGAAGGATAGTTTTTATAGGACATGCGATGCAGTAAAAATGATTGTTGCGCAGAGGATGCTATAAATTTTATATATCGAGTTTAGAAAGAATTCCGGTAAATGAAATTCTACGCCGACCTCCACATCCATTCTTCCTATTCCCGCGCAACGAGCAAGCAGCTCACGCCCGAAAACCTTCACGCATGGGGACAGATCAAGGGCATCCAGGTCATCGGCACCGGCGACTGTCTTCATCCGGCGTGGTCCGCCGAATGCAAAAAAAAGTTCCGGGACGAGGGTAATGGGCTTTTTTCGCTGAAACGTGAATTCACAGCCGCAACAAAGGACATAGTACCTCCAGCCTGCTCCGCCGATGTGCGGTTCATGCTGACCGTCGAGATATCGAACATCTATAAAAAGGGCGACCGCGTCCGGAAAGTGCACAACGTGGTCTGCTTCCCGTCATTTGCGTCAGCTGAAAAAACATTTACGAAGCTGGAACGCATCGGCAACCTGAAATCCGACGGCCGCCCGATTTTAGGCCTTGACTCGCGCGATCTTCTCGAAATCATTCTTGCGGCCGACCCCAAGGCGATCCTGATCCCGGCGCACATCTGGACGCCCTGGTTTTCCGCGCTCGGATCGAAAAGCGGCTTCGATTCTATCGAGGAATGCTACGGAGACTTGACAAAATATATCTATGCCGTGGAAACCGGGCTCTCTTCAGACCCAGCCATGAACTGGCGGCTTTCGAGCCTCGACCCGTTCGCTCTTGTCTCCTTTTCCGATGCCCACTCGCCGTCCAAACTCGGCAGGGAGTGCACAATATTCGACACTGATCTCTCCTATGACGGAATTTTCCGCGCGCTGGCGGATAAAAAAGACCCAGGGCTTTCCGGCACCGTTGAATTTTTCCCCGAAGAGGGCAAGTACCATGTCGACGGCCACCGCAAATGCGAGGTACGGTTCATGCCCGAAGAGACCGCCGCGCACAAGGGTGTCTGCCCGGTGTGCGGCAAACCGCTCACGGTCGGCGTCCTGTCACGCGTCGAAGAATTGGCTGACCGGAAAACCGGTTCAAAGGCGCCGCGAAGCAAACCGTATAAGAGCCTGATCCCGCTCAGCGAGATCATCGGCGAATCGCTCGATATCGGGTCGGAGAGCAGGCGTGCTGTTGAGACCTATCAGACGCTCGTTACAAAAATCGGCAGTGAGTTCACCATCCTTCTCGAAGCAGACATTAAAGAAATAGCCGCAGTTGCCGGCGATCTGGCGGCCGAGGGCATACGCCGCATGCGCACAGGCGAGGTGACCATTGCCGCCGGCTATGACGGCGAATTCGGGACCGTGAAGCTTTTTACCGATGCCGAGCGGAAGGCCATTATGGGCCAGGAAAATCTCTTCGGCGCGACCGTTGCACAATCACCAAAAAAAGTCCGCAAATCTCCCGGACCCCGTAGACTTAAAAAAAAAGCGACAAACGGCGTAGAAGAAATCCCGCCTGAATATGCACCTTCGAAAGAACCCGACCCGATTTTTGCTCATGTAAATGAATCGCAGATGCAGGCGATCATCTATGAGGGGAAACATCTCCTGATTGTGGCCGGTCCGGGCACCGGAAAGACCCATACGCTCACCCGCCGTATCGCCTGGCGCACCAGGAACCTGGCACCGGCGCAGCACTGCCTCGCGGTTACCTTTACCAATAAAGCGGCAGCCGAAATGAAAGACCGCCTCGATGCTTTCGGCAAAGACGTCTCTTCAAAAGTTTTTATCGGTACCATTCATGGGTTCTGTCTGACCATGCTGCGTGAGTACACCGAAGCCGCAGGACTATCCCATTCCTTTGAAATCGCCTCGCCTGAAGAAATCGATATTTTCGCGCACGAGATCTGGCCCGAAGCAACCGCCGCCGAACGTCGAAGACGTCTCGACGAACTCTCCCGAATTAAATCATGCATAATGGACGCCCCCGTTCCCGACACGGTCCGCCTGTATGACGAGCAGCTCATGTCTCACGGTCTCATTGATTTCGATACCATACTTCAAAAAACGTATACCGTTTTCTGCACCCACTCTGAAATTCTCGAAGCCCTCCGACAGCGCTACCCGTTTATTTTCATAGATGAGTATCAGGACATCAACGGCATCCAGCATGCGCTTGTCCGTCTGATAGCCGGAACAAGCGGATCGGTCACGGCAATCGGCGATCCGCACCAGTCAATTTACGGTTTCCGTGGTTCCGACCTTCGGTTCTTTGAATCCTTCGTCACCGATTTTACCGGAGCGCAGGTGCTTGCGCTGACGGAAAATTACCGGACCGCGCCGAATGTTCTTAAAGCTTACAGTCAGGTCATCGCCCAATCGCCCCATCTCAAAGTGCCTCCGCTTGCCGCGGCTATTCACGTACAAGGCCGCCTGACCTATCACACTGCATTGACCGGTGCCGCAGAAGCCGAATACGTGGTTCACGAGATCGAAAAACTGGTCGGCGGGACCAGCATGTTTTCGCACGATTCCGGCAGGGTTTCCCACGGTCATGACAAGGAACGCGGTTTTTCCGACATCACCGTGCTCTACCGCACGAACAGCCTGCGTCGCGATCTTGAAGAAGCGCTTGTGCGAAGCGGCATTCCATTCACCGTCACCGGCGAAAAACCGTTTCATGCAAAGCCATCAGTAAGCATGCTCTTATCTCTGCTGCGTTTTTCCGCCGGAGAGGGTCTTGCAGCAGAAACGCTGTGCAGCCTTTTTGAACTTACACCCGAACAAAGTTCTTTTCTTGTTTCTATCTCAGCAAGTCATTTGAAACAATTCGATAAAAATATCTTTGACCGGATTCTATCGTCCCCGGAACCGCTCCCGGCTTCGCTGCGGCGCTCGTTCACCTCACTGTTAAATACCGTTAATGCGGTCGGCAAACTGCTCGCCGCTCCCGATCTTACGCAGGCCATTTCGGTCTGCTTCACTCTGCCGTCATGGAAAAAAGAAATTGCGCTGTCACCCGAAACTCAAGAGATCCGGGAACGGCTGACCCGTATCGCAAGAGTATCAGCCTCCTATCGGGAATTCATGGACACCGTGCTGCTCCAGCGGGAAGAGGACGGCCTGTGGGGCCGCGCTGAGGCGGTGTCGCTTATGACGCTCCATGCTTCGAAAGGCCTGGAATGGCCGGTTGTTTTTATTATTGGTTGTGAAGACGGCATTATCCCGCTTGCAAAGAAACAGATGGTGATCGACCGGGAAGAAGAAAGAAGGTTGCTTTATGTCGGGATGAGCAGGGCAAAAGAAATCCTCTATATCATCAACGCCCGGCAGCGCCTGCTGCATGGCGATAAACAATCTCGCAGGCCATCGCCCTTCCTTGCCGACATCGAGGAAAGCCTGAAAAACTATGACCTGTCCGCCAAACCTTTCAGAAAAAATCCTGACGCGGAACAGCTGAGCTTGTTTTAACCGATAATAACGGAATGGTTTAGAATGACCGGAAGGCTTTCATCGGTAAAGATATAATCCCGGCTAAAAGCCGCCCAAAAAAATACCTGTAATTATTTACCATCCGTCCGTTGGCACAAGCTATATTGCAAAGGTAAATAAAGAGTCCGTTTACTTTTTTAACAGCGGTACACGGACAAAAAGACCCGCTCTCCGATGATTTCCGGCAAGAGTAGCAAGAGATACCTCCCCTCTCCTTTTTACTTCCTGCTCGCTGTAGTCCGTAAGTAGCGTGTCACCCACAATTTTCCATAAAGGAAACGTATGAGTTTTTCAAATGTAGGACTTTCAGATGCAGTACTGCAGGGGATCTCGGCATCAGGTTATTCCAGACCTACCGAAATCCAGCAGAAGGCGATACCGCTCGTTCTTGCAGGCAAAGACCTGATCGGCTGCGCGCCAACCGGTACGGGCAAAACGGCCGCCTTTGTACTTCCCATTCTTCACAGTCTGGGAAAAGCGAACGGCCACGCCCAGCACAGCCATTTTCCGCGTGCGCTTATTTTAACGCCGACCCGTGAACTCGCGGCGCAGATCGAGGAGGCCATCCGTTCCTACGGAACGCATTGCGCTCTTAAACCGGTTTCGATTTACGGCGGCGTGGATATCAACCGGCAAATCCGCACTCTCAGGAACGGCGCGGATATCGTTGTCGCGACCCCGGGCAGACTGCTCGACCATATTGATCGCCGGAGTATCGACCTTTCACGCATTGAGATACTGGTTCTTGATGAAGCCGACCGGATGTTCGACATGGGGTTCATCAAAGCGGTGCGGCAAATTATCGCACGTGTCCCGCGCGAGCGGCAGACGCTGCTTTTTTCAGCGACCATGTCACCGGAGGTCCGCTCCCTTGTGGCAAACATCCAGCGGACGCCGCAGTATATAGAAATCGGGGAGCCTTTTTCGCCGGTAACAACCGTGTCACAGAAGGTATACAGGGTATCGCAGTTAACAAAAACTAATTTCCTCGTCCATATACTAAAAAATGAAGCAATAGAGACCATGCTGGTGTTCTCCCGGACCAAGCACGGTGCGGACAAGATCGCCCGGCAGCTCGAACGGAGCGGCATAAAAACAGCCGCAATTCACTCGAACCGCTCACAGTCCCAGCGCCAGAAAACGCTTGAAGGATTCAAACGCAGAAGCTTTCAGGTGCTCGTTGCCACCGACGTGGCCGCCCGGGGCATCGATGTGAGGGGTATTACGCATGTCGTCAATTACGATACGCCGCGCTTTGCCGAAGATTATATCCACCGGATCGGCAGGACCGGCAGGGCGGAGAAAAAGGGAATTGCATTCACGTTTGTCGCACGGGATGAAGAGAAATACCTGAGGAAGATTGAATTAATGATCGGCAAGCGGTTCGAAATATCGGGATACCCCGGATTTGCCTGCGACGAACCGCCGGTTGCGGCGGTCGTCTCCGAGAGGGCCGAAGGTATACCGTTTTTCGGGCGCCGGACAATGTCCTTCAGTACACAGCGTTTTGAGTCGCGGCGGGCATAACCGCGGAGGCGCCCCGATGTCATTCGACCGACTGGTTCCCGACATGATCCTTCCGGCTGTAGAAGCCGTAAGCGGACTTCGGTTGACAAACCTTCTGCTGTCACTGCCGAGCTATATCAACCGCGTCTATGAACTTCGCACCGTTGACGGGACAAAACTCATCGCCAAATTCTACCGGCCCGGACGCTGGAGCAGGGAGGCGATTTTTGACGAACACGGCTTTGTGGCCGATTGTCACGAAGGCGAGATACCGGTGGTTCCTGCAATGACGCTCCGCAACGGTTCGACCATCGGGGAACACGAAGGGTTTCTGCTTTCAATCTTTCCCAAACGCGCAGGGCGCCAATTGGAGATCGTAAACGACGCCGACTGGTCGCGGCTCGGGTCGCTTATTGCCCGGGTACACCTCTGCGGTGGAAAACGTTCTGCCCCGCACCGCATTACAATCGACCCCGGCCAGTCGCTCTTAGCCGATGTTAATTACCTGCGCGACAACATTGTTCCCGAACGTTTTCGTGAGCGTTATTTAAGCGGCTGCATGCAACTCATTGAAACAAGCGCACCGCTGTTTTCCGGTCTCGAACGGATCAGGATCCATGGCGACTGCCACCGCGGGAATATTCTCGACCGGCTCGAAGAGGGACTGTTGCTTATTGACTTTGACGACATGGCCGTTGGCCCGCCGGTGCAGGACCTCTGGCTACTGCTCCCGGATCGCGCCAATAAATCTTCACGTGAAATCGGACTGTTTCTGGAGGGCTATGAACGGTTCCGCAGGTTTGACCGTGCAAGCCTGCGGTGCATCGAACCGCTGCGTGCAATGCGCATGGTTTATTTCCTTGCCTGGTGCAGCCGTCAGATCGGAGACGCGCAGTTCCGGAAAAATTTTCCGGACTGGGGCAGTGACCAATTCTGGCAGCACGAGCTCAGCGACCTGCAGGAGCAATTGGGGATTGTAATGGAAGGATTGTAAATTATAGAAAGGCATCATGCGAAAAAACGAATTCCGCAACATCGCTATTATCGCTCACGTCGACCACGGCAAGACCACGCTCCTCGACGGCATGCTCAGGCAGAGCGGCACGTTCCGTGAAAACGAAGAAGTCGCCGAACGTGTCATGGACTCAATGGATCTTGAACGGGAGCGCGGCATAACCATCATGGCAAAAAACACCTCCGTGCAATACCATAACGTGAAGATCAACATCGTCGACACGCCGGGACACGCGGATTTCGGCGGCGAGGTGGAACGCAGCCTTAACCTTGTTGACGGCGCGTTACTCCTTGTTGACGCAAGCGAAGGTCCCCTGCCCCAGACGAGGTTCGTCCTTAAAAAAGCCCTGGAAAAGAACCTGCCTATTATCCTGGTCATCAACAAAATCGACCGCAGCGATGCGCGTATCGAGGCTGTAGTCAATGAAGTCTATGATCTTTTTATCGACCTCGATGCGACCGACAAACAGATCGGGTTCCCGATTTTATATACCAATGCAAAAACCGCTGTCGCCCATATTAAAATCGGCGACGGCGCGACCGACCTGCACCATCTTTTTGAGACGATCCTTGAGCGGATCCCCGGTCCTGAGGCAAACGACGATTTCGTTCCGCAATTTCTGGTCACCAACCTCGGCTATGATTCCTATGTTGGCCAGATTGCGGTGGGCAGGCTGTCGAGCGGTACGCTGGAAATGAATAAAACATACAGTCTGTGCGGCAAAGACGGCATTACTCACGGGGTTAAATTGACTTGTTGCTATGCGTTCCACGGCCTGCAGAAAAAACAGGTGCAAAAACTTGTTGCCGGCGATATCATCGCCATCGCCGGGGCCGCAGGTGTCCAGATCGGCGACACCATCTCGTCCGACGAAAATCCCCAGCCGTTGCCGCGCATAAAGATCGATGAACCGACCGTGTCCATGGTTTTTTACGTGAACAACGGGCCCTTTGCCGGCAAAGAAGGTACGTTCTTGACTTCGCGGCATTTAAGCGAACGGCTCCAGCGGGAAGTTCTCGGCAACGTATCAATGAAACTGAAAAATATCGGCCGCACCGATGCGTTTGAAGTGTGCGGGCGCGGTGAATTGCAATTGGCGATTCTAATCGAGACAATGCGGCGCGAGGGCTATGAATTCATGGTTTCCAAGCCCCGGGTCATCACGAAAGAAGAAAACGGGAAAATACTTGAACCCATGGAACACGTTTTCCTTGATATACCGGAGGAACGGATCGGGATAATAACCGAAAAACTTTCGGTACGCAAAGGCAGAATGACCACTATGCAGAACCATGGCCACGGCCGCGCCACCATGGAATTCGTCATCCCTTCACGCGGTCTCATCGGGTTTCGCAGCCAATTTCTGACCGACACCAAGGGCGCCGGCATAATGAACACGCTTTTCGAAGGGTATGCGGAGTGGTTCGGCCCTATCCCCCAGCGTACGAGCGGTGCCATGATTGCAGACCGGCCCGGCAGGGTAACAAACTACGCAAGCATCGGCATGGTTGACCGCGGCGAGCTGATCGTTGAGGTCGGCACCGAAGTGTACGCCGGTATGGTCATCGGCGAACGCAATCGCACCGAAGATATGCCCGTCAACATCGCGCGCGAAAAAAAACTCACCAACATGCGCAGTTCGACCCTCGAAGCCACTGTGGTACTGCGCCCGCCTCGTAACATGTCGCTTGATCAGGCGATAGAATTCATTTCCGAGGACGAACTGGTGGAAGTCACGCCGAAG
>JBEKUX010000059.1:0-18640 GCA_049514575.1 Chitinispirillaceae bacterium | reverse complement strand
CGGTGATGCTGAAAAATATAGCGGGAAGGGGCTTTTATCGGCTTCCGTTTCGTTCAGACCCGGTTCGTCCGTTGATTCGGGGGCAAGGGCTAAAAGATGACTCCGGTCCGCAGCTGGACCATGAGACCGTTGCCGGTAAAGGTGTACTCGGTGTTCCTGGGGCCGAGGAAGGCATTCAGGGACATTCCGAAAACGAAATTATGGAGCGACTGATAGTTGATCCCGGTGGAAACGACAAAGCTTGTCTGCTGCAGGTTGCCGATGGCGTTGCAGGAGAAGGTCATGCCGTCGAGAATGAACTGGCTGATCGAACCGAAGAAGGCGGCGTAGTATTTCGAGTAGCCGTTCACCTCGTAAAGGCCGGAGAGCGTCTTCGGGTTCGTGAGCCACGGCATTTTCTGGAGATCGGACCCGAGCTGCTGGGAAATCGAACCGGCGATCAGCTGCGCAAAGTCCTTCCCCAGCACCGGATCGTTGAAGATATTGACATCGTATCCCGCGCCGTTATAGTAAAATTCCGCAATCATCGTCAACCGGTCTGCAACACCGCCAAGCGGGAAGAATTTTGTCAGGCTCAGACACAGGCGCGGCAACCATCGGTCCCCGAGTGCCGTGGTGTCCCAGACCGAACCCGTCTTTTTGAGGCTCAGCATGTCCGACCCGTTCCGCAGGCTCGCCTCGGCCGCGATCTGGACATTGAAAAGCTGCGAGGTGAGATCGAACCCCGCCACCGGTTTTTCGCCCTTTTTCACCCGGGTGGACAGCGCCATTTCGGTCCTGCCGATCAGCGCCTCTGCCTTGACAGCCGCGGCAAGGCTGTCCGCCGTGGGGGCATTGTTCGCATCGATGAATGAGTAGAAGTTGAACAGCGTCTTATAGGGGATATGGATCTTGAGGCCATAGGTGCCGTCGCGCTGTCCCTCTTTCGTGAGGAAGGTCTTGCGCTCCACATTGACAAGATCAGTCGGGTTCCAGAAATTACACGGTCCCCACTGCAGCACCTGCCTGCCTGCCCGGAGGTAGACGATCCTGCCGATGTTGGCGTCCACGAAAAACTCCGGCACATCGAACACCATCCCGCTGTCCGGCTTCCCGAAAGCGCCCGGATCGAGCGATGCAAACGATGGGGTCGGCACATAGGAACTCTGCAGGTCCGCGTACGCCTTTGCGCCGCCGATGAGCCTCGCGTCGATAAAAGCATTGCCGACGATGCGGGTATCAAACCCGACCGTATGAAGGCCGGGTTCATCGAACCAGGAGCGGCGTATCGACGGATCTGCGTACGCGTAGACTTCGCCGGAAAACCCAAGGGATTTCTTCTCCTGCGCTTCATCCTTGGCAGCCTGCGTGTTCACCACCTTCGCGCTGTCCACAACCGACAACGAATCGGCAAACATCGCGTTCTCGTCGACCTTCTCCTGGGCGGGAGTAAAGGTTATATAAAAAAGAATTGTTATGCCGGATAGTATTTTCCCTGGCTTTTTGTCCTTCATTTTTTGACCTCACCCCTGCCCCCTCTCCTATTGGAGAGGGGAATTTGTTATTTCCTTGATTTTCTGACGTTATCTTTCGCGTTAGTAGAGACGCACGGCCGTTCTAAGTATAATGCTATTATCCTTATAAGGCCTTTAGGCCGTGCGTCTCTACTAAAAAGGGAAACGCCCAAAATTATTTATTTTACTTGCTTAAATTCTCCAGATAAGCCTTCGTGAAAATCTGGTCGTCCAGCTTTCCGGTCACGATGCCCGATATCTCCACAATGGTCTTATTGCCCTTTTCGAACTCATCGACAAAGATCTGTTTGATCGGCACGTATTTGCCAAGCACCATGGTGTACTTGAGGTAATAGGACGTCGCCATGAGCGTTTTCGAGCTCGAGTATGCCTCGTCCTTCAGCTGCAGGAAGTTGTCGGTCCGCACCCAGAAGACGCGGTACGGGTACGACACATCGTTCACCTTCCCCTTCACTTCGAGCCGGTACACCGGAATGGCGCCCAGTTTCTCCTCGCGGATCAGCTCCTTTCCGCTTGAATCTTTTGCTGCCTGGTACAGCTCGGTGAGCTTGCGCGTCTCAAAGTCCTCGCCGTGCGCGTCGGACCCGCCGATCGATTCGTCGCGGTTGATGTGCTGGAACGTGCGCGTGTTGCGGCGGTACATCCAGAAGTTGTCGCCGATGCGCAGGTACCCGTTCCCTTTTTCCGCTTCGGGCGCGGAGAACACGATGAGAAACGCGTCGTCCTTGTCGCGGCGGTAGTACATCATCTCGAAGTTCTTAACGCCCTGGCTGGGCTTCTGCTGGGTGAGGGTCACGCGCGCCCGCGCGTCGGTTGAGATGTTGACATTGTCCTGCATCTTCTGGAGAATGGCCTCTATTGAGGGCATGCCCGCAGGTGGCATGCCTTCAGCGAAGCACACGAAGCTGATGACCATGACGAGAGAAAGCATTACCGACAAACAACGTTGTAACATGATAGACATCCTTTACTCGTAGTGCCGCATTGCGTTTGCGGCGGAAAGATTTGATGCACGCCGTGCCGGGAGGTAGGCAGTACCGATCGCAATGGCAACGATGAGCGCGACATACGCAATCGTCGCGGCAACGGTCGGCGCGAAAAAGAGATGATTGTTGACCAACAGTATTCCGAGCGCATTGTCGCCCGCGTCGATGGTGATCGAATGGAGTCCCCACATCGCGAGGAACGCGGCTGCGGTACCGACCAGCGAAGCGAAAAAGGCAAGGAGCGCGGTCTCGAGAATGAACATCATGCGCACGTCGCTCTTCTGCATTCCGATGGCACGCACCGTGCCGATCTCCCGCGTCCGCTCCCTGATCGTCATCCGCAGGGTGTTGATCACGCCGATCAGAATGATGAAAAACAGGATCAGGCAGGCGACCAGCGTAATAAGATTGAGCGCGGCTTCGACGTGCAGGATCGCGGACGCGGTCTCATACATCGACTGCACGCTCATCATGATGCCCTTGAACTTCCCCCGTCCCATCTCCTGCGACACTTTCGCGTATTCGTCGGTCGTGGCACACCGCTTCATGAGCAGGTATTCGGGCGCAAGCGCCGGCCAGAGCGGGTTCGCGGTATCAAGCATACGCCGCATGATCTGGGGCGGTGGCGCCGGAGGCAGCGGGTCGTAGTAGGCGTGGTAAAAATCCCTTTCGTTAATCAATAGCGAAATTGCCGGAATCGGAGCACTGCTGTCTGCCACGCCGGTCACCGTGAATTTAGCTGCGCCAGAAAGGGTATCGTACCTGGCCTTCCAGAAAATGCGGAGGGTGTCGCCCGGACCGATATTGAGCACGGTTGCGAGTCGCGACGAGAGCACCACCCCTTCGTAGCCGAAGCTCCTGACGCTGTCACCCCGCGCAAGCCGGAGGCTGCCGCTCATGAGGCGGAGCGACACCGAATCGGTCCGAAAGCCGAGTGTGACGCAATCGATTTTCAGGTTCAGTTTATTGGACTGCACCCAGCCCGGAATGACCGCAAGGCCCGGTTTGAGCGCTTTGTGGAGGCGATCGGCCACTTTTTTGGCGGTGCGCTGCGGGTCATTGAGCGTGAGCTGGACCGTGGCGATATCGTGCGGCCCGTACCCTGCGAGCCGACGGGCATCCTGCAGTTCCAGAAATATGGGCGCGGCCATGAACACGTTCGCGGGCTTGAAGATGCCGACTATAATGAGCCGAGCGCTTGACGACTGGTTGTTGATGTCGGTAAAACGCACGCGCAGCACGTCGCCCATCGTTACCCGGAGGTATTTCGCCTTCTGTTCCGCAAGCACCACCGGAATGCCGGCGCTCTTGTCGTTGAGCGACATGAACGAACCGTGCAGCATCTTGAAATTCGCCTGGTATTCTTTTTTTTCTGCCTCGGTCAGCGTGCCGTTGAGGTCCACCCCCACCATGATCACGTTGTCGGCCACGCCGTTGCCGATGGCCCGGCCGAAAACGCCGACCCCCTCTTCGGTGCGTATCGCCTCGGGCGCGTTATTTTTGATCACGCTGCGGATGCGCTCGTCGTCATGGAACACCTGGCTCATCATATTGCCGTTGCGCATGTAGGAGATGGCGACATGGCCGTTGGTGTACCTGACGACCTGCTCGAAAAGCACACGGGAAATACCGTGCGAAAACGCGTTGGCGAGAATGAGCACCATGGCGCCGAACGCAATGGCGGTGCCCAGAAGAAGGTTCCTGCGTTTCTGACGGACCAGGTTGCGAAAACTTATATCGACCACTTGTTTCATAGCAGTTCCTATTCTCTGGAAACGGCGTCGAGCGGCGTGATGCCGCTGGCAACGCGGATCGGGTAGATGACGGCCAGCAGCGTAACAATCACGAGCTGGATGACCGCAAGCACAATGTCGAAATACGAGAGGAGCGGCCTGAAGGTATCGCCTCCGTACAGCAGTTGTACCATGTCATTGTCGGTGGTGATATTGAACGACGCGACGAGGTTGACGACGATGATGCCGACCAGTATCCCGGCGCCGCCGAACACCGCGGAGAGCACGCCGGTCTCGCCGAGGAACATCAGCCTGATGAACCCTTTGCGGGCGCCCACGGCCCGCATCATGCCGATTTCCGACGTGCGTTCGATCGCGGCCATGGAGAGCGTATTGATTATGATGATGATCGCGACGAAGAACAGGAACATGACAAACACGAAAAGCGAGCTCTTGATGAGCACGGCCATGGAACCGATCATGCCCGTTGCCTTTTTCCAGGAGATCGCCCGCACGCCGAGATTCTTCTCCGCAAGCGTCTTGTTCAGGGTCGCGACTGTTTTGTCAAGGTTTGTCCCATTCTCGAACCGTAACAGCACCATGTTGAACGTGCCCGCGTCGAGGTCCACGACCCTGCGCACCGTGTCCTTTGCCACGGCAAGGCTCCCTGCGGCAAGCATGGTGGGCGTGCGGTCGGCGGCCTTCTGCGCCGTGACCAGCGCTTCCTGCCCGAACAGGTTGTCGAGCGAACCATCGCTCGTTGCGAGCAGGTCAAGCTCGTCTTTTTTGACCGGCGCCGACTTCGCCTCAGCCGAAAAATATCCTTCGCATTCGCGGTACGATTCGATGTCGACGATCGGGAAGTTGCCCCAGATCGTATTGAGCGAACGGTATTTCACGATGGCGCGGACCGGAGCACGGATGTCGGTGGTCGCGTTGTCGGCGTTCAACCCCATGAACACGACGCTGTGTTTGACGGTCAGCTCGGAAAGGCGCGAGGTCACCTCCTTGCCAAGTTGCGACGTATCGAGCTTCGTTCCTTCGGGAGAGAAAAGGATATTGTAATAATTGCCGAACAGCTTGCGCAAACCGGTGGGCACCAGCACGTACGGATCATTGCCTTCAGGGAAAGAACCCTCGATCAGCTTGAGGTTGCTGCCGAAGAAATCGCGATATTTTTTAAAATCGACGCCGAGCACGAAGGCACCCTTGGCGATGCCGCCGTCTTCGTTGAGCACCATGGCGAAGTTCTTGCCCATGGGGAGCGCCTTTTTGACATACGGAATGTTCCTGAGCGCGGAATCGATCGCCCTGTAATTGTTGACGGGCGCCACGGCCTTGCCCATGAACTCTAGAAACAGGTTGTCGGATTCCTGTTTGTCCGACACGATAAGCGCGTCGCCGCAGAACCCTTCGACGATGTTTTTCTGCAAACCCGCGTTCATGCCCGAAATCACGCCGTTGCCCACGGTCATGAGGAGCGCGCCCACGAACAGGATGGAGCCAATGATCAAACTTTTGCCCCGGTGACGCATGATGTTGCGCCAGGCGATTTTCACGATCAGGTTCATAGCGTGCTTTTCTCCGCGATAAGGCCGTCTCTGATCTTTACCGCGGTCTTGGCATACTTGAGCACGTTGGCGTCGTGCGTGGAGAAAATAAAGGTCGTTTTTTCCCGCGCGTTCATCTCTTTCATCAGGTCAAGGATCTGGGCGCCGGTCACCGAGTCGAGGTTGGCGGTCGGCTCGTCCGCCAGCACGATGTCCGGGTTGGTCACGAGCGCGCGCGCGATGGCCACGCGCTGGCGCTGGCCGCCCGAAAGTTCGGCGGGCCGGTGTTTCATATACTCCTTGATGCCGACCTCCTCGATAAGCCTTTCGGCTTTCTTCCGCACTTCGGCGCGGGAATCTTTTTTAAGGAGCAGCATGGGAAATTCCACGTTTTCAAGCGCGTTGAGCACGGGAATCAGGTTGAACGTCTGGAAGATGAACCCGATCCGGTGGAGCCGCAGATCAGTCACCTGGCGGTCGTTGAGCTTCGTCACCTCGTCGCCGTGCACCGTCACGCTTCCCGCGGTCGCCTGATCGATGCAGCCGATGACATTGAGGAGCGTGGTCTTGCCCGAACCCGACGGACCCATGATGGTCATGAGGTCGCCTTCTTCGATGGCAAGGTCAATGCCGCGCAGCGCATGGACCGTAGTGGAGCCTAAAGGATAATCTTTTGTTACCCCTTTGATTTCAATAATATTCATGATTCAATTACCTCCTGATGTTAATTCAAATTATACTATTCTCTCTTTTGCTAAAGGCTCCGCTTTTGCGGAGCTTCTGCGGAGGGTGTCGGGTGGGCACCGCCTGTGCAGCTTTGAGCATCTTTTACCCGCACCCTCAAGCTCCTGTCGCGTTGTAAACAAATAAGCTAATAAACAAACAAAGTATTGCTCTCATTGCTGTTGCGTGAGGCAGGTGGAGGGTGGCCGCAGGCCAGTCGCGAAGCGACCGACCGAAGGGTAGCCCGGAACCACGCCGACCCCTGCGAAGCAGGGGGCACGCCCAAAGGATTTCTTAGCTCTCCCCGTTACGCAATCAAAAGCCTTTAGCCCCAAAAATTCTATTGTAGCTATCCAAAATATATTCCTCTCATCTATTATTTATCTTTCGTCAGCGACGCCACCCACTCCCGCTCCTGCCACAGAGCGCAGCCTCCCGCAGTCTCTTTAAGGTTCGCATGGTTCCCGCGTATTTTATCCAGAAGCGGGGAACGGAGCGCCCGCTTGAGCGACGTCGCCGCCACGTTTCTGTCCGAATACGGGGCGAACGGGCACGGCTCAAGGTCGCCGGACGGACTGATATGGACAAACCCGCGTCCGGCCGCCAGGCAGCCGCCGAATTCGTCCTCATCGCCGGGAAACGCAATAAAAAGCGCCCGGAACTCTTTCCGCAAACCTGCCGCGGTACGGATAAGCGCGCTCCGCTGGTCCTGCGTGAGCGCGAGCCGGGCCGAATTCTCCTCGACAGGAACATATTCCACAAAGATAAAGAGCCTGCAGCCGTTCCGGTACATCGACCGTATCCACTCGCGTTCCAGGACGACGTCGAAGTTGGCCTGCGTCACCGTTATCGCGCACCCGAAGAGGACACCGTTTTGGTCCAGGAGTTTCATGGTCGCTTCAAGCTGCGAAAAAACGCCCTCTCCCCTCCTGCCGTCGGTCTCGAAACGGTTCCCTTCGATGCTCACCACCGGGACGACATTGCGCTGCCTGCGGATCGACCGAATAAGGCCGCCGGTAATAAGTGTACCATTGGTAAAGAGGGCGAACGCGGTTTCCGGAAACCGCCGCGTCACGTCGAAAATATCCGGACGGGTAAGCGGCTCACCCCCGGCAATCAGCACCGTTGAAACGCCGAGCCCCCGGGCTTCGGAAAGCAGCTCGACGATCCGGCCGGTTGAAAGGTCGGCGTCGTTATGACCGTGCAGCGCCCTATCATAGCACCCGGCGCACCGCAGATTGCAGCTGCCGGTCACGCTGAGGATGATAAACGGCGGGACATGGACGCCCTGCGCTCGCCAGAACTCCCGCGTTTTTGCGCACCGCCGCTGCCGGAAAAAAAGCCGCAGCGCGGTCGCCAGCCATTGCGGCCGGGCAAGGGAAACGCGGACGGCGTCATAAAAAAAACGGGCGATCCCACGGTCAAGGCTGCGCAGCAAGGCCTGATCGGCACAAACGTCCGGAACGCTGTCCCGTTTCATGCGTTCGTTAAGACGATACGGCCGGGACGGGGAACGGTCGGCGGACGGAGCGTTCTGATGTTTTTTTTCCGTTACTATCTGCATGATGGATTCTCATTCACGCGCCATTATTTCTCTCGTCAACAGTCGTCCGGTGGCCGGCATCCCCATCGTCGATGGGCACGCCGATATCGCCCGACAAGAGCGAAACGAAACCATACTCCAGACCGAAAAGGGAAAATGCGTTACCGTCGCCATTCTCCTTATCGGGCACCGGAAGCATGGCACGTCTCACTATATCGGTCAATGAGAATCCGGGCCGAATTTCCGGTCTTCGTCGCTGCCGGAACCATGCCCGGAACCCTTGAGATACTCCTCAAAATCTTTCCTGCCCCGTTCTTTCCAGTACTCACGGTAGTAGCGCCAGTTCCGGTGGTCGCCGGCCGGCGCCCATTCGTCCCAGCTTTCACCCCCGTGGTGATGATAATGGGGATGCCACGGCGGGCCCTTGTGACTCAAATGGTGGCCGCCTATGCTGCCCACGATCAACCGGGCAAGGATGATTATGCCGAATGCCTGCCAATAGGTGAGCAGTTTAAGTCCGAACAGACCCGGCATGAGCCAGTTCCACAAGATCATGACCAGCCAGCCGAATGCAAGACCGAACACGCACGCGATGACGATGCCGCTTACGGTCAGGGCGACAATGCGCCCGATTCCCCATCGATGATGGTTTCCGCACTGCATGAAATGGTTACCCATATGAAACTCCTTCCTCGATAAAACGTGAATAATGCAACGGATCTATTGTAAGAAGCGCTTCTTTCAGTTTTTGCATGGCCCTCGATTTACGCGCGAGAAGCGTCCCGATCGGCACCTTCCACTCGCCGGACAACTCCTTAAATGTCCGCCCCTGCAGCTCGGTCGCCACCACGATCGTCCGGTGGTTTTCATCGAGCATCGAGATCGCCGTATTCAGATCGCGGTTGATCTCCCTGCGGTCCATTTCCCTGTCGACGTCATTGTTCATGTCGGCCAGCAGGTCGGCGAGAACCAGCCCGGTATCTCCCGGCATTTCGGCATCAAGATTTTCCTGACGTCGCCTCCTGCGGAAAACGTCGACAATGCGGTTCCGCAGCGACTGGTAAACATAGGCGGCAAAATTTTCTATCGGCGCCGAAACATCGGCTTTCTCGAACAATCCGAGAACCACGTCCTGCACGATGTCCTCGCTCTCGCGGTCAGCCGCGTCATCGATCAGGCTGCGGACGTACCCGACGAGTCTGCCCCGCTCCCGCTTGAAATAATCGGCCCGCGATTTTTGCTGCGCTTCGGTCATTTTAATAGTAAAGACGCTGAAACAAATGATTTATTGCACTATTTTTTTATTTAAAAAAAATGTCCCTCGTCACTCCCCGCAATACACCCGTACCGTATCGCCGTTTTTCGATTTGACGTTTATTTCCATGTCCGCAAGGTTTCTTATCAGTTCCTCGATGTCGTCCGGCTTGATGTTGTTGAGGTCGAACTTCAAGCCGTGCTCCCGCATATTGCTGTTGATGTGCTCCATTGCATGCGGCGGGATGAATGATTTCAACCGCATTCCGGCGCGGACCAGGCCGAGCGGCACGCGTATGTCCACATTGTCGTTCTGCGAACTCAATACCTTGACGTAGAGATACCTGATGTTTTTCGGGTCTCTGGCCGCGCCGACCGCCGGTCCCCGGTCCTTTCCCAGAGCGTCAAGCAGCTCTTCGGCCTCGCTTGAGGTAATTTTTCCTTCAGCAAGCATTTTCAGTATCCGTTTTCTCTCTTCGCCCATAGTGCACTCCTTGTTTAACCGATAATGAATTTAATTCCTCGAAATTTTCGCCTCACCCCTGACTTCGTCCTTCCCCTCTCCGCGAGCGGAGAGGGGACAAAGAGGAGAGGCGTAATAGTTCATTGTACTCTCACGTCCACAATCGATTGTTGTGCGTGGCCCCGCACCTTTATCTCCGTACCGCGTAGTGACGACAGCACCGAAAACACACCTCAGATCATGCGAAACAGGCGTATCCGGATGCCCCTTACACGGAAAACGATTTCCGCTATGGCCAGGAACGGCAGCGCGACCAGGAATAAAACAAGAAAAACCGGCCACAGGACAAAAAGCGGAAACCACAGCCTGAACCCGCGTCCGTTTTTCGAACGGATATTTAAATTGATAATGCCTGGCAGCATACTATTTCCTTAATTTTTCCGCGGCCTCTTTTGCCGTGATCTCTCCCCGTTCGAGCTGCGAAACGATCTCTTCACGTTTTGATATCGGGGTCACTTCCACGAACTGCAGCTGTCCGCCGATTTTGTTAAGACGCGCCTTGATGGTCGGATAGCTTACGCCGAACGCCTGTTCCATCTCCTTTATCGATCCGTGGGTCCTGATGAAGTGCGCGACAAACACCTGGTCCTCGTCCGAAAGTTTGGCAAGGGGCGCCAGATCAAACTCCCCCTGCACGGCAATGCCGGTCTCTTTCATTTTAATGGCAGTAACCACAAACTCCTTGTGTCCGGTTAAAGCAGTGAGTTCGTACCATGGAAGTGCCATTTTAAGCCTCCGAATCAATTTTATGAATCAAATATACACCAATAAATTAATATTGTCAATAGTTTTTTTGATTTAATTAATATTTAAATTAATAAATATTAATATTATGAATAATGTATGCACTTTAATAGGTTTTTTTTAAAGGGCACAGGGCAGGCAAGTCTGATCCACAATTTTGCAGAATAATACAGGAACGGCCAACGATTGTTCCGTTGGCCGTTCCAATTGCAAAGAATGTCGGTTAAAAATTTATTTCGCCAAAGAATAGAGTTTATTAATTTCAGCGTCGCTCAATGCCCGGTTATAGATCCTGATTTCGTCTATGCTGCCGTTGAAATAGCCGCCCCCTTCACAGTAACCGATTTGTACAACTGCCGAGCCGGGGAACTGCGTCATAGGCGATAAATTATTGATCGTGGTATCGGGAATTCCATCGATGTAAAATTTTAAACTCCCGTTTTCAAAGGTGATGGCCCCATGATGCCAGGTAACGGCATTGGTAGCATTCGTCGAGAAATAGAGGTTGTAACTGGAACACGTTGGAGAACTGTTCAGGTAGCAAATAAGGTTCCCGGAGTTATAAATTGAACCGTTCCACTGACCATCAGCATACAGCAGCTCGTAATACCCATTACATTGGCCAGGACTGGAAACAGAGGCAATACGGGGAACACCGCTATAAGTAACGGTCCCGTTGCTCTTAAACCAAGCTGCAATGGTAAATTTTGACACTGATAACAGGGTATTTACCGTGGCAACAATTCCGGCACTTCCATTAAAAAAATAGGCTTTGTTCGGGTTGCCGAACCTGTCGGTTGTCAATGCAGCCCCACTGACGGTTGCGTTAAAGCCATGGCCGCTTTCGTCGTTGGCGTTTCCATTGAAGGGGTAATAGACCAATAAACCAGCCGTGTCGATAACCGTATCTCCGGGTTTACAGGCATTGTATTGAGCAAGGACGGAATCGGCAGGCAATGCATAGTTGTAAATCTTCATCTCGTCGATCTTCCCGTTAAAAGGATACCTCACGCTTCCGTCGGTACGCCGCTCACATGCAATACGCGCATCATAGATTGACTTGGGATAGGTCCCCTGGTAGGGTAATGTTGCGTCTAAAGCACCGTTGATATAGATCTTTAAAAAAGCGCTGTCATAAGTACAGGTGACGAAATACCATTTCTGCCCTTTAATGAGCGTCGAAGAGCGATCCCACAACCAATAGCTTACATTACTCATACTGAAATTAAGTTGCCCGTCAGGATCAAGATAAATGGCATAACCATTTGTAGCTCCGCCGGAACCGGCGAGAGATTGATAACTAAATAGCTTCACCTGGTCGGAATTTTGAGATGGATCGACATTGCAATAACACCAGAATTCTATTGAATATTTTGCAAAATTGAAGTTATTACAGGAATTTGCTACCGTTATTTCAAATCCGCTTCCCGTGCAGCTCAGGGCCTGGCCTTTGACGCCTGGAGCGGTACCGATGCCTGTGCCTGTCCACGATGCATTGTACCCATTCCCGGTAATATCGTAGAACGTGTTACCTGCACCGGAATCAAATGACCACCACGCCACAAGTCCGGGCGATCTCGGAGTGTGAGTAACGGTATCATGAGTAACAGTATCAACGGTGCTGTCTTTTCCTGCGCATGCGTTGTTGGGATCGAACCCCGGCACATTGATATCGCCGGCCGTCTTCGAGGGAAAGGTGACGGTCACGCTGCGTCCGGTCAGAACGCCGGTGGTGTTATAAACGTTGACGCATACGGTGTAATTCACCGGGTCCGCAGAATACACGAAATAGACAAACCCGCTGTAGCTCTGATTGGCCACGTTGTACCACAACTGCGCGACTTGGGGGGTCGAGTCTGCGCCGGTTATCGTCGCGGTCATGTTACCGTACGATTTCGGCACTGACGACAGGCTGCCGTATATATCGCGCTGGACCGTTAACAGATCGGGCAGCGTATCGATCCAGTTGCTGATGCTCTTCTTGGTAATGGTCTGGCTGTCCTTGCAGAATTCAAGCGAATCTCTGCACGGATCAGGCAGCTTTTGATAACCCTTTTTCTCGGAAACGCAGTAACACCCTTTGGCGTCCGTGGTATCCCACAGACATCTGCTTTTCAGTTTCACAACCGTATTGGCCATCGGGTTCCCGTTATTATCAAGGACGCGTCCGGTCAGATGAACGCTGTACTGGCTGCTGACGCCCTTGTCCGGCCCGGAAAGCGGGGAACATCCAAACACGGCAAGGCACGCTGCAAAAGCGGTTAAATGCTTCACGTTCATAAAACCTCCTTGATCCAGAAGTGATGAGGCCTGTTTCCTTATTATGTACAATATAACAACTTTCTTGCCGTTTTGCACTATTTTTTTTCATTTTTTTGAAAATAATGTTTTCCGGCGGAAAACGGCCTGGCAGAACCTCAGAAGAACTTGACGATCACCGACCAAAAAATCATTAAGGCGACGCCGAGGTCAAAAAACCAGCAGAAGGCCTAAACCAATCAGGCCGATAATCACGGGTATGCGGTGCCTATCGAAAAAGCTCCGCGAATACACCTGCGCGATGCTTATGTCCTGTATGACCAGTAACCGCTGAGAAGGGGAAAAAACAAAACTCCAGGAAAGGATCCTCGACTGCAGCCTGTCTTTCATGGAACAGGAGGAGCTGTCGCTGCATTTCACATCAACGGAATCGACTTTTCCTGTTTTATCAATGCGAAACGAAAGAACGGCATACTTTTTCCCGCCGGTGTCCGCAAGGCCGCGTTGCAGCCGCCGCATGCTGTCGGCAAGTTCGACAAAAAAACGGCTGTGGCGCATCCTGAATGCGGTCGAGCGGTAGAGATTCTGCATTGTACTGTCGCTGCAATCGAAGACCAGCGGGTAGGTCTCTTGGAAAAAACTCTTGCGCTCCCCTGCCGGCCCATTTGTACCGCTGTACGGTGCGCACACGGCAGTCATTGCCACCAGTGCCGCCAGATACCTGATCGCTCTCCATGTAACCGTCTTTGCCGCGATTTCTTTTAACATGCTATAGGAAAATATCACCCGCCAAGGGGCAGGTCAGAACGAGAAATGACAACCGAAGCGGCCATTATATATCAGCGATGCGATAATGGCTCCTGTCCGGCCGTTTATGATGTATCTTCACGGTTGTTCTTCTTTTGCCTGCTTCCAGGGAGGATAGCATGTATTATAATACTCCATCTCAGACGAGAACATTTAAAATAGTGGAAAATTCCGGTTTTTCCGAAGTTGATCTTGCGTGGATCAGGTCGCTGGTTAATGTTTCGCTGGTAACGCTGCAAAAGAAATCTATCAGGGTGCTGACGAACACGGAAGATGCGATAAACAAAATCGTCGATTCAATCAATAAAAAGTATTGTAATAGCGCAAAGGCCAAGCTGAGCCCGTTGTTTTAAAAAAAATTCGAAGTAACAGCTCCGACCTCCGGGAACTTTCCTTCCGTCCCGTACTACCCTGGTATACTTAAGAAAATTTTCCAAGCCGTGGTAATCGGTTGTCCGGAGTATAATCAAACCACTAATTACGAAAAAAACAATGTATGAACAAAGTAAAAAACTTACTTAATGACTTTGATAAAACATGGATCATCTTTGCCGATAAAAAATTATCAGAGCGGGAAAAAACGGACGCAGTGAAAAATCTTACTGCCATAAACGAAGGGGGAACATTCAGCTTTGTCATGCACAAAAACGTCGTTTTTGACATAGACGCAATGATACCCCTTTCCGGGACGGATTATAATTCCCCGGGCAAAAAAGGTTAACTATTCATCCTGCAGCCATCACGGGTGCAATTATTAGAAAATCAGCGGCGTTTCCACTGTAAATTATAGTTTCTGATAATCCTGCGCATACCGTGGAGGCGGCTAATGCCGGCTTCGGCACGTCCGGAACAGAGCGTTGTCCGTTCAATTCAATTCTTGATAAATCTGTTAAGCATTTCGGAAAGCTCTGCAATCGTGAATGGTTTACAAATGCTTGCCGTAAAACCATACGCGGCGGGGTTGTTCATCACGGGATCGTCGGTATAACCGCTCACCACGAAAACCGGTATTTCCTTGTTCAATTTTCGTATTGCTGCAACGGCTTCGATCCCGCCTGTTCCACCGGCAATGGTCAGGTCAAAAATCATTGCGGCGAACCGGCGTTTGGCTTTTGTTTCCGCCAGGTAGAAATCAATGGCTTCTTTGCCGTCGTTTTTACATACCACCGCGTATCCCATCGGTTCGAGCATTTTCCGGAGCGTATTCCTTATGACCTCTTCGTCATCCATAACCATGATCGTGCCGACGCCTCTGTGCTTGACAATCGTGGCAGTATCCGCGACGACGGGTTCCATGGAAGCAGGCAAATAAACACGAAAGGTACTCCCCTTGCCAGGCTCGGACTCGACATCAATGTATCCGCCATGACGTTTGATAATTGAATAGCAGGTAGCAAGCCCGAGGCCGTGCCCTTTTGCTTTTGTCGTGTAGAAAGGGTCGAAAATGCGGTGCACTACTTCCTTGGGCATTCCGATCCCGCGGTCCCTTATGGCTATCATTACATAATCGCCTTTTGCCAGCGACGGGCGTTCTTTTCCTTCCAAAGAAACGTTTATGGCCGACACGTCGATACAACCGCCGTCCGGCATTGCCTGCTGGGCATTTATAATAATGTTGTCGATGACCTGGCCGATCTGGTTCTTATCGATATTACACTGCCGGAGGTCTTTGGCCAGAGAAAACCGGCATGAAACATTCGAGCCGCTGAGGGCAAACCGCACGGTTTCCTGAATCAATGGAAGCAACGGCGTAATCCTCTGGACCGGCGCTCCACCTTTGGCAAAAGTCAATAATTGCTGGGTAAGCGCCCTCGCGCGCGCCATGGTAGCAATGGTCTCTTCAAGGTACTCGACGGCCTTCTCATCCTTCGACACGGAACGGACCAGTTCGATGTAGCCGTAAATTCCGGTAAGCAGGTTGTTGAAATCATGGGCAATGCCCCCGGCGAGTATGCCGAGCGAATCGAGTTTCTGCGCCTTTTGAAGTTCTTCTTCCATTCGTTTGCGTTCGGTGATGTCGCGGGAGTATCCGGTCGTACCGATCACCGTTCCTTGAGTATCCTTGATAGGGGCCTTAAAGGTCTCGAACCAGCGGACATCGCCTTTGTCCGAAATGGGTTCTTCAACCATGAACGGTTTCCCTGATTGTATGACCTTGTTATCATCCGCAACGTACCCCGCCGCCAATGCCTGGGGCCATATATCGAAATCAGTCTTGCCGACAAGCAATTCCGGATCATCCAGGCCGCATGATTTCGCGAATTTAGCGTTGACGGCAAGGAACTTCCCGTCCAGGTCTTTCATCCACAACAGGCCTGGTTGATTTTCGATAATCGCGGACAGGTAGGACTCGCGCAGGCGTATCGCCCCGATCGCGGCCTCCCTTTGGGATTCCGCCCGTCTGCGCTCGGTCATATCATCGAATAAAACAAAAATCTTGCCGGAAACAGGGACCCCGGAAATGAACATCGTCTTGACGGTCCGGTCCTTGCACGTCACCCGATAATCATGGCCGACGATCTCCCGGTTCTCGGTCACGGCACTTTGGACAAGCGCCATCCAGGCGGTAACGACTTCCTTGCGGTACTCTTCGTCCGGGTAGGCCTGGACCCACCACCGGTCCATGTTCGGGATATCTTCAGGCAGGTAGCCGAAAACTTCCACGGCTTTATGATTGATAAACTCAATCACGCCGTCCATGCCGACAATGGCCATCGCAATAGGGGCCAGTTCGACGATCTTCCGGAAGCGGCCTTCGCTTTCGCGCAACGTTTCCCCGGGCCTTGTTGTCATGGGTCAGTTCCTTTTTCCGGTACCTATAACGACACCAACCCCATTAATCGCGGTTCAGACGTTCTTTCATCATTGTTCAGACGCCTTCCACGATTTTTATTTCCTCTTTATACGCCGGTGCGCAATACGACTCGCGGTTGGCGGAAAATCGCGCGACAAGGTCGATTATTAATTTCGGGGCGGTCATAAATGGGGTATTGTGAATATAAATTTCAGGAGAGCGGAGGGGAAGGTCGATTGGAGACGGGTCTTATGAACTTGGTTTCTGAAACCGGACAGGGATAAAAATAAACAATCAACTCCGGGGTACTTTACAGAGCTTAATAGTTCTTTAGCGCTCCGTCCCTTGATAACGCCGGATTCGACAAGCTCACCGCAATTTTTCAGATTTGACTCTTATGCGATGGAATGCGTATTTTTTTTCAACCAAGACGGTCAATCACGAAAGGACGCACCATGAAGTACCGTGTCATTCCAGCTGCCCTGCTGTTGCCCATCATGGTTTTTCTGCATTGCGGGACCAAATCAACTGCTCCGGATGTCAATACCCCCCCTGTATCAGGCAATAAAATCACCCTGGGCGCCGGCAGCACGCTTCTGTCGCGGTTTACCGTTCAGGCGCACTCAGGCGCAACACTGACCATCGACAGCGGCACCACGGTCCTGATGCTTGATTCGGCAGGCGTGTTTGAGCCGGTTCCCGCAGGTTATAACGTCCTTGTCTTTCTGGATGACGGCGATTCGAGCAGCGTGGTCAACATTACCGGGGTCACCACTGTCGCGCTTTTCAGAATAACGGCAACCGTCAATGGAGCAGCCGCTGAGCTGCGGTTCCTGTCGCCGGCCGCACCCACCACCGCAGGCATGCCGGTTACGGGCGCGCACTGGACCGCCACCCTGTCCGATACCGCCATCCATGCGGGCACAAGGATCACTCTTTACAAAATAAGCGGAGGCGCGGACACGCTCATCGGGTCGCAATATAACGGCATCCCCACAAAGGTATTGGCAAAAATGGGTACGGGCGGGAACCAGACGACCGTGTCACCGAACGGGACCGGGTCGTATCAGGCCGGCGCAGACAACGGGGGATCCGCTTCTTCTTCCGGCACCATCCCTTCTTCCGGGGTCTACTGGAACACCTATTCCAGCATTCCCGATACCAGCTATCTTGTCAACGGCAACACCATTGGCGGCCCCTTGACAGTCGAATTCATGGAGATCGGCGAACTGAGCACGTCGGAGCTGGTCGCGGGATTTACGTTTGACGGAAGCGCCACCAGCGCCACATGGACAAATCCCAACGACGGCGCGCAGTACTGGGCAGAGCTGACACAGTCGGCACAAGGGAAAACAACGTCGATCAAAATCGCGGCCACGGTCGCCAATATTTTCTATTTGAGCATGACACTCGTCAACGCCACCACCCGTACGCCGGTCCTTTCCGTCACCGGCCTGCAGCCCGACGGCAGCGGGGTCCATGCGCCGGACGGCAGCGTGCTGTCCGATCCGTACCAGGATGCATCTTTGAAGTTCGGCGGCTTCAAGGAACTCAAATTTGCGACTAAAAATTATGGTGATGGGACCAAAATAGAAGGCAAAGTCCGGGACGCGGGCTACCAGATCTCCCACTCGGTGTTCGCGAACAATGTGTACCAGTTCGACGTCGCATTGACGCTCGACGGACGGAAACTGGTCGAGGAACAGATACTTCAAAAAAACGGCTGGTTCCCCAGGCCGGCGGATGAGACATGGAGGAACAGGGGTTTTTACGATTACAACGATACCCTCTATATCAACGTCTCTTCGCACGGGACCACCGATACGGTCAAAACGATGCATCAGACCATCACCGGGACATTCACCAACGCGGCAGGCGACCCGGATACGGTGACAAAGATGCCGGTCGTCTTGGCCAACCTCGGCGCCACCATGAAATCGGTTGACGCGACCCTGAGCAACGGCGGCACCGCCTTTTCAGTCGACTGCGACCTGTTCGTTGGAGACAACCTGATTATTTTCCAGCCCTATATGATGGACCAGTACGGGTATGAATCCTACCAGTCGCACCTGGTCGTCAAAGCAAAAGGGACCACGACCAATCCATTCATCGTCAATTACCAGGAACACCGCAAAGGAGTGCTCACCATTCACAAGGTGACCACCACCCGAAACTATGATCCCGACACCTCAGTAGCGATCGACGATGAG
>JBEKUX010000058.1:0-18650 GCA_049514575.1 Chitinispirillaceae bacterium | reverse complement strand
GCGTTCGTGGCCCCGTCGATCACGGTCACATTGGCGCTACCCTGGTTAGCCACGTAAATCTTGTTGGTCACCGGGTCCACGGCAACGGCATCCGGGCTGTTTCCCGCGGTCACGGTGGCGATCGCAGTGTTCGAGGCGCCGTCGATCACGGTTACGTTTTTGCTGCCATGGTTCGCCACGTAAATCCTGTTTGTCTTCGGGTTCACGGCTACGGCATAGGGATTGGTCCCCGCGGCTACGGTGTTCGTGCCGTTCGTGGCCCCGTTGATCAAGGTCACGGTGTTGCTGCCGTAGTTAGCCACGTATATCATGTTAGTGACAGGGTTCACGGCTACGGCATAGGGATTGGTCCCCGCGGTCACGGTGTTCGTGGTATTCGTAGCCCCGTCTATCACGGTCACGGTGTTGCTGCCGTAGTTAGCCACGTATATCATGTTAGTGACCGGGTTCACGGCCACGGCATTGGGATTGGTCCCTACGGCTACGGTGGCGGTCACGGTGTTTGCGGCCCCATCGATCACGGTCACACTGTTACCGCCGGTCCCGTTGTAGTTGTTCGCAACATAAATCCTGTTGGTCACCGAGTTCATGGCAACAGCTATGGGCCAGTACCCAACGTCCACAGTGGTCGTGCCGTTTGTAGCTCCGTCGATCACGGTCACAGTGCTGCTGCCGCCGTTTGCCACGTACATTTTGTTGGTCACTGGGTTCACGGCAACGGCTTGCGGTATGTCCCCTGCGGCGATCGTGGCCGTCGCATAGTCAGCGTGGACAGAAAAACAAAAACCCACGAGAAGCAGGAAAAGAGAACCGCGAACGAACCGCGTTGATTGTTTCATGGGGGCTCCTTTGCTTTAAAGTGGCAGATGTTAAGTTGTGCATAGTTAAATGATGATTATGGCCAAAGCAATATACTTCTGTTTGTTGAAACAGTCTATTTCGCAGGGGCTATTGATAAATCGACCGCGGAGAATTCATTATTAACCCGGAAATAAACGACTCGATTGCGCTCAATATATCATCTATCATTTTGTCCGCCGCTTTCAGATGCCGAAGCCGATGAAGCCGCCGAACGACGTGCCCGGTTTCCAGTTGTCATTGCGAGAGTTCCAGTTTGCATACGTGGTCGGTATGCACATCTCGAACCCGGCAATAAAAAAGGTCTTACCCACGTTCGGTCGAAGGACGAAAGCGGCCTCAGGTTCAACGAACGGCCCGTAGGAGACAAAGTGCCACTGGTTCCAGGTATTCCAATACGTCGCTCCCTCCTGCGCGTGCATGATCCCGCCGCTCAGGCCGCAGCCGGCGCGAAACTCAAGGTTTGAGGTGCTGGTAATGACATTACCGAGAGGCAGGCGAAAGCCGAGGGAGCCACCCGCCTTGGAGAAGTACGCGTTGCCGCCCCCGCCGAAGGCGGATTCGATGCGGATCGGATTCAGGTACAGAACGGACCAGTGCAGAGGAAACAAATCCCCCCCGATGATGATACCGTAGTTGCAGCCTCCCACGTGGGCAGTGATAACATCCGCCCGCGCCGCGGTGGGATGTGCCGCGAGCACCATTGATGCCATGAAGATAATAGCGAACGTTCGCGAACCCTTCCCAGTCGCCAGAAAGGCCGCCCGCGTAGCAGGCTCAGTAAAGAACGACGATCGCTTGGCCTTCACCCTCTGATTACCCATATTTCATCCTTGGCAAAGTGATAGGTTTTTTCATTTTTCCATAAGCGGGCGGGAGTGAATAAATAAGCTATCTTTTTCACTCGCCGCAAGGTACAAATACGGTACATACGGAGCGGCGGGGATAGGGGGCACGTAGAGTGGTCTATATTTTTTCGCCCCCTATATCCCCCGCAGGGGAACTTGGCAAACGGTTCCTCCTGCGGGGGAACCAACGGAGGGGGCGTAAAAGTCGAAACTAAGTTTTGAGGAATTAAACCCGCGAGATTTAATGCAGCTGCTTTGGAATGTTACTTTACACATTTGCTATAGGCGGATTATTTCTCGGTAATGTCAATGGATGCGTCGGAATGGAGCTGAATCTTTCCCCGTCCGCTCTTTTCGATCCGCACCCCGCACCCCGCCTTGTCCAGCGCCTCGATGATCCTGCGCAGTCGGAGCGAGAACGAGGGGTTGAGTCGGTCGGAGATGACCTCCTCGTCTGACACGAACTCCCGGCGTTCGAACCGCGTCCGTCCCTCTTCGGCAAATGCGCGGAACATCCGGCGCAGCATTTTCGCCTGCGCGCCGCTCGTGATGAACCTGCCGCTCACAAATATTTCCTCCCTGCCGGAGCGGTATTCGGCTTTTATAGGCATAGTGAAGCTCCGCAAAAGTTCCTGGTACCGGCGCTCTGCCTCGGCCCACCGGGATCGGGTCGAATGCATGATATCATCCGAAAGCGAAGAGAGCATGGCTTCCGGGGACATACGCATTGGCTTGGGACGGTAAATCACCGTATACAGGAACACCGGCGCACCGTACACAGCGCCTTTGACAAGCACAATGCGTTTGCGCGCCGGGCAATAAAAATCCTTGTCAACGAGAACAACGCGTGAGTCCGGCGGCTTGAGCGGGCCGAACCCGTATTTCCGCTCTTTCATGTAATCAAAAAACATAATTTCACGGCCGAACGGCTCTTCCTGAATGTAAAAAATACCGTTCTCGGTCCGCGGGTTTAACGAGGGGTCAATGATTTCCGTTGCAGGCCGCAGGTCGGCCTTTACCTCATACCGTTCGCACGGCGGAAAGCCGAACCGGATCGGCGCCAGCTGCGCAATCTGCGCCAGGTGGAACTCGACATCATGGGGAGGTATGTTTTTCGAGAAAGTTTCATCAGGGGCGGAAATCATGAGCGCGCTGTTGCGGCCGTTGCCGGCATCGGCAAAGCCGGCCGGGCCCAGGTACAAACCGGGCGCGACTTGCCTGTTGGCGGCGGGAACGGCCCGGAACAGTCCTTTGTAGAAATCACCGTTTCCAAAGAAGTACTTGAGCAAATTCCTGAATATCCACAGCGTAAAACGCGCTTCGAACCCGATGCCGGAACCCATGCTGAGGAGGGCGTTGCGGTAAATTTCCAGAAAATTCCTGCCTTTTTGCACGAAAAAGGATTCGATATTGCGCCACAGTTCGGCCATGTAGGCTACCGGCACATATCCGTTGTCATCCCACAGGTACCTGAACAGCGCTTCGCCTTTCAAAATGCGGCCTTCGATGGAAAGCGGATGTTGGTCCCAGAATTCCCTCATTTCGGCCGGGGAGAATTCGAAGAGCATGCTGGCATACATGATCTTTATCACCGGATTTTTGACGTATGGCTTCTCGGGATGCATGCGCGGTTCCTTGAGAATGCCGTACCGCCCGTCTGCGGCGACGGCAATTTAACTTCCGGGAGCGGGCGGGCGTTAAAACGTTTCCCTTTTCAGCCGGGAAAATGTCTCTCGCCTTTCCGCCCCCGGCGACCCTGTAAACTTTAACTTAATGGAAAAATAGGTATGCTGTCGGATACTTGTCAAATATGAAAATGCTTATGTTGGGGATCAAATTTGTGTGAGGGGCACCGCCTAAAACCTCTCTGCAATTCCACTTGCTTTTCCTTTCGCCATGAGATATTATTAGAGTTAAAGGTTAGGATAATCATCACCTTTAACTCTCAAAATGAATAAACGTATTAAAAAAGGATTTTTAAACGAGATCTTACGGTCGCGGCGGACCGTTTTTTCTTTCAAGGAATTGATGCTGTCGTGGGGCGGAATAGACGGCAAAACCGCCAGGGCAAGGGTGCATTATTACGTTAAGAATAACGATCTGTATCATCTTCGCCGCGGTCTGTATGCTAAAGATATGCACTACGACAAATTCGAACTCGCCACGAGGATTTTTACCCCTTCGTATGTAAGTTTTGAAACGGTCCTGGGCGCCGGAGGGATAATTTTCCAGCATTATAACCGGATTTTTGTCGCTTCGTATCAATCAAAGGAGATCGTCTGCGATAATCAGACCTTCTCCTTTAAAACCATAAAAATCCCGGTCTTGACCAATCCCGCCGGCATCGAAAACCGCGAGTTTTACTCTATTGCTTCTCCGGAGAGGGCGTTTCTGGATGTCGTCTATCTGCATAAGGATTATCATTTTGACAATCTCTCGCCTTTGAACTGGGACAAGGTTTACGGGATATTGCCGGCCTACGGCGGTAACAGGCTGATGGAGGACCGCGTCAAGAAATACCATGAAGCATTCAGGAAAAACCGATAGGAGCCTCTATGTCCCTTTCCCTCACCACGCATAAAAATATTCTTATCAGAATACTCAAGGACATCTTTACCGATCCGACAGTCGGGCCGGTGTTGGGTTTCAAGGGCGGAACAGCGGCATATCTTTTTTATGGCCTCAACCGTTTTTCCGTTGATCTCGATTTCGACCTGCTGGATAAAAACAGAGAGGAGCGGGTATTCGAACGCATTAAAAAAATCCTTGAAAACTATGGAACACTTAAAGAGTGCCGGGAAAAAAGATACAGCCTGTTTTTCCTGCTTTCGTATCATGATAAAGAACGCGACGCGCAGAACATTAAAATCGAGATAAACCAGCGTGATTTCGGATCACACTATGAGCTGAAATCGTATCTTGGCATTGCCATGAAAGTCATGGTAAAGGAGGACATGGCCGCTCATAAGCTTGTCGCCATGTATGAACGGGAAGGAAAAACGAACCGCGATATATTCGATGTTCATTTTTTCCTGCAGAACAACTGGCCGATACAAAGGGAAATAATTGAAACACGCACCCCGTGGCCTTTTTTAAAGTTCCTGGGCAGGTGCATCGATATCGTAGAGAAAAAGAGCGGCCGTGACATTCTTTCCGGAATCGGGGAGCTGCTGGATGAGCGCCAAAAGCAATGGGTACGCTCAAAGCTCAAAACCGAGACGCTTTTTTTGCTCAGATTGCTGCGCGATAATGAAAAAAGCAGGCGCCACTAAAAAGAAAAATAATAATTAATGCTTTTTGGATTGCCGTGCCTTGCAATGCAGGGGCGATTCATGAATCGCCCATTGTTGTGTAGAGACGCACAGCCGTATTTTGTAGTAGGGGCGACCCGCCGGGTCGCCCCTACAAAAACATTTCCCCGTCCAAGCCGGGGTACGCCAAAAATTCCCTCATAATTTTTTATTTTGTATTGCAATCCTTTTTAATCCCCTTCTCACCTCAATAAACTTTTCCGCCGTACGCACATCGCGATTTACGATGAGTTCTTCCGGGAATTTCGCTTTTTCCAGAAGCGGACGAACCGCCTCGTCGCGGCCGAGTTCCTGGAGCGCGTGGGTGTCGCTGTTGACCGCCATCAGGCACCCGGCCTCTTTGCACGCATAAACCAGTTCGAGCGCATCTTCAGCCGTGCTGCGGGCATAAAGGACCTTGGAATTGTTAAGTTCAAGCGCAATACCGGCCTCTCTTGCCTTCTTCGCAATAATTGCATAATCGAGCGGATACATGGGGTCGTTAGGATGAGAAAGGATATCGAGAAAAGGATTTTTTTCAATAGCGGCAATGACCATGCCGGTGTAATGCTCTCTGGAACTATGGGGTTTAATGTTGGGATGTACGCCAAAGAGAAGAAGGTCGACAAACGGCATCATCTGCCACGAGACATCGATCGCGCCTTTTTCGTCGAGGATGTTGTGCTCTATCCCTTTGTAAAGTTTAATGTCCCGGCAGGGCTGCCGGAACCGTTCAAAAAAAACGCTCGTCAGCCGTCCGCCCACGGCCAAACCGTGGTCCGTGATTGCCATTGCCCTAAGGCCGATGCGCCGGCCGTGTTCGAGAAGTTCCAGAAAGGTGTGCAGGCCGCAGGCGCTGAACAGGGAGTGGACATGGAGGTCGACCTGGAGCGCCATATATCTCTCTCTTTATTGTCGTTGTAGAAAATGGCCTTGTTAAAAAAGTATTATAAAATAATTCTTTTTAACTGGCCCGACCGTTTCTATGAATAACGTCGTTCTAAGTATAACGCCGTTATCCTTATAAGACCTTTAGGCTGTTATTCATAGCAAGGCCTCTAGGGGCCCTTTATTGGTTCCTTTTTCTGCACCATTATCTCTCGTGCAATGCGGGCAGCGGTGGCTTCGAGAAAGATAAGGAAACGATAGCATTTAAAAATTATCGTGTTTCTTCATGGCCATTGAATTAGAACCAACATATATCTATAATTTAACATAGCATATAAAGTATTGCATAACATACACAATACAGATTACAAGAAAAAATGAACTTCACCCTGTTTTCAATTTCTACAAAATCAGCCATCACAGGAATAGTCGTTTTTATAATTGTATTTGTTTTTTCCGCTCATGGCGACATCATCCGACTCAAATCAGGCGGGTCAATCACCGGGGTCATTACCGCCGTAAAGAACGGCGCGGTGACCATCAACGTCGGCTTCGGCCTTACGCGGGTCGATTCCTCGGACATCAAGTCGGTCACGCGTTCGAGCGCCGGCGACAACGAACGTATGCAGAAAGAGTGGCGCGACCTGTATTACGCCGACAGCCGTTCGTCCGCCTCGCCGGGCATCAATCTGCTGCGCGAAAAGCTGCGCCGTCTGCGCGCGCTCCGCATCCAGGCACTCAACCGCCAGCATGATCTGGAGCTGATCGACTTCGAAATCGACTCGCTCGAGCACGCGGTCACCGACAACGCCAGCGGCTACCATGCGCTCGATTCCAATTTAAACAATCTCTCGAAGAAAGAACCGGAGGAACAATATCGGCTTGTCGGAAAAGCGCACCAATACAATTCGGCGATAATAAGTTTGCAGCAGGTCATCGAAAGGAAAAAAACCGACCAGCAGAACGGCAATCCGGCGCTTGCGGAATATATGGATTCCCTTGCGCAAATGGACGAATCGTTCTATGCGTTCAAAAGATCGTGCGCCCCGAAAACGCTCAAGGAGAACCGCCCGGCATTGAACAGCATCGAAAACGATTTGCAGCAGTGCCAGGCCGAATTCAAGACCGCGACCGCCGACGCCACGTTCATCCGTGGCGATAATATCATAGTTCCGGTCACCATCAACGGACGGGGACCGGTGCGCCTGCTGCTCGACACCGGCGCCTCGACCGTAACGCTTTCCCGCGCCCTTGCCGCACGCCTGGGCATCAACTGGCGTGACGGCGTCAAAGTCACGGCTACACTTGCCGACGGGCAGTCTACGGCCGGCTATTCGGTGCTGCTGCGGTCCGTTGCGATAGGCGACTTCCGTGCCGCCAATGTAAGGGCGGTCGTGCTTGACCAGCCTCCGGAACCGGGCGTTGACGGTCTTCTCGGCATGTCCTACCTGCAGCGGTTCGTTCTCCGCATCGATGCGGCGAACAAGAAATTCGTGATGAAGAAGATTATTGCGAAGTAGAGACGCACGGCCGTGCGTCTCTACAAAAGGGGCGATTCATGCCCGGCGTAAAAGATTAGTGGAAAACCCTTTGGGATTTTCCGGCAGAACCACGGCCTTCTGCCGTGGGGGCATGGGAAACGCCGCTGCCTTGCGGGGCCAGCTTCTCTTTAATTCAGCCCCCTTTCAGAGGGCGAATTCAAGCCCCGCGCTTTGCGCGTGGCTGTTTACTGTTTTGTAAAGAGTACTTTACTCGAGTCGCCGGCGCTTTTCACGTAAAATTGAAAACTCGACCATAGTTGAATAAGGAGCGATGTTTTCGATGCAGCGTAATTGCCGCCCGGCATTTTAACCGTGTCAAGGAAAACGAGTTCAGTGTCGGATGCCTGCCACCCCTTGTAGTCCATGACCAGGAAGGAGTCCTGGACAGCATCATAGGTTATGGAATCCACGTAGCGGGAAGGGTTTTTTATCGTGTCGGACAGGCATGCCCTGTAGTTTACGAGCCATTGGGCGCCGGTATCGGAAAATACGATATATTCCATGCATTTGTTTTCGCTGTGCCAGGTGCCGATAAAGGAAGATTTGTCGATCGGATCACGCGGAGCGCCCGGGTCGCAGGTAAGCACTGCCAGGGCGGAAAGTAAAGCGATACTGCCGATTTTTTTCAGCATAACGGTACCTTCCCTTTCAAATATAATCAGTCCAGGTTTGTGGAGTGGACATAAATAATCTCCTTTAGCTAAAGGCTTTATTGAGGGGTGGAAATTTTAAATTATTCGGGCGTGCCCCCTTCGGGGTCGGCGTAGCTCCGGGCTTCCCTCTGGTCGGTCGCTTCGCGACTGGCTTCGCCACCCTCCACCTGCCTCACGCAACATCAAATCTCTCATTTGTTTATTTGTTTTGTTTGGATTTCAACACGACAGAATTTCGTGGGTACGGGTCAAATGAAGTTCAAACCTTCGACACTGGTGCCCCTGCCTGCGCCGAGGCTTCGGCAGGCAGGCACCCGATACCCTCCGGAGGAGCCTTTAGCTAAAAATCAATTAATATCAAAAAGGCCTGACCCTTAATTCAGTCAAGCCTTTGACTATCCCTTATGTTAAAAATTTACTTCTTCTTTTTCTTCGCTGCTTTCTTTGCGACTTTCCTGACTGCTTTCCTGGCGACTGCTTTTTTCACCGCTTTTTTTGGAGCCGGCTTCTTTGCCGCCAGTTTGTCCTCGACCGCTGCCTGGGCCGCGGCGAGACGCGCAATCGGCACCCTGAACGGCGAGCAGGAAACGTAGTTCATGCCGACCTTATGGCAGAACTTCACCGAATCCGGGTCACCGCCGTGTTCGCCGCAGATGCCGACCTTCAGGTTCGGCCTGACTGACCGGCCCCGCTCGATGCCCATGCGGATCAGCTGGCCCACGCCCTCCTGGTCGATGGTCTGGAACGGGTCGGCCGGCAGGATCTTGTTGTAGAGGTAGTCGGGCAGAAAGCTGCCGATATCGTCGCGCGAAAACCCGAAGCTCATCTGCGTCAGGTCATTGGTCCCGAACGAGAAGAATTCGGCCGCTCCGGCCATTTTGTCGGCAGTGAGCGCCGCGCGCGGGATCTCGATCATGGTACCGTACATGAACGGTATCTTTGAGAGCCCGAGCTTCTGGCAGACTTCGGCGTACACTTTGTCGACAAGTTTTTTCTGGTGCGCAAGTTCGGTGACCGCGCAGGTGACCGGTATCATGATTTCCGGATAGGCCTTCTTCCCCTCTTTGATGAGCTCGCCTGCCGCTTCGAGGATCGCCCTGATCTGCATCTCAGAAACTTCCGGATAGGTGATGCCGAGCCGCACGCCGCGGTGCCCGAGCATGGGATTGGTCTCGTGCAGACCCTCGCCGCGCTTCTTGGCCTCGGCAAGGTCCACGTGGAGCTCTGCCGCAAGCGCCGCCATCTTTTCGTCGTGGTGCGGTACAAACTCATGGAGCGGCGGGTCCAGAAGGCGGATCGTCACGGGCAGGCCGTTCAATACTTCCATGGTCGCCTTGATGTCTTTCTTGACAAATACCGAAAGCTCCTCGAGCGCCGTTTTCCGCTCCTCAAGCGTCTTGCTCATGATCATCTTGCGGAGCAGGAACAGCGGCTTGTCGCTCCCCTCCCCGTAAAACATGTGCTCGGTGCGGAACAGTCCGATGCCTTCGGCGCCGAACTGCACTGCCTTGGCCGTGTCTTTGGGTGTGTCCGCGTTGGTGCGCACTTTCATCACCCGCACCTTGTCGCACAGTTTCATGAGCTCGGTATACGAGGTGTTGTGTTCGAGGTCAACGTCAACGAGCGGGAGAGAGCCTTTGTACACCATCCCCGTGGTCCCGTTGATGGTGATCCATTCGCCCTCTTTAATGACAAGACCGGATTTGGTCTTGAACTCTTTGCCTTCGACTTCGATTTCTGCGCAGCCCACCACGCAGCACTTGCCCCAGCCCCGTGCAACGAGAGCCGCGTGCGAGGTCATGCCGCCTTTGGAGGTGAGGATCGCCTGCGACTTGTGCATGCCGTCGACGTCTTCGGGCGAGGTCTCTTCACGCACGAGGATGACTTTTTCTCCCCGCGCCGCCCACGCGACCGCCTCTTCGGAGGTGAACACGGCGCGGCCTTTGGCGCCGCCAGGCCCTGCCGGCAGGCCCTTGGCGATCGGGCTGTTCGACTTTTCCGCCGCCGGGTCGATCATGGGCAGAAGCAGCTCGACAAGCTGGGTCGGGCCCACGCGCATGATCGCGGTCTCGGCGCCGATAAGTTTCTCTTTGTACATATCGGTCGCCATGCGCACCGCGGCAACGCCGTTGCGCTTGCCCACGCGGCACTGGAGCATGTAAAGAACGCCCTCTTCGATGGTGAACTCAATGTCCTGCATGTCCTTGTAGTGTTTTTCGAGCCGCTTCTGGAACTCGTCGAGCTTTTTGTAGTTCTCAGGCATGATCGATGCAAGCGTGGGCAGGTGCCTGCTCTGGTCATTTGCGGATTTGTCGTTGATCGGAGCAGGGGTGCGGATGCCGGCGACCACGTCCTCGCCCTGCGCATTGACCAGATATTCGCCGTAGAAGTAGTCCTCGCCGTTGCCCGGGTTGCGCGTGAACGCCACGCCGGTCGCGGAGCTGTCGCCCAGGTTGCCGAACACCATGCTCTGGACATTGACCGCGGTCCCCCATTCGTCCGGGATCCGCTCGATGCGGCGGTAATCGACCGCGCGCTTGCCGTTCCAGCTCATGAACACCGCGCCGATGCCGCCCCACAACTGCGCCTTCGGGTCTTCGGGGAACGGCTTGCCCAGCACTTCGACCACCTTCCGCTTGAATTCGGCCACGAGCTGCTTGAGGTCGTCGGCCGTCAGTTCCGTGTCGATTTTGTAGCCCTTCCGGTGTTTGACCTGTTCGAGCATTTCGTCGAGCTGCTTGCGGATCCCCTTGCCGCCCTTCGGCTCTATCCCCTCGGCCTTTTCCATGACCACGTCGGCATACATCATGATGAGACGGCGGTATGCATCGTAGGCAAAACGCGGATTGTTCGATTTCGCGATAAGGCCCTGAATAGTGACGTCGTTAAGGCCCACGTTGAGCACCGTGTCCATCATGCCGGGCATGGAGCGCCGGGCGCCGGAGCGGACCGAAAGGAGCAGCGGGTTGACCGCGTCCCCGAACTTTTTTCCCATGAGCTTTTCCACGCGGGCGAGCGCGTCCTCGACCTGCTTTTTAAGCTCTTTCGGATATGTTTTCTTGTTGCCGTAATAGTAGGTGCAGACTTCAGTTGTGATCGTAAACCCCGGAGGGACAGGCAGCTGCAGTTCCCTGTGGCCCGCCATCTCGGCAAGGTTCGCGCCCTTGCCGCCCAGAAGGTTTTTCATGGATTCGTTGCCGTCCGCCTTGCCGCCGCCGAAAAAATAAACGTACTTTGCCATAACCGTTAACCTCCGCAATAGATGAACTTTATTATTATTAGTAAATAACCGTTTAACCATGTACGGCCATTTTGAAAAGCCGGATAATATACATCAGAAATACGGCGGCAGGCAATAGCGGTGATGGTATTTGTCAATATTGGAACGATTCGGGGATTAATGCAGGGGCGACCCGGCGGGTCGCCCTTTCGGCAGGAATTAAAAGGAAATTCCCGTATTAAAGCTGATGCTGTGGGAAGTCATATCAAGCAAGCGATGACCCCAGTAAGATCCTACGAATTGATACTGTTGCTCAAGTTTTCTTAAATGAACTGTTATCCCCTGCATTTCATAGCCGATACCCGCATGAAAAACACATTTACCGAAGAGTGCGAAACGAATGCCCAAAGAAGGGTTTAAAAAAGATCCCCCCTTGTAGAGACCCCATTTTAATGGTTCACCAAGTTCTGGGCCTGCGGAATAATACCAAGAAGATTCAATAGGATCATTTCTTGTTACCACAATCGAATAACCTAAACGTAAAGAAAAGTAGGGTGTTGTTGCGGCATTTCTAAAGTTTGTTCTTATATCTATAAAGACCGGTATTGCTACTGATGGCGACAGACTATCTTCCGAACTCGCTTGAAGCCACTGAGAAGAAGGTCCCTGTTTTCCATTTGAGGAAGTAAGATAGTATCGGCAGCCTGTGCCAACGCCAAGGGAAAAATATGGATTAAACCGGTAATCGCCGATAATATTCACGTTAAAAAAATTCAAATAATACGCACCGGTTCCCTTCGTAAAACCCAATTCCGTAATCTCTTGAAATCCTTTTTTAAATCCGGAACCGGCGTCCTGGTAGCTTTGCTGGGCAAAAACCGCCATACCCATTGCCAAAACCATAACTGCGGCTGCAATCCTTTTCATACGGAAGAAAATACTCAACCGGAGCCGGGGTTTCCAACTATGCGCGGCGTTATAGTAATGCAGAATCAGCGTTTTTTTTGCTCATCCGAAAATTGCCGGAGAGGAATCGTTTATAACGGGTGCGCCGGTGGGGAAAATGAACTACCCGCAGCAAGCTACTGGGTATCTAACTATGCAACTCACCCCTTGATCCCCTCTCTTGCAAGAGAGGGGAAACCCGAAGGGAGAGGTGAGTTAAAGCGGCGGGGAATTTACCCATAGAGATTAACGTAGGGGCAATTTATGAATTGCCCCTACGCGGGAATACGGGATACTTCTTATTCATGGCCATGGTCGTGGCCGTGTTCGCCCGGGTTGTCTCCTCGTCCCTGGTCGTCGTGTTTCTCGCGCTCGACGTTTTTGTCGCGGTCATCTTTTTTTTCACGGCCATAGTCAACCGGCGGGGTTCTTTCCTGTTCGACATGCTTTTCGCGCTCGAAGTTCTTTTCCTGTTCGACGTGTCTCTCGCGGTCGATGTTTTTTTCCTGCTCGACGTGTCTCTCGCGGTCGTAATTTCTGTCCCGGTCCCCGAACCTTTCATGCCGCTTTTCACGTTCCGTAATCACAGGACGAAAACGCCTTTCGTAATACCGGGGATAGGTCCGGTGCATGTAATCATGAAACCGGACATTGTAATACGGACCGCGGCTGTATCTGGCGAAAGACACCGTACGGTCTTCATGCCAGGGCCCGTAGTACCAGTCGCGGGTTTGCCGGTCATACCACATGTTCCGGCAGTGCAGCACATGAACGCCATTCGGGAGAACGACCCAGAACCCGACACAGGAATTGTTGATGACGAACAGGTCTTCGCGGAACATGTCGTCGTCATCGCACGTTGCGACATAGCCCTCCGGCGCTTCAGCGGGCCTGTTGACGTTTATGTTTACCGACAGACCTACCTGTGCGTTGCCTGACGAACAAACCGCAAAAACAACTGCCCCTGCTACGATCAACCTGCGCATAAAACCTCCCTTTCGATGAATGGAAAAATATCTGTTCCCCGCCTTCCTGATAATAAGACGCTTCATTCGGGACAAAACGCTCTACACCTTCAAAAACCGCGTAAGGATAAAAATGAGCAAAAACCCGCCAAGGCATGCCAGAATGGCCTGTAACGGCGGGTTTTTATCGTGCGCTTCAGGAAGAAGGTCGCTGGCCCCGATGTAAAGAAATCCTCCGGCAAAAAAAGACAGAAGCAGGACAAGGTAGTGTTCGGGCATTTTGACCGCCTGTGAAATTACCGCTCCGAGGACCGGGGTCAGCGCGTCCACGTACAGCATGCGGAGGGAGTTCTTCAAACTGTTTCCTGAATGGAGCATGACGGTCACGGTGTTCACGCCGTCGGAAAAATCATGCAGGATGACTGCTGCGGCCACGATCATTCCCACATGGGCATCAATGTTGAAACCAACTCCTATGGCAAAACCGTCCATGAAGCTGTGTGCCGAAAGCTCGGAAGCGCCGAAGAAGCCCCCTTTGGGATGACGGACATTTCTGCAGACACCGGCCTCACAGACGTGGTGAACGGAAAAATAGCGCTCCAGGATCAGAAGGAAAATAAAACCTACGGCGACCGCATACATGATATTATGGAAAGGCATCCGTATCGCCGACGCCAATTGCTCGCTTTCAGGCAGCAGGTCGAACAAGGGCACGGCGATCAGGACCCCGGCCGCAAACGCCGTGATAATGCCGAACCGGTTCCTGAACCGGGCCACAAAGAGGCCGCCGCCAAGGGTGGATATGAAGGCGACTATGCTTAATAGAACAGGATACATTTATTCGTCCGGGATTGTTTGTTTACCTGGAGCGGCTCGTGATCAAAAATACTTTTATCCACGGGGCAGGACATATCCCTGCATTCAGGAGACAGGCATTCCGATCCGTTCCCGCCGTATCCAGTTCAAAATGTCGCCGCGGTTGTCCCCCATCATGAAATAGCTGTCGCTTTTGACGATGAATCCGCTGAGCGGCATGTTGGTCCCGACTGCGAGGATTGCGGCATAAAGATAGTCATTGATACTTTTTCCCTTTGAGTTCCAGCCAACCGGCCGCGTGAACGCCTTTCGGGTCACGGTGCGTCCAATGTATAACGCCTCCCTTCAGGCTCCATTCGTATTCGCCGTAAAACTGAACAGTATCGCCTTTTCGAAGAGCGCTGATTCTCGGGGCGAAATCGATGTTATGCGCAATCAGAAGCGTTTGACCGGAAGCAAGTTTCAGTATGAACCTCTGGTGCCTGCTGCCGATGTTGTCGTCCGGCAATACCCTGGTAACGACACCCTGGCCGTATACCTGCAGATTACTTTCGTGGTTTGAAAATGCACTGGCGATGATCGAATCGGATGCGCCGGCGTTTTTCTCTGAAATTGTGGTAGTGGCTTCGTTTACTGCCGGGACATTCTGGCCGTTAATCAACGTACAGCAGGCGGACAAAGCCGCTGCAACGAACAGGATTTTTTTTATAGCAATAGGCATCAGCCCCACGTTACCCGATATAACCAGATATTTATTTATCAACAACCAACCGGAACCGTATCGATTCGTCTCCCGCCTTGAAATTCACGATATACGTACCTCGTGCCGCAGGGCGCGTATTTAGAAGCGTATTTATTCGCATCGAATGTTCCCCGGCTCCCATGGTTTCGGATGCCTGGAACACCTGTCGTCCTAAAAGTGAGTAAATTCGATACGTTATTTGCGTCTGCGATTTCAGTTGAAAACGCATGAGCCCAGCATGGGCATCGTAGGTCAGGAAAGGCTGCGATACATTGCCGCCCTTGCGCGGTATCACGGCCGTACCGGGGAGCCTGCACATTGCAGAATAGGCAGAAGCTTTTCCTCCTGCAGTGGTGAAAATCCCTCCTGCGTAAAGATTTCCTGAATCTTGAAATGCGAGAGCATTGACGAGCTCATTCGTTCCGCTGCCAAGAGCACTCCACGAATTGCCGTCCCATTTGGCGATATTGTTCGCAGTCAAACCGCCTGCACTAGTGAAACTCCCACCTGCGTAAAGGTTGCCAGAATTGTCAACCGCAAGGGAAGTGATACTGCCATTCGTTCCGCTACCAAGAGCGCTCCATGTACTGCCATTCCATTTGGCTATATTGTTTGCGGCTATACTACCCGCAGTGTCAAAATACCCGCCAGCGTAAAGGTTGCCGGAACCGTCAAAAGTAAGAGCATTGATACAGGTATTGGCGTCAAACCCACGTATTCCGCTTCCAAGAGCGCTCCATGTACTGCCGTTCCATTTAGCGATAAGGTTCGCTGCTGTGCCACCCGCAGTGGTAAAACGCCCGCCTGCGTAAAGGCCATGGCCTGATCTGTCAGATGCGAGAGAGTTGACATATGGTAATGTTCCACCCATTCCGCTACCGAGAGCGCTCCAGGCGCTGCCGTTCCATCTAGCGATGCTATTCGTGGCGACACCGCCCTCTGTGTCAAATATCCCGCCAGCGTAAAGGTTTCCAGAACTGTCAAACGCAAGGGCAGAGACAGTACCACTAATTCCGCTACCGAGAGCGCTCCAGGAGCTGCCATTCCATTTGGCGATATTGTTCATGGCGACACCGCCCGCTGTGTCAAATATCCCACCTGTGTAGAGGTTACCAGAACTGTCAAACGCAAAAGTATTATCATTGACCATGTTAACGCTACTACCACTTATACCTAATCCGCTCCCGAGAGCGCTCCATGTACTACCACTCCATTTAGCGATATAATTCGCGACCACACCACCTACAGTGGTAAACTGCCCGCCTGCGTAAAGGCCATGGCCTGATCTGTCAACCGCAAGGGAACTGACCCAACCATTCGTTCCGCTTCCGAATGCGTTCCAGACGCTGCCGTTCCATTTGGCGATGTTGGTTGCGACTACACTGCCAGCACCGGTAAACCACCCACCCGAGTAAAGATTTTCCGAACCGTCAATCGCAAGGGTGTTGATATGCGGAAGATTGTCCTTATTTCCTCTCATTCCACTCCCGAGAGTGCTCCAGAAGCTGCCGTTCCATTTAGCGATGCTGTTCGTGGCGACACCGCCCGCACTGTCGAACTGCCCGCCTGCGTAAAGGTTTCCAGAACTGTCAAACGCAAGGGAATTTACAGGGCTATTACCGGGTATTTTACCCATTCCGCTCCCGAGAGCGCTCCATGTGCTGCCGTTCCATCTGGCAATGTTGTTTGCGATAACACTTCCCGCATAGGTAAAAAGGCCACCTGCGTAAAGGTCCCCGGAACTGTCAATAGTAAGGGCAAGGACATAGCCAATATTAAAGCCACCATACCCGCGCATTCCCCCATCTATAGAGCTCCAGGAGTTGCCGTCCCATTTGGCAATAAACATCGCTCCCGCGCCTCCCGCAGTGGTAAACTGCCCACCTACGTAAAGATTTCCTGATTTGTCAATAGCAAGGGCATCGACAGAGCCATCATTATAGATATTACCTTCCATTCCCAATCCAAGCGTGCTCCAGACGCTACCATTCCATTTGGCTATATTATTTGCAACCACTCCTCCTGCCGTGTCGAACCACCCGCCGGCATAAATGTTGCCGGAATTGTCAACCGCAAGGGCCTTGATTTGGCCATTCGTTCCGCTGCCGAGAGCGCTCCACGCGTTGCCATTCCATTTGGCTATATTGTTTGCAACTATTCCGCCTGCACTGTCGAACTGCCCGCCTGCGTAAAGGCTGCCAAGTCTGTCAAACGCAAGGGCATAGACAGTGCCACTAATTCCACTGCCGAGAGTGCTCCATGTGCTGCCGTTCCATTTGGCGATACTGTTCGCTTCTGTACTACCTGCAATGGTAAACCCCCCACCTACGTAAAGATTTCCTGAGCTGTCAAATACGAGAGCATTAACGATCCCGTAAAAATCTACACCCGGTAACTGTCCTCCAATTCCTACCCAGTTTGAGTCAGAAATCGTGGGGTCAATCCGCACAGGATACGATGCGTTTTTATCGTCAACCGCAATAGTGATTACATTGTTTTCTGATTTTATAAAGCTCGAAGCAAGTTCATGTTCATCGGCGCCGGTTACTTTCAAATCATGGTACAAAAGTGCCCTTCCAGAAGAGAGGTGGACTTCGACTTCGCCCAGTTTGTTCATTATCGTTACATCAGCCCCTTCAATAGCAATATCCAATAAAACTTTTCCCTGTCCTTCAGGTTTATTGTTAATCACGAAATCCTGACGTATTCCGTCGCCCATTGTCGTGTATTCTTCTATTATGTTGGAGCGGCCAGTTTTTACCACTTTATCCTTCATGGTTATCCAATCCGCGACTACCGGGAGTTCCTGCATCGACGTCGTACGGCCAAGCCGGGAAGCTCTTATAGAAAATGACCCGCCGCCTTTACTTTTTGACGTGGAAATTATCTTTGCGTCGTTCATGGTCACTTCCGCCTGCAGCGCTTGCATCCGGCATTCGAGCCGGTACCCGTTCCACATTTCAGTTACGGCAAGTCCCTTACCGCCACACTGCTTTGCGGCTTCGGCCCCGAGCTGGTTCCATGGGATTGACTGGGTGGTCGCTGCTTGGGACAATCCGATAAATGCTATGCAGGGAAAGTAGAATAAACGTAATATCACATTGCGGATCATGTGGACCGCCCGGTGAAAAGACAACTACCGGAAGTTATTACCTATGTATAATATACCAACAAAAATGCGGTTTGTCAAAAATATCTGCAAAAAAAACAGGTAAAAGCAGTTGCCGTACGTTTGAATTTAAAACTTTTTCACTTTTTTTGTCCGCGCGGCCCTTTAATTTTCAGTGAACTACCCCGAAGCAGAGCTTCGAGGAATTAAACCCAAGAGATTAAAACCGAGGACGAAACTATTGCCTTGTGATGACAGAAAGGCTTATCGCAGGATATACGTGGGTTATATAATTAATTAAAATATCGGCCAATATATTCGTTGCAATAAATATATTTCCTTTTCAGGGAAGCTCACTTTATATTATAACTATAGGCGAGTAAAACCAAATATAATATTGTATAATTATAAATGAACTACCCCGAAGCAGAGCTTCGGGGTATCTGAAAAACGCCTCTCCTCTTTTTCCCCTCTCCACAAGTGGAGAGGGGAAAGACGACCCATCCTCCGCAGGAGCAGAAACTGCTCCGGAGGGGGAAGGAAGGGGTGAGGCGAAAGCCGCAGCAAGCGGCGGGAAATTTGACCCAAAGAGATTAAACGTTCAAGGGGAAGGCTTATGTCTTTTAAACGGTTTAAAAAGTCGGCATTAAGGGTGACCCTCGCGGGTTGTATCGCAGGTTTTGGCGCTGCGCAATTTTCACCGGGCAGCGCTCAGACGGTCAATACCTATACCACGGACGCTGACGGCGCCACCTGTGTATTGTCGAACGGCGGA
>JBEKUX010000057.1:0-19208 GCA_049514575.1 Chitinispirillaceae bacterium | reverse complement strand
GCCACCAGAAACGTCGACATTCCGGCGGTTTACACGCTGACCGGACGCCAAAAGCAGATTGTCCTTGCCGGCGGAGCGCTGGCGCTGCAGAAACAGAAGGCGGGTTGACCTCACCTCAACTCCCCCAAAAACCCCTCTTCCCCTCTCCTGTCGGAGAAGGGAAGAGAGGTGGCTCCGGTTACGGAACCGGGGTGACAGGGTGAGGTCCTGATTTAGAAATAAAGATTTTTATTCATTGATATACAGGAGACTTCATTATGCCAATAAAGATCGCGACAAAGAATGTCATCGTTGAAATGGACGGCGACGAGATGGCCCGTGTCATGTGGGCATTGATAAAACAGAAACTGCTCGCCCCGTATGTCGAGCTTAAAACGGAATACTATGATCTCGGTCTTAAAAAGCGCGACGAAACCGACGATGCAATCACGCTTGAAGCGGCCGAGGCCATCAAGAAGTACGGCGTGGGCGTCAAGTGCGCGACCATAACACCGGACAGGAAACGCGTCAGCGAGTATAATCTCAAACAGGAGTGGAAATCGCCGAACGGCACCATCAGGGCGCAGCTCGACGGCACCGTGTTCAGAAAACCGATCCTGGTGAACAATATCAGACCCGGCGTCCGCACCTGGACCAAGCCCATCATTGTGGGCAGGCACGCCTACGGCGACATTTACAAAAACACCGAGTTCAAGGTGCCCGGTCCCGGAAAGGCCGAGCTCGTTTACACGGACGACAAGGGCAATGAGCTTTTCCGCGGTACTATCCACGAATTCAGGAAGGGCGGCGGCATCATTCAGGGTATCTTCAACACCGACGACTCAATCAGAAGCTTTGCCATGTCCTGCATGGAGTATGCACTTGACCAGAAGCTGGACCTCTGGTTCGGCGCAAAAGACACGATATCGAAGACCTATGACGGGAATTTCCGGAATATTTTTACCGAAGTTTTTGAGAAAGGATATGCAGACAAATTTGCACATGCAGGCCTTCAATTTAACTTTACTCTCATTGACGATACGGTGGCCCGCATAATGAAATCCGAGGGCGGAATGCTCTGGGCCTGTAAAAATTACGATGGCGACGTGCTATCGGATATGGTTGCCTCGGCCTTCGGCTCGCTGGCCATGATGACCTCGGTGCTGGTTTCACCGAAAGGCTGGATCGAGTATGAGGCGGCGCACGGCACGGTTCAGAAGCACTATTACAAATACATGAAGGGCGAGAAGACCTCGTCAAACTGCATGGCCACTCTTTTTGCATGGACCGGCGCGATCCGCAAACGAGGCGAACTCGACAATACCGGGGATATTGTCGCCTTTGCCGGTGCCCTGGAAAAAGCAGCGCTTTCCACTGTGGAAAGCGGCGTCATGACCGGCGATCTGGCAAAACTTGCAAACCCGGCGGCAAAGAAGATCTGCTCGACCGAAGAGTTTATCGATGAGATTGCCACAACTCTCGGCGGGATGTGGAAGTAAAGCGTCACTTTCCCCGTCAGGCTTAGTGCCGGAGATACCATCTAAGCGTAGTTGTACTATTTCCTGCGCCATCGTTCATAAGCCTTGAATCATTGTGAGCAGGAGGTTGCTTTTAATCGCCGGAACACCTATATTTTTACCTGTAGCCATGGCGATATCTTTTCTCTCTTCCCCTGCGAAAATCGCTATCACGGCGCTGGCAGCCGCCGCATTCCTTCTCGTCGCCGGTTGTGCAGCGCACCGCTATTCCAATCCGCAACTCAGGCAGAAAACAATCTTTACCTTTCCGCCGCTGTACGATACTATCATTGAACCGCTCCATGCCGAACTCATACCTATTTACAAAAGAATCTTCTTTCTGAAAAATGACGTCAACGAACTGAAGGACAGGCTGTGGGACGGCGGCTCGGACCAGCGCATCATGAGGATCGACAACAATATCGATATTCTGAAAGATGAAATAAACGCGCTTTCCGCCATTCGCAGGGAACTCCTCAATACGATTTACTACATTTATCCACCCTATGAGAACCCTCAGGTCCTGCCGTATGGAAGCAAAAACAAAGCAGAGGGAAAAAACACCGGTAACGTTATCCTCATTTCGCTGGAAGACCTGCGGGAATATCAAAATGCCAAATCGAACGATGAAAAACTCTCCGATGAGATCGACTATAAACCGCTCCTTGCCACCGCGATGAAAAAATTCGAAATGCTGCCCGATTCGCTCAGGAAACCCATTCAGCCTATCGGCACGCCGGGTCCGGTTGCACGGATACGGCCCTACACGCCTCCCCCGCTGTATCGCTAGGGAAAGGACGTATTGCAACGTTCCGGAGCGTCTCGCGCCACAAGCATCACCTATTTTATAGCCATCATGACCGAGTTGAAAGCCATCCTTGAGAAGGACGTCCTTCCGTTTGTCGAAAAACCGCTGCGGTATGTCGGCAACGAGCTTAATATCATCCGGAAAGACCTTTCCCGCGTTACACTGCACGGCGTTTTCTGCTTTCCGGACCTTTACGACATCGGGATGTCGCACCTGGGTCTGCAGATCCTGTACCATATTGTCAATAGGGAGCCTTCATGGGCGCTGTCGCGCTGTTTCCATCCCTGGGCCGATATGGAGGCAAAAATGAGAGAACTGCACACCCCTCTTTACTCGCTTGAATACACCACTCCTGTTCGGGATGCCGACTGGATCGGGTTTTCGGTGCAGTATGAGCTTCACGGCACCAACCTGCTCAATATGCTTGATCTGGCCGGCATACCGCTTGTACAGCGCGACCGCGGTCCGGGCGATCCCCTCGTTATTGCCGGAGGGCCCTGCATGGGCAATCCCGAACCTTTTGCCGATTTTGTCGACGCCTGCGTTATCGGTGACGGGGAAGAGACGGTTGTCTCCCTGTGCCAGGTGATGGAACAGAAGAAACAGGTACATGCCGGCCGAGATGAAACGCTCGCTGCATTTGCCAATATCAACGGCGTGTACGTCCCCTCGTTGTTCACGGTGAAAAAACGGGGCATGTTTTTTGTGGCCGACCGGGGAGATGCACCGCCGGTCAGGGCCGCGAAAGTCGCAGCGCTTCTTGACAAAAACTATCCGGAAGCCCCCCTGGTGCCGATCATCGACGTGGTGCATCATCGTCTTGCCGTTGAGGTGATGCGGGGGTGTACGCGGGGCTGCCGGTTCTGTTCGGCCGGAACCTATTACCGGCCTGTCCGCGAACGCGATCCCGGAGAATTGCACCGGAGAATCGAACGAGAAATCACTGCAACCGGATGGCGGGACGTCGGGCTGTTAAGCCTTTCTACTGCCGACAGTTCGTGCTTTGCCGCGCTTCTTAATGCCGCGGAGTCACTCAAGCGTCATTACCACGTTGCATTTTCGCTTCCGTCAACTCGTGTCGATGCCCTGGCGCCGGAGCAGTTCGATCTCCTGGCTTCGGTATCGCCCGTATCGTCGCTTACCATTGCGCCGGAAGCGGGAAGCGACAGATTGCGGCGGGTCATCAACAAGGAGTTTTCCGATGAGGCGATTTTCGCCGCAATACAGACGCTGCTTGATCGCGGCGTCCAGACCATCAAACTTTATTTCATGACGGGACTGCCCACGGAAACGGAAGGGGATATCTCGGCGATTATCGAAATGGTCAGGAAAATTTCTGGAATGGCGAGGGCTGCTTCTCACCGGCGCACAATAAACGTTTCGCTTTCACCCTTTTCTCCAAAGCCCCAGACGCCGTTTCAGTGGGAGGCCATGGATTCGCTCGAATCGCTTGACCGTAAAAATACGATGATAAAAAAAGGTCTGGGCCATCTGAAGAACGTAAGGGTTTCCTATCGAAACGTACATATGGCGCTCCTCGAGACCGTTATAGCGCGCGGGGACCGGGCGGTGGGTATGCTTATCCGGAAAGCGTGGGAAAGGGGGGCGCGGTTCGACGGATGGGATGACCTTTTCGTTTTTAACCGATGGTCACAGGCTGCGCAGGAAATCTCGATGGATATAACCCCATATACCGGAGCTATTCCACCAGACCAGTATTTGCCCTGGTCAATAGTAAACACCGGCGTTTCGCAGCAGTTCCTTGAGCAGGAACGCAGTCGATCCCGCAGCGAAGAGGTTACGGCCGACTGCCGGCATGGCGACTGCGGGTGTTGCGGAGTCTGCACCGGGGCGCAGAAAAAAATCACCGCACCACCGGTGATTATCACGGCCTTGAAACCATCGGGCTCTAACCCGATGAGATCGATTGCCGGGGGCCCTTTGCAGGAGCGGACGGCCTATCGCTATCGGTTTACTTATAGCAAAGGAGCGGCGGTCAGGTTCCTGGGCCATCTCGATATGGCGGCGGTTTTTCTCCGCGCCCTTACGGGTGCAGGTTTTGCTCTCCACTATTCGCAGGGGTACGAGCCCCGTCCGCAGGTATCGTTCGGACCGCCGCTGCCGTTCGGCGTCATGGGAGACGCAGAAGCTTTTGATGCGACTGCGGCGGCGCCCATCACCGGAGACCCATTACGAGTGAATGCCATGCTGCCGCCTGATTTACGGGTTGTATCGGTGAACCGGATTGATGGGAAATGCCCGTCGCTCACGTCCTCGATAAAAGGGGGCAGATACCGTTTTATCCCTGTCGGAGCAATGGAAGCGATTACGGTGCGGAAGGCAATTAATGACGTGTTGGAAGCAACAACCTTACCGGTCACCATCTCAAAAAACGGCGGAACGCGCATCAAGGACATAAGACCGTTGATACAGGAATTGCGGCTTAACAATCAGGATTCCGTCGCTCTGCAGGCAGTATTGTCGCTGGATCCCGGGGCAACCTGTAAACCATCGGAACTGATTTCGGTCCTTTTTCCCCGGTGCCGTTTTAGTGATTTTCTCGTGACAAGGAGCGAATGTCTGATCAGGAGCAACGGCAATCTTACAGGATTACATGAAGGCGGAGCGCTATGACGGAAAAAGTATTGCGCGGTACAACAGCCCTTGTCACCGGCGCGACCGGTCGAATCGGCCGCGAAATAGCTTTGTCGCTGGCTGCAGAGGGAGTCAATATCATCGCCCATTACCTGCGATCACGTAAAGAAACCATGGTACTCTGCCGTGAGATTGAGAAACGAGGGGCAACTGCATGGCCGCTTGATTCTGATTTCATGAATGCGAGGGAAACAACGTCGCTTATACATAAGGCTGCAAGGCTTTCAGGAACTATTGATATTCTTATCAACAGCGCTTCATTATTCACGGAGAGCACTATACCTAATTTAACTTCAACCGACCTGGCTGCGAACCTGCAGGTCAACGCGTGGGTGCCGTTCCTGCTCGGTCGGGAATTCAAGCGTATCGCTGGTAAAGGTTCAATTGTCAATCTGCTCGATACCCGGATTGCCGGAGGGGACCGGTCACATGCAGGGTATATCGTAAGCAAACATGCATTAATGGCTTTGACGAAAATGATGGCCATTGAATTCGCTCCCCGCATTTCGGTAAATGCGGTGGCGCCCGGACTTATTCTGCCTGCATCCGGCAGCAACAGGCGTTCCATTTCCCGCATGACGAGAAACATCCCGCTCAGGCAGTACGGGGAACCCGATGATGTTGCCCGGGCAGTAATTTTTCTTATAAAGAGCGGATTTATCACAGGACAGGTTGTCTGGGTGGATGGCGGACGGCATTTACGGGAATATAAGCAAGGATATGATATAGGATAGCTCTTGTACCGCCTGAAAAGACAGCTGGATGGCGCTGCTTGCTGTTGCTTTTGATATCCAGAAGCAGCTATTTTTTGACCAAGGTAATGGGGATATCGTTTCGATGCATCGAAAGAAAAACAACGGAAACATAGCGTACATCTTTGTCAATCATGTTCAATAAAATAAAGAAACATACGTGGTTTTTATCCCTGGCCGTCCCGTTCCTTGCAGTGGTTTTTTATCTGCTGTATAAATCAAATGTTCCCACGACAAGTTTTGACATCGATGAAGCGGATTACATGTATTCTTTCGAGAAAGGTTTTGCTGCGCACTATTTTGATAAAAATGCAGTACCCTTCATGTCCTTTGTTAAAATCGGCCTGTTGGCGGGGATGAAAAGCGATAAGCAGACGGAGCTGTCCAGAATGATACGTTCTGCCGACGACATTACCTTTTACCGGCATTTTCACGGGCCCCTCTTTTTTTACTATATGATTTTCGGGGAAAGATTCGTTGGAAAAAACGAGCGTGCAATCCGGACGGTTTCACTCCTTCTGCAGTTTATCTGTTCCATCGTTGTTTTGATCGGGTGCCTGTTTTTGCCTGGAATACGGTATGGACGGTCCGTGTCGCTTTTAACATCGTTACTGGTGCTGCTAAGTCCAACGTTGTTTTTTACGGTATCGCTGATATCTCCGCACGGGATGTTTGTGGTGTGGTGTATGGTGTCGCTGTTTATTATGATGAGGGCGGTTGACACAAGAAACCAGAGGTTGTTTTATGTAAGTGTGGCCAGTATAGCGGTTACCTTTTTAACAACCGTGCACGCCGTTCTGCTGCTGCTATGCTGGGTCATCTGTGTGATTGCAGTATATCGAAAAAACAAAAATGCATTCCGCGATATACGGAGATTGATCGTCATCTCCTTTATTATCTTTGGCGGCATCATTACCGTTTTATGGCCTGCAGCTTTTCTTAAAATGTCATTAATTAAATCCGACATGTGGGTTGGTTATATTGGCTTCATCCGCGTGCATATGCTTGCATCACAACCGCTGTGGGCATTCTGGTGGAACAGAATCGCAGCGTCCCCCGTGGAATACGGTATAATTGCCTTCGGGGTTACTATAACGGCGTATTGTTTAATAGGGAAAAAAAAGATATCACTGTTACCTGTTTTTTCCTATCTCGTACTGATTATGCTCATGGAAGCGCGGCATGTGGCAACGGTACCTACCTATGTTTCATCTCTTGCCGCCGTGGGAATCGTGGCTTCAGGAATAGCATTGCCCGTCGTATTTGAGAAAAGGGCCTGGGTACCGGTAGGCATATTGTCGTTGATGTGCATCGGTTTATTCGTTCATCTGCGTTTTTATTATCTTCCTCAACAAAAGTTGCCGGCGGAAACAATCAGAACCGAGATAACAGCATTCCTCAAGAAATAAATGCCGAAGAAAGTACTGGCATCGAGACCGTTGTTATCGATGCTGCACTACTATTTTCGGGACATGAAGGTGGATTCATATACCGCAGAGATGGTTTCAAAGAACCAGGAAATTGCGGATATTACAGAAAATATTGCGCGTAACGAAGATTATGACGGGGTGATTTATTTCGGCAACAGTGTTGAGGAAGTACAGACTATTGTTTACGGAAAATACAAGGCTGAAAGAGTGAATTTCTCAAGGCCGGATTGGCAGGAGCAGTGGGTTTATTTCCGGCTGCGTCCTAAAACCTGAGACCCACTGCATTGTACGTAAATGTGAGATCTCTTCTGCAATCGGAAATAGATTATTCGTAGCGCAACGCATCGATCGGTTTGAGCGACGCGGCTTTACGTGCAGGATACCAGCCGAAGAAAATCCCGATTGCCGCCGAGAACCCGAACCCGAGGATGACCGAAAAAACCGAAACCGTGACCGGCCACCCCTGGACTTTTGAAATCAGGATCGAAAAGCCTGCGCCACCCATAATGCCAAGGATACCTCCTGTAAAACTCATCACCAGCGCTTCGACGAGAAACTGGAGAAGCACATCATTGCCGCGCGCACCTACCGCCATGCGGGTGCCGATTTCCCGCGTGCGTTCAGTCACCGACACCAGCATGATGTTCATTATCCCGATGCCGCCCACGATAAGCGATACGCAGGCGATGGACGCAAGCAGGACGCTGAGTGTTTTAGAGGTCTGGTCGGCTGCGTTTCCGATGTCCGTTTGCGTCCGAATGGTGAAATCCGTTCCGTCGCCGCTGGACCCCCTGCGGCGGTCGGTGAGCACCTGATTGATTTCCTGGCGGGCCTCCTCGATCTGCGCCTCGGACTTGGCGGATGCAATAAGCGAATTGGCAAAGGTTATTCCCATGAGTTTTTTCTGCACCGTGGAAAAAGGCGCGATAACGAGATCATCCTGGTCCTGGCCCATGGCATTCTGGCCTTTTTCCGAAAGAATGCCTATAACTTTAAAGGGCATATTGCGGATGCGGATCGTCAGGCCGATGACGTTCTGTTGGGCGCCGAAGATGTTCTGAATGACGGTCTTGCCCACGACGCATACTTTCGTGGCGCTGCGTTCGTCCGCATCCGTAATATTGAGTCCCGATTGCAGCGGCCAGTCACGGATGTCGAGATATTCAGGATATACGCCCTGTATGGAGGTCCGCCAGTTCTGGTTGCCGGCCTTGACCTGGTTTGTGGTCCGGGCCATTGGGGACGCATATAGTACAGCGGGGCACATTTTCTTCATCGCCGTCACGTCTTCCTCGGTGAGGTGAGAGGTAGTTCCCGCCTCCATGCGTACGCCGCCCGAGGTAAATGCGCCCGGAAAAATCAGGAGGACATTGGTGCCGAGCGCCGCGATCTGGGCGTTGATGGAATCGCGGGCGCCCTGGCCCACGGCCAGCATGGCAATGACCGCCGCAACGCCGATGATGACGCCGAGCATGGTCAGAAACGACCGCATTTTATTACGGTTAAGGGAACGAAGTGCGATTTTCAGGATGTTGCTGAATTTCATGGCTGCTCCAATGGGGTGTCTTTTGGACGGCTGGCAAGCTCTGCTTCGGCATTGCGGCGGTCTGCGACCGCCTCGTCGCTCAGGATGCGGCCATCGCGGAACGTTACTTTACGTGAGGAGTATTGGGCGATGTCGGGTTCATGGGTCACCATGACCACGGTTATGCCGTCCCGATTGAACCGTTGAAACAGCGCCATGATCTCCACGCTCGTTGCAGAGTCCAGGTTGCCGGTGGGCTCGTCGGCGAGCAAAATGACCGGGTTGTTGACAATTGCGCGTGCTATGGCGACGCGCTGCTGCTGGCCGCCCGACAATTGGTTGGAATAATGGAATGCACGCTCCTTCAGTCCCACCCATGCGAGCGCCTCCAGGGCCTTTTGGCGGGCATGGTGCGTCGAAACGTCCCGGTTATAGAGCAGCGGGAGTTCCACGTTTTCCAGGGCATTCGTGCGGGGCAGCAGATTGAACGATTGAAAGACAAACCCCATTTTTTTGTTACGCAATGACGCAAGCCGGTTCTGGGTCAGCCGCTGGATCTCCTCATCGTCCAGAAGGTACTTCCCCGATGAAGGCGTGTCGAGGCACCCGAGGATGTTCATGAGCGTGGACTTACCCGAACCGCTGGCGCCCATCACTGCAACAAACTCGCCATTTCTAATATGTAAATTTACTTCCCGAAGTGCATGGACGGTGGTGTCGCCCATGACGTAGTTCTTGGTGAGCCGGCTCAGGGTAATAAGCGGTTTCATGTCCGCCATATCAGAATCTCCGCGGCATGCCCGGAGCGCCGGCGCCGCCAAGCGGAGATGATGACGGAGAAGGCGCTTTGTTGTTCTGGTTGATGACGCCGACGATAACCAGTTGACCGGGCTGAAGGTTACCCTGCGGGTAACCTTCAATTGCAACATAACCGCCGTTGCTCAAACCGGTTTTTACCGGCATCATTTTCGGTTTATCGTTTTCGAGGACGAATATCCGCGAACGGTCTCTTTTCCGTAAAGATTTGGCGGTGTCTCCCGCGGTCGTCGAATCCCGCGGCTTGCCGGTTCTGGCAGAAGATGAATCTTTGCTACGGCCGCTCCCTTTACCCTGGCCCCCCGACGGCGTGAATTTAAGCGCGGCCAGTGGGACATACAGCACATCGTGCGCCTGTTGCACTGCAAGAGTGATGTTCGCGGTCATACCTGGCATGAGAGCTAAATCGGGGTTATCGACGTCGATCATGACCGTATAGGTGACCACGTTCTGCACCGTAGTAGGTTGTAAACGTACTTGTGTGACTGTACCGATAAAGGAGCGGTCTGGATAGGCGTCGACCGTAAACTTGGCGCTCTGGCCTATTTTGACCTGGCCGATATCGGCTTCATCGATGCTCGCCTGTATCTGCATTTTCGATAGATCGTCGGCAATGGTGAACAGCGTGGGCGTGCTGAAACTGGCGGCAACGGTCTGGCCTACGTCGACATTGCGGTTGACAATCACGCCGGTAATGGGAGACACGATAAAGGCATAGGCAAGGTTGATGTTTGCCCGGTCAAGCGCCGATTGCATGGAACTTATCTCCGCCTTTGCCGATTCCCAGTCCGAGGTCGCCTGGTCCAGATCGGCCTGGGCGGCAAGACCTTTGTCGAAGAGCTGTTTGGTGCGGTTCGCAGTATTATGTGTCAGGACTTCCTGCGCCTGTGCCTTGCGAAGCGATGCGCTGGCGTCTTCCACCGCGGCGTGCAGAAAGGTCGTATCAAGGACTGCAATAAGTTGTCCTTTTTTCACGTGGCTGTTGAAATCGACCAGTATCCGGGCAATAGTCCCGGATACCTGGGTACCTACCTGTACCAGAAAATGCGGGTTGGCGGTCCCGCTGGCGGTCACCTCGACGTTCAGGTCGCCTTTTTCTATCGGTACGGTGCGCCACTGTGTTGACGACTGCTTGCCGCAAAAAGCCAGTAACAGCATACCTCCCGTAATGCTCCACCTGCACAACAGAACGGCATATTTCTTTTTTCGTCCTGTCATGTTTTTTTCATTATTCATGCAGTGCTCCTATTGATAGCAATAAATTCGCGTGTGCGACCCGATAATCGAATTGCGCCTGGACATGACTGATGCGGGCATTTGCCAGCGTCACTTCCGCATCGGTTATTTCAAGCGAAGTGGCAAGACCGTTCCGGTAGCGTTCCTGTGAAAGTCGCAGGCTTTCGGCCGACTCCTCGACCAGTATCGCGGCAGCGGAAATACGGTCACGGGCTTCGATTTCCTGAAGGACATCCTGCCGCACCTCCTGCGTGATGTTCAGTACCGTTGCCTCAAGCGATGCCATGGCCTGCTTCAGTGCGGCGTCCGCCTGCCGCACTCCCGCATGGACGGCGCCGCCTTCATAAAGCGGCAGTGAAAGCGCGGCACCGATGTTCCAGCCGGGGCTGTTCCAGTCTGGCGCCGGAAGGTTTGACGTGCTTGCGTTTTGCCAGTCATATCCGGCAGAAGCGTTTATCGATGGCAGATATGCCGCCCGGGCAGACTTGTACTGGAGCCGTGCTGCCTCAAGCCGTGCTTGGGAGGCGAGCAATTCAGGGCGTTTCTGGAGCGCCTGGGTCAACGCATCGTTCATCGTTATCGAATCCTCGATACGTCCCAGGCTGTCGGTAAGCGCCAACGGGTCAGCAAACTGCATCCCGGCCGCCGTTTCCAGTTGCACCCGGGCCAGTTTCAACGCGTTCCTTGCGTGAATCATATTTACCTGCGCGTTTGCAACATCGACAAGCGCTTTGGTCACGGCGATCTGGGCCTGTTTCCCGACCTCGAAAAGGATTTTGGCCTGATCGTAATGCGCCTGGGCCTGCTTCAGCGCGTCCTCATTGACGGTCAGAAGCTGCTCGGACAGCAGATAATTGAAATAAGCGGTACGTGCGTTCAATACCGTCGTCTGAAGGGTACTTTGCAGATCGTACTTCGCCGCATCTAGGGTTTTGTCCGAAGATTTATACTGGTACAGGGTTTTCCCGAAATCGAAAAGAAGCAATTGTCCGTTTACCCCGGCAGATGAAGTGTTGACCGTGGAGCCGGAATACCGGCTGTTCAGTACGCCGGACGAAGAACCGCCACTCCCGTTTCTCGACAGTGAGGCGTTTCCATCGATATGCGGCAACAGCGATGACCGGCTTTTTTCCCTGGCGGCAGAGCTTGCCTCTACTGCGCCTGCCGCGATCTTAGGTTGTGGATTATGGTCGAGCGCGAGTTTTACATAGCCGTCAAGGTTCAAGGTATCTGCCGAGACGGTAATGGAAGTTATTAATAATATTCCTACTGACGCGATTATGCATTTATTGATCATTTCTTCGACCTGCTGTCAAAGGCGATTATGGAAATATTTCTATTAAACTTCAGTAAAAAAACGCTTATAACTTTAAAAGCCAAGCAACTATCATACTGCTGAAATGATCGTTTATAACAGCGTACATAGTGAATTCTTTATAAGCGTTCTGCCGGTTTTTTAGCGATTTTTATCGTTAATATCTCGTTGAACGGTTCTGTACCAGGACCCCTTTGTCCCATGCCGCCGTGTCCACCCATACCGCCGCCACCCATACCACCGTGACCCATGCCGCCGCCGCCCATACCACCATGACCCATACCGCCGCCACCCATGCTACCACCACCCTCACCCATGTCTGATGAAGGTCTATTCTCTCTGTCCGGACCGCAACTTTCCAAGGTTACATCAAGCAAGGTATCTTTGCCGATATCTATGGCATACTTAAGAATAGAGTCCTGGTTAAGCGGTACTTTCAACTCATAAACGCAATGCTCATGCGACGGCTTGATGCAGACAGCTATCCCCAGCGATTCCGCTATTCGGGTCGGTACAGGGGAAGTGTCGTTTTTCCCGGGTCCGAGCAGGGCGAGTGTTTGCAGCGACGCCTTAATGCGTTCTTTCATTGCAGCAGTGTCTCGTTCCCCGTCTTCGTGTCTCTCATGGGGCGTTCCGGACAGGTTCATTCCTAGCGGGAAATCAATGCCAAACAGTTTATCTTTTTGTGTCCTGCGTTCGAACCAGACCGTAAACCCGTACCTGAGTATCTGTGACGTTGTTGCACGGTCGTCCGAAGTCAGGCACAGATACAGATACCTATCGTCATTGATGACGCCGATACCCATTTTTAAATCCTGGGGATATTGAATGAGATCATTCCATTCCCCGGCATTTCCATCAATGGTGATATCGTGGTCGCGCCATTGGCTTTCGAGGAGCAGCGAAGGTTTGCAGCCCGCGCATGCCATGAGGAAAGTCATTCCAATAAAAAAACGAATCCCCATCGTCATTACTCCTCTTGAAATTGTTGACCCCCCGCCGTTAGGCGGGGGGTCGGGCAGGAACGAAAATTAATATATTCCGTAGCAATTACGTGCTGCTTTTGCACGGTATCCGGTCGCCGATACGGAACAGTGCATAGATAATCGATCCCGGTATCCCTGCAAGCAGAACCACCGGAATCCACAATCCGTTGAAACGTCCGATGCGCGCCATATCAAGCGAAACAATGATCGTCAGCAGGATATTTATCATGATGAATCCCAGGAGCAGCAGTTTGAAAAAGGCAAACCCACAGCATGCATGGTGATGGTGCATGAACCGTGAGGGACCCCACATGGGACAATTTCCTTTTTCCATTCCAGCGAATTCCGGTACATTGCATCCGGGCTGCATCATGCCTGGCCTGAAATTGAATCCATGCCCTTGAAACAGCCGTTTTTCATGGGAATACATTGCCCTGTCCGGGGCATTTTTCCCGATCTGTATCGAATCTTGGGTGGATCCGGTCGCAGCCTGAGGGGGATCCTGCGCATAAACAATACCTGCAAACAGCATAGCCGTCAAAACAGTTAACCCGAGTTTCATAGAACCTCCTTTGATGATAGTTAGAGATGTCTCACGTTTATTCGTAAGTATTAGACAGCCGTTACGTCCCTTGTGTTACATGCATGTGAATAAAAAACACTAGTACGCTGTCCAAAAATCCGGGCATGCATCTTTTTGTACTGTCCATGTACGCAATTTTTAGGTGCCATTTGACCATTGCCTTTTCCTCAGTGAGCGTTATATTAACGTGGACAGCGTACTAGGTTTTCAGCTCCCAGTTATTACCACTCAAAATTTAAATCCGGCAAATTGACACAAGAGATCCTGAAAAATCGCTTCGGCTTTTTCTTCAACCACATCGCTTGTTTTCATGGCAATAAGATAGCGTACGACAAGGTCATCGTCTTTTCCCGAAGGTAATTTTTTCGATTCATGAACGCTGCCGGTAGAATTCCCTGACAGCTTCAGATCAAAAGCCACAAACGCACAGGATTCACCCGGGACATTCCTGAACACGCTTCTGCTATGGCATCTCAGCGATATCGCATGCAGCAGGGGAAGATCATTGATCTGTTTAACGGCGTCAAAATCCTTGGAGACAATCAAACGCATATAGTCGTTGAGCGGACAGGCCGGTCCGTTGCAGTCCGCGGTAATGGTTATCTCCATCCGGTATTTCAATAACTCGGGGTCATAGAGGAGCGGTTCTTTGACTGAGCGGAACAATGTATTGTCGATAGCAATGTTCAAGCGTGCAAAGGAGTTCGGGTTGTAAGGAGGAAACATCAACGGCAGCGGCTGGTACAGTGTGTAAGAAGCGGTGAAGGTCAATTCGGGCATTTCTGCCGCAGGAAAACTCTTAGCACTGACCCGCCATGTTTCGCTGAAGGGGACAACCTCCTCCTCATTCATGGTAGCGCGGGTGCCGCTGTCGGCAAAGAATAGAAATAAAGCCAGTGAATCCAGCCGGGAATGCCGCAAAGGGAGAAAGCATAAAACCGATAATTTCGTATAGTCAATCATAAAGTTGCTGTTTTGAATACGGTCGCCGCTCCTTAAACTGTCAAGTATGGCAAATCCCCGTTTTATCCTCGCTGCCCGAATCAAGTTTATGCCTTTAAGCCATGCCGCTTCGGTCATTTGCGGGCATGAGCGCATAACACGGGTGGCGAGGCTGTCGGCCATTGAAAAAGCCGAGTCAACCTCAAGCTGATACAGATAATGCCAGAGCAGCCCCTTCAGCAGAATCTGTTCAGGATTGTCCTTTTGCGGACTTGCATTCAATTGCCTGATTGATGCATAGAGGGCGCGCCTGACGGAGTCCTTTGCTGCCGAAGAATCCCGATACGTGAACTGCCGTCGGGAGAGCGGTTCTATCAGTGGACGCAGTTCCTGGACAATGGCCGATTGATTTCGATCGTTTCCGCTGTTCGGAATATCGCTCAGGGTCATTGCAGACGACTGAAATGCACAAAACAGTGTCCACAGGATTGCTGTTACAATGGTTCGAATCACTTGTTTTATTAGACCCGTTATGAAAAGAGATTGTTTCAGCGAGTCGTCGATTGTGTGGATAAGGAGGATTTGTTACGGTTCCATTTTTTAATGATTTTCCTGGTAATCGAAAAGCTGCATGATGCGTGGACCTTAAAATTGCCATAAATACAGGCGGCTTTGACGCGTCCCGGCCTGTTGAAGGGAATGTCGATAAGGAATACCTGTATTTTCCCGTCTTTATCGGTGACAAAACAGGAGCGCCCGGAAGAGACGGCGCCGCTCATGCCGATATTATCCAGCGACAGGCATGATAACGTTCCGCAGGTGGCGGTCAGTTTTATTTCCTGATCCGGAATCGGGATACCGGATTTATCGGAGAGCGTTGCCTCGATCATTGCTTTCCCCGAAACGTCGCCGGAATCGGGCGTGTAGGGCGTAATCTTGACAAAAAGTGAACATGAAGATACATACACGCGCTCATCTTCTTCCTGCGCCCATGACCGTACGCAGACAATCAGAAGCGCTGTCAGGATGAATCGGCACATCCTTGTGCTCATAGCGTACCCCTTTTTTTAATATCCTCGGCTGTTTTTTTAAAGGCTTCAGTCTCTTTTTGCACCTGTGTGATAAAAGGTTCTTCATCCGCTGTGCCGACCGTTGCCTTCATCTCCGCAGCGTTTCTGTAGGTCGCCTGCCGGAACGGGTTGTCGTCGTCTTTTTTCCGCGACGCATACACCTGATCGCGGACGTGTCCCTGTATTTTTACTGCTTTGTCAAGAGCATCCAGCCACTGCTTTTTTGTCGGCGTCGTTGTCCCCAGAAGGTGGCAGAGAACGGCAAAAGCGTGATGTTGTTTTGCACAAGGATACGCTTCCCACAGCATATCGTAGCGTTGGTGAACGTCATCCCATGAGTTTAATTTATTCGATCCGATATCGGAGCGAAGCCGGTTGATTTCAGGCGTTGGTACGAGTTGTCCTCCCAGATTGGTCCATTCGCGTTCCTGCTTTCCCTGAAAAGCTTTGTCGTGCGTTGTGAAAACATTCACGATATTTTTTTGCAGATACTCCAGACAATTTTTTACCGCATAATAGTAAAGCATATCGCCATAGGCGTCATATGCTGCGGTGGCATTCATGATTACTGTCTTACGTTTCGATTTTTCCATACCTTCGGCCAGAATTTCCAATTTCTGGACCCGTGATTTGTTCTTTCTAAGAAGGTCCCGGCCTATGCGTGCAAGTTCTTTCTCTTTTTTCGGATCGATTTTTTTCCCGCGCTTCCGGAGATCGGCCCTGGCGGTCAAGATTTCCAGAAGCCGGCGCGCACCGAGAATCTCTTCCGCCGTATCCGGCGCCAGCGGGTCGAATTCGATATGCTGGTTTTTGTTCTTCCTTTTGTCTCTGTTTTTGAATTTCGAAGAGTTTCTCGAGAGCGCATACATGTTGTGCAGCCACCAGTACGCCGGCATGATTTCGAGCTGATTTTTCGAAACGTTGTTATTAATCAACGAGAAGGGGAGTGGAATATCCAATTCTCCCGGGTAATCGGCCTTGGCAAGCAGGGTGAATGAGGCAAAGCGGCTGGAGTGTTTGACACTGGTGCATAAACCCGGCCAGAACCCGCGGCCCGCCTGGACTTCGTTGTCCTTGGACCTGCTGTTGTGGTTCGATCCGATGACCGAACCCGCCGCCAGATTGCTCTGGCCCATGAGAATCGACGCAATCAGAAATGAATTGCTGTGATGCTGTTCGTGCGCAGGAAAAGTGAGTGTGTTCCGGATTTCGCAGGAGGAAACGGTTGAATTTTCAGCGAGAAACGAGTCGATCAGCAGGGCGCGGTTGCCCAGAGTGGAATTATCACCGATAACGAACCGTTCCGCCTTGGAGCCTGAAAAAACATGGCACCCCCGGCCGATGATGCCATTCACCATCTCCACGTCATTTCCGATCCGGGTTGGTTCGTCAGCAGAGGAGTTGATCGTGACGTTTTTGATATTACCGGCTCCATTGATGATGCAGCAGTCGCCAACTTTTACGTCTTTCAGGGTACCCGAATTTTTGATGACGCATTGGTCGCCCACGGTACCGTAGTAACCATGATGGGAATCGAATTTTTTCTGCGTGATTTCCAGAAGTTTATTCTGCAGAGCGCCATCGTCGCGGTATTTCGCCCACAGGTATGCGTCAGCAGGGATCATGCCCTCAAACGGTATAACCTTGCGGCCGCCGGATTCATTCATTATTTCCATCCAGACGCGGGAGGTTTCTTTCTCCCCGTCTTTCAGGATGCCGTTGCCGAACTTCGCACGACCGGTTGTTTGTATTTCGTCGATAACGGCGATGAGGCAGCGATTTCCGATACTATAATGTGACAGGCAGCGTACGTCGTGAATTGCAGTATCGTCGCCGACGTCGCAGGAAATGATACGGCTGTTTGTAATGCCCGCCGGGACCTGCAGATCATGGTGCTCAAGGATGACATCGTGGAGAGCGCCGATCCGCACCAGACCGAAAAACACCGAGTCCCTTATGAGATCGGGATTAAAATCGTTTGAGACGAAAACCGTGTCCCAGTTGCCGGCCCTGTTATTGTTTTGAACAAGCGCCTTGATTTCATCGGGGTGCAGATGGCGCCAGTGATTATGTGGAAGGCCGCTCTGTCTGTCCCGGATATAATATTCGTCTTTTCCGGCAGGAAGGTATTCCGGGGGAATAAATTTTTTACCGATACTTCCTTTCGGCAGAATCTCCACATTATTCATAGGGTTAATTTCCTTGAAACATTTCCATTTTAATTAAGTGGCTCCATCTATCCTGATAGGTAAAATTAGATTTTGCACGCAGGGAAACTACACTTCACCTCTGCACGAGGAGGAGAAATAGCCCGGCTCCCTTTTAATAGGGTTAAAAATTGATCAATTTTTTCCGGATTACATGGTTCCCGGCAGTGAAAGAGATTATGTAAAATCCCTTTGACAGAACAGCAAGATTGACCGGAATCTGATAATAACCGGCCGCCTGGTATGAATCCACCAGCGAGGCTATACGTTTTCCCTGAATGCTGTAGAGCCTGATGGAAACGTGTGAAGGCTTTGGGAGCGCATATTTGATTATAGACCGGGCATTCGACATTCCGAATAAGTTCAAGGAATAGCTCTTCGGAAGAATTACTGCCGTAGAGGTGACAGTAAACTTGAACGTATCGCTGTAGTTTCCCCAGCCGCCGCTGTTGTGCGCTTTGACACGCCACCAGTAAGTCGTCCCGCTAGCCAGGCCCTTGTGTGTTGCAGTAGTATCGGTCACTGTATCAATAGAAACCATTGTAGAAATTAACGAGTCGGTCGCGATTTCAAAAACATACGTGTTAACAGCCGGCAACGCTTTAAACCAGACAAAAGCGACACTGTCGACATTGATAACCGCTTTATTGGCAGGCAGACTGAGCACTGGCGCTGAAGGCGCCGGAGGAACCGTCGTGAATGACCACACAACCGACCAGACGCTTTCACATCCTGTATTCAAAGTACTTACCCGCCAGTAGTAGGTTGTGCTGACATTAAGCCCAGTAATGCCCTGTGAAGTTCCGGTAATACCGCTTTGGTCGAAGATCGTTGTACCGAAGGTCGAGGATGTTGACACTTGTAAATGGTAAGAGCTTGCGCCGCTTACCGTATTCCAGGAAAGTGTTGGTGTTGTTGACTGATCAATTGCCAGGTTGGAAGGAGAAGAGAGTGTCGGCGCAGCCGGGCTGCTTATGGTCACTGCAACGGCAAGGCGTGAAGCAGACTCGCATCCGCTCACGGTCTGGGTTGCATAATAGGAGTTGCCGCTGACCAGAGCAGTCGACGGTGCAAGCGGAGAACCGCCCGTAGCCGCAGCATACCACTGTATGCCTGTGCCGGTAATGGTGGTAAGGCTTGCCACAGTCGGGTTAGTGATGGCGCAGAAGGTCTGCGGCGAAGTTCCGGTCGGCGCAGCAGGGTTGCTTATGGTCACTGCGACTGCAAGGCGTGAAGCAGACTCGCATCCGCTCACGGTCTGGCTTGCATAATAGGAGTTGCCGCTGACCAGAGCGGTCGACGGTGCAAGCGGAGAACCGCCTGAAGCAGCAGCATACCACTGTATGCCTGTGCCGGTAATGGTGGTAAGGTTGGCCACTGTCGGGTT
>JBEKUX010000056.1:0-19331 GCA_049514575.1 Chitinispirillaceae bacterium | reverse complement strand
GTTAAGTATTTCAATAATTTGATGAACGGTAAAATCGGGTTGCGCTTTGAACCCGCTTAAGTCGCCGTATCCGTTTCTTACTATGAACGTCCGGAGCCCGTTTTCTTTAGCCGCCGTCACATCTATCTCGGAATCACCCACATACGCCGTCGAATTTGCAGACAACGAATGCTTTTCCAGCGCATGGGCAATCAGTTCGCTTTTTGTCGTTCGTTTTCCATCCCCGTACATATCGGAATTGAAAATACCTGAAAAAAAATGACGGATCGCAAACTTATCGAGGATCCGGAACGTCGGAACCTGACGTTTATTCGACACGATGAACATGCCGGCCGATCGCTCCTTGAGCTTCTGCAGAAGATCTGCGGCCGTAGGCATTAAAAGGGTATTAGGGTAGTTGATGGTATCGTAGATTTCCCTGAACCTGGCGATTACCTTGTCTGTCTGTTCCGCCGAAATATCGGGCGCAATTGTTCCGATTGCTTCCCTGAGCTGCAACTGTATGATTTTCCGTGTATCGAGTGACCTAACCGTGATGCCGCATTTTTCAAAGGCCAAGGTCAGGCTGTCAAGGACATCTTTCAGCGAGTCGACAAGCGTGCCGTCGAAATCAAAAATAAAGTTGCTGATTTTCAACGCCAGCTCCGATTCAGATTTATAATGGTCCGGACACACCTTCCCCCTGTCGGCGGTACCGGATCAGACCGCAGGGAAAAATCGACAGAAGCAATGAACCTGTTACCTAAAGTAAATATTTACGCTTACCGACGGCCGCCATCCGTGTGAAGGGCCGGCCGGAAATGCTTTATCGCTTTCGAAACGCGCCGATGCTGCGCACGAAATCGTCCGGCAGGCCGAAGTCAAACCGTTCGGCCGACATCATTTCCAGTGCACAATAGCCCTCGCGCTGCCGCTGTATTTCCTGTGCCCTGGTCAGCTGGAATTCCCCATTGTCGCGGACGTTGTTCCGGATCATCTCTTCCAGAACATCGTAGATCGAGGGCGCGAGCAGATGGATGCCGAACCAGCCGAGGAATTCATCGCTGCCAAGCCCGTCGACGCGCAATTTCTGCCGGGCGGTTTCAATATCGGGTTTTTCGATAATGAGCTGTACGTCGATCAAGCGCCGGTTGTCACTGCGCCTTGTGCCGGCAATCGTACCATATCCTTTGAGCTCCACCGGCTTGATGCGGTTCACCGCGGAAACCGAACGGCCATTGCCTGCCTTGGCCATCTGCACCATTTCCTGATAGGGTGAAAGGTGCATGCCGCGGAAAAGATGGTCACCGAGACAGAGGAGCACCATTTCATGTGCTGCGAAGTCCCTGGTCTGGAACACCGCATGCCCGTATCCCTCCTGTTCGCGCTGGACGACGAACCTGACGCACCGCGCAAGCTCTCGCATCCGGCCCGCTTCCTGCAGGAGCAAAGGATATTTTTCGAGGTGACGCAGGTAGTCGGCACCCGGGCCCTCGAGATAGGCCCTGATGGCCGCATCATCACCGGGTTGCACGATGACGCATATTTCTTCGATACCCGCGGATGCCAGTTCGAGGAAATGATAATGAATCAGGGCGCGCGCAACGCCGTCCGGACCGACAACCGGAAACAGTTCCTTTTTCACCGCATGTGATGCCGGAAAGTGGCGTGTGCCTAAACCGGCTGCCGGTACTATCGCTTTGCGAACAACGGAAGCGTTAAGGTTAACCACGTGGGTCTAAATCCTCCAGGCTCTGTGCTGTGACTTTGCATCACCCCGACTTTGTCATCCCTCTCCACAAAGTGGAGAAGGACAGGGGAGAGGCGTACTATATACGGTTCCAGCCGGTTGCAGCGAAAGCGAACCGCCGGGCCCCGAATTCCATGGCGCCGGGCGAAGTTCCCTCGAAGATGTCCGGCATGGCGCCGGTGCGGCGGGAGTACTCGACCGCGATTTTCGGAATATGCTCCTTGAGCGCCTCCAGCTTGCCGAACACGGCAACCGTGCCTCCGGTGCCGCCGCCCGTGATTTTCGCGCCGTAGAGTCCGGATTTAGGCCCGCGCCGCCGCACCGCATCGACGAGGAAGTCCACCTCTTCCACCGAAAGGTTGCAGTTGTTCCGGTAGCTCTCGTGTGCATCGTACATCGTTTCACCTGCGGTAACAAGCTGAGCTTCGCTGCCGTGCTCTGCCGCGCGAAGGGCCTCGATGAAGCGCAGGACCCGTTCGTTTTCTTCGATCGGATGGCATGCCGGTCCGCGGACACGGTAGGTGGCGTCGGGCTGGATCCTGGTCACCGGATCGTCGTGCGTCTTGTAGCGGGCAAAGAACTCAGAGCCGAGCATGGTGTCGGGAAGGTGCTGCAGGTAGTGCGATTTCAGCTCTTTCACGGAAATTTCGGTAAGGTAATCAAGGGGCTCATGGCCTTTTCTTGCGCGAATATCATTGATGATCCTCTTGCCCATGAACGCCCCGATCCGGACGTCGCTGTACGGGTTTGCCGCCACCGAATGGCGCACCATCGAATTGACGCCCACGAAACCGCACCCTGAAGGGATCTTTACTTCACCCATGACCTCTCCCGGTCGGCATAAAATATGGGTCAGCCGCTGGTGTCGGCCGCTGGTGATGGCGATCTGGTCCATGATGCCGCAGGGCGCGCCGACCACATGATTTTCTGCCATCTGGCCCAGCCGTGCAATCCGTGCGGCCTCCAGGTTCAATTTCAGATAGGCATTGAGGCAGCACAGGGTTCCGATTTCCACTGCCGCGGAACTGCCTATCCCAACATTCATGGGCACGGCGCTCAACAGCAGCAGATTGAAGCCGTAGGTGAGTTTCACCGACTCCTCTTTGAGCAGGGTGAAAATACTGCCGCCGATATAGGAAGCCCATACCGCCAGCGGATTGGAGTGGCAGAGTTCGCGGAAATCGTTATAGCCGGACAGACCGTCGCCGGTGGTGAAATAATCGAGCGGGATGCGTGTTTCGATCGGCAGGCTGCGCTTGCCGATCTGCATGGTGCGAATACGCAGCGTGCGGTCGGTACGGGGCTGCAGGGCAACGAGCATGCCGCGGACCAGCACCGCTTCGCAGACGTTTGCGCCGGAATAGTCGGCGATGCCGCCCATAACGTCGAGCCGGGCCGGCACGCGTGCCACACAGAGTTCTCCGCTGTTGAAAAATCCGGCCAGGCCGGTCGGGTCGCTGTTCGGTTTCTGGAGCAACCGCTCAAATTCCACGGCTTCAAAGGGCAATTGTTCGGTTGACATTAGTGAAGTCTTCTTTCTAAACAAACGTATCAGCTTTTTTCTGGAATTCCCAGGCGTGTTGAATGACCGTGCGTATATCCGCATAATCGGCTTTCCAGTTGAGTCGTTTGATCGCTTGAGACGGGTCTGCGACAAGCACCGGAGGATCGCCTTCACGGGCCGGAGCGATCCGGTAGTTGACCTTTCTGCCGCTGATTTCTTTGCATGCATTAATAATTTCGAAAACTGATGTGCCTTTTCCAGTGCCGAGGTTAACCGAAAGGCCGACAGGCCCTTTATTTTCGAGCTGTTTCAGGGAAAGCACATGAGCCCTGGCAAGGTCCGTGACATGGATATAGTCCCTGATGCATGTTCCATCAGGTGTCGGATAACCGTTGCCGAATACTGCAAGCTCCTCGCGCCGGCCAAGCACGACATCGAGGGCGAGCGGAATAAGATGGGTTTCCGGATTATGTACTTCGCCGATTTCTGCTTCCGGGTCAGCACCCGCAGCGTTGAAATACCGCAATGCGACAAATCCAAGACCGTACGCATGATGAAAGTCCCGCAGTATCCGTTCAACCATCATTTTTGACGCACCGTAAGGGTTCACCGGATTCATCGGCTCCTTTTCAGTGATTGGTATGGTGTTAGGGATTCCATATACCGCGCAGGTGCTTGAGAAAACTATTTTTTTTACCTTGTTGTTCCTCATGGCGTCCAGAAGTGAGATCGTTCCTGCGACATTGTTTGAGTAATATTTTGCCGGCTCGACGACTGATTCGCCGACGTAAGCAAAGGCCGCCAGATGAATAACGCCTTCTATGCGATGCGCCGCGAAAACCTGATTGAGCCGCTCCTGGTCTTTGATGTCGCCCTTCTCAAACGGTCCCCATTTGACCGCCCATGTATGCCCGTAAATCAGGTTATCATAACATACTGGAATATAACCGCACCTATGCAGTTCTTTGCAGATATGGCTGCCGATATAACCGGCGCCGCCCACGACGAGAATGGCTGGAAGTGCTTTTGGCATATACTTATATTGAAAATAAATTATCGCCAGGAGTTATAGCCTTAGGAGACGTTGTTTAAAGTCAGAAACTACGCACGATTGGAATCTGTGGTTCAATTGAGTATTTTCCTAATAAATAACAATAATTAATTTTTTTTGCTAAAGACTTTATTCGGGGTGGCGGGTGGGCACCGTCTGTACAGATTTAAAGCATCCTTTACCCGCACCCGCAAGCATCATTCCGGTTAAATAAAAATTAGAAGATCCTTTTTCAATTTCAACGGCACAGAATTTGAGGGTGGGGGTAAAACGAAGCCTGTTTCAGCACAATGCTGCCCACCCCCTACCCAGACAGGTGCCTTTAGCCAAAGAAAAATTTTAAAATTATTTCTTAAGGAGCTTGAATCATGATTGTCAAAGACATCCGCATCCTTCTCGAAAAGCTCGATCCGTTGTGTGTCAGAACGCTTGAACGGGCGGTCGGCAGCTGCGTGAACAGGGGCCACTACGAAGTACGGTGGGAGCATTTGTTTATCGAATTCCTTGATGAGCCGGAGAGCGATATACCGCTTATCATGCGGAGGTTTGAGGTAGACACCTCCGGTTTGCGCAAAGCGCTTACCGCAGAGCTTGAGAACCTGCGGACCGGGAATACTGGCAAACCGGCATTTGCGCCGCCCCTTATCGAGGCGTTCGAAGAGGCATGGTCGCTGGCATCGCTTGTATTCGGACTCGAAAAGATCACCTCAGGCACGCTCTTCATCGCAGCGTTTGAAAAGTCCCGTTACGGCACCGGCCAGTATATCGACCATATGCGGCAAATTAATATTGACGTTCTCAAGGCCGAGTTCAATAAAATCACTGCCTCTTCACAGGAGGCAGTGCCAATATCCTCTGGTGAGACCGGAACAAAGACCCCTTCGGCGGCAATGACGCCCGAAGCGTCCACCGACATCCTGCGGAAATACTGCACCAATTTTACCGATGATGCGAAGGCAGGGAAAATCGATCCGATACTCGGCCGTGACGACGAGATCCGTAACGCGCTCGATATTTTAAGCAGGCGACGGAAGAACAACCCTATTCTCGTCGGTGAGGCGGGCGTAGGAAAGACCGCTATCGTGGAAGGGCTTGCGCTCCGCATAGCGGCAGGCGACGTGCCTGACCACCTGAAAGACGTCGACCTCTGGGGGCTTGACCTCGGCCTCCTGCAGGCAGGCGCAAGCGTCAAGGGTGAGTTCGAAAAACGGCTCAAGAGCGTTATCGATGCCATCAAGGGCAGCGCGAAGTCGACCATTCTTTTTATCGACGAAGCGCATACGCTCATCGGCGCCGGCGGTGCGGCCGGCCAGAACGACGCGGCAAACCTGCTTAAGCCCGCACTCGCTCGGGGCGAGCTGCGCACAATGGCCGCCACCACCTGGGCTGAATACCGGAAATATTTTGAGAAAGATCCGGCGCTTGCGCGGCGGTTCCAGCTTGTCAAAGTTGAGGAGCCGGACGAGGAAAAGTGCGCCGTAATGCTGCGCGGCGTGGCCGCGAGTTACGAAAAGCACCACGGCGTGACCATAACCTACGACGGCATCAAGGCGGCCGTCACCTATTCGCACCGCTACATTTCCGGCAGGCAGCTTCCGGACAAGGCGGTCGACGTACTGGACACCGCCAGCACCCGCGTCAAAATGAGCCAGAGCGTCAAGCCGACCTCCCTTGACGCAAAAGAACGCGAGCTGACGAACGTCAGGGCGCGGCTCGCTGCGCTCGAAAAGGACCGGTCGGTCGGCATCGCTGCCGATGCAGAGGAGACCTCGGCCTGTACCGCCTCGATCGCCGCGCTTGAAAAGGAGATCGCGGCTCTGGCCGAAAAATGGGGCAAAGAAAAAGAACTGGCAAAGGTGGTGGTGGAAACGCGCGGCAAACTAAAGGGCGCCCGGGAGAAGAACGAGGGTAAGGCTGCAATTGAAGATTTGGAAAAAGCGAACGATGAGGCGCTCAAAAAACTTACCGAAGTGCAGGGTGAAACACCCATGGTGTTTTCGCATGTGTCGGCGCCCGTGTGCGGGCAGGTGATCGCGGACTGGACCGGCATCCCGGTTGGTTCCATGATGAAAGACGAAGCGGCAACGCTTTTATCGCTCGAGGAGAAGCTCGGGCAGCGGGTGATCGGACAGGAGTATGCAGTGCAGACGCTCTGTGATGCAATCCGGTCGGCCAAGACCGGCATGACCAACCCGGACGCGCCTTTAGGCGTGTTTTTCTTCACCGGGCCTTCGGGCGTGGGCAAGACCGAGCTCGCGCTCGCGCTCGCGGACGAGCTCTTCGGCTCAGACCGCTTCCTGACCGTCATCAATATGTCGGAGTACCAGGAAAAACACACCGTATCACAGCTCAAAGGGTCGCCGCCGGGTTACATTGGGTACGGCGAAGGCGGCGTGCTCACCGAGGCGGTGCGACAGAAGCCGTATTCGGTGGTATTACTTGACGAAGTGGAGAAGGCGCACCTCGAAGTCATGAACCTGTTCTACCAGGTGTTCGACAAGGGGTTCATGCGCGACGGAGAGGGAAGGGAGATCAATTTCCGCAACACCGTGATCGTCATGACCTCGAACCTCGCGTCCGAGGTCATCGTCGAGCAGTGCGCCGCCGAAAGGCCTCCTTCGGACAAGGAACTTCTGGATGCGGTGAAACCGGCGCTCATCGCGCACTTCCAGCCTGCGCTGGTCGGCCGCTGCACCGTGGTACCGTTCAGGCCGCTCTCGAAAGAGGCCTTGTCGGACATCGTGGCGCTCAAGCTTGACAAGATCGCGCGCCGGATGCACGATGTGCACAAGCTGGCGTTCAGCTGCTCGCCCTCGCTTGTGGAGCAGATCGTCGACGCGTGCAGTTCGGGCGAGACCGGCGCGCGCGCAGCACAGGCGATCATCGACCAGTCGATTTTGCCCGGCATGTCGCGGCAACTGCTTTCCCACCTGGGCGAGGAGGGCAAAAAGTATACTCGTGTGCACATCAGCGCGGCCGAAGGTGACGATTTTGAGATTGTTTTTGCGGAAGAGGGGGATATAGAAAAAATGGAAGGAAAAGGTGCAGAAGCACAAAGGGGCAAAGACGCAAAGGGAAAGAAAAAAAAATAATTACACTGGTTTATTTGTGGCAACTCTCAAATGGCATGTTTTATCTGGCGGTAGTTTATGAGAAGGGTTCGATTTCAGCTGGCTATATGTATTTTAGGCGTCGGTCTGCTTTGTTTTTGTTCACCTCCGCTGCTGCGGTCGTTTTTATCACCTAATTCGAGAGGCTATTATTTAGACTACCAAATTACCCCCGTGTCAACGGCGGACAAATGCCGGCTGAATGTTACGCTCTATTTACCTGCAGATGCTCCACCTTGCGATAGCTTTTATTTTGCTAGTCAAGTACCGGGTTCATACGAAATTCGATACTATGCAAAATTTATACGGAATCTGGTTTTTGTTGGGAAAAAAGGAGACACGATACCGTGGACATTCGTTGATTCTTCGTGCTTTATATTGGATATGGCAAAACCGATTGACCATATCTCTTATGAGGTTATTCCGACATTCAACTCTACAATAGACTCGATAATGCTTTTCGCAGGAACATACTTCAACGCTGATTTCTTCCAAATAAACCCGTATGGGGTATTCGGTTTTTTACCCAATATAATTGACAAACCGCTCAGGATACTGCTGAAAATTCCCGGCGATTGGTCCATCGGTACCGCTCTACCGCAGGACTCGAACCGAAATTTATATGCCAACAATATCTTTGAATTGCTCGACAGTCCTATTTTATTGGGAAATCTTTCATACGCGGCATTCGAACATAACAACAAACGATATTTTATTTATACACATAGTGAGAACGGGAAGGTCAGAGCACGGAATTTAAAAGGCATTTTAAAGGATGCGGTGAAAGACGTAGACTGTTTTTTAGGAGGATTTCCTGTTGATAATTATACCTTTTTAGTAAATATCATTAATGACAATATCCGTCATATAGGTGCTCATGAACATCTGTGTTCGTCAATTTATGGATTCGGTGGACAGAAAAAATCTAGTATAAAAGAAATGATGGAACTATTTGCACGGCATGAGCTTTTCCATGTTTTAAGCCCCTTGTCACTGCAAAGCACTGAGATTTATGAGAATAGATATACCGGCAAACATCCGGTGACCCATCTCTGGTTTTATGAGGGGCTTGCCCAATGGGCAACATTCAAAATGTTGCTTGTAAATCATAGGATATCTGTTGAAAAATTTCTTAATGTTTTATCGTATTCTTTAATTACCGGTGATACTAAAATCGATTCGCTGAATATTATTGATTGCAGTAGGAAAACGCTTGATTATCACGATATGATGCAGGATATTTACCGGAGAGGTTTGGTTTTCGGCGCACTGCTTGATGTTCACATAATCAATAAAACTGCCGGACAGGTGACCCTCATGGATGTTTTGCGGAAAATGAAGGAGAAGTATCCTCCGGGGCGACCATTCGAATCCGATAGCCTATTTCAAATCATTGCGTCATTAAGTCATACAGAGGTGAAAGAATTTTTAGTGCATTACCTTCAAACGAACAACCCACTGCCAACCAGAGAGGAGTTCGGGCGGCTGGGAATCAACTACATTTCCAAGGAACAGCATCCGCGGTTGAAATCTGATTTTGGATTTTTCCCTTACAATGATGAAGTTTCCGGCAGGTTAATAATTAGAGGCGTTTTCAATGAAAACCAATCTTCTGGGTTTAAACCGTACGACACTCTTCTCACCGTTGATGGTGAGGATTTTATATTGCATAATACTGATCCCGAACTTGTAAAACGACTTTTTTTTACATCACCAGGGACGTCGTATACAGCCACTGTCCGGCGCAATTGTAAAGATACGGTCGTCCATGCCAAGACGGTTCCTTCCTATCTCCGCCATGTTTTTTCGGTCAATAAAGATGCAAGCCCCCAAGCGCTTGCCTTGCGACAGGTCTGGATGACGAGATGAAGGTTCTGTTCGAAATCTGGTCGCTTGTACATATCATTCTGGAATTTTGAAGTCGCTGGATTATTCGTTCAATTCCACATGCTTTAATTCAATTCCCGCTTGGTGGGCCACCTTCAGGATTCTTGCATCGCGGTAAAATTCAAGATAAAAGATGCGTTTTATCCCGCTGTTCGCCACGAGCTTGAAGCAGTTCCAGCAGGGCGAGGCCGTGATATAGATGTCGGCGCCGTTGATCGCGGTGCCGTGTTTCGCGGCCTGGATTATCGCGTTCGCCTCCGCATGCACGGTGGCAACGCAGTGGCCGTTTTCCAGCATGTGGCCCACGTCGTCGCAGTGGGGCATGCCGCGGATGCTGCCGTTGTAACCGGTCGAAAGGATGGTTTTATCGCGGACGATCACTGCTCCTACGTGCTTGCGGTCACAGGTCGATCGGGTCGCGGCCTGGATCGCGATCCGCATGAAATATTCGTCCCACGACGCACGTTTCTGACAGCGTATTTCTTTTCCTTTTCGGGCTGCCATCAATCACTCCATACTGTCCAGAAGCTCAACGCGCCGCATATGCCGACCGCCCTCGAATTTTGCGGACATCCAGGCTTCGATTATCATGGACGCCTCTCTGGGCTGGGTGATCCTGCCGCCAAGAACCAGAACATTGGCATTGTTGTGCCGCTTTGCCATACGCGCCATTTCGGGCGTCAGGCACAGCGCAGCCCGTGCACCCCGCACACGGTTGGCGGCGATCGAAGCGCCGATGCCGGTCCCGCACATCGCGATCCCCTGCTCGAATTTCCCTGATGCCACCTGCTGTGCGACCCTGAAGGCATATTTTGGATAGTCATCTTGCGGATCAAGCTTCGGTTCGCTCAGGTCTTTAACGGCGATATTTTTACTTATGAGGTATTCCTTGACCGCCTCTTTGAGCTCCCAGCCGGCATGATCGCTGCCGATGACAATTGCTGACGAAGGCGCGTTCTGATTCATAATAGTTTCCCTTATCTACCGCAGATTTTCCTCGTGATTTCCCTGGTGGAATACCCCATAAGGTTCGGGATGATTACTGTTTTCCCCGCATATTCCATGCCCACAACCTGGTCTTTCCGGTAATTTTCACCCTTTACAATTACGTCTGGCCTGATCCGCCGGATGAGCCCGACAGGTGTGTTTTCATTGAAAATGGTGACAAAGTCCACAGCGCTGACCGCAGCCATGAGGTGCGCACGGTCGGACTCGGCATTAATGGGGAACGTGGTTCCCTTGACTGCTTTTGCCGACCGGTCGCTGTTCAGGGCGACCACCAGAATATCGCCGCGTTTTTTCGCCTCTTCGAGAAGATGCACGTGGCCCCGGTGCAGAATATCGAAGCAGCCGTTGGTAAACACGATTGTTCTGCCGCGCTGCCGTTCGTCTGCACACCGCCGAAGGAGTGCGCGGGTATCAAGCAGTTTGGGGTTATGGTCTTTGTCTAGTGCCGCCCGGAGTTCGCCGAGCTCGATCGGGACCGTGCCGATCTTGCCGACCACCACGCCGGCCGCCTTGTTGGCAATGGTCACGGCTTCATGCAGCGGATAACCGCTGGCAAAACATACGGCAAGTGAGGCCACTACGGTGTCGCCGGCGCCCGAAACATCGAAGACCTCGCGGGCTTCGGTAGGGAAGTGTTCCACGCCGTTTTCATCGACCAGCGTCATGCCCTTCTCCGACCGTGTGACAAGCAGCGCGCAAAAGCCGTACCGTGAGCGCACCTTCCGCGCGTACGCCGCAATTTCATTATCCTCATTTTTTATGGGTCTTCCGGCGATCTCCGAAAGCTCTTTGACGTTGGGCGTAACTACGGTTGCACCGCGGTATTTTTCCCACTGGTGTCCCTTAGGGTCCACAATGACAGGTATGTTTTTCCTGCGTGCCTCACGAATGACGAATGAGCAAAGTTCCGGGGAACAGAAACCTTTGAGGTAATCGGAGAGGATCACGGCCTTTGCCTTTTTGCATTGTTGTGCGACCGCTTTTTTTAGCGTTGCCTGTTGCCTGATGGCAGCAGGCTTGCGGAGATCTTCTTCAAAATCAATGCGCACGATCTGCTGGCGGTCGCCGATGACGCGCGTTTTAGTGATGGTCTGGCGGCCCGCGGGGAATGCGATCAGACGTATTCGGTTCCGAAGAGCCATTGTGCGGACAATCGCTCCGTTTTCATCGTTGCCAATTCTCCCGATGACGGTGACCGGAGCCTCCAGACAGGAACAGTTATGGGCGACGTTTCCCGCGCCGCCAAGCGTATCGGAAATCCTGGAGACCCTGACCACCGGCACCGGAGCCTCGGGTGAAATCCTGCTGACCGTGCCGAAGTAGTACCGGTCAAGCATGATGTCGCCGATGACAAGGACTGTCCCTTTTGAAAAATCAACGCGCATCCTCGGTCATCCCCTGTTCCACAAGGTCGCATATGATATGGCCGATCAGTATATGGCACTCCTGAATCCGCGGGGTGTCTTTCGAGTCGACCACGATCGGGATATCCACCAAATCTTTCAGCTGGCCGCCGTCGTTGCCGAGAAGGGCAAAGGTTTTGCACCCGAGTCCGCGGGCAACCTTGATTGCCTCGATAACATTGGCGCTGTTGCCGGACGTCGAGATGCCGATAACGCTGTCCCCGGGTTTTGCATGCGCCTCAATCTGACGGGTGAAAATGTGACCGGCACCGTAATCATTTGCCACCGCGGTGACGATCGATGAATCGGTGGTAATCGCCATGGCGGGAAACGCCTTGCGTTCCATTTTGTAGCGGCCGACCAGCTCTGCGGCGATGTGCTGGGCATCAGCGGCGCTGCCGCCGTTGCCCATGAGCAGCACCTTGCCGCCGTTCTGGAGCGTATCGATAAGATAATCCGCAATAGCAATAATGGACGATTGCAGCGCTTCTACCTTTTTCACCGCCGCGCAGTGGTTGTTCAACGATTCAATGACGAGGGACATTTCATTGTTCCTTGAAAAGGGCATGTCAAGACCTGCAATGACATGCAAAATATAGATAAATACAATATATCGGGAATAGTCATTAATCTATACTTCGATTCGGATATGTATATTATTACAAGGAGGTTAACATTATGATCCTCGTTACCGGAGCGGCAGGGTTCATCGGGTTCCATATCGCAAGGAAGCTGTGCGAAGCAGGTGAATCGGTGGTCGGCATCGACAATATGAACAGCTATTACGACCCGGCGCTCAAAGAGTCCCGCCTCAAGGTACTCCGAAGTCTTAAAAAGTTTTCGTTTTACAAGCTCGACCTGTGCGACTACGAAGGACTCCGCAAGATCTTCGACGCCTGCCGTTTTGACAGCATATGCCATATGGCCGCCCAGGCCGGCGTCCGGTATTCGCTGACCGACCCATTTGCCTATCAGAAATCCAACAATGAGGGATTTTTGAATCTCATCGAATGCGCACGGCACGCTGCTGTCCGGAATTTCGTTTACGCCTCATCGTCGTCGGTCTATGGCGCTAACACTAAACTGCCGTTTTCGGAAAGCGACCGCACCGATGCGCCCTTGTCCCTCTATGGGGCGACCAAACGGTCGAATGAGCTCGTCGCGCACTGCTACAGCCGGCTGTTCGGGCTGAACACGACGGCATTGCGTTTTTTCACCGTGTACGGTCCGTGGGGTCGTCCCGACATGGCGCTCTTTAAATTTACAAAGGCAATACTTGCCGGAGAGCCGATCGACGTCTATAACAACGGAAAAATGCGCAGGAATTTCACCTACATCGACGATGTCGTTGCCGGAGTGTTGCTTGCGCTGGAACACCCGGCCCCCTGCGAGATCTACAATGTCGGCAACAGCAGGGCCGAAGAACTCATGGATTTCATCAGGGAAATAGAAAAGAACCTCGGGAAAAAAGCGATCGTCAACTACCTGCCCATGCAGCCCGGCGATGTGAAGGAAACGGTCGCCGATATTGCCAGACTCCGGAAGCTGGGGTATGCTCCGGTCACCAATATCGACCGGGGCATCAGGAATTTCATCAAGTGGTACCGGGAGTATTACCGATGACCGGCCCGCTGGAACATCCGGTCCCGAAGAGCCGGTCCGCGACCGTCGATATCGCAAAGGGAATCGGGATCATGCTGGTCGTGCTCGGCCATAACTGGTTCTCCGGACGGTCCGGCGACCTGCACCGGATCATCTTTTCGTTCCATATCCCGCTGTTTTTCTTTCTCTCCGGAGTGTTCCTCGATCCGGGAAAACGGTTCACTCGCCTGGTTGCCGATAAATACCGTTCGCTGCTCAAACCGTATATTTTGATCTGCGCGCTGTTCATTTGCGCAAAAGCCGTTGTAAAGCGGGAGCCGCCGTTGGATTGGATCTGGGGTTTCCTGAGTGCGATCGGCGACAAACTTCCCCCCTATATCAATGCCGTCTGGTTTTTACCGCACCTGTTTCTGGTAACACTGTTTTCATGGGCGTTTGTAAAATTATCGAAAACAGGGCCCTCGCAAACGATCCGGACGACGATAGCGCTGCTCGTTCTGCTCGTTGCCGGATATTTTTCGATCGGCCTTTTCTGGGGGACGCGCATCACGCTGTTTCATAATTCGATGGTGGTATATGGATTGCCGCTGTCCATGGACATCGTGATAATGAGCAGTTTTTTCTTTCTGGCCGGATATTTTTACCGGAACCGCGTAGTGCAGTTCAAGTTCAGCGCCCTGTTGCTCATCGCGGCGGTCGTGCTGTTCGCTCTTGTGCATTTGAAATACCGTTACTCGCTGGATTTTAACAAAAGGCAATATGACCATATCGTATGGTCTTCGCTGGCGGCCGTTCTAGGGATTTATATCGTTCTGGGAATTTCTTGCCTGCTGTCGCGGTGGGAAATTTCAAGCCGGTGGCTTTCGTATATCGGCCGCGGGAGCATCTTCATCATGATTTTTCACGTGATGTTTCAATTTGAAGGCTACTGCCTGCTCCACAGGGTATTACCGAATGCGTCGTATGCCGTTGCCGTTGCTTCGTTCTGCTGCGGTGTTTTTATTCCGCTTCTGGTTAAAGAGGGAATGTTCCTGCTCAAAAAAAAGACCCATTTCTAATAAAGATGCGGCCGGTTGTTTACCGGCCACTGCTGAACCTTTTTTCCGCCGCTTCCATGGTCTGGAGCAGGAGGGTGGCGATGGTCATAGGGCCGACGCCGCCCGGGACCGGAGTGTAGGCGGAGCAACGGGGGATCGCGGCTTCGAGGTCGACGTCGCCCACGCCGCCCGGATGATAGCCTGCGTCAATGATGACCGCGCCGTTTTTTATCCAGTCTCCCTGAATGAACTTTGGCCTGCCGACCGCGCCCACGACAATGTCGGCTTCCCGTACCACCTCCGCACAGTTGCGGGTTCTGGAGTGGCACACCGTCACGGTCGCGTTACGGTTGAGCAGCATGATCGCCATGGGTTTGCCGAGGATCGGACTCCTGCCGACGACGACCGCACGTTTCCCTTCCACGGGAATTTTATAGTGGTCGAGGATTTTCATTATACCGGCGGGCGTGGCGCTGCCGTAGGCGGGTTCGCCCATTGCCATGCGGCCGAAACCGAGGCAGGTGACGCCGTCCACGTCTTTTTCGGGCGCGATCGCGTCGAAAGCGGCGCGTTCGTTAATTTGCCGCGGGACAGGGTGCTGGAGCAAGATGCCGTTCACCAGCGGGTCCCTGTTGCAGCGGTCGATTTCGGCCAGAAGTTCTGCGGTGGTCGTGTCTTCGCCGAGATGGATCCTCCGCGAATCCATACCGACCCTGCTGCAGGCGTTACCTTTCATTTTAACGTAGGTGGCAGAGGCCGGGTCGCTGCCCACCAGAATGGCGGCCAGCACCGGAACCTGTCCGCCGTTTTTCCGCTTGTACGCTTCAATGCGGGGTTTGATGCTTTCCTCGATAATTTTCGCGAGGGCTTTTCCGTCGAGCATAAGCGGTGAGGTCATAATAATAATCCTTTTTCCGGATGGTTTTGATTCCCTTATCAAAATAAAATGCGGCAACGCTTTCTCGGTATAGTTACCCGCGTCGTACCATTCCTTCCAGAGACTTTTGATGCGAAGGCACCTTCGCTCGGTCGGCTTGCCGACTTAGAACTTTTTTGCAGATTTCCACGCTTCGCGTGATTTATCGCCTCCCTCGCTCAGGCCACGCAAAAGTCTCTTCTAGGAAGGCACGGCGCGGGATCTGAACCTGTACCTGATTTTAATTCCACAGAGACCTGAGGGTGGGGGTAACGGAAGTTCTAAGCTGCACGGAAGGTGCCCCTGCCTGCGCCGAGGCTCTCGCCACGCTAATGCTCCCCGCTTCGTCATAGCACTATGCGGCGGCGAGGGCGTAGCGGGTCGGCAGGCAGGCACCCCACACCCAAACAGGAGCCTTCAGCAAAAAAAAATATTTAATAATGTAGCCTTAACTTATTTTTTTGCAAATGCTTATCGACTTCCTTTATCATCACACCGGCATCTATCTCCTGTTCAGCCGTCTTTTCAGCACGAGCGTGGCCATGGTCGCTTCCTTTCTTCTCGCCATGCTCCTGTTTCCGCCCTACATCCGCTACCTGCGGAAGCTGCAGTTCAGCTCCGAATTTGAGATGCAGGGAGTCGTGGGGAGCGGCGGCGGCAAAGAGCCGGTCATGCCTGCAGGGATCCTTTTCCTCGGTATCATCATTTTTGTAACGCTCCTGACCGTGCGGTTCAATTCGTACGTGGTTTCCGCTCTGGTTATTTATGTCTTTTTCAGTATCATCGGCGCTATCGACGATATTGTCAAGGTGGTCAACAAGCGCCGCGTTGCCCGGGGGCTTATTACCAAACAGAGCTATCAGTACAAGGCCGACGGCCTCTCCTCATCCTTACGGCTGTCGCTGTATATTTTCATTTCGCTCGTCGTCGCGGTTCTGGCGTATGAGTATATCCCCAATATCAACGGTACCATCACCATCCCGTTCGTCAGCATCGCCAGGAAATTTCCGTACATGCCATTCTGGCTCTTTATCCCGTTCATGACCATCACCATCGCCATTCTCGCGAACGGCGTCAATTTTACCGACGGCTTCGACACCCTTGCCGCGGTACCGGTCATCACCTGCCTGCTTTTCCTGGGCGTCATTTCATTTGTGTCAAGTAACAGCGCCTGGTGCGCATATCTGTTGATTCCCCACATCGCAGGGCTTCTGGAACTTCTTCCCCTCATCGGCGCCGTGATCGGGACGCTTTTAGCCTATCTCTGGTTCAACTCGCCGCCGTCCACCATCATCATGGGCGATTCCGGTTCCGTGGGCCTGGGCGGGCTTATAGGCATCGTTTTCGTTTTCACCAAAGCCGGTTTTTATCTCCCGATCGTCGGGTTTATTTTCCTTCTTGAGTTTATTTCGGTGCTCATGCAGATCGGCTGGTTCAAGCTTACGCACAGGAGGATTTTCCTCATGGCGCCGATACATCATCATTTTCAGATACAGATGCGGAAAAGCGGGTTCTTCGGCGGCGAATTTCAGATCAAATCAAAAATCATGTGGCGTTTCCATATCCTTTCTGTCGTCCTGCTCGTCATCGGTCTTGCGCTGTTCCTGAAAGTTCGATAACCAATAATTCTCCTTAAGCAATACATAACAATTTTTCTTTAGCACATAAAATTATTTAAAAGAGGCAAGGCCCTTTTCAAGTTTCTCTTTGTTAAGAATGAGCCCGGCAAGCTTCTCTCTTTCCTTTGCCACCACGGCTTCGGGCGCCCGGGACGCGAACGATCCGCCATCGAGCCTTTTTTGAGTGCTCTCGATAAGGCCGTTTACCCTGGCGATTTCCTTTGACAGCCGCTCGGTTTCGACCCGGCGGTCGATGAGGCCTTCGAGCAGCAGATACACGTGCATTCCCTTAACAACCGATGAACCGGCAAATGGAGGCTTTTGCGCGGACGTATCGATGACGGCTTCCGAAAGTTTTGCGAACTGGTTTATGAGCGGGATCTGCGAGCGGAGCCACGCGATGTCTTCCCCGGATTCCGGAATGATGATCGCGCTGCCGGTTTTGTCCGGTGGTACGTTGTTCTCGGACCGTATCGTGCGCAGCGCAGTGACAATCTCCATGAGCAGACTGAATTTTCCTTCGACGGACGGGTCCGCGAGCGATATGTCGGCCTTCGGATACGATGCGGTCATGATGGTTTCCGAGTCGATGGTGCCGGCAAAGGCCGCTTTTTCGCGCACATGCGACCAGATCTCTTCGGTAATGAAGGGAACAAACGGGTGCAGCAGTTTCAGGAGCGACGCATGGACATGGCAGATGATGGCGAGCGCGTCGTTTTTACGCTGCGGATCGTTTTCCTGGTAAAGGTCGGCCTTTTTTGCTTCCACGTACCAGTCGCAGAATTCATGCCAGGCGAAGTCGTAGATGGTGTGCGCAGCCTCGTTGAAACGGTAGCCGTTTATGGCCTCGACCATGGAGGCGATCACGTTCTGCAGCCGCGAGAGTATCCACCGGTCTTCGGCCTTGCGCCGGTCTGCAGGCGGAAGGCCGGAAAACGAGACCCTGTTTTCGATGTTTGCCAGCAGGAACCGTGAAGCGTTCCAGAGCTTGTTGGCGAAGTTGCGGCCAAGGTCAAAGGTGTCTTTGCTTAAAAAAACGTCGGCGCCCTGGGCAGTTATCATGATCATGGAAAACCTGATCGCATCAGCGCCGTACACCGGGATAAGCTCCATGGGGTCAAGCGCGTTGCCGAGCGACTTGCTCATTTTTCTGCCCGTTTTGTCGCGGACTGTGCCGTGGAGCAGGACATCGGTAAAGGGGAGCTTTCCGGTGAAGTGCCGGCCGGCTATGATCATGCGCGCAACCCAGAAAAAGAGGATCTCCGGCGCCGTTACCAGCACGTCGGTCGGGTAGAATTTTTTATAAAGCTCTGTTTCATCGGGCCAGCCCATCGTGGAGAACGGCCAGAGCCACGTTGAGAACCATGTGTCAAGAACATCGTTTTCCTGCCGCAAACCCGTGGAACCGCATTTCGGGCACTTCGGGGGCGCGTCTTCCTCCACGATGGTCGCTCCGCAGCCGCAGTACCATACAGGGATACGATGGCCCCACCAGATCTGGCGCGAGATGCACCAGTCCCGAATGTTCTCCATCCATTCGATGTAGGTTTTTTTCCAGCGCGCCGGATAAAAATGGACACGGTCGTCGAGCGCGGCCTGAAGCGCTTCTTTTGCAAGGGGTTTCATGCGTACAAACCACTGATCAGAGTAATAGGGCTCAACGACCGTGTGGCAGCGGTAGCAATGGCCAACGGCGTGGTGATGGTCTTCGATTTTTTCCACGAGGCCAAGAGAAGTCAGGTCTTCGACGATCTTTTTCCTGCAGACAAAACGATCCAGGCCGATATATTCTTTTGGGATCGGGCCGGTCATGAGCCCGCCTTCGTCCATGACCACGATCGGTTCCATGGTATGGCGCTGACCCATGGCAAAGTCGTTCGGGTCGTGTGCGGGCGTGACCTTGACCGCGCCGGTGCCGAACTCCCGGTCAACGAAATCGTCGGCAATGAGCGGGATTTCGCGGTTTACGAGGGGCAGAACGAGTTTCTTACCGACGAGGGCGCGGTAACGGTCATCCTTGGGGTTCACGGCCACGGCGGTATCGCCGAGCATGGTTTCGGGCCGCGTGGTCGCGACCGTTACATGGCCCGGATTGTCTTTATACGGGTAGCGGAAGTAGTACAACTTGCCGCTCATTTCCTTGTGCTCGGCCTCTTCGTCGGAGAGCGCGGTGCGGCAGCGCGGGCACCAGTTGATGATATATTTGCCTTTGTAAATTAAATCCTCTTTATACAGCTGTACGAACACACGCCGTACCGCGCGCGACAGCCCTTCGTCCATGGTAAAGCGCTCGCGGTCCCAGTCGCAGGAGCAGCCGAGTTTCTGGAGCTGGTTGGAAATGGTGGCGTGGTGTTCGGTTTTCCACTTCCAAACTTCTTCGACGAACGCCCCGCGGCCCAGATCGTGCCGCGTTTTTTTCTCCTTGGCGAGCTTCCGCTCCACCACATTCTGGGTGGCAATGCCGG
>JBEKUX010000055.1:0-19595 GCA_049514575.1 Chitinispirillaceae bacterium | reverse complement strand
AGGAAGCTGGAAAACAATGCCATGCCTTCGCTGAGCAACGTGAGTGTCCGCAATTCGACGCTGTATTTTTCGCTTTCGTCCGCGGTAAACGCACGGGAGGCCGACTTCACCCTTACTGACCTTGGGGGACGGACCGTCTGGACCGGGCACCGCGCCGGCAGTGCACTGCAGGGCGAAGAACAGGCTATTGCGATCCGGTCAACGCACGGGAACCTGCGTTCAGGCACCTACCTCCTGTCCGCAAGAATCAGGAACGGGGCCGGTGCTGTCACTACGGTTGAGCAGAAAGTGGCGGCAGTGAACTGAGGCGTCGGTCGCATGCCCTGAACTCATCAAGGGGCTTTTTGGGGAAATCGTTTTTCTTGCCTTGTTTAATTCGCCACCTGGGTTGCCGCTTCGGCAGGCAGGTGGCGAATTCTTATTCTCAGCTGTTTATATTCCAGTGTGAAATACCTATGTTTCTTCATACCGGCTCTTTTGATTAAAAAATACGAGCCGGTCAGTATCAACCTGATTTTTTATGAAAACATCTCGACGCACGGGGAGCAGTCCAAAACCAGATATCGTGTTTTCCCTTGTTTTTTATGCAGACCTTTTATATCTTTTTTACCCGTGGTTGTTTACTCCAGAATGGTGCGCACAGGAGTAACACTTTTTTTCACCGGATGACGGAGAAACAATGAAAATCTTTTTGAGATTATTTTTTTCCCTTGTATTAATCGGCGGCGTTACCAACGGGGCACTGGCGCAGAAACAATTGACCGGTGAAATTTCCGGAAACTACCAGGCAGGCGAATACCTCATTTCCGGGGATATTGTGGTCCTTCCCAAAACAACGCTCTCGTTTGCCCCCGGAAGCGTGCTGCGGTTCATGAACTATACAGGGATCATGGTGCAGGGCAGGTTCGTCTGTAATGGTACTCCTCAACAACCCGTCGTTTTCACCTCTGTCCATGACGTGCCGCACACAAAAACCATGCCCGATGCGTACGACTGGAATGGAATAAAAGTCACGTATGAGGCCGAAAGTATTTCGCTCGAACATTGTACGATTGCCTACAGCACCTTCGGACTCAATATCGAATCAAATACTACGCAGGTATCGTTAAAAAACATTGCCTTCATTCACAACGGTTCGGCATCTCTTACGAGAGCGAAGAAGTTGATACTTGTGCAGGAAACCACGCCTGTCTCATTCAATTGGCCGGAAATGACGACTGTTACAACGGAAGCGGACGACGGGCAGCGCGGACCTTTGGCCTATAGCGGCAAACAGGCGGATACGCATAAAGAGGCGTCTCCCGGCTCAATCGGCACAGACAAAACGGATAAGTACCGTCATGGCCGCTACCTTCGCAGGATAACCTTCGGCCTTCTTACCGCAGGGAGCGGGGCCATAGGGGTTCTTTTCCAGGTGCGGTCTAATACCCTTTACGATGATTATAAGGCCGACAACAATTACAATACCGCTAAACACGATGCTGAATGGCAATCGGTCAGGAATGCCGAAAAAATGCGCAACATTTTTTATACGCTTGCCGGCCTATCTGCGGCGGCATTTGCCATTTCCATCAAATTTTGACGGTCCGGGGGATATCTATGGAACGAATAGTATGCGCATTCCGAAAGACGGTCCCATGGCTGGCTTACATGGCGATTACCGGAATTGTTCTATTCGCCGGCTGTTCGAACCACGAGAGAGACAACCCTTTTGACGCACATGGGACGAACTGGTCTCCATGGACGGCAAGTAACAGCGGATTGCCGCCGGACATTCATATCTGGTCTTATGCAGTGACAGGAACTAACCTCTATGCAGGAACATATGACTACGGTGTTTATCTTTCCGCCGACAACGGCGCGAGCTGGACTCCGGTCAATAACGGATTGCCGAGCGCTACCGTCTATGCGCTTCTGGTGAATGGGACGAACCTCTTTGCCGGAACAGACGGCGAAGGTGTCTACCTCTCCACGAACAACGGCGCGACCTGGACCGCGGTCGATTCGGGATTGACGGATCTGGAAGTCTATACGCTGGCGGCGAGCGGCACGAACCTCTTTGCCGGGACGTATTATGACGGTGTTTTCCGTTCCACTGACAACGGCGCGAGCTGGACCCCGGTCAATAGCGGATTGCCGAGCACTGCCGTCTATGCGCTTGTGGTGAATGGGACGAACCTCTTTGCCGGAACAGACGGTGACGGTGTCTACCTTTCCACGAACAACGGCGCGACCTGGACCGCGGTCAATAATGGGTTGACGGAAACAGAAGTCATGTCTCTTGCAGGGAGCGGCACGAACCTCTTTGCTGGAACGTACGGCGGCGGCGTGTTCCTCTCAACGAACAACGGTGCAAGTTGGATTGCGGTGGATCACGGGTTGACAAATTTGACCGTCAATGCGCTTGTGGCGCGAGGAACAGACCTCTTTGCCGGAACGGACGGCGGCGTGTTCCTTTCAACGGACAATGGCGCGAGCTGGACTCTGGCCGATAACGGATTAACTGACAGTACGGTCCTCTCCCTGACAGTGAGCGGAACGAATCTTTTTGCCGGGACGTCCAGCGGAGTATTCAGGACTCCCTTGCCGTGATCGCTCTCCCCCTCACATACCGTCTCCTTTCGCTGGCCGCGTTTAAAGAGAAGATCGGACATTGCGGTTCTCCGGCCTATATCGTATATTTAGTACCAGCGGGAATGTGGAAAGTATTCTTCAGCTTACCCTTGTTCATCTCACAGTAACGGACATCACGGGAGCAGAAAGCGGCCGAGGGCTGCATTCGGCGGGTTTCGTGATTTGACAGGCGGGCACGACTTAAAAAAACGATACTGTTTCTTTAACAACACGAGGAGATGGAGGAAATTTATGCGCAAGATCGACGTGTTCACGTATACGGATGCAAAACTCTATTTGCTCCGCTGCCGGGGGTCAAGGATGCCGCCGTGGCCGTTGAGCTACGGGTTTCTTGCCGACCACCTCGGCACGAACAAGGGGCTTATCTGGGGCGCACTTCACGGTACAAAATCATTTTCGCGCAAAATGGCCGACCGGCTTCCGCCGCTTCTTAAGATGAAGAAAAACGAGGCGCTCTATCTGCGGGTAATGCTTTATTTGTCAAGCATGAATATGGGCGCTGCATTGAAGGTTTCCATCCTCAACAAGTTCCGGCCCGCTCAATACAGAAAATTTACGAAGTAATTTTTCCGCCTACAGCCCGTCTTCGGCGGGCGTTTCGATGCGGACATCCGACAGCGTCATGGAGTCGAGCATGACGCTGCCGGAGCGCGAAAACATTTCCACGAGATAATCGACACTCCCGCTGTCGGCCCCGGTGATGGAAGCGTATTTGACATCATACGATGTGTCAATGTATATGTTCGTCGATGAAATGAACGGCGTTCCCCAGGCCGTTGTCCCGTGCGACCGCGAATAAAGCTTGAAGCTCACCGAATCATGCGTTGTATCCGGCATCCCGACCTTGACACAGAGATCGAACGAACTCAGGTAACCGTCCGCGTCGTTGTCCACCGTATTGGCGAGGTAGAGCGAATCGATGTAGACCGCCGGCCCTGCCAGAGGACCGTTCGGGTAATATACCACGGCTTTTTTGATGCGAAGCGGATTCGAAAAATAATCGTAGATGAAGCCGATGCCGCGCGCGTCGTACCACCAGGTCAGGTTTTCGTCGCGGTCGGGCTGGCCGTAGCGGGCGACCATGTCGTTTTTCGTGTTGTCGTAGGCGACGAGGAACTTGCCGCCGTCGAAGCTCACCCACCGGTCACAATCTATTTCGATCTGTGCCGCGGCGTTGTTGACGTATTTGACGGTAACACTGATGTCCCTGAAGCGGTAGATCATGAGTCCCACCGAAGAGTCGGCCGGCCTGCCGAGAATGAGCGCCACGGTGTCGCGCGACATGCCGAGGAGCAGTTCCGGATCGCCGCCGTTCGGGACGCCGAAGCTCCCCATACCCTCAATGACCGCGTACGGATTGACTGAAGGCAGTACCGGGTTTCTCTGAATGGAAAACGCATCGCCGTTTTCACCCGCGCACCGCACCGACAGGCACGCCGCAGAGGCGAGGCAGATGGCCGCCATGAGTGCAATGGATTTTTTCATACGGCTGCTCCTGTCAGAAGTAGTACACGACGCCGAGCGAGATCCGGAACGTGGCGAATTCCTTTAACGCCTTGGTGATGGTGACCGGGTTTCCGTCCGGATCTTTCTGCTTAACGTCAGGGTTCTCTATCTGGAAAAACTCCCCGGTGCCCAGAAAATTTCCCTTGACCAATGCCGCGTTTTCGGTGTAGGAGGTGTCGGTGACCGTGTTCTGTACCGGGCTGCGGTCGATTTCGTAACGCTGCACCCTGGTTTTCCCCGTCAATGTTCCAGAAAGCAGGTAACTGAGGCCGCAGGTCAGGTTGAGGCCGAGGTTTTTGAAAAGATAGACTTCAGCCGTGCCGTCCAGGTCGCACCCGAACGCGGTACCTTTGAGCGTCGTCTGCCGTATCTCCTGGCTGTAAATCTGTTCCTTGCCCATGAAAACGCCGTTCGTGTATAAATTGTTGTTGGCGAACGACGAATCGTATGAGTTTTCCGTACAGGTGATGAAGCCGATTTCCGGCACCACGGTAACGCCGATCGCTATGCGCGGGTTCCGGTAAAACTGCCATTTCAGGCCGATGCCGAGGTTTGTCACCTCAAACGAACGCTCGCTCCGGCTCAGGATATCGTCCGGGCCTTCGATCCGTGCGGTGTCCGGGCGCGAGCCCACATACAGGCTCGTATCATTGTAATAGTTCGCGATAGTGTATCCCTTACGCAGGCCGGTCCGGTAATAACCGCACTTACCGGCCAGCCACAATGACGGCGACAGTCTGATTCCGAAGTTGCAGATGCCCCCGAAATCGAAAATGTCGCTCGGCACTCCCCATGAGGTCAATGCCGGGGCTTTTTCAAAATATTCCCGTTTCGTTGTCTCTCCGTTGGTCTGGAAAAGGTACACGGGATACGCCGCTAAACCGCCCGCGGAGAAATAAAACCGCGATTGGCCCATTTTCTCGGCCTTCTGCTGCTCTTCAGTCTCCTTTGCCGCCATTTTCAGGTACTCTTCATGGTCCGGCGTGGTTGTTCCGGCCAGCACGAACGCCAGATTGTTCAGCATCCGTTTGATGACTTCAAAGGAATCGCCGCTGCGTTTTTCCGAGGCAGTACCGAGGATCGAACCGCTTTCCACGTCGACCATCTTTGCCGATACGGCGTAGGAGCCGTCCGCGACCTTGACGACAGAGGCGGACACGATGCGTGAAACGCCGATAATTTTTCCGACCTTGACCATGTCCGCCTCGTCGACGGCGCCGGTCATCTGAAATGCCTGTTCGCTGAGAATTTTTTCCATTATCCCGCGTTCCATGACCTTGAAAACACCGGTCTCGTTGCAGCTCCTGCGGAATTCGTCGGCAAGCACTGACAGAAGCGAAGGGCTGATGTCTTTACTTTCGATGGGCAGCACGGAAATGTACGTCACCTTCATGCTGTCACCGCCTTGCCGGGCCTGCCCGAAGAGCGGCTGTACCGTTAGAGGAGCCGGCGACTGGTCAAGAGGTAACGGAGTCGGTCCAGCCATTGGAGGTGTAAACGCCGGCTGGGCCACAGGCACAAATGTCGGCTCGGCTTGGGGCGGATGCTGTGGCGCAGGTGTGGCAGCCGGAGCAAAAGTCGTTCCAACCGCCAGCCCGGCGATTTCAATCACCATGTTTTTTACAATTGAGACCTTTGACTCGCCTATCTGTACGACAATGGAACTGTCGTTCTGGGAGACGATATCGCCGACAAGCACTGTCCCGTTGCTGAGCTTTATCTGGACTGCCGGAACAGTTTCAGCCGACAGCAGAAACAGGAGCGTCAGAAAGGGAACCGTCGATTTGTTTGGCAGGAGCATTTTCATGGAGAGACGGTGATGACCGGTAATTATTTTTTCCGCTTGAGAATATACGTTTCAGGTATGTATCTGTCAAATCAGGCAGGCAGTGACCGATTCATAGTCATGGTGACTGGAAAATAATGCAGAAGTATTGTATAATTATTAATAGGAATAGGGGTCCGTCAGAATAAACGAAAAATGATCGGGAAATTGCAGTCCAAATAAAAGCAGGGGAGGGTACTATGCGTAACGTTTATCCGCTTATTAAAAAAGCAATTCTGGTTTCTTGTGCGGTGTTTGTTGTCGCACCGGCACACTCCGCAGTGACTTCGCAAACCTATACCATAGACGGGACTGTCTTTGCGGGTAATTGTCCGATAAATCCTGTCATGACATCGCTCTGTATGCTTTCGCCGGTACCCGGCTGCACGGTTTCGGTAAGCTACCAGGCTGTTGTTGGTGCACTCACCATGATTTATCCGCCGCCGACATCGACGCAGATGGTCGTTAAAGCACTGACCGATACCAACGGCAAGTATTCCGTTACCTTTGATGCTGTGTCTAATTCAACCGCTGTTGTCAGCGCATTTAAAGCAGGCGAAGGCGCATCCGCACCGGTAGCAATAGTACTGAAGAACACATTAACAACCCTTGATCTGGTGCTCCAGAAAGTCACTGTTCCTCCTCCTCCGGCAAATGATTCGGCAACGTTACAAGGGACAGTGTATACATCAGGGTGTCCGGGTGCAAACCCGTCGATGCCAATGCCGTGCTATGTGATTCCCGTACCGCAATGTACGGTCGTTGTCGCACCGATGTTCATTCCGATGATTGATCCGCTTCCGCCGCGATTTTTGCCCCGCACGACCGTAACGGATGCCAAGGGGCATTACAGCCTCATTCTTCCTGCCGGAGAGTATATCGTTTCGGCACAAAAGACCGGTTTGGGTTCTGCGCAGGAAACGGTAACGCTTAACGCAAACCAGATAATTACCGTAGATCTATCGCTGGCGCCCACCGATACTGTCCCTGTTCCTCCGGTGGGCAGATCAAATATAAAGGGTACTGTTGAAGAGGTCATTAATCCTCCGAATCCCGGAATGGGAATGCCTTCTTTCCTCGAACCCGTTCCCGGATGCACGGTCATGGTTTGCGCAACGGTACTGCCGCTGATACCGGTTTCCAATGGTTCGTCGGTCAGCGATTTCAGCGCCGGTACCGATGCCCCGGCAGTATTAACAGCAGGACAATATATTACCATCACCGATGCCAATGGCCATTATTTTTTTAACGGCATTCCTGTTCTGGGAAAAGAGTATTCGGTCACCGTGATGGCGAAAAAGGGGTTGAAATTCGGCAGGACCCAGGCGGATCTGGAGGCGGGGGAAACCGTGACCGCCGATATTATTATCGCCGAAATCCTTCCCATCATTGCCGGAGCAGTCGATCCAACCGTGGTCGTCCAGGATATCTATCAGCAATATTTCACGCAGGTTGCCAGGACACTGGATCTGTCGGCGCCAACTGCAATTTCAGTGCCTTTGGTTTTAACGAAAAAGACAGCTGAAGCTGTCCGTATTTCCGGAAACAATCTTATTATAAACCTGAAAATGAACCAACGCCTTACCATCAAGGCACTTTCGCTGAACGGCCATACCATTGCCACTCTGGCAAACGACCGTTTTTTTTATGCCGGTGCAAACGTTGTGCCCCTTATAAGCAGATGCTCCGGTCCCATGCTTCTGCAGGTTAAAGGAGCAACCGGTACGTTTATCGTAAAAGTAAACGTATTGCGCCATCGCTGAGTATCTACATCGGTAGTGCGGGCATCGTGGTTCTTGCGGCCGAGGCCCTCTTTTTCTGGAATTGGTCTCTCCTGATGTATACCTCGATCATGTTTTTCGGCTTTCATCTCTTTGTCCCGCTCTACGAAGAACCGCATCTGAGGAATAAATTCGGCAAGCACTATCAGGACTACTGCCGGGCAGTCCCTCGCTGGGGCATAGCACGTCATCCGTTCAATACAATCGTTTAAAAAATAAATAACCCCTCGAGGCTATTTCATTTGCTGGATCAAGTCGATTCCATGCCGATTCATCATAAGTGGGTTTCCCTTCACGTCGAGTGTGAACCAGTCGGAGAATACTTCTCCGGTTGCAGGGTTCATGATGTATCGAGGGGCCAGTGTTCCGAACAATTCGACGCCGCTCATGGTGACCACCCGGGAGAACCTGCCGAACATCTCCTGTGGAATTGACGTTTGATACGGGTTGATGGTGTTCAGTTTGCCCATGGTGGCTAAATAACTCCAGAGGCTGTGCGCTCCTTTAAACTCATCCCAGTAAACCGTTACCTCTTCAGGGAAATTAAGCGTGCGTGACACGCCATCGCGGAAAACCACTTTCCCATGTGTCGGCATTCCATAAGTATCGAGGGTTATTTCGATAGATGCTTCGATATTGAGTTCGGTTTTTGGATTCGCATACGACATCGACGTTACATCGCCGTTGGCGTTGACCGCAAGAGCCCAGCCGTACACGCCCACCATTTTTTGTTCGCCAATCGTGATGGCGGCGAGCGACAGGAGTGCGATCAGTACCATAAGCCAATTGGTTTTTTTCAACATAAATGTTCCTTCATTACTATAATATAATTCAGCAATATGTATGCCAGCTATATCCCCCTAAGCATTTTACGGCACTGAACCCAGGGCCGCTTACCAGTTGAAACCGAGTAAAACCTTCCCCGTCTCAACGGATAATCAAAAAACTGTTAACTACCTGAAAGCGTCTTTGCAAAATGAAGCGAAAGGTCTGTTTTGAGCGAAAAGCAAACCAGACGCGGAAAGGAAAACCACCCCAAAGGCAAGCCGTCCCGTATGTCGTCTCATGTCGCAACCTCCTTTCGTGTTGAGTTTGCCAAAGCGTGAACACGTCATCATTCGATACGTTGCGTTCGTTTTTCTCCACACAGCGGACGCTCTCCCTTTGACCAGGAGCTATTTTTTGAAAAGACAAAAGGAGGTATACTATGGACATTACCGGAAAAGTAACGATCATTACCGGAGCATCGGAAGGGATCGGGCTGGCCACTGCACGGTGCTTCAGCGAAGCGGGCGCAAAGGTCGTGCTCGTGGCCCGCTCAAAGGACAAGCTTGCGGCGCTGGCAATGGAGCTTGCGGGGCAGGGCCGTGAGGCCGTAGGGCTTCCCGCAGACATGCGCGATCCTGTCGCAATAACGGGGATGGTCGATGCCGCGTTCAGGCATTTCGGCCGGATCGACGTGCTGATAAACAACGCAGGCCAGGCCGAAGCCGGCCCGGTTGCCGGGCTTGACATGGCGTATTTTCAGAAGATCATGGCGCTGAACGTGTACGGCCCGGTCCATGCGATCCAGGCCGTGGTGCCGAAAATGCGGACGTCCGGCGGGGGCATGATCATCAATATCAGCTCAATGGTCTCCAAAATGAAGATCCCGGGTCTGGGCGCGTATGCGGCAACCAAAGCCGCCCTGAACCTGATTTCCGATACGGCAAGGGTGGAGCTGGCCCCGGACAATATCCGGGTCATTACTGTTTTCCCGCGCACGACCGCGACCGACTTCGGCAGGCATTCGCTGGGCGACCAGAAATTGCGCCAGGAGCAGCGGAGCCGCGCCGCCTCGTCCGCGTTTCCTGTCGACAGCGCAGAATACGTTGCAGGGAAAATCCTTAATGCGGCCCGGACCGAACAGGCCGAACAATATATGGAAAGTTGAAGAATTTAAATATATGGGCAAGCGCTAACCAAGATGGAAACTGATAGTCGCGCCTTTGCCCGGTTCGCCTTCGGCCCGCACGGTTCCGCCATGCTTGTCGATGATCCTCTTTACCGTGGCAAGGCCCACTCCGGTCCCGTCGAAGCCCTTGGCTGAGGGCAGGCGCTGGAACGGCCTGAACAGCCGGTCGGCATGCCCTGTGTCAAGACCTATCCCGTTGTCCCGGATGAAATAAACGGTTGTTCCATCCTCATGCCGGGTCCCGAACTCGATGAGCGCACGATCTTCTTTCGCGGTGAATTTCCATGCGTTACGGATAAGGTTCTCCATAAGGATCCGGGCAAGTCCCGGGTCGGCGTGGACGATGATGTCCGCGGCAATGATGATCTCCGCGTCTCGTTCCGGGTCGAACTGCTTCAGCTCGTTATAAACCATCCGGGCGATCCCGCTGAGGTCGACGCGTTCCCGTTGCAGTTCCTGCTGGGTAATTTTCGACAGGGCCAGCAGGTCGCCGATGATCTGCGACATCCGCGAAGCTGATCGGACGATGAAATCCACGGCCTGTTTACCTTCGCGATCCATTTTCGGCCCGTAATCGGATGCGATGATGCCGGCGCACGCTAATACCGACTGTAAGGGACTCTTAAGGTCATGCGCCACCGCGGTGGAGAACGCTTCGAGTTCCGCGGCCTTTTCTATCAAGGCGGCGTTGCTGGCGTTGAGACGGTCGGCGGTTTTCTGCAGCTTTCCGGTCAGAAGATGTTCTTTGTCAAGTAATTTCCTGACCCGCACGGCAAGGAGCCCGATCGACAGGAACGATGCCAGCCGGATTCCGGCGTCCCAGTAAAGAAAAAAACGATGCAGGTACGTTTGTCCGGAAAAATACTCCACGATCAGCCAGACAAGGGCGGAAAGCAGGGAAAGAGCAATGGCGCCCGACTTTTTGCCCGCCCACCCGGCGACAGCGACCGGGATAAAGTAGAATACGAAGAATTCAAGTTCATAACCGGTTATATAATCAGCGAAGCCTACGGCTCCCAGAGACAGGAGCGAAATCGCAACAAACCATCGATCGCGGGCAGTCATGCGCATGGTTTTTCCTCTCAGAAGAAAAATACGAAAAATATCGCCCTCCGGGTGAACAAAACGGATCGTTTTTTCAAAGCAGACAAATACTCAGTGCTCTTTCCGGGGTTATACTTTAGACAATCGAATCATGAGAGTTGTTACGCTGTGCTTCAAGAGGATTCCGGGGGAGCAATCAGGGAAACCGTTTGTCCGCGTGAATGGGTCAGAACGAATATGTTTTTGATTTGATGCCCGGGTCGTTATTGTAGGAACATACCACGGTAAAGGCATTTTTGTTTATCACGACCGTGAATCCATCCGGAATGCTTATAATTTTACTGTCGGCACTGTTCGCGCCAGGTACCGTAATAACGCTTCCGGAACCAAAGCTGCCGTCCGGAATCTCTGCCGGATCGAACGCCTTGATCCCGCCGCAGGCGCTTGCCACGGAACCGGCGATGTTGTCCGCGACCTTTGCGCGCGAATCTCTGACATACCCGGTATACAGCGGGATCGCGATAGCGGCCAGAATCGCGACGATGACCGCGACGACAATCACCTCAACCAGGGTGAATCCATGAAGGGAGCCATGCGTGGTATGTCTGCTGTGAAAGATAGTATCGGGCATAAGAGCACAATTATTGACAGCACAGGAAACGATATAATACTGATTTGCGTTCAAATTGATATCCCCCCGCCTTCGGCACCCCCCTTTGTAAGGGGCATGGGGGATTTGTAAATTTCAATTTCAAGTCGAGTATCATCTTGAATGCAATTTGGTATACGACGCAAGGCCCCGGAACCAAGCTGCAGCATGGTTCCGGAGCCTTGTTATGGTAAGAATCTTATAGTTAGAATGCCCAGCCGAGATCAAACAGCAAGGACGGACCTACACCGCCGAAATCTATTCCGGCAAAGGTGCCGCCGGTCCAGTTGACACCGCCGCCCAGACCGATGGAAAAGCCGCTCTGGAACAGCCAGCGGTAACCTGCAATCGCTCCCACCCCGAACGTTACGAGATTGGATTTATTCGTGATCTCATTCAAATTAATATCAAAGGTCGTATAGTTCCACGATGCATAGCCGATGCTCACTGACGGCCTGATAAACCACCCGTGGAAGGCACTGTTGCTGTAAAAATTGGCTGCGATCGAGCCGCCAAGGAGAGTAATGTCTATGCCTTTCGGGGACCAGAAATAGGGAAGGATACCAAGCGTGGTCTTGGGGCCGATCGCTTTTTCGTAGTCAAGACTGATGTACCCGATGATCAGACCCAGCGGGTTGACGGTGATCATGTTGGTCTTTGTCTGGGCCGCAACACCGGTTGAACCGGCCAGAATTGCAATGGCCGCCATGCACACGACAAGCTTCTTCATACAGGCTCCTTTTGGTGTTAGTGTGAAAGAGGGTTTAGAAATGATCCATCACCTCCAATTACAACGGCGTTTCCTGTTTTGCAATAAGGACACAACCGGTTGTATCGGCGATGGTGATTGTCATCATTTTTGTACCACGGAACAAGTTACATAATAAGATAAAATGATTCACCTGAGAAGTCAACCATGGATTTCCGGCAATTATCGCCGGAGTGTTGTCCGACACCCGCCGCTTGCCTTATCCTCCGGAAGATTGTATAATCCTACAGGAAAAAGAGAGGCGATCCATGAACGAACAAGACCCTATTGTCAAGCTCGCGCTTGAGCGGGAAATGATCACCGAGGCGCAGCTCGATCAGTGCAAGGAGATCCTCAAGAAGAGCAAGCGGATCGGTTTTGAGGCGACGATTGAGGAAATACTCGTCAAGCAGGGGTTCCTTCTCGATGAGCAGATCGAGGAACTCCGGCACATCAGCACGCTCGGCGTCGGCGACGGAACGCATTTCGGACCCTACCGGCTCGGAAAACTTCTCGGCGAGGGCGGCATGGGCAAGGTGTACGAGGCCATTCACGAGTTCATGGGCAGGCCGGTGGCCATCAAGGTTATCAACCAGGAGTATACGTCCGATAAGACCAAGGCGCTTCGTTTTTTTCAGGAGGTCCGCGCGCTCATCAAGCTCGACCACCCCAACATCGTGACCATCTACGACGCGGGCAGGGTGCACCGGAATTATTATTACGCAATGGAACTGCTGCCCGGGCCTTCCCTGAAAGGCCGTGTCGATATCCGGAAGATGCTCAATGAAAAAGAGGCGCTTTCCATCATCCGCTCCGTTGCCCGGGCGCTCGGACACGCGCACGAAGAGAAGCTGGTGCACCGGGACGTGAAGCCGGAAAACATCATCTTCGACCGTAACGGCGTGCCCAAGCTTACCGACTTCGGCATCGCGATGCACCACGACGAACACCACCTGACGCTCACCAAGGAAGGGGTGACCGTCGGGTCGCTCCATTACACCTCTCCGGAACAGGCGGACGGGACCCGCGACATCGACTGCCGGGCCGACATCTATTCGCTGGGCGCGACGCTCTACTATGCGCTCACCGGACAGACCGTGTACAGCGGAGAATCGCCCCAGGAACTGCTGACCAAGCATCTGGGCGGCGCCATGGTCTCCCCGCGCACGATCAACCCTTCGGTCTCCCGCCGCACGGCAAAACTCATCCGGAAGATGATGGCGGTCAAGCGCGAAAAGCGCTACCAGTCGATGGCCGCCGTTGTCGCCGCCATCGACCGGCCCTCGATAGTGAACAGGATACTGTTCGTCGCGTCGATGGTTGCCGCCGCCGCCGTTCTTTTCCTGCTGGGCATGGTCGTGCAGAACATCATGGCGACCGCGCACTGACCGGACGGCCCCGCTATGTCTCGCAAGTCAATCATTATGATGGGAATGGTCCTCGGTTCCTGCACCGGAGGATACGCTGTCACACTGCTGGGCGCCGATGCGATCTCGTTTCCTTCGCTGCTGGGAAGCACTGCCGGAGGGCTGCTCGGCATATGGATCGCAGTCAGGTTCTCCGGGTAGCATGCGAAAAGATTATCGGCTGTCTTTCGGATATCCCACGGTCTGCGCGAAGATGATTTCCTGATCCGGTCCCAGTCGCATGGCCTTTGCAAGCGTCTCTCTGTCGACCCGGGCCCTGACGACGGTTGCCAGGCCTGCGGAAGCGCAATAGAGATAGATGTTCTCGCTGATAAAGGCTGCATCGGCGTTTGCGTAGAGCTTTTTCTTGTCCTGAGGGGACTTTGCCGTCCGGGAATAGTCCGCCACCAGGATGATATTGACAGGTGCGTCTTTTACAAAGGGTTGTGCACCGGCGAGATCCCTGATATCGTTGCTATGGATCCTCCTGAGCGCATGGTTTTCCGCCTCGTAGCGATAGAGGCCATCGGTAAGGATCGCATAGACGTCGATTTCCTGCATGTTCATGGCGGAAGGCGCGGTCCGGCCGCCCGTTCCGGGCCGGTTAACGCCGAAGGCGGCCCAGAGCATGTTCGAAAGTTCCTGTGCGGGAAGTTTTTGCGGGCTGAACTCGCGGGACGACTTTCTCTCTTTCAGCGCCTGCATCAGCGGTTTGCCTCCTGACAGCTGCGGACCAGGGAGTTTTGTCACCAGGCTGTCCTGTGCGCCGGGTGCGGTAAAGAGGAAAACAGCAATGAGACTGCACCATTGAAGCAGCCGGTGAGTTATTGTTGCATTAAGCATTGGAAGCCTCCTTGGGGTTATATAAAGATATTTAATTCAGTCTGCGAGTTTTCCCTTCTCGATGACCTGCCCGTACACTTTCAGGTAATTTTCCGCCATTTTTTCCGAGGTAAAATGCTCCATGACGCGCCTGCGGCAGGCATGCGGCGAGATCTCGTTGATCCGTTCCACCGCCTGTTCCATTTCCGGAAGTCCGGCGCACAGGAACCCGACGTCCGGGGTCACGATTTCAGGGACAGCGCCGCAGGGGGTGGCGATCACCGGCGTGCCGCTGACCAGCGCCTCAATCATGATCAGGCCGAAGGGTTCGCCCCATGAGATCGGGAACAGGAGCGCACGCGCATTGGCGATGAGTTCGGCTTTTTTCCTTCCGCCGACCATGCCGACCGAACGGATTTTCCTGTTGAGCGTGAAGGTATATCCTCCGGCGATGATCAGCTTGAAGCCCATCCGCTTTGCAAGCGCAATGGCCTTGTCCACCCCTTTGCTGCTCCGCGAGACCCGCGACATAAACAGCAGGTAATCGTCCTTTTGGTCGTTGAAAAGATATTCCGAAGGGTCGAGCCCGTTATAGACAAACTTTGTCGACTCGTACATCGCGGCGTGCATTCTGCTCAGGAATATGGTATTGGGCGGGAACACGAAATCAGGCTTGACGATCCAGTGAAAGGTGACCAGGGAAGGGGCATTGACCCGGAACGCAGGCAGCGTGTGGTTGTGGACAATATCAATGCCGGCAGGTAAAGGAAAATACAGGCTCCTGCGGGGCTTGATCTCGATGATTTCCGCACACGGTGAAGTCGATCCTTGCGGCGCGGCGATAAACACGCTGTGGCCTTTTTTTACCAGCGCATCCGCGAGCCAGGCCACGACCCGTTCGGTGCCCCCGTACTTTTTTACCGGGATTTTATCGCGGATGGTGAGTACGATGTTCATACGAAAGGATAAAATAATTTGTTGTTCCGATTACCCTTCTGCTATTTTATTTTGCATTTGATTTGGAAACGGGAAAAATGATTTAAAACCGGAGTAGCTGCGCGCATGCCGTCTTCCATTGCCATAGTCGGATACGCGACTGAACACGATGCCGCCTTGCTTCGCGAAATAGCGGGCAGGTTCGGCGTTACAACAGCGGAGTATTCCAAAACTGAAGACGTGGCTGCAGACGGAAAGGCTATAGGATCTATAGGGTACATCTCTTTTCTGCCCGACAACGGTCTCGCGGCCCAGGAACTTTTCGGCATCGCGAAGCAGGACCGCACTACTTTTGTGCAGCTTCCGCTGTTTCAGCGTGTCGACGGCGCTGAGGTTCCTGCATCGGTTCCTGATACGCCGATCGCGGGTTTTTTTTCATCCCCGCTTTCTGCGCCGGCAGCCTGGACAATGGTGCTAACGATTGTCCGGAGCGCACAGACCTCGGCCCTTACCGGTCAAATGTTCGGGGAGATCACCGGCTACCGGCAGCAGAAGAACAGGCTGGTGGAGATCGGCACGGCGCTTTCGAGGGAAAACGATCTCAACAGCCTGCTCGACGTGATACTTCTTGTCAGCCGCAAGGCTACGGCGGCGGATGCCGGGAATATTTTCCTGCGTGAGCGTTCCTCGCCCGACGAGTCGTTGTTGAATGATCTGCGCTGTAAGGGCGCCCAGAATGATTCCATGGACCCCGGAAGAACCCGTGAGTTCAGGGTGCCCATCGATAAAAATTCGGTCGCCGGGTATGTCGCATCGACCGGAAAGCCGCTCAACATCCCGGACATGGACGCCGTTGATGCCTCCATGACGTACCGGACCGGAAAAGAATACCAGACAAAGTCCGGCTATCATACCACCTCAATGCTGACCCTCCCGTTGAAAAACACCAACAGCGACGTGGTCGGCGTGCTCCAGCTCATGAATAAAAAGGACCGGACCGCCGGCACGGTTTCCTTTACCGACGCGGACACGGAATTCATGGAATCCGTGGCCGCCCAGGCCGCTGTTTCCATCGAACGGGCCCAGCTGTATGAGGACATTCGTGAGCTGTTCGAAGGGTTCCTGCGGTCGTCGATCGCTGCTATTGACGAACGGGACCGTACGACGTCGGGCCACTCCAAACGGGTCATGGGCTATGCCATGGCGTTCGCCGAAGCTGCGGCTGCGGAGCCCGGATCACCCTTTGCCGAGATCGCCGCATCGCCGGCGCGGAAACGGCAATTGCAGTTCGCGGCCCTTCTGCACGATATCGGCAAGATCGGCGTGCCCGAACGGATTCTGAACAAAGAGGGGCGGCTGCAGCCGCAGGAGTTGTCCCTGCTCATGGCCAGGCTCGACTATGCGGCGTTCGCCCTTAAATTCGCGCCGCCCGGTGTTTCGTGGAAATCGACGAAAGAGATTGCCGATGACCGCCGGTTTCTTGAGCGCATCAACACTGCCGCCCGTCTGCGCGACGACGATCTGCTGCGGCTTGCGCTGCTGCGCGAAAAGTTCTACCATTCCGCCGACGGCCGGAAGGTCCAGTTCCTTTCAGACCACGAATGGAAATCGCTTTCGATCCGGGAGGGAAACCTGACCGACGAGGAGCGGAAAGTCATCCATTCGCATGCGCTCTCTACCTATCGGATCCTTTCGAAGATCCCGTGGACGCGGCAGTTTGAAATGATCCCGGTCATTGCGGCGACCCACCACGAACGGATCGACGGCTCCGGCTACCCGCACGGCCTTCGGGGCGAGGAGATGAGCATCGAAAGTAAAATTCTAGCCGTGATCGACGTTTATGAGGCGCTGGTGGCGCAGGACCGGCCCTACAAGCCGAAAATGGCCCCGGAAAAAGCGATTGAAATTCTTAATAGTGAAGTTGCTGCAGGGCACCTGGACGAAACCGTCGTACGGTTTTTCGTTGCAAAGGACATTTACCGGCTCTACACCGACCGGAAAAAACCATGATCGAATTCCGGAACGATATCCCGCTTTCAGATAAAACGACCTTCAGAATCGGCGGCAGTGCGCGACGGTATGTCGAGCCGTCGGATACGGAAGAAATCCTTTCGGCAATCAGGCGGGCGCATAAAGAAGGGCTGCCGCTGCTGGTACTGGGCCGGGGATCGAATATCCTCGTGAGCGATTGCGGCTGGCCGGGTCTGGTCATCAATCTCTCACTGTTTACGTCAATGGACTGGAACGGCAATTCGGTGACGGCGCAGGCCGGTGTTCTGCTCGACGCCGTCGTCCGTGAGGCTGTCCGCAGAAAATTCGCCGGAATGGAAGGACTGTCGGGAATTCCCGGCAGCGTGGGGGGCGCCGTGATCATGAACGCCGGGGCGTTTGAGACCTGCATCGCCGATACGCTGCAGGAGGCGACCTATCTTGACAGCAGCAGCTATCACGTTGCCGTTGCCGGGAAAAAAGAGCTGGAACTCGGCTACCGTTCCAGTGCTTTACAAAAAAAATCTGCGGTGGTGCTCTCGGCGCGGTTTCTGCTGAAACCGGGAGACGGCGAAACGCTCAAGGAAGCCCGCTGCAGGGTGCTCGAAAAGAGGCGCAATAAGCAGCCGCTCGATCTTCCCAACTGCGGGAGCGTTTTTAAACGGCCTGCCGGCGGTTTTGCCGGTGCGCTCATCGAGCGGGCCGGGCTCAAGGGGTTGCGGCATGGCAATGCCGAGATCTCTTTAAAACACGCGAATTTCATCGTTAACCTCGGCGGCGCCACTGCAGCCGACGTGCGGCACCTTATCGTCGAGGCCCAGCGGCGCGTCTATGAGCGGTCCGGAGTGCTTTTGGAGCCGGAAGTGGTGTTTGCAGGGGAGTTTGAGGAGGAACTATTCAACCCGGGTTAAATAATAAGAATAAATAATTTTCTGGTTGGCTGAGCCCAGTCACCCCCGTGTAGGTTTCTTGCCAAGTAACAAGCATCCGTTTGGGGGGACTGTCAAGCTGTCGTTTTTATTTTAAAAAACCAAAGAACAAACTTAATCCGCGCCGTGCCTTCCCGGAAGGGATTTTTGCGCGGCCTGAGCGAAGGAGGCGGTAAATTACGCGAAGCGTGGAGACCTGCAGGATGCTCTAAGTCGGAAAGCCGACTGAACGAAGGTGCTCCCGCATTAAAAATCTCTGGAGGGAAGGATACGGCGCGGAAAAGAGAGGCCATGCCGACCCATGCGTAGCAGGCGACACGATCAATAGCAGAAATCTAAATATGATAACTATTACGCGATTTATCACAGGGCCCATCGAAACAAATACCTATCTCGTCATCAATGACAATAGGAAATGCGTCATTGTCGATCCCGCTTCGGGGTGCGGCGAAGTCCTGGGTAAAATCGAAAAAGAATCGCTGGACGCCGAAGCCATTGTCCTGACCCATTCGCATTTCGACCACATTACCGGCATTCCGGAACTGCTGGATGTTTTCAAGAAGCTGCCCGTATACATTCATCCGTCGGAAGCGGAATTTCTGGCCGATGCGCAGCTGAACGGTTCGCTGTGGTTCGGGGAACAGTATGTTTTCCCCGGCGCGACAATTCCGCTTAATGAGGGGAAACAGCAGATAGGAAGCTTTGAGTTCGAAGTCCTTAATGTTCCCGGCCATACGCCCGGAGGATGCGCCCTGTGCATTGATAATAATTGTTTGTGCGGCGACGCGCTGTTTGCCGGAGGGATCGGACGCAGCGATTTGCCGGGAGGGGATGGTGTTCTGCTTATTGAATCGATCAGGAAAAAACTTTTAAAACTTCCGGACGCTACCATCGTCTGGCCCGGGCATGGCGGGAGGACGACAATAGGCAGAGAAAAGCGAAGTAATCCGTTTTTGCAGTAATATGGAAAAACTCCCATTATTAGATGAATTCATAGCGTATCTGAAATTAGAACGCACGCTTTCAGATAATACCACCGAGTCATATCGTTTCGATCTTACCCGTCTCGGCAGCTATCTTCACCAGCAGGGAATACACGACCTCAATGCAGTAACTGCCGACCATCTGACCGCATACGTCCGTGCGCTCTATGATGTGGGACTTGCCGCGACGTCGATCCAGCGCACGGTTTCGTCGCTGCGGGGATATTTCGCCTTTGTTGCGGCAGAAGGGGCCATTGCGGTCGATCCCACCGCACTGCTCGAAAGCCCGCGAAGCGCCCGCTATCTGCCTTCGGTGCTTACCATTGAAGAGATCGAAAAGATCCTCGCCGCGGTCGATACGAAGAAACGGGGCGGCGTCCGCGACCGTG
>JBEKUX010000054.1:0-19689 GCA_049514575.1 Chitinispirillaceae bacterium | reverse complement strand
GAGAAAAAACGTTCCGATCCGTCAATGTGCGACCTGAACACGACCCCGTCATCGGTGATTTTCGAGATGTCACGCAGGCTGAACACCTGATACCCGCCGCTGTCCGTGAGAATCGCGCGTTTCCATGCCGCGAATTTATGCAAGCCCCCGCCGGCGCGGACAAGTTCGTCGCCCGGGCGCAGGTGCAAGTGGTAGGTATTGGCAAGTACGCACGAACAGCCGCATTCGTCCAGTTCCTGCGGTGAAAGCGCCTTGACCGTCGCCTGCGTGCCGACCGGCATGAAAATCGGCGTTTCGAGCGGCCCGTGCGGTGTCTGCAGCATCCCTGCGCGTGCTGCCGAAGCCGGATCAGTGTGTTGAAGGACAAAATCAAATGGGGCCATAATCGACGATAAAATACAATCATCCAGTTAAGAATTTGTTGAAAGAAATCTCTGTTTTTTTAATATTACATTCACCGCACGCATTCCCTCTTGCAATAACGCAAACAATACATACATTTTATTCTTATGTCGCCTGTCATCCGGTATCAGTGTGCCTGGGGGATCGTTTTCCTGCTGTTGGGTTGCGGAAGCAAAGACAGCACTGTCGCTCCGCGGCAAGGCAACGGCGTACCTCCGGGCGGAGCGCGCACGACACTCGTTACACCGGCGCCCGGCAACCCGAACGGTACCTGCACGATACCTGCGGAAGCCATGGCGGAAAATACGTCTACACCCACAACGGTTGTGGGGACCGGCACGCCGGAGAGCTGTACGCCGGCAGCGCTTGAGTCCGCAATACACAAGGGAGGCATCGTCACTTTTAACGGCGGTCCGGATCCGGTCACAATCACGCTCGAACACACGATCTTGATCTACAACGACTCGGGCCCGGACAAAAACGGCGATGTCATTATCGACGGAGGCGGCGCAATCACGCTGAGCGGCGGCGAACGGTGCCGTATCATCTACCAGAACGGCTGCGATTCAACCCTGCACTGGATCACCGACCACTGCCAGAATTATGATCATCCGAGGCTTGTCGTACAGAACCTGATTTTTGCCGACGGCTATACCGACGACCCGAACGAAGGCGGGGCCGCGCTCTACGTGCGAAGCGGGATCCTCAAGGCGGTAAACTGCGTATTTGTCAATAATTGCTGCGCGCTGACCGGCCCGGATGTCGGCGGGGCTGCCATTTATGCCATTCAACAGGCCGGGACCGTTTTTATAACCAATTGCACCTTCGGGGGCTCGGCGTCGCTGGCAAATACAGGCTCAAACGGCGGTGCGCTCGGCAGCATCGGCGTTTCTTATACGGTGCTCAACAGCGTGATGAGTTGGAACAAGGCGGTGGGCAACGGCATGAACCCGGCGCAGGCCGGCACGCCGGGCGGCGGCAGCGGCGGCGCCATCTACAATGACGGCAACACCTATACTCTGACCATATGCGGCTGCGACATTTCGAACAACAGCGCCAACGAACTTGCCGGCGCGGTCTTTTTCGTCAGCAACGACCTTTCGGGTTCCCTGGTCATCGACCAGTCGACGTTCAGCAACAATACGGGAAAGGATGTCCAGGATTTAAAGGGGTTTTTCGTACTTGCAAAAGATCGGACAATAACCAATACAACGATACAATAACTACGGCGATCTATTCCATCCGGGACTTTACGATCTCGGCCTCCTGCGTGTCCGGGCATTTATCGAGGAGTTTTTTCCATACCAGATCCTTTGACTTGTCTTTATCAAGCTTCTCGTAGCAGAGGCCGAGCTTGTAGAGCGTCACGCACGCCTTGTCGCCCTGCGGATATTTTTTTATATACAGGAGCAGGGCGGTCTCCGCATCTTTGTACTCCTTTTTTGCATACAGGCACTCTCCTACCCAGTATTCGGCCTCCTGTCCCTGCGAAGATTCGGGAAAACGGGAAGACAGGTCACGGAAACTTTTCTTTGCTATATCGAACCTGCCGGCATTGAAATCGCCGGTGGCGGCCTGAAAAAGCTTTACTATTTCGGCGCTTCGGGAATTCTCGGACAGCGAATCAGTAGCGAGCTTGGTCTCGAGCTGCCGTTGAAAATCGGCCGTCTTTTCATCAATCTTTGACAACCGGTACTGGCTTTCCGAAAGACCGCTGCCCACGTCGGCGACCTGCTTTTCGAGCTCGCTGAACCGCACCTGCTGGTCGGCGCGGATGAGCCGAAGCAGCTCTTCCTGCGCCTGCTGCTCTTCGAGGAGTTTACTTCTCAGCGAGTCGATCTCCGCACGCAGCGAATCCCTCACCGCATACAGCTCCTGCGTCCGCAGCACGGTGATATAAGAGCAGCCTTGGAATAATAATATCGAACATACTACTACTCCGGTCATTAGATACTTTTTCATTCGTTTTCTCCTGTTTTTTTCATCATTAGCGTGAGCGTTGCGGGAGTGCGGGACATCTGCCGAAGGCAGATATTGACTCGCACTTCCTCAGATGGGGGTGTGCCGAAAACTCGCCGCGGGCGAGGTTGAGGCCAGGGGGAAAACATTCCCCCACCAGAAAATATTTATCTATTATTAGTTTCCCCAATCCGGCATCATCACGTCACCGCTCGACGTCACCTGCCTGACGTGCCTGCCGTCCGGTCTCATAATATAAAAATCGCTTTTCCCGCCCGAACGCGTAATATATCCGATCAGCGATCCGTCGGGCGACCAGGTCGGATATTCATGATGCCCCGGAGAATCGGTCAACTGAGTCTCATGCGAACCATCCGGCCACACGGTCCAGATATCGAGCTTGCCGTCGTCGCGCATCGACGTGAACGCGATCCGGTCCCCTTTCGGCGACCATGCTGGAGAATCGCAATACCTGCTCTTATGCGTGATCCGCCGCTGGTTGGCGCCGTCGGCATCCATGATATAAATTTGCGGGTTCCCGGGCCGGTCGGCGGTATACGCGATCTGATAGCCGTTCGGAGACCAGCACGGCGCGGTCTCAACGCCGCCGCCGACGGTCAGATGCCTGGTTCCGCTGCCGTCACTTGCGCACGAATAAATGTCGAGGCTGCCTCCCCGTGACGAGGCATAGACAACGCTGCCGTCAATGGCCGAAACATCCGGTGATACCTGTATTCCCCTGCTTGCAGCAAACACCTTATACCTGCCGTCGGCAATCAAACCTTTATAAATATCGGGTTTACCCTTTATGTATGATGTCCACAGCATCGTTGCTGAATCCGCGAATACGGGGAAAAGATTGAGAATTTTCCCTTTTGTTATCAGCCTTTTATTCTCTCCGTCGTAATCCATGATCGCCACATTTTTCCCGCCGGCCGCGGTTGAAACATAGAGAATGCGGCTCTCGAATATTCCCCGTTCGGCAAACAGCAGCTCATAGAGCTCGTTTGAAAATTCATGCGCAAGCCGGCGGACCGATGCCCCATCGCCTTTATACTCTTTTGTAAAAAGAGGTTCTTTGACGGTGATGTCGTACACAAAACAGGTAAAGGAAACGGCATCCTTATCGACCATATATTCGCCGTCGATATAAATACCCGCCCCTTGCGCGGCAAAGCCGGCGCTGTCGAAGACCGGCCTGCTCACCACATGAAAACGGCCGCAGAGGTCGAAATCGTTTGCGATGATTTTCCACGGCGCAGGTTCGGAAAATCGCCCCTGGGTTTTCGGCTTGAAATCGACAATACCGATCGTAATGCTGTCGAAACGGCTTGCGTATACTTCGAGTTTGACTTTTGCAGCCTGAAGCCCGAAACAAAACCCGGTACTGATCAGCAGAAAATAGGCTTTCGGCATCATTGCGGTTTCAATTCCTTGTCGGTCGAAGCGTACACATCATTTCATATTTGTTGCCCGAGACCCCGGGCGGCAATTTGCCGAATGGCGCCGCCAGCGTTACTGCCCGGAGCGCGCACTCATCAAGCGCGGCGCTGCCCGATTTCCGGTAGATCGCCGGTTCGGAGACAGCCCCGTCGCTGTTAATTGTAAACGAGACAACAACCGAATCGTTTTTATTTTCGGAAGGAGGGTTCCAGTAACGGGCAATTTTTTCCTGCGTCTGCGCCAGGTACCAGTTGTATTTGAAATCACCGGCCGCCGAAACGCGCGCCGGAGCCGGGATTTCATCAAGTATGGAAGCAAGTTCATCAAGATTCTCCTCGGGTTTATTGCTCTCCCTTGGTACCGGCTTCTGCTCCTTCTTCTTCGTTTTTTTCTGAACCGGCTGCTGTTTCGAAAGCTTTTCCCGGTGCACTGGCGCCAACGGCCTGAGGGACGGCGGCGCAGTAACAAGCTGAAAGGTCGGCGGCCGCTCAAAAGGGACCGCGTTCTGGGTGAGCTGCAGCAGCAGCGGCACTCCCCCCAGCACCATAAGGTGAAAAATGCAGGAGATCACCATGCCCGTTTTCAAAGGCAGGTCCCCTGTTTTCAGCGGTTCCACCGGTGCTATCGCCGCGGCAGCCATCAATACCCGTTCTGCTTGTCCTGCGGTTGCGTCAAAAAGCCGAGCCGGACGACGCCGGCGTTCTGGATATCGGAAATGACCTTGATCACGAGACCGTACGGCACCTTCTTGTCTGAGTTGACAAATACAGGGACCTGCGTGCGCGAAGCGAATATTTCGCGGAACCGGCGGGCGAAGTCCGGAAGCGAAACCCTCTCCTGATCGATAAACAGTTCATGGCGGCTGTTTATGGAGACCTGAATTGAAACATTCACCTCCACGTTCTTGGCCTCGGCTTTGGGAAGGTCGACCTGAACACCCTGCGTCATCATCGGCGCCGTAATCATGAAGATGATGAGAAGGGTAAGCATCACATCAATAAGATTCGTCAAGTTGAGGTCGCTGATGAGCTGCCTGCGGCGGCGGTGCTTCACGAAATCCCCCGCTTATCAGTATAGAAATCCTCCAGTATCTCGCGTTTGAGCCGGGCAAGCAGTATCTCTTTGAATTCATCGACCTCGGTTTCGATCCGTTCAAGGCGGTGGTTGAAATAATTGTAAAAAAAGAGCGCGGGAATGGCGACCGCCAGACCTGCCAGCGTCGCGACCAGCGCTTCCGCTATGCCCGGCGCCACGACCGGAAGGCTTGCAGACCCCTGGTTTCCGATTTCATAAAAAGAGTTCATGATTCCCCACACGGTCCCGAGAAGTCCCAGAAACGGCGATATGCTCGATACCATGGCCAGAAGAAACACGCCGCGGTCAAACGAGGAAATGACCGCAGAGCAGGCGCTTTCGATACGCTCGGCCGCAATGGAAAACTGGCTCTGCAGGAAAAAAGGTCTGTCAAAAGAGATATCTTTTGACAGATCCTTCGACCCGGCCGACAAATGCGCGTCGGCCGATATCCGATGATACTCCCCGGCCACCATTTCACACAATCGGGCCAGCGGGCCGACAAGATCTTTTTGATCGATATTGCCGCAATCGGACAGCCGTTTGATCGTGCTGAAATGGCGCCTGAATCTCCGGTTTTTGCCGGCAGCGTTCCGCAGGAAATACCACCGGTTAATAATGATCGTCCAGGTCATGAGCGAAAATATCAGGAGGACAAGAAGGACCAGCCTTGCCACCCAGCCTGCATGCCCGATCATAATAAAAAAAGGGATACCCATTATTGTTTCCTTTCAACGTTTGTAAAATTATAAAAAAATTACTTCGTGCGGAAAGCTATTGCATATTCTCCGCCCACTCTTTGATGCTGTTTATCGCCCGTTCAGCCAACAGTTCCCTGTTCGCTTTTTTCCGTATCCTGCCCGCATTGCCGGAAAGCGGCGGAAAAAGTCCGAAATGAATATTTGACGGGGTAAAGGGAACGTTTTGAGAAGCGGTCACATGGTGCAGCAGCGAACCAAGGGCAGACTCGCGCGGCAACGGAGCAAGGTCGGTTTTGCTGATCCTCGCCCATGCAAACAGGGCGGCCAGATGGCCGGTAGCGATGCTTTCGGTATACCCTTCGCTGCCGCAAAGCTGCCCGGCGAGGAAAACCGATTGCATGGACCGGAACGAAAGGTCCGTTGCCAGCAGCCGGGGCGAATCAAGGTAGGTGTTGCGGTGGATGCTCCCGAAGCGAAGGAATTCGGCATTTCCAAGCCCGGGGATCAACCGGAACACGCGGCGCTGTTCGGGTATGGTCAGCCGTGTCTGGAACCCCACCATATTATAGCAGGTACCCGCTTCATTCTCGCGCCGCAATTGACACACCGCATAAGGCCTAGTACCTGTCCGCGGATCAGTGAGTCCTATGGGTTTGAGCGGACCGAAGGTAAGCGCACGGTAGTCCCGTTCCGCCATTACCTCAATCGGCAAACACGCTTCAAAAAAACGTTCATGTTCAAAATCGTGCGCGGCCGTGCGGTCGGCTTCACGGAGCGCGCCGAAAAAAACGTGATATTCTTCTTCGGTAAAGGGGCAGTTCAGATAATCGGCGTTTTCGTTGTCGTGGCGGCCGGCGAAAAAAGCGACCGAAAGATTGACTGAATCGAAAGCAACTATCGGCGCAATCGCGTCATAAAAATTAAGCGATGTCGCAGAACTCTGAGCAGCCAGCCATTGCGCCAGCGATTCTGAAACAAGAGGTCCGGCGGCAATAATGGTTGCCCCATACCCCTCGGGCAGCGTGGTGATCTCCCGGCGGATGAATCTGATATCGGGCCGGCTGGCAAGCAATTCCGCCGCTAGCCGGGAAAATTTCAATCGATCGACCGCAAGGGCCGAACCGGCCGCAACAGCCGATTGCCGGGCCGCATGCAGCAAGGGACTTCGCAGCAGCGCCAATTCCTCTTTCAGGACGCCGTGCGCGGAATGCACTGCCGTGGATTTGAACGAATTGGAGCAGACGAGTTCTGCAGGCAGGTCGGTCCTGTGGGCAGGGGTCATCAGGCCCGGGCGCATTTCAAAAAGATCGACCGCCAAACCTTTACTTGCAAGAACAAGCGCCGCTTCGGTGCCGGCGAGCCCGGCGCCGACGACAGCAGCGGATAACGGTGCCGACATCGCGCAGGCTCAGGCAGACGTTTCTTGTTTGGCGGTTATTTCAACCGCAGACTGCTCCGGAAGCGCTGAAACCGCGGTTTCAGCCTTGCAGGAAGGACATCTCAGAAACGCTCCCCTTTGCCGGTTTTCCTTGTATACCATGATGGGATAGCCGCACGCTGTGCATTTTGTCGCGACAGGTTTGTCCCAGGTGGCAAACGAGCACTTGGGGTAGGTGCTGCAACCGTAGAAAACCTTTCCGCGCCGTGTCCGGCGCTCGACAATCGAGCCTTCGCACCCCGGTTGCGGGCAGTGGACGCCTATGGAGAGCGATCTGGTCGTTTTGCACTCGGGATAGCGCGAACAGCCGAGGAATTTCCTGCCGTTGACGGTCAGCACCACCATCGGCGCTCCGCAGACATCGCATTTTTCGTCGTTCGGGGCCGCCTCCCGCTTGCCGAATGATTCGGTATATTTGCACGCCGGGAACCCCTGGCACGCCAGGAACTTCCCGTTCCGGCTCCATTTTATGACAAGCTTGTTTTTCCCGCAGAGAGGGCAGTCACGATCGGTCACTTCCTGGTTCTGCGCCCGCAGTCCCTTGATGTTCTGGCGGACCGCCTCGAGGCGGGCCGAAAACGGGGCGTAAAACTGCTTCAGCACCGCCACCCATTCCGCCTCGCCATCCTCTATTTTGTCAAGGTTTAATTCCATGCCTGCGGTGAACCCGACGTCGAAAATGTCGGGAAACTCCTTCACGAGCAAGTTCTTCACGGTAAGCCCGACCTCGGTCGGCGAAAACCGCCGGTTCTCCGCGGTCACGTATTTGCGCCGTTTGATCGTATCGATGATCTGCGCGTAGGTGCTGGGCCTGCCGATGCCTTTGTCCTCGAGCTCCCGCACAAGCGACGCTTCAGTATACCGGGGCGGCGGCTGGGTAAAATGCTGCTTTTCAATGAGCTCCCTGAGCGCGACAACGGTCGCCACGGGTATGGCAGGCAGTTTATCATTCTGTCCGTCACCGTTTTCTGCGGCGTCTTCGGTGCTTTCATCGTAGAGAGCGAGAAACCCCTGGAATTTCACGATGCTCCCGTTCGCGCGGAATATGCCGCCGTTCCCCGCGATATCGATACGCGTAAGATCCAGAATCGCATTCTCCATTTGTGAAGCTAAAAACCGCTTCCAGACAAGCTCGTAGAGCCGGTACTGGTCCTTGGATAAAAACTTCTGCACGGAATCGGGTGAAAAAGCCGCGTCGACCTGCGAGGGCCTGATGGCTTCATGGGCGTCCTGAACGTTTTTGCTTTTTCCGTAGACGCGCGGGGATTGCGGCAGAAATTTCTGCCCGAACAGGCCGGTGATGACCTTGCGGACATCGGCAATCGCTTCCTGGGCAATCCGGGTCGAATCGGTTCGCATATAGGTAATGAGCCCGAGCGACCCCAGTTCGCCGAGTTCGAGTCCTTCATAAAGCTGCTGCGCTATCATCATGGTTTTTGCGGCAGAGAAGCCGAGTTTCCTGGCCGCCTCCTGCTGGAGCGTACTGGTAATGAACGGCGGATACGGCTTCCGTTCCTTTTCGCTCCGCACAACATCACTCACCTCAAATCGGGCCCTGGCAAGACGCTCTTTAATGGTCCTGGCCATGGCCTCATTGGGAATAAGCGGATTGTCGATATCAGTGGCCTTCTTGCCGTCCAGCGATATCAATTTTGCTATGAACGGTGTAACGCCATCGTGCTCGAAGTTTCCTTCAATCGACCAGTATTCCTTCTGTTTGAAGGCTTGTATAGCCTCTTCGCGCTCACAGATCAGCCGCAAAGCCACCGACTGCACTCTGCCTGCGCTCAATCCCCTGAACACTGTGCGCCAGAGAATCGGCGATACCTGATACCCGACGATGCGGTCGAGGATCCTTCGCGCCTGCTGGGCATTCACCTTGTTCATGTCGATGTCCCGGGGACTATCAAATGCCGCAAGCACCGCACGTTTGGTGATCTCATTGAACTGCACCCGCTTGATATGAAGATTATCGCGTTTGATCGATTGCGCGACATGCCATGCAATGGCTTCACCTTCCCGGTCAGGGTCGGGCGCCAGAAAAACGTCGTCGGACCGCGCCGCCTCTTCCTTGATCGCGCGAATAACTTTGCGCTTCCCCTTGGAAACGGTATAGTTCGGCTTGAAATCTTTTTCGATCTCAATGCCCAGCTCTTTTTCTGGCAGATCGATGATATGCCCCATAGTCGCCCGGACCGAATAATCTTTGCCCAGATACTTGGATATCGTTTTGCATTTAGCAGGTGATTCCACGACAACAAGATGCTTTGCCATAATTTCTATTATCCTTTAGTAAAACAGTAAAATAGCTGCTGTGTTCAAAATACCCCTCGCCTCCGGTCAGGGGTGGTTACCTATCCTTTTGCGCTCTTCATGCCGGAATAGGCCTCCGATAAATAGCCGGCGATCGCAGCGTCATACGCCGCGGTATGGGCGAATGCCTTTGCCGCCAGCATTCTCCTCGTTTCGATGGAAACCTCGCCCTTTATTTCAAGCTCGCCCGTTATCACTGAATAATCAGCCGGATCGACGATGATGGTGACGAATGTATGGTTCTTGGCGGCGCTTCTCACCATGGCAGGTCCGCCGATGTCGATGTTCTCTATTGCTTCCGCAATCGAAACCCCGGGCCTGGCAATGGTCTGTACAAAAGGATACAGATTCACCACCACCATATCGATGGGCTTGATGCCGTTCCGCTGCATCTGTTCGCGATGGAGCGCATTATCGCGGATGGCAAGGATGCCGCCATGCACACGAGGGTGAAGGGTCTTCACCCTCCCATCCATGATTTCCGGGTGGCCGGTGTAGGAGTCAATCGGAATAACGTTGATGCCCTCCCTGTTCAACAGCTTTGCCGTTCCGCCGGTTGAGACGATCTCAATTTTCCACGCGGAAAGTTTTCTGGCGAAATCAACAATGCCTTTTTTATCCGATACGCTTATCAGCGCACGTTCGATCGATACCGCTTTCATGATTTTTCCTGTTCGAAAACCGATTGCAGTTTTTTTAAAAGTGAATAAATATGGTTTAAATGCAGATAATGACGCAAACCTTGTTTTTTAGGCGCTATTGCAACAGTGGCGATGGATTCCCATAAAGCGCCAAAGCATTCCTGAAGTCCTGCGGCAGCGGCGCCTTTATCGTGATTTCCTTTTTCAGGAAGGGATGCGTGAAGGTAATGGAAACAGCATGCAATGCGTGGCGCGTGAAACATTTATGTATAGACGAGGCAAAAGCACGGTCCAGCGGGGCGACCTGCAACAAACGTTCCTTTCCTCCTCCGTAAAGGGTATCGGCCACGATCGGAAATCCGCTGCTCGCGCAATGCACCCTGATCTGGTGGGTCCGGCCGGTGAGCGGCATGAACTCCACCAGCGCTATTCCGGACCTGAAATCGAGCAGGCGATACGCCGTACGGGATAATTTTCCGGATTTGTCGGGCGCGCGTTTTACCGGGTTCCTTCTGCTTCGTGCAAGCGGGACATCGATGAATCCCGCAGCATCAGGCGGTCTGCCGATACAGAACCCTATGTAGTTTTTTTTGATTGTCCTCGATGAAAAAGCTGCTGCAAGCGCTGCGTGTGCAGCAGCGGTCTTGGCGACGATGATGACCCCTGAAGTGTCTTTATCGAGCCGGTGCACAATACCGGGACGCTCCGCTGCAGATCCCGGCGATAAGCCTTCATGGCAATGAAAGAGCAGCGCATTGACAAGCGTACCGTTCCGGTTGCCGCTCCCCGGATGCACGACCAGACCGGCCGGTTTATCAATTGCGAGGAAATGATCGTCTTCGTAAAGGATGGAAAGCGGAATGTCCTGCGCTATAAGGTTTGCTTCATGGCTGACCGATTCCATTGCGGTCACCGTGATAATGTCACCTCCGGATACCGCATATTTTTTCGGCACGACCTGTCCGTTTACCGTTATCGAACCTGTCGCAATCAGCTTCTGGATTTGCGACCGTGAGCGATCAATGAACAACCGGCTTACAAAAACATCGAGACGAAGTCCTGCTGACTCAGGAGGGACAATAATCTCTCGTGCGGACGAATTCACCACATCGACATTTTCGGGAGTCACCGGGGCTGTTCCTTTTTCCGTCGGCGCTCTTCGAACATAAAGCTTACAATCAACAGGAAGACGCCGATCGTTACCCATGCATCGGCCATATTATACACCGGCCAGGGGTTGAACGGCCAGAATTTAAAGTCCATTTTAATAAAATCGACAACGCCCTGGCCCGGACGGACGATCCGGTCAAAGAGGTTGCCAAGGGCCCCGGGGAGTATGATCGCCAGCGCCCAGTGCATAAGGACGTCTGTTTTTTTAAGGTATCGATAGTACACTATCAGCGCGATAACGGCAAGCCCGGTAAAAACGGTGAACACAAGATTTACCGGAAATCCGGGAACAATATGCCGGGGATCAAGGCCGAAGACCGCGGCCTTGTTATGCACCAGAACCAGTTGGAGACAATTGCCGACAAGACTGTACGGCTCGACAGGCGAGAGATGCGCTACCGCAAGATGTTTTGTCCACAAGTCGATGAAAAAACCGATGCCTGCGGCAATACCAAGCAGCCACCACCGATGTTTGATTTCTTTTGACAATGTATCTCCTTTTTTTAAATGAACTACTCCGGGATATCTAAATATGCAACTCACCCCTTGCTCCCCTCTCTTGCAAGAGAGGGGAAACCCGAAGGGAGAGGTGAGTTAAAGCCGCAGATTATAGAAAATACAAAAAGGGCTGATTGGAAATTTGTATATTGAATTTTAAGGTATGGCCTCATTAATTCCCTATTTCAAAATTACACGACTGCACAATGCCCTTCTGACAGGAATGACCGTGGCCCTGGGGTTCTGGCTCGGCCGTTCAGTGCTGCCCTTTCCGGCGCTGGTCCTCCTTATCGTTGCCGGTATTGCAGCAACCGCATTCGGCAACGTCATCAACGACATCCACGATGTCGCCACGGACCGTATAAGCCATCCCTCGCGTCCCCTGCCGCGCAATGAACTGTCCGTGAACAGTGCCTGGATCTGTTCTATTTACCTTATGATAGTGGCCGTCGGAAGTGCCGCCTTCGTATCTCTCACCTACCTTGCGGCGACACTGCTTCCGATTCTCCTTTTAGCCTGCTACACCAGATTCCTGAAAGGCACCCCCTTTGCGGGAAATATTGTGGTTTCACTGCTTGTCGGGTATGCGATTCTCTACGGCGGTCTTCTTTCCCCCGCGTTCCCGCGTCTTATTATACCGGCCCTGCTTGCTTTTTTATTGAACTTCGTCCGTGAAATCATCAAAGCTGTTCAGGACACGCCCGGAGACCGCGCCGCAGGCATTATCACGACCGCTGCGCTTCCCTCTTCAGTCATAAAAGCCGTCATCTATACGGCAAGCGGTCTCTACCTTGTTCTGCTTTTTTTCCCCTGGGTGCTGCATCAGTTCGGATCACTCTATGCGTGTATCGCCGCAGCCGGCGTTCTGCCGTTGCACGTTTTCTGGCTTTTGCTTTTCAGAAAAAAAAGTTGGCGCTCACGGCTTTCGGTATGTTCGTTGTTGATAAAATGCGAGATGCTGATCGGGATTATCGCGCTGACTGCGGATCAGCTAATTACCCGTTAACAGCTTCCTGACTCGACAGGTACAATCATCGGCGTATTCTATTAATGCCTCCCTGTTGTGCATTCTGAACCAAGTGATCTGCCGTTTTGCATACCGCCGCGAATTCTGCTTGATTTTTTCAACCGCCTCTTCAAGAGAACCCGCTCCCCGTTCCACCGCAAAAAGCTCCTGGTAACCGACACACTGGAGTCCCGGCGTACGCTCATCATACCCGCGGCGGCGCAAAGCCCTGAACTCCTCCCACAGCCCCTGCCGCACCATTTCATCCACGCGCCGGTTGATCCGTTCGTAAAGCATCTGACGCTCCGGCATGAGCGCCGCGACAATGAACTCAAGATCGTCCGGAGGAACCGCGAGCCGCTTCAATTCCGAGATTTTTCTGCCGGTCTGGTGATACACGGCAAGCGCGCGAACGATCCTGTTTGTATTGTTGGCATGTATCGCTGCCGCCGCTTCAGGATCTTTTTCCCGCAATTCACGGTAAAGGACCGCGATCCCCTCTTCAGCAGCGCGCCTCGTTAAAGCGTCCCTCAGTACGGGGTCCGACGCGACCTGCGGACCGATGCCTTTTCTGAGACTTTCGAAATACAGGCCGTTACCGCCGCACACCAGGGTCACGATGCCATTTTCCGCTCGGCTGCGGATGATACGCCCGGCGTCCCGGACAAATGCGGCAGCGGAATAACGCTCCGCAGGATCCAGAATATCGATCAGCCAGTGCCGGACGCGGTCGCGTTCCCCCTGCCGCGGTTTCGCAGTGCCGATGTCCATGTACCGGTATATCTGCCGCGAATCGCAGGAGAGGATTTCCCAGCCGGCAGATTGCGCTATTTGTAAAGCAATGGCGGTTTTCCCGGCAGCAGTCGGGCCCAGCAGAACCGGCACTATAATGGGCAACGATTTCCTCGCCATATATTTCCGTCCGGCCGTCGGGCTTGCAGACTTCCGGTACAAGGGGTATTTTTATGCCGCTATCGAAAGTTCAGACTTCTTTTTATTATCGCAGCGGCCGGTTAATGCGCAAAAATTTCATCATACTATTGGCAGCAGTCCTTGTGTGTGCGGTTGGCGGAGCATATGTCTTCAACTCAGGCATGTATCGGCAGTACGCACATAAACTACTCGCGCTTTTTGGAACGGAAAAACCTCATAAAAAAACCGGACCTGCCCGCTCGCCGATAGAAAATAATATCCTCGACCGCTGCAAGCTTCTCGAAATTGCCGATTCCGCCGTTTCTTTCCGCAGGCTCCCGGAAGATAATGCCGTTGAAATACATGCCGCGGTCCCCAGGGGAAAACCGGTCGAATGGATCGTCTGGCACCTTTCTTCCGCCGTGGCGGGTACATCCTATCACGTAGATGATTGCTCTTTTCCATCCGATGAACGCGGATGCATCATCAGGTTCACGAGTTCCGAACCCGGTCAGCCGGCCGTTACTCTCGCCGTTTCCTGGGCGGCGCGTTATTTCAGCAAAACCGCAAAAATGGCCATTCTTATCCGTGATTTCGGATTTTCTGCCGATCAGACCACCATCGACTACCTTTCGTTCCCTGAACCGCTGACAGTCGCGCTTCTGCCTTCGAGAAAGCTCGCGCCGTGGACCGCGAAGATTTCAAATGAGTATAAAAAGGAAATTATCGTACTCCAGCCCATGGAACCTGTGCCACGCAGCGAGGAAAACTACCGGACTTCATGCATCATGATCCACTATCCTGAAGAACGGTTGCGCTCGATCATCGCCGACGCCGCTGGAGCGGTACCGAACTCCGCCGGCTTCAGTAACAGCGGCGGAACGCGGGTGCTTGAAGACTCACGTGTCACCGGCATCCTTTTCGCCGAGATAAAAAAACGGCACTGCTACTTCATCGAGGACCAGGTGACGAGGAAAAGCGTGGCGCCGCTCATCGCGCGCAAGCTTTCTCTGCCGTTCGCGGCCGTCGATTGTTCGGTGGATTCCGCACTGCAGGTTTCCCGTATTCAGGACATTCTCAAACGATACGCCATGGAGGCCCAGAAACGCGGACATATTATTATCAGCAGTAAAGCTACCAGAGCGTTCATCACCGCCCTTAAAAACGAACTTCCTGTCTTGCGGCGGAACGGCGTCCGGCTTTCCTATATCTCGGAAATTTTTACCCCGGACGAATAATACTATTTTTTTGCTAAAGACACCTGTTTGGGTGTGGGGTGGGCACTATTGTTTGGAGTCCCGGACTTCAGTGTACCCCCACCCTCAAGTTTCTGTAGAATTGAAATTAAAACGACATAAACGAAAAACATATTTTTAGAATAATTTATTTTAAATTTAACGAAGATTGAGGGTGCGGGTAAAAGATTATATAAACTGTGCCCCTGCCTGCGCCGAGGCTTCGGCAGGCAGGCACCCGCTACCCTCCGCCGCAGCGGAGCCTTTAGCTAAAAAAAATAATTTTTAAAAGCTATTTATATATATTCTTAACGTTTATGAAACCAATGCAAATCCGCGATTATGACGTGCTGGTGATCGGGGAATGCTACATCGAGTTCAGGTGTGACGGCGATATCTGCGTGTGCAACTCCTACGCAAAGGACATCGGCGGGGCTGATGCGGTTGTTGCCGCCACGGCAGCCCGGCTGGGGTCAGGCGTCTCTTTTATTTCCGCCATCGCTCGTGACCCTTTTAACGGGATGCTGAGGGAACGCCTTCTTGCGCAGGGGATCAATATCGACCATGTGGTAACGAGCGGAGGATACAACGGCATATATTTCACCAGTTCCCGTTTTCCGGAACAGCGAGAGTATCTTTTCCACCGCCCCGGCAACGCCGCGGACAGTATCGTCCCATCGATGATCTACGACGACCTTATTGACAACTGCAAGATAGTGTATGGCTCAAGCGAACTGCAGTCGGTTTCGCGTCCGGCCCGCCACACGATCTTCAAGGCCATGGAATTCGCGCACCGGAACAAGACCATGGTGGCGTACGATCCGAACCTTCGGCTTCAGCGATGGTCGCTTGACGACGCAAAAGAGGCGCTGTGGAGCGTGCTGCCGTTCGTCGATGTCATATTCCCCTCAGCGCCCGACGAGTCCAAAGCGCTGTTCGGCTACGAACGGCCGACCGATGTGGTCGGGTTCCTCTGGGACCGGGACGTTCAGATTGTCGTGGTGAAAACCGGCGCCGGAGGGTGTATTGTCGGTTACGACGGCAAAATCCAGGAGTTTTTCCCGGAGCAGTCGTCCGAACCGGTCGCGTCGGTCACCCTTATCGGGAGCGCGTTCATCGGCGGATTCCTGCACTGCATCGCGCGGGGGCACGATCCGTTTGAAGCCGCGAGGTTCGCGAATTCGGTGGCGCTTTTCAAAGGCATCAGGGGCGGGGGCATCGATGCGCTTCCGACGGCAAAGGATCTGTCGGTTTAAATCCTCCGATTACTGCTATTTCTCCACATCCTTGAAATCATATGTCAACAGGAACACATCGTCTTCGCGTTTGGTAGTGACTCTGTATCCCGAGTTGTAAAACACCGCCATCATGAGCTGGTTCTGGACAAGCACCCGCGCTTCGAAACCGATGATCCCACGTTTACGGGCGATATCGGTGAGGATCTCAAGCAGGTCGGTGCCGATGCCCTTCGCCTGCCAGTCGTCGCGAACAAGGAACGAAACTTCGGCGCGTTTGGTAGCCGGATTAAGGTAGTAGTGGGCAACGCCGACGATCTGTTCTCCGCCAAGGTCCTGAACGAGCGCGGCCACAGCCATGTCCCTGGAAAAATCAATGGTGGTGAAATCCTGAATGAATTTAAGAGGGAAAGATTTAATCGTCTGAAAAAACCTGAAAGCTATTGATTTTTCTGAAAGTGCGTAAAACATATCACGCAACGCTTTATCATCACTCGGCTTGATCGGACGAACAAAAAGAGAGGACCCGTCATTTAAAACCCGGGTCGTTTCGTATTCACGCGGATAGGCTGTGCCGCCCGTTGGGAGTTCCTTCTGGTGCTGAAGGATATAGCGCCGGTTCTTCGCCGCATGGAGTATTTCGTTGCGGTAATCGGGGTGCGCGACCTCGGCAAGCGCCAAAACCCGCTCCCGGATATTTTTGCCGAAAAGATCGGCGACGCCGTATTCGGTCACCACATAGTGAACATCGGCGCGGCTGAGCACGACACCGGCGCCTTCGGTCAAGGTAGGAACAATGCGCGATATCTTTCCGTCTTTTGTCGTTGATGGAAGCGCAATGATGGCCTTGCCCTCTTTTGCCCTTGCAGCCCCGCGGTTGAAATCCACCTGTCCGCCCACGCCGCTGTAGAAATTGAACCCGATGGAGTCGGAACACACCTGACCGGTCATGTCGACTTCGATGGCGACATTGACCGCCACCATTTTTGCGTGCTGACTTATGACAAACGGATCGTTGACGTATTCGGACGGGCGGAACTCGAAGATCGAATTCTCATGGATGTAATCGTACAGCTTGCGCGTTCCAAGGCAGAACGAAGCCACGATCTTCCCCCGGTTAATGGTCTTGCGGCTGCCGTTAATGACCCCGTTTTCGACAAGCGGAATTATGGCGTCATTAAACATTTCCGTATGAATACCGATATCCTGCTTATCGCTGAGATAGTGCAGCACTGCCTGCGGAATGGTGCCGATGCCCACTTCGAGCGTCGATCCGTCCTCGACAAGCGAGGCGATATTGCGTGCAATCGCCTCGACCACAGCGTCCGGCTGCGGCTGTTTGTGTTCCAGTATCTGCCGGTCGCTCACGACCACCGCGTCAACCATATCGAGCGGGATGAACGAATCGCCGAACGTCCGCGGCATTTTTTCATTGACTTCCGCGATGATCGTCAGGCTGTTTTCAACGGCGGATTTCACGATGTCGACCGAAATGCCGAGGCTCAGGTTGCCGTTGCGGTCCGGCGGCGTGGTCTGGATCAGGGCCACATCGATGGGAAGTTTTCCGGTCCTGAACAGCGTCGGAATTTCCGAAAGAAAAATCGGAACGTAATCTCCCCTGCCGCTGGCGATCGCTTCGCGCACATTTGCGGCGAGGAAAAAGCTGTAGGTGCGGAATTTCCTGGCAAATTCCTCACGTATGTACGGAGCGTCGCCAGAAGTCAGCAGGTGGTAGATTTCCGCATCCACTATTTCATTGTCTTCGCTGACCAGCTCATCGACAAGCAACTGGGGCTGGCCGCACCCCGTGCCGATGAAGATGCGGTCGCCGGGCCGTATCCGGCGGATCGCCTGTTTTGCAACCGTCAACTTCGACTTATACAATTCTTCCCATGCAGGCATGTACTATTGCTCCTTTAATAATATTTATTTTTTTGCTGAAAACTGCTTATAATTATTCTTAATTACTTTTTGCCAGGATAATCCTTGCATCAATCACAAACGCCCCGTCTCCTTCAAATCCGGCCTTCAGAGGGTTTATATCGATCTCGCTTATTTCAGGAAAATCAAGAACCAGCTGCGAGAGCCGCTGTATATTGAGCACGATCGAGCCGATGTCGACCGGTTTCTCCCCTCGTGCACCGGTGAGAAGTTTATATGACCGCGTGCTTTCGAGCATCTTCATGCACTCCTCGGCGGTAATGGGTGCAAGCCCGAACGACACGTCCTTAAGCACTTCGACGAAAATTCCGCCCAGGCCGAACATGAGCACCGGACCGAATTGCGGGTCTTTCTTCATTCCCAGTATGGTCTCTTTACCGCCAAGAATCATTTTTTCGATGAGCACGCCCCGCAGTTCGGCGCCGGGCTTCTTTCTCTTTATCCTGAGCATCATCAACTCGAAGGCGTCTTCAACCGCCTGGGCAGTTGATAAACCTATTTTAACGCCGCCGACATCCGATTTGTGCAGGATGTCCGGACTCGATATTTTCATCGCCACCGGATATCCGAATTCATTGGCAAAACGCACCGCCTCTTCCACCGACATTGCAAGGGCGCCCGGCGGCACGTTGAAATTGTATGCCTCAAGGATCGTCTTTGCCTCGCTCTCGCCGATTTCATAAACACCGCGGCTTATTGCCGCTTTGAATATTTTCATTACCGGAATTTTATTCACCCCAAACCGTTCTATCACCCGGAGCGGCCGGGTTTTATACCTGCTGTACATAACCAGTTCACGCATGGCTTCAGCCGCGCGTTCAGGGATCGGGTAGCACGGTATCCGGTTCTGCCGCAGGATCTCAACGCCACCGGCAATGATATCGGCGCCCATGAAACAGGCCAGTACCGGTTTATGGTATTTGTGGTTTGCCTCGACAATCGCCCGCGCCGTGGCCACCACATCAGTCATCTTCTGCGGCGTCAATATGATAATAATGCCGTCAACGGAGTCGCTTTCAAGCAGTGCTTCGGCCGTTTTTCCATACATTTCCCCGTCCGCATCGCCCAGCACATCCACCGGATTCCGGTAGGAGCCCGCCGACGGCAGAATTGAAATAAGTTTTTCCCTTGTTTTCTCATCGAATTTTGCAATGGTAAGACCGGCCATTTCCAATGCATCGGTCATCATGATCCCGGGACCGCCGGCATTGGTGACCACTGCGATCCGGTCGCCCTTCGGAAGCGGCTGGAAAGCAAAGGCAATGGAAATGTCCAGAAGCGATTCGATGGATTCGACACGGATGACCCCTGTTCTCTCAAACGCACAGTTGTAGGCGCTGTCCGAACCGGCAAGACTTCCCGTATGCGAAGATGCGGCTTTTGCCCCGGAAGCGGTCCTGCCCGCCTTGAGAATGACCACCGGCTTGTTCTTGCTGATGCGCTCGGCGATCCGCATGAATTCCTGGCCGCGCGAAATGTCTTCGAGATACGCGGTGATCACCGTCGTGTGGTCGTCGCGCTGAAGCATCTGCAGAAATTCTACTTCGTCAAGAGTGGCCTTGTTTCCCATCGACGCCAGCACCGAAAAACCGATCTTGTTATGGGCGGCGATGTCCTGAATTGCGGCGATGAGCGCTCCTGACTGTGAGATGAGGGCATTCGAACCCGGCTCGCCGATCGCCTGGCCGAATGAGGCGTTAAGACGGTGCCAGGGATTGATG
>JBEKUX010000053.1:0-20429 GCA_049514575.1 Chitinispirillaceae bacterium | reverse complement strand
GATATGCACACGGCAGGCGTCATCCCCAAGGGATACCTTGCTGTTGAAAGCCGTCTTTACGAAGGGCTGGGGCAGGGGACCGGATTTCTTTTTTCCGTGGCGGTAGGCATCACCGACCGGTTTTCCCTGGGACTCGGGTACGGCGCCGAAGGCCTCCTCGGCCGCAACCGCGATCCGCAGTTCAACCCGTTCCCCGGCTGCATGGTGAAATACCGCCTGCTCGACGAAAGTTTCGTGCTTCCCGGCATGTCGATCGGGTTCGATTACCAGGGGTTCGGCGGAATTGCCGACCAGGGGTTGTTCGGCTACAGGGGATACATTTACAAATCGCAAGGTTTTTTCGCCGCGCTCAGCAAGAGCTATCTTCTTTTCAAAACGCTGGAGTTTGGGTTTCACGGCGACGTCAACTGGTCGCTCGAAGAGGCGGAAAAGGTCGGCTGGCCCGACCTGTGGGTCGGGTTTGATCTCGGGATCAGCCGGAGTTTTTCATTTGCCGTCGAATACGATTTCGGGTTGAACACAAAAGACCCTTACGGCGGTGTGCATGCCTATGCACTGCCGCAGGACGGGTACCTGAATGCGGGTTTGCGGTGGAATTTCACCTCGAACTTCGCCATAGAGTTCGACGCCAGGGACATTCTTGAAAACCGGATGTACCTCACCAATCCCTATGACCCGCATTCCGAGAGAAAGCTTGGATGGAGCCGCGAGCTAAAGGTCGTGTATATGGCGCCAATACGGTAATATTAGTACAATAATTACATTCTTTATTGGCTAAAGTCTTTTGATTGGGTAGGGGGTGGGCACCTTCCGTGGAGCGCTGAACTTTAGTGTACCCCCACCCTCAAGTTTTGTCAAAGTCAAGAGAACCAGTCATGAGCCGTGAGTTTTGAGTTATGAGTTTAAAACGACTACATTTGTTTGTTTTGTTTCAGCTCATTGTTTTTCATTATCACAGAATCTTGTGGGTACGGGTACACAGAAGCGGAGCCCCGCAATAATGGCGCCCACCCGATACCCTCCACCGGAGCCTTTAGCAAATGAAAAATTATATTTTATTTACAATTATTAATTCTATTCTCTTCATTACCCAAGCAGGCGCCCAGCCTTTTTCCAGGTATTTTGATGATGGACCGTCGATTCCGGACTCGTCCCAGCAGATCGCTGACCGGATCGTCCAGTCGAAAATACCGGTGCTGGTCGATTTCTGGGCCACGTGGTGCGGACCCTGCCGGATGCTCAACCCGATCCTTGCAAAACTTGAGAAGGCATATCGAGGCCGGGTACTGTTCATTAAGATCAATGTCGATTATGACCGCCAGATCGCAGCGTATTTCGAGGTACAGGGTATTCCCGCAGTATTTATTATAAAAGGCAAGTCGATGAAAAGGGCAATGGTCGGCTTTCAACCGGAAGCGGCTTATCGCAAGGCGATTGAGGAGGTGCTGGCGATGCCGTCAGAAGATACAGCGAAAGATGATACAACGAAGAAACAGGATGCGGGGAAGAAGAAGGAGAGTGGGAAGGTAAAGAAAACGTCCGGATAGAAAAAATAAGCGAAAAATATAAAGCAATTAAGATTTTGCAGTCCTTCGGTTGGGGGGGGTACTGTCAAGCTTTCAACTCATTCGAAAATCAAAACAGCTGAATAATACAGAGTTCGCAACTCATGATTGATAAATTATCCGCCTACGCAGAAGACCTCGGGCGTAAGCCCTGGGATGAATGCGTCGGACGGACCTGCCGTAGCTTTAGCGAAGGCAGGTTCTTGAAATGCTTCGGCGGATTCCGCCGAACAATATTAGGTACCACGGCCGTAAGGCCGTGGGGCTTCATCTCAAGGTATAAGAATCGACGATCCCACTGTCTTCCTAGCCTCCATGTCCTTATGCGCCCTTGACGCTTCGGCAAGCGGATAGACCTGATTGATGGCTATTTTTACCGCGCCGGAAGCGACCATGCTGAAAAGATCGGCTGACGCTTCCTGCAATTCGGCAGAAGTGGACACATAGGCGTTCAGGACCGGACGCGTGAGGAAAAGCGAGCCTTTTGCGCTGAGCTGCAGAATATCGAACGGCGGCACGACGCCGGACGACTGGCCGAAGCTGACCAGCAGACCGCGCGGCCTGAGGCATTCGAGCGACCCGGAGAAGGTATCTTTGCCTACCGAATCGTACACAACGCGGACGCCTTTCCCGTCCGTAATTTCACGCACCTCTTCGGCGAAATCGTCACGCCGGTAGTTGATGACATGATCGCAGCCGTTTGCGCGGGCAGTTTCAGCTTTGTCGTCGTCACCGACCGTGCCGATGACCATTGCGCCGATATGGTGCGCCCATTGACAGGCAATAAGGCCCACCCCGCCTGCCGCAGCATGGAACAGAATGGCGTCACCCCGCTTGATATCGATGACCTGGTTAAGAAGGTAACGCGCCGTCATTCCTTTTAGCATCATGGCGGCAGCCATGGGGAAATCGATATCGTCCGGAAGATGGACAAGCTTGGTTGCCGGAAGCAGCCGTACCTCGGCGTAAGCGCCGAACGGCTGGGTGGCGTAGGCGACCCGGTCGCCTGCCCTGAAACCGGTTACACCGGCCCCGACCTCTTCGATAACACCGCTCCCTTCCTGGCCCGGGACAAAAGGGAGGGAAGGCGATTTGTAAATGCCTTTGCGGTAATAGGTATCAATGTAATTGAGGCCGATTGCAACATGCCTGACGCGGACTTCGGTGGGTTTCAACGGGTCAAGCGCCAGTTTTTCAAAGCACAGGTTTTCAGGGCCGCCGGTTTCATGGACGACGATGGCCTTTGTGGTTTCCTGCCGTGACGGTTTTACCTGAGGCATAGGCCGGTTCGGTCAGTGCGCATGAGGGCAGCAGGCGCCGCCCGAAGCTGCGCAGCTTGAAGCGCCCGCGCATGAGGCACCGCATGCCGGCGCAGAGGATGTTCCCATTGAAATGCCGCCTATCACCGACGGGATTTTGTCGGATGTATCGGAGCCGCACGCCGGGCACGGCACTTTTTTGTCCCGGTCGCCGAACACCAGTTCTTCGTACACTTTTCCGCAGATGCGGCAGCGGTATTCAAAAATAGGCATAAATAAATACTCCTACTATGATGTGATTTTAACTCACCTCTCCCTTCGGGGCTCCCCTCTCTTTCAAGAGAGGGGAACAAGGGGTGAGTTGCATTTTTATTCTTCTGAAAATATAATTCCTGCTGTCTTTTCCATCGTTATGCAGGATGTTGAATCCGTATTTGTAGAGACAGGCCATGGCCTGTCTCTACGGAAAAAGCGGGTAATAGAAGATCAGAATAAAGTATTTTTGAATTGATAAAGAAAGCAGGGGAAGTTGTTATGATTCTTGGCTATATCGGAGTTTATTTCAAGGAGATTTATACCGTCTTCATGGACATGGCGCCCTATTTTTTCTTCGGGTTGACCGTCGCAGGGGTCCTGCACGTGATCATGAAAAAAGAGTTTATCGCCCGTCATCTGCAGAAAGACAACGTTTTTTCTGTTGTCAAAGCTGCGCTCCTGGGCATTCCTCTGCCGCTCTGTTCGTGCGGCGTCGTACCGGCCGCGCTTTCTTTGCGTAAAAGCAGGGCATCCGAGGGCGCGACGGTGGCGTTTCTCATTTCAACGCCACAGACCGGCGCTGACAGTATCATCGCAACGTACGGTCTTCTCGGCATCGTGTTCGCGGTATTTACGCCCTTTGCCGCGCTCCTCACCGGGATCGTGGGCGGGCTCATGACGCTTGTCTGGCCGGGCCGGCGGCAGGAAGGAGTTCTGCCGTCCGCGGCCGGCTTCGACTGCAACATCTGTTTTGATAAGGATCAGCACCGTCATTCGCTGTTGGAAAAAATAAAGGGAATGGCAGTGTACGCCTACAAGGATTTTTTCGACGATATCTCGGTACGCCTCGCGGTGGGTATCGTTCTTTCTGCGGTTATGGCGCTGGTCATCCCGGACAACTTTTTTTCGCGGTACCTGGGAAACGAATTTGTGAGCATGCTCGTCATGATAGTCATCGGAATTCCGCTGTATGTATGCGTTAGCGCTTCGATTCCCATCGCGCTTGCCATGATCGCCAAGGGACTCTCTCCGGGCGCGGCGTTTGTTTTCCTGGCCGTCGGCGCCGCGACGAATATCGCTACGATCACACTCGTTACCTCAACCATGGGAAAGCGTATAGTCACGATTTACCTGGGCGTGGTTGCCGTCATGGCGATCATCAACGGAACAATACTTAACATCATTTTCAGAACAACCGGAGCGCCGCTGCCGGTCATCGAACAGGTGCATGCCGGCCATATGCACGGGGCCCATCATGCCTTGCTGCCGACACTGTTTGCCGCCGCATTTTCGGTGATTCTGGCTGCTTCATTTTTCAGGCGTGCGCGCGAAACTGTCATGCCCGGAATTGTCCGGTTATTTCGGCATGCCCCAACCGCAGCAGCACAAAGCCGGTATGAAGAACATACGCTTATCATTGAAGGCATGAGTTGCATGAAATGCCGGAACAAGGTGGCGGCCGCGCTGAAGGCGGTTCCGGGAGTCAGCGAAGCCCTGGTAGATCTCGTCTCCTGCACCGCGAAAGTAAATGGAAGTGCCTCAACAGCGAGGCTGGTTAAAGCAGTTGAGGATGCGGGGTATAAAGTTTCTGATAAGAATATTACCCCGGGCAGCTAAGCGTTTTATGCCCCTAAGATTGTATTTTAAGTTGACATGGGAGACCTTTATTTTGTTTCCATTGCGTGCCCAAAAATCCTGCAGTAACCGCTTCGTTGAATTTGACAGGAACGTACAGAAAAAGATATATTGTCATTCGAAGTTATACGAAATTCTGTTGGGTAAAGGCGCCACAAATATATTGAAATATTGTGAAGAGAGTTTTTTGCCCGCACTAAAAACGGCATCGAAAAGCCACTAATAGTTATCAGTGCGCGACGATTGTAGGCCGAACTGATCTTATCACGTTGTGATCAGCACGGGGGATATGATTTAGAGGTTTTATTGTGGTATGGAAGTTCGGACAGATGAAATAAATTTGAATCGCACGGTTCATAACGTTAAATCGAAGGAGTATCGATGTCAAAGATAGTGAAACAGAGTATTGGGTTGTTCCTGGTAAGTTTTGCAGCGCTTTTTCTAGAGGTTGCCTTGATCAGGTGGTTGTCGACCGAAATACGGATCTTCGCCTATATCAACAACTTGGTCATTCTTTCGTGTTTTGTCGGGATCGGATTGGGGTGCTACTTTTCAAACAAACGATCCTATTTAGTGATGACACTTGCCCTTCTTTCGCTGCTTGTCCTTCTGGTTAGCCTTCCGCTGACGATTCATTTTAAACATCATACAATACACCTTATTAAGGATACGCCGGTTCTCCTTGGGGCATTTTCTGATTCGATCATCTGGAGCGGCATTGGCGGCTCAAAGGTTTTATTAAGCTCCATTGTCGGACTTACGTCCACGATGGTCGTATTTTTCATCGTTTTTTTCGCATTTGTTCCGCTCGGTCAAATCCTTGGTCGAGCACTCCAGGAACATGAACATGCCATTGCTGCATATTCGATTAATATTGCTGCAAGCCTCTTGGGGGTATGGAGCTTTGGTTGGCTTTCATTTGTCGATAGTCAGCCCTGGTTATGGTTTACAATATTTTGTGTGGTTATTGCGCTCTTGGTGTTTGTACTTGAGTCGCATCCCCGAAGCAGCCTAATCGGTGTTTTCTTTTGCCTTGCGGCGATCCTGATCGTGATGAAACTTTTCACGTCCGCGAAGGCAGATACCTATACACGATGGTCTCCTTATCAAAAACTAGACATCAGCCAGATGCGAGGGGATAACGATACTATTCCATTAGGATACCTGCTTTATGTGAATAACACCGGGTATATGGGGCTCCTGAACCTCTCGGAACCCTTCATCAAGAAATATCCTCATTTTTTTGATTACAATTTAAGGAAGTATTGCCAATATGACATCCCTTATATGTTCCACCAGAATGCTAAAGACGTTTTGATCGTCGGTGCAGGGGCCGGTAATGATGTCGCGGGTGCGCTTCGTAACGGTGTCGACCATGTCGATGCCGTTGAGATAGATCCCGTGATCTACGATATGGGACGTACGCTTCACCCCGAGCGGCCGTATTCCGACCCGCGTGTTCATATGATCATTGATGACGCACGTTCCGCTTTTAAAAAGCTGCATAAAAAATATGATGTAATATCGTTCGGGCTGCTCGATGCGCATACGCCGGCATCCAACTATAATAATATGCGGATTGATCACTATGTATATACCGAGGAGAGTTTCCGGGAAGCGAAAAATTTGCTTGCGAAGGGTGGTATACTTACGGTTATCTTTGAGGTGGAGGCCCCGTGGATAGGGCGTCGTATATACGACCTTCTCGCCACAGTTTTTCAAACACCACCGCTCGCACTATCGATAAGAATTCCCAATTTCGGTTGGGGCGGTAAGATGTTTGTCGCCGGAGATGCTGATCGGATACGCGATGCGGTCAAGAACAACCCGACATTGGGCCAATTTATAATTAATGTCGATCCGGCGATTGGGTACGATCTATCAAAAGAGTCCAATCCGCGCTTTCACCAAGAGGTACAGAAGCCGGTAAAGCTCACTACGGACGATTGGCCGTATCTCTATTTAGCAAAGCCAGCCATTCCCAAGCTCCATCTCTGCGTCATTCTTGTGCTGGCCGCTATCTTCCTCATAACGCGGAAATACTTACTTCCTCGGGGACAGCGGGTCGATTTCCATTTCTTTTTTCTAGGTGCGGCGTTCCTGTTGCTTGAGTTTCAGAATATCAGTAAAAGCGCGTTACTGTTCGGGACCACGTGGATAGTTAATCTTTTCACAATATCGGCGATCCTGATTTTGGCACTCTGCGCCAACCTTGTAGTGTCGTTAGTAAAGATTAAGAAGATAAAGGTGTTGTATCTTTTCCTTTTGTTCTATATGGTGGCCCTCTTTTTCATGCCGCTTAGCTTATTCAACTCATGGGGTTATTGGCAGAAATCGTTCATCGTAAGTATAATCCTCAACCTGCCTATCTTTTTTTCGGGCATCATCTTTACGACGTCTTTTGCGCAGACAGAGTACAAGGACCGTGCGTTCGGTTCGAATATCATGGGTGCAGCGGTCGGCGGAGTACTTGAATCGCTTTCATTTATCTTTGGTGTCAAGGCACTGCTGCTGGTTGCAATGGGGCTCTACTTTTTATCCGCACTATTTTATAGGCCGCAAAGATAAGCGATGTATTAAATGGGACAATTGGGGGGATTGGCTACAGCTTGATGAATGCCATCAATTACTTCAGACCGATCGAAGAGTAACCTCTCTTGTTTCTCTACTGCAATTTATACAACAAGCAGGGAGGTGGATAGTAAACTCCCTACAAAGAGAGTCACACTCCGAAATATTTATTGTGTTACTTATTTCCCAGTCAACTTCTGCAGCAACTCCCTGCCGCCTTTAAGCGACGGATTTTTAGCAAGGGCCTGCTGCAACTCTGAGGCCGCTTTCCCTATTTCCTGGCCGGTCGTATCGGTCGCAAGCAGCGTTTCGAAAATAGGCATTGCCCCAAGCACATCTCCGGCAAAGAATTTAGACAGCGCAAGGGTGCACATGATTGATGGTTCGTCGGATTTCATCTGGAATGCTTTGCCGCTTGCTTCTGCCGCCTTGTCGTAAGCTTTCGCCCCCAGATACGCGTTACCGAGATACCCCCACGCAGTATAATCGTCGGGGCGCATTTCCGTTGCTTTCAGATAGGCCGCTACTGCGTCATTGTATTCCCGCCAGATGAGATACGCATTTCCGAGATTGTACCATGCTTCATACATATCGGTTTTCCGGCTGGTCACTTTGCGGAAAGAAAGGATTGCCTCACCGTACTGCTCGGTCGAATAGTACACCATGCCCAGCTGATACCAGATTTCCGGTGAATCCGGGTTGAGTTTCGATGCTTCGCGGTATGCCGCAATTGCCTGCTTGAAGTCGTTCACGGCGTGGTAGGCGAGCCCCATGTTGTACCATGCCTGGTCTTTTGCCGGCCACTTCTGAACCACCTTGCGGTATACGGTGAGCGCTTCCTTGTAATTGTTCAGCGCATGCAGGGCGAGCGCAAGATTGTAGAGTGCCTCTTCGGAATCGGGTTTGTATTCGATTACTTTCCGGTACCAATCAACCGCCTCCGCATAATTGCCCACGGCATGGGCGGCAAGCGCCATCGGGAGAAACACCTCTTTGTTGTCCGGCGCGAGCTCCAGAACCTTCCGCAGCGCGTCGACCGCTTCCGTATAGCGGGAGAGTGAATTGCAGCAGAGCCCGAAGTGCAGCCAGGGTTCGACGTTTTGCGGTGAAAGCTCGGCCGATTTCTGGAATGCGGGAATTGCCTGTTCGTAAAGACCCAGCGATTCCTGCGCGAGTCCAAGCTGATAGTATACCTCTGGCCTATTGTCAACACAGCTGATCGATTGGGTAAAGGCCTTGACCGCTTCCGGGGCATTTCCGGTAGCGGTGTACGAGAGGCCGAGATTGTACCAGATATCGGCGTCGGACGCAAAGAGTTCCGTGGCTTTGATCAAAGCAGGAATGGCGTCGGTGTGATTTTCAGCTTTGGCGTACGAAAGTCCCATGCGGTACCATGCATCGTGCATATCCGGTGCAAGTTCGACTGTTCTGGCGAAACAGGAAGCCGCTTCGGCGTGCTTGTCGAGTTCTGCATAGGAGCGGCCCTGCTGGTACCAGACTTCGGAGACATTCGGGTTGGTGTCGATTGATTTCTGGAACGCATCGACCGCTTTTACGAACTTGCGCTGCACCTGGTATGCAAGCCCGATACTGTGCCAGATGGTGTCGGTATCGGAGCGGAGTTCCGTCGCTTTGAGGTAGGCCTCGATGGACGGCTGGTATTTTCCCTGGGCATACAGGCTGTTGCCCACGCTGACCCAGATATCTTGGTCCTTTGGATTGAGTTCCGCCGCGGTTGCATAGGCAGTGTAGGCGTCCTTGAAATTATTGAGTTCGGTCAAACCCTGTCCCAGCGTTACCCATGCGCCGAAAAGGTCTTTCTGCAGCTCGACCGCTTTCCGGCAGCACCGGACCGAATTTTCTGCGTTTCCGGCGCCGAGCCATGCTTTACCGATAGTATGCCACAGTTCAGGATCGCTTTTGTCGGGTTCGACGGTTGCGGCTTTTTCAAGTGCAGTCGCGGCCTGTTCAAACGACTCAGTGGATAAAAGTTCTTTACCGAGCGCTTTCCAGGCTTCGGTGCAGTCGGGTTTTATCTCGACCGTCCTGGAAAAAGAGTTGATCGCTTCCTGCGTCAGGCTCTGCGCCGCCATGGATCTGCCGAGTGCAAAGAGCGCTTCCCAGTGTTCGGGAACCATCGCGACGACCCGTTCGAAAGCTTTCTGAGCTTCCGGAAAACGGGCCAGTGTTTCGAGCGATATGCCGAGATTGTACCACACGACCGGGCGTTCCGGCTCCAGCTGCGTGGCGTGGGTGAACGCTTCGACCGCATGTCCGTGTTCATTGATCGCAGCGTATTCATTCCCGAGTTCAAACCATGCTTCGACGGCATCGGCATTGATTCTGACCGCTTCGCTGTATGATCCGACCGATGTTTTGTGGTCGCCGAGGGCCTGCTGCGCCTTCGCCATTTCAAGCCACGAGTAAAAGTCGTCGGGCTTGATCGCCACCGCCTTGCCGAAGGCCTCCACGGCTTTTTTCTTGTCGCCCGACTCCATGAAAGCATACCCTGCGCACTGGAAGTTCTCGAAAAGGAGTCCCTGTTCCGGGGCCGATGTCCCGAACAGCGTTTCGCTCCGGCTGAATTCCTCCATCGCTTTGCTGAATTTGCCTGCATGACAGGCGAGCTCGCCCTTTATACGGTGCAGAAGCCCCTGTTGGACCTCCGTCATGTTCGCCGAATACTTGTTCATGAAATCGGCGGCTTTCGGATCCCAGTGTTGACCCGGGAGAATAGGCGACTTCGTCACCGGAGCAACGTCCAGGCCGGACCGGAGCAGATCGATCATGGCGATCAATTCCTGTGAGAACAGTGGACGCACCTCGTCAACGGCGCTGAGCAGGATGGCGGCAAAGTCGGGATTGTAATGAAGCGCCTCGACAAAAAATCCCGGCAGCTGCTTTTCAAATTCCTGCCGTGACGAAAGCGCGAGAGAGTAGACGAGCCCGCAAAGGGTGATCTGGTAGCCGGGGTCCGCGTAACGCTGTACCGCATCCGGCATTTCCGCCTGCAAATGGGCAAGATATTGAGTATAAAACGACGAGTGCTGCGCAGCAAACGTTTTAAAGAATTCCGACAGCGGGGATTCTGCCGATCGGGTCGCTTCGTCGTCGATGCAGTAGGCTTTCAGCAGGTCGCGGACGATCCCGTGCGGCCGGTCCCCCTGCATCAGCGAGGGATAACGGTGTGCGATATCGGCGACCACGACCGCGACTTCTTCATTCGCAACTCCCCACAGCTGGGCCAGAATGTTTTCGTCGAAGCGGTAGAGCAGTGCGAGAGAAAGAAGCCGTGTTTTGGTCGATTCATCGCTGTGAAGAACGAACCGGTCTATTGTTTCCTGAACAAGCCGTGCGGTATCCGGCGTTCCCGCAGGTTCAGGAGCCTTTTCCGGCAGGGCTTCTGCCAGCGGGACGTTCAACCGGACATAGTCGAGAAGCGCCTGCACCGCAAGCGGCACGCCGGCCGTGGAACGCTCGATCTGTTCGATCTCCTCAGGAGCAAGCGAAACGTTTTTATAACTCGTGAGTTCGGCGATGTCACTACGGGTAAGCGGCAGTGCTGCCGGGGAAAGAGGATAGAGCAACTCTTCCGGAAAATCGTTTCTGAACGGGCGGACAAAAGCATGGGCGCCCGAAAGAACTATCGCAATGGCGCATTTTGTATTGATAAGCAAAGGAAGAAAGGTGTTTTTAAGCCACGCCTCGACTTCCGGTGTTTCGGCAAGTTCCAGACCGTCGATGTATAGAACAAAGGGAATTTCGCGCGATACGTTTACCAGGCATTCGGCAAACGTTGCGGTAAGTTGTTCGACCGGACTGCTGAAAAGCGCAAGATCGGCCGGGTCGATCCGTTGCTCGAGCCAGACTTGAAAAGCGGCTTCGCCGGCCGCTGTATCGCTGTTTTTACCGGACGAAAAAACTTCCCGCGGCCAGTCGATCTTGGTATAGTATTGCCGGGCGCTGTCGACCTCGCCGATTTTTGCGCTCAACTGGCTGTATGGCGCCAGACGTTCGGCGGATTTTTCAAAGGTGCCGGTGGCAGCCGCGTAAAGGGCGTCGAGCATGGCCCGGGGGGTCTTCGGCACCATGCCGTTCCGGAAACGCCAGGCATCAAGGTCAAGCAGAATTGATGATGCCGGTTTTCCGGTTTCCGTCGCAATTTCATCTACATTCTGCATGCAGAGATCAATCATGGATGACTTGCCCACCCCGTTTTCCCCATAAAAAAGAAACAGGCGCGGGACAATGCCGTCTTCCCGGTTCTTCGCGGCACTTCTTCCAAGCGCCGCGGCGAGCAACGATTTCAGGATATGTTTCTGGACTTTCCGGCCGACATAGATTGACGGTTCCATGAACGCATACTCCTTTGCTGAGGAGTGAAGTTTAAAAACGATGCACAAGCCCTATTGAACAAACAAATAAATATAGCGTGGGGGCGATTGCATGGCAAGTATAATTACACTTACTTCGCTTGAGCTTTTTCTTTAACCACCATGGCTTTTTTAATGATGACAGGCCCGACCGGCACATCGCTGTACATACCCTGCCTGGTTGTTGGCGTTTTTGCGATCGAGTCGACGACGTCCATTCCCCTGATGACTTTGCCGAATACGCAATAGCCCCACTCGTCAGGGGTTTTGCTACGGTGATTAAGAAATGGATTATCAACTGTATTGATGAAAAACTGCGCCGTTGCCGAGTGGGGATCGCCGGTGCGCGCCATGGCAATGGTGCCGCGAAGGTTCAAGAGGCCGTTATACGCTTCGTTGGGGATCGGCGGTTTCGTGGCCTTCTGGGTCATGTCCGGGGTAAACCCTCCGCCCTGGATCATGAACTTCTGGATGACACGGTGAAAGATCGTGCCGTCATAGAACCCGCTGTTGACATATCCGAGAAAGTTCGCCACGGTTTTGGGCGCCGCTGCGGCATCGAGCTGGATGACGATATCCCCATAACTTGTCTCCAGCGTGACCTGGGGTGCGGCCTGAATGCCGGCTGCCAGTCCTGCCGCCGTCAGTATTGCTGCTGTTTGCTTTGTCATATATACCCTTTCAATTGAGGTTTGGAATATAAAATAATGCCTGTGTTTCGATGGGCGATAATAAATTCCGATCCTTGATTTATTTTGTTATTAATCCTTACAATTCCGGGAAAGTTAAAGTGGACAAAGACCCGAAAACAAAAAAGCAGTTTTATATCATCGACGGACACGCGCTCATCTACCGCGCCTATTACGCGCTGATCAAAAACCCGCTGACGAATTCCAGCGGAATGCCGACCGGCGCCGTATACGGTTTTGCAAACTATCTGCTGCGGATGCTCGAATTGTACGATTGTCCGTACTGGATGATTGCATTAGACAGCGAAAAACCGACGTTCCGGCACGAACTTTTCAGCGACTACAAGGCGAACCGGGAGGAGATGCCCGATGATCTCAAGGTGCAGATGCCGCTTATCGACCGGCTCATTGAGGCGCTCAACATTCCTTCGGTGCGGCAGGACGGGCTTGAGGCGGACGACCTGATAGCGGCCCTGGCGCAACGAGCCGTTCAACAGGGCTTCGATGTTTTTATCGTGAGTAAAGACAAGGACCTGATGCAGCTTGTCGGGCCTCATATAAAAATGCTTGCTCCCGAGAGCGGCGGAACGCTCGAACTCATGGGTGCGGACGATGTCCGGGTAAAAATGGGCATACCTCCGGAAAAAATAGTCGACTACCTGGCGCTCGTCGGCGATGCATCGGACAATATTCCCGGCGTTCCCGGCGTAGGACCCAAGACCGCGCTCAAGATACTCGAATCGGCCGGTAGCGTAGACCGGTTGCTTGAAAAGCCGGCCCTTCTGGGCAATCCGAAACTCGAGGAAAAAATTATCCAGAACCGGGAATCGCTTGAATTAAGCAAGAAGCTTGCGACCCTGGATTTCACGGCCGAGGTTGAAACATCGATCGAGTCGCTCAAGCGTGCGCCGGTCCACCGCGACTCCTGCGTTGCGCTTTTCAAGGAGCTTGAAATCCATTCGTTGCTTAAACATCCGTTTATCGCAGCGAAGGCAAAAAAACCTGAGTTCGAAATCGCTATCGTTAAGTCGCTTGATGAACTTGCCGGGCTGGTAAGAAAAGTCGAAAAGAAAGGCTGGATGTCCGTTGATACCGAGACCACGAACACGGAGCCGAGAGGTGCGAAGCTCGTCGGCATTGCTGTCGCGGTCGATGAGTCGGAGGCATGGTATGTACCGGTAGGCCATTCGACCGGTGAGAACCTGCCCCTGTACAAGGCGCTTGACATTGTGCGCCCGCTCCTCGAATCAAACGCTATTAAAAAGATCGGGCAGAACCTGAAATACGATTATCAGATTTTCAGGAACTACGAGATCTCCATGCGCGGCATCGCGTTCGATTGCATGGTGGCCGGATATTTAATCGATCCGGGAAAACGTCAGTACAGCCTCGACCGTATGGCCGCAGACTGGCTGTCTCTCGACACTACTCCCATCGAATCGCTCATCGGCAAGGGCAAAACACAGAGAAGTTTTGCCGATGTCCCTGTAAAAGATGCTGCCGCTTATTCCGGAGAGGATGTGGTTCTGCCGATAAAGCTTAAAAAACTTCTGGAGCCGGTTCTTCAGGAGCGTTCTCTTGACAAGCTCTACGAGGAAATAGAGATGCCGCTGGTTGAAGTGCTTGCAGAGCTTGAATGGAACGGCGTACTGATCGATACGAAATTGTTGAAAAAACTTTCAGTCAGATACTCGGGCCGGATCGAGGAGATAACCGCGGAGATCTACCGGATGGCAGGGACCGAGTTTAATCTGAACTCCCCGAAGCAGGTAAGCGATGTGCTGTTCGACACGCTCAAGCTGCCGCAGTCAAAGAAGACCAAGGTGGGCTCGTTTAAAACCGATGTGGATGTGCTCGAAAAACTGGCCCGCGACTATCCGATTGCGCAGAAGATCCTTGACCACCGCGAATCGGCCAAGCTGCTTTCAACCTATATCGATGCCCTGCCTGCGGCCATAAATAAGGCAACCGGCCGCGTGCATACATCGTTCAACCAGACCGTGACCGCAACCGGCAGGCTTTCAAGCACCGGGCCGAACCTGCAGAACATACCGGTCCGCACCGAAGAGGGAAAAGAGATCCGGGAGGCGTTTATCGCACCAGAGGGGTATATGTTGGTATCGGCCGACTATTCGCAGATCGAGTTGCGAATACTGGCGCATCTTTCTGCGGATGCATTTTTAACAAAAGCATTTTTAGACGACAAGGACATTCATACCCAGACCGCGTCGGCCATTTACGGCTGTTTTCCCGAAATGGTGACGCCGGAAATGCGCCGCGCCGCAAAGACGATCAATTTCGGCCTGATGTATGGTATGGGCCCGATCAATCTTTCACGCCAGCTCGGCATCTCGTTTTCAGAGGCGCAGAAGTTCATCGAAACATATTTTCAGCAATTTCCAAAAGTTAAGGGATATATCGAATCGTCAATCGCCAGGGCGCGGGGGCTCGGCTATTCGGAAACAATGCTCGGCAGGCGGCGTTATCTGCCCGACCTCAATGCCGAAAACCGTAACATCAGGGAAGCGGCGGAACGTACCGCCATCAACACCCCGGTGCAGGGGACCGCCGCTGACATCATTAAAATCGCCATGATCGATATCCACCGCACCATGCGGGAAGAATCGGAAAATGCCAGAATGCTTTTACAGGTGCACGACGAGCTGGTGTTCGAGGTGCCGTCAAAAGGGGCGGATGATTTTGCGAAATGGGTGGTCAAACGCATGAGCGGTGCGCTGAAGCTTTGTGTGCCGTTGCGGGTGGATGCCGGGGTGGGGAAGAACTGGAGCGAGGCGCATTAGGGCCTATTGAGATTTGGCTTCTTCCAGGGCATTAAGACGTTCGGTCATCTGGCGGACCCGTTGCAATGCATTCTTCTCGGAAATTTCAATCGTCAGAAGCCCGATGATATGTGGATTTTTTTTATAATGGCATTTGGCATATTTAAGGGCGGTTTTGCGGGTAATATCATTGGAATTAAAAACGAAACGGGTATTGCCGACGCTGCATTCGATTTTCTTTTTCACGGTAGTTCCTTTGTGATATTAAAAGTTATTATCGCTCCTCAACAATGATTGTCACGTTTTATCCGATAGCTTTTCCGTTCCAAGTCCAAAAATACATCATAGAGGCAAGGATTTTACAGATAAAAATGCTGAAAGATATTTTATTCGACAAAAGGTTTAAGTAGACACTGCCGGAATCCTAATCGTATCTTAGTTAGAATGTATAGCAACTATGTTAAATTGATCTGACCGGTAAACATGCTTCCCATACTTACCTGCCGCCAGAAAATTCGAGACTTACTCTTCACGCATAAAAAACTCATCGTCACTGCTCCGCCCGGCACCGGCAAGTCGACCCAGATACCCCAGTTTTTCGCCGGACAGTGTTCGCCGGACAGGAAAATTATCATGCTTGAGCCGCGTCGCATCGCCGCGCGATCGCTCGCTTACCGCGTGGCTGAGGAAATGGGCTGCGAGTGCGGCAATAAAGTCGGCTACCAGGTGCGGTTCGAACGGAAAGTATCTGAAAAGACAGAAATACTGTTTTTAACGTATGGAACGTTTCTTCAACTGCTGCACAGCGATCCGCTGTTCACCGGTTCATCAATCGTTGTCTTTGACGAATTCCACGAGCGTTCGCTTGATGCCGACATCGCGCTTGCCTGGGTTCGTTCAGTGATGCCGAATGCCCGGCGCGATCTTGAAATCATCGTACTGTCCGCTACGCTGGAAATCGGACCTTTGCAAAAGTATCTGGAAGGTTGTGCGGTAATTGAAGTGCTGGACCAGGCATTCACGGTTGACCTGCGCTATCAGCCTCCCGTTTCGCAGCATGAGTTTTTATCCAGACAGGTCGAACGTGCATTGATGGGACTGATTAGAAACGGGGAACAGGGCTCGGTACTGGTGTTTTTACCCGGTGTTTACGAAATAGAGCGAACCGCAGAATTGCTGTACGATCAATGTAAAAAGAAGAGTTACCGTCTGATGCAGTTGCACGGCAGGATGTCGCTTGCACAGCAGCAGGAGGTGCTCCGGCTGCCCGGAAGGGAACCGTGCGTAATTCTTTCGACCAACGTAGCCGAGACCTCGCTCACGGTTCCGGGTATAACCGGGGTAATCGACTCCGGTCTCGCGCGAATCGCTTCCTACGATCCGGAGCGTGAACGTAACACACTCTATTTGAACCGTATCAGCCTTCATAACGCCAAACAGCGGGCCGGACGCGCAGGAAGGTTGACTAAAGGAGTATGCATCAGGCTTTGGGCCCGCGAAGACGAGCGTACCATGCCTGCGGCAATTGAGCCCGAAGTACTGCGGCTCGATCTGGCCAAGGGTATGCTGACGCTCTGCGCCCTGACGGCAGCGCAGAATTGGAAAGGAGGCCGGGCAACGATAGAATTGCCAACCCCGCCTCCTGAAGAGAGGTGGAGCAAGGCGCGCGACGAGCTGGTACGGTGCGGAGCGATTTTATCATTATCAAGTAGTAAGAATACTCAGGCCGACAGGTATTGTCGAGCGGACGTAGGGGGCGCCCGAAGGGCGGGGGGCCCCGGGGAGCGAGGCAATATCTGTCGGCCTGAGTTGGAGAAATTCATTTCGACCGATGCTGAGATATCCGACGCCGGTATACCTCTTTTCCCGCTCACAGAGCTTGGCCGCGCAATGAGCCGTCTGCCCATAGAACCGGCGGTAGCGGCAATTCTGCTGCAGAGCCGGTCGCATGAGGAAGTGGTCGTGAACGCAGCCATGGCCGCGATCTGGGAAAACAGCGATAAAAAATTAACGGAGAGCAGCGACCTTTTTGAATTGGCCGATGGTTTCCTTCTGGATAGGAAAATAACCGAATTCGGGAGAGAGGCGTCGGAGACCATGCATCAGCTTGAAAAGATAGTAAAAGATGAAATTGCGGATATACCGCGAAAGACATTAAAGAAAGATGAATTCAGAAAAGAAGTGACCAAAGTCTGGATGCGGACATTCAGCCACCGGATTGCCGTGCGGGCAGGGGAGGGATCGGTCTATACGCTTACTGATAACAGGAGCGCCAGGCTTGTCATTAAAAAAACGCACGATTATGAGAAACTGTTTCCCCCGCTCATCCTTGCCCTGGCAATCCATGAACAGGCAGGCGGTAAACAGGCGAGAAAAGTCACCATTCCGCTGTATCTGCCGATCGAACTTCCATGGATTTCAGATCTTTTCCCTGATGAAATTAAAAGTACAGTCGAATGCCGATGGGATGAGGTACGGCAGCGGGTGTTAGTTGAAGAGCTGCTCAGTTTCCGGGGTGTGGCTATAGAACGTCATGAACCTGAGAACAAAGCTCCCTACCGGCAGAAGACCACGGCCTTCCTTGCTGAAAAGCTCGTGCAGGGAGCATGGGACTGGAAAAAGGATGATCCCAAGGCTGAACAGTTTGTCTGTCGCCTCAAACAGGCAGCCGCGGTATATCCGGAAATGAACATTCCTCAGATGGCAGAGAGTGACTGGGAATTGATTTATCATGAGTTAAGCGAAGGGAAATGCTCACTTGAAGAAATTAAAAAAACATCTGTTTTACATACGATAAAAGCATATATTGGCCAGAATCTCGCTGGTTTTATAGAGCGAAAAGCGCCGGAAAGTATACCGTTGCCCTCCGGTAAAAAAGGCCGGATCACCTATTTCGACAATGCGCCCCCCGAGCTTTCAGCCCGATTGGGAGACCTGATCGGTTACAAGGAACATTTTACACTTATGGACGGACGCGTGCAGGGTAGTTTCGATATTCTGGCGCCGAATTACCGCACCGTGCAGAAAACTGCTGATCTGGGATCGTTCTGGAAAAATGTTTATCCGTCAATTAAAAACTCGTTGAAGCGGAAATACCCGAAGCATCCATGGCCGTAAAGAGATATTATTTGTTTTTCAGTAACACGTAATTTCTGAACCCGCCGATCTGCCTGCCGCCGAGTACCTTCTGTTCAAGGAGGGTGAGAATGCGGTATCTGAACCGGTCATGGTTGAATCGGGTCTTTGATTCTCCCTCATAGTCAAGCTGCTCTTTCCAGTCCATTTTTGCAATCCATTGCCGCATCACTTCCGGATGGGTGCCGGTAAACCGCGCGAGTTTATTCATGGGACCGTAATCAAAAAGAAGTGGTTTCCCGGCAAACAGTGCATCAACGGTGTCGCGGCTGTGATAGGCCAGCTCCATTGTCCTGTTTTTTTTCTGCATGAGCGAGGGGGGCCGTACCCAGCCGTAATGGAAAATATCAGCGTCGACCGCGGCTACCCGGAGTTTTCGCCCGTCGATCCGGAACGATTGTGCGTCCCCCCATGAGCGGACGCCAATCCGGTTCCGAACGATCCTGATTTCACGCGGATACCATTTGTGACTGACGTGGTAATGGTCGTAATCGCCCCAGAAGTGTTTGTAGGAAAACAGAAGTCCTTCGACTTCAACATCGTGCAGCAGGTCTTCGCATCGTTTCCGGATGGCCGGTAGAAACCGTTCGTGGGCGACCTCGTCGGATTGAAGATAGAAGCACCAGTCGCCGGTGCATGCGTCAAGAGCCAGATTGGTCTGGGAGCCGAAAACGTGGGTACCGCTTCCGGGAAGGTTTTCCCATTCGGTGTCGATGATGCGGATCTTCGGGTCGTTCAGTGAATGAATGAGATCGCGTGTCCGGTCGCCGTGACCTACCGCAATGACGAATTCATCGCATATCGGTAAAATCGAACGGATGGATTCAACGACAGGGTAATAAAGCGAATCCGCATTTTTAGTAAACGAAAAGCCGCTGATTTTCATGGGAAAAATATAAATTACTTTAAAACCATTAATAAGTTATTCTTTAGCTAAAGGCTCCGCTGCTGCGGAGGGTATCGGGTGGGCGAGTATGTGCTGAATTGTTGCTTCGTTTGACCCGTACCCTCAAGCACTATTCGCGTTGAAAGAATAAACAAATTTACAGAATAAGAATTTGTATTGATACGAGGGGCGTCCCGTGCGCTGTTTTGAAGGCACTGCGCGGCCCGCTAAACGCAAGCGTGAATTCTCGCCGCAGGCGAGCAGGGCAGGCAAAGCGTATCAAAACTGGACGCTTGCGGTGAGCGGAGTTGTGCCGCATCATGTGCCGAAAAAGAGCGTAGGGGACGCAGCGAAAAGCAAAAACTAAGGTAAAAAGAACTGGTAAGAAAATTCAGATGCAAAAAACAACGATAATGATCACCACGGCGCGGGGGCTGGAGAAGTTCCTGATGGGAGAGGTGCGTGCGCTGGGACTTCCCGTCACGTGGGCAGGTATATCGGGCGTCAAGACCGAAGGTACGATGCACGATGCAATGAAGTTGAATCTTCATTTACGGACCGGGCACCGCGTGCTTCTGCAGCTCATGCAGTGTTCGTGTCGAAATCCGGATGAACTCTACCGTTCGGCAGCGGTGATCCCGTGGGAAAACATCATTCCGGCCGACGGTTATTTCAGTGTTGTGTCGAACGTGGTGAACGAGACCGTCAGGGACACGCGCTTTGCGGGCCTCAAATGCAAGGACGCGATCGTCGACCGTATCAGCCGGTGTAAAGGACGCAGGCCGGACTCAGGTTCAGAACAGAAAGCAGCGGTGGTCAATCTTTTCTGGCGCAGAGATCACTGCGAAATCTACCTTGATACCTCGGGTGAACCTCTGTCGAAAAGGGGATACCGGAAAATTCCGCGGGGAGCGCCCATGCAGGAGACCCTGGCTGCTGGTGTCATCATGTCGACGGGCTGGAACGGCGACAGCACTTTTTTGAATCCGATGTGCGGAAGCGGTACACTCGCTATTGAAGCGGCGCTCATTGCGGCAAACAGGGCGCCGGGACTGAGCCGGCAGTCGTTCGGTTTCATGCACACGCTGCTGTACGACGCATCCGCATGGAACCGGCTCCGTGACGAGGCGAAGACACTGGTGCGTAAATGCGGGGCCAGGATCATAGCGACCGATATTCTGCCCGCCGCGGTTACGGCATCTGTCAATAACGCGAAAACTGCCGGCGTCGAGCGGCTGATCGAATCCGCCGTCTGCGATTTTGCCGAGACCGAGGTCCCTG
>JBEKUX010000052.1:0-22739 GCA_049514575.1 Chitinispirillaceae bacterium | reverse complement strand
AAATCGGTGCAGGTCTGCTGCGTTGCCGCGTTATAGAGCGAGGTATACTGGTAAATTTCCGTGTTGCGTGATCCGTGCACGCGGAAAATGGGGAAAAAAGTCCCTGCCTCGAACCACCGTGTGAGAGTCTCTGCGGTGAGCGTGTTCTGAAATCCGCCGATATCGGAGCACCAGTACGGGTTGCCGGCCATTGACGAATTGATACCGCCGCTCACTGTCGTCGACACGTTTCCCATGTCACTGCTGTTGAGATCGCCGTTCCAGTACAAAGATCCGTACCGGTACTGACCGGCCCAGAACGAACGGGTGAGGTTGACCACCCGTTTTGCTTTTGACACGGAGACCTGGCCGTCATACAGGGCCTTGGCTTCCGCAAGCGGATAGGCGTTCGCATAGGCATCAATGATTCCCAGGTCAGTGGTCTGTCCGGTCAACACATTGCATTCCGGCTCCGTGGCGTCGCACCACCAGGCGTCGGTGCCGTTGCTGTAGCCCGCCGAGTTTACGCCGCTCCAGAACACCCTCTGCGCGACCGTGTCGAAGAGATCTGCGTCGACGTTGGCGCTGCATGTTGAGTTGAGGAAATGTCCTGTCAGCTGCGTATAATACGTGGTGCCGGAAGCGAATTGCGGCCATACCGACAAGACAAAATGGCAGTTGTTGCTGTGGATGGTCGAGATCCACGATGACGGGGCTGGTGATGTATAGCCGGTGGTCCACGCAAACGAACCGATCGTGGTCCACCAGTACCAGTCCTGCACGATGCAGTCGAGAGGGATACCATCGTTACGATAAGTTGTAACCGCGGTGTTGATATCAGCCGAACTCGAATACCGGTTCTTGCACTGCCAGAAGCCGTACGCCCATTTGGGAAGCATGGGGGCCTGGCCGGTCACCGTGCGGGAACCGGCAATGATGGTGTCGAACTGGGGGCCGTAGAAAAAGAAATAGTCCCACGCATTATGGAGCAGAAGATTGGCGGTAAAGTTAAGCGGCGACGTTTTTGTCATATGGCAGCATAAATTCAGCAGAATGCCGTAACCGCTGGTGGTCATGAAAAAAGGTATGACGTCCCACCAGTTGGTCTGATGCATATCGAAAGTAAAGGGGCGGATATTCAGCTGGCCGGTTTGATCAGGAGCATTTTGAATCCAGTAGCTGCCGGTGCCAAGGGAACCGGAGGACCCCGAAAGGTTTCCCAGACCGTAAACCCCTTCGCTGGCAGGAGAGCTGAAACTCAGCGTTCCAGAATAACCGTTCGTGACCGCAGTAAGGGTCCTGTTTGAATCGGAACAAACCGTGGCCCCGGCCGGGTTCTTAAATGATACGCGGGAATTCGCTATGGTCACCAGCGTCGTGCACTGGGGCGTGGCCACCACGATCGCGGTCCCGTTGTTGACAACGGTGAATGTCCCTGGTGTAAATGAGGTCGCGCTGACCACCAGGCCCTGCGGCGCAGGTATGGTTGTCCCCAGCGTGTACACGATACGGATGATCTTCGTCCGCCGTTCGACAATACACAGGTGGCGCCGTCAGCGTCCGTGGTATAGGTATTGACCGTCTGAGCGCTGCCCGGTGAAAATTGCGCAGCGCCAAAACCTGCGATACAACCCGCGAGGGTCATCCTTAATGCCGACTTTTTAAACTGTTTGAAAAACATAAACCCTCCCTTTTTATAAAAAGTTAAAAGTATGCGTAAAAGTTTTTATCCCACGATAAAATGTTATTTTTAATTTATCAACAGTTACTGATGGCAGTCTGAATATTATCGATTAAGTTATAAAAGCATCAACTCTTTAAACACAAAACACACTGTCATAGTGTACTAGTTGGGCCAGAACACCATCCACTCTTTTATCGCTTCTATTTAATATAGCACCATTTTTTCGAACATGTATTTAAAATATCTTATTTAAAATTGTCCTGATTGATATATTTTTAAAACCATAGTCTCGAGTCGGCATTGTGGCCCATGACAAAGTAATTACAAATATGCAAAGGGCTTCAAAAACGTAAACCGGGAATCGAAAAAGCCCTGGCGTTTCTTAAAAATGGGATTGACACGCAACAATTCCGAGACGGCTTCCTTGTTTTTACCCTACGATACCATAACATTTCTAAAAATATCAACTGCTTCAAAATATATCTTTTATTATTGCATTTTAAAAATTTCGGGCTTATATTATCTGACTGAAGTCGCTAACCGCACACCGAAGATGTGTTGGTACCCTTTAAGACAGGTGTGTTATATTCACTTATAATTGAGAAATGAGATTGAAAGGGTCTTTAAACTTCATTTTTCTGCTGTAACCTTGTAACCTCAGTTATCGGCTGATCGTTCAGCAGAGCGGATACTTTAGCCGACCTGAGCGCGTTGGGGCACAATAAAATTACTACCTTTTTTAAAGGAGAGAGTTAATGTCAAGAATCGTATCAGGAAACAGGTTGAAGGGCAATCTGCCGAAAATCGGCATCCGCCCTGCAATTGACGGACGAAGGAAAGGCGTGCGGGAATCGCTTGAGAAGCAGACCATGGGTCAGGCCAGGTCGGCCGCCCGTTTTATTACCGAAAATCTGCGGCACGCAAGCGGTGAAAAGGTAACGTGCGTCATTGCCGACACCTGTATCGGCGGATATGCCGAGTCCGCACAGGCTGCGGAAAAATTCGCGCGCGAAGGCGTCGGCGTTTCTCTTACGGTAACGCCCTGCTGGTGCTACGGTTCCGAAACCCTGGACATGAATCCCCTGTACCCCAAGGCGGTCTGGGGATTCAACGGAACCGAGCGTCCCGGAGCGGTCTATCTTGCGGCATGCCTTGCGGCGCACACCCAGAAAGGCCTGCCGGCCTTCGGCATTTATGGCCACGACGTCCAGGAAGCGGATGATAAAACCATCCCCGAGGACGTTCAGAAGAAGCTGCTCCAGTTTGCAAAAGCCGGCATTACGGCGGCGACCATGCGGAACAAATCCTACCTTGGCATGGGCGGCGTTTCCATGGGCATCGCCGGCTCCATCGTGAACCCCGGTTTCCTTGAAAGTTATCTGGGCATGGCGTACGAAAATATTGACATGTCGGAGTTCATCCGCAGGATCGACGAGGGGATTTATGACGGCAGAGAATTCAAGCGCGCGCTTACATGGGTACGGGAAAACTTCAGGGAAGGCGCCGATTATAATACCACTCCGCTTTCGAAAGAAAAAAAGGGAAAGGACTGGGAATTCGTCGTTAAGATGGCGATGATCGGAAGGGACCTTATGGTCGGAAACCCGAACCTGGAAAAGCTCGGGTTCGGCGAAGAGGCGCTCGGCCATAATGCCATTGCCGCAGGATTTCAGGGCCAGCGGCAGTGGACCGACCATTTCCCCAACGGCGACTTTCTGGAGACCATACTCAACAGCTCGTTCGACTGGAATGGCATCAGGCAATCCTATGTGGTGGCGACGGAAAATGATTTTCTCAACGGCATGGCCATGCTGTTCGGCCATCTCCTTACCAATACGGCGCAGATATTCTCCGATGTCAGAACGTACTGGAGCCCGGATGCGGTCAAACGGGTTACCGGGAAAAAACTCAGCGGCCCGGCATCGAACGGCATCATTCACCTGATCAATTCGGGCGCCACCTGCATGGACGGTTCCGGGGAGCAGTCCGCCGGCGGCAAGCCGGTCATGAAACCTTTCTGGGAAATCACTCAGGAAGATGTTGACAAATGCATCAAGGCGACACGGTTCTGTCCGGCGGTCTACGAATATTTCCGGGGCGGCGGGTTCTCCTCCACCTTCGAAACCAGGGGCGGCATGCCGGTCACCATGTCCCGCGTCAATCTCGTCAAAGGCCTGGGACCGGTATTGCAGATCGCCGAAGGGCATACCGTTGACCTGCCTAAGGACGTGGGAGAGACGCTCATGCAACGGACCAATCCATCATGGCCCACGACATGGTTCGCGCCGAACCTGACTGGCAGCGGCGCATTCAGGGACGTCTATTCGGTCATGAACAACTGGGGGGCGAACCACGGCGCCATCAGCTACGGACACATCGGCAAAGATCTGATCACCCTTGTTTCAATGCTCCGAATACCGGTCTATATGCACAATGTTCCCGAAGAAAAAATATTCAGACCGTCGGCATGGGCATCGTTCGGTACCAAGGATCTGGAAGGCGCCGATTTCCGGGCGTGTGCGAATTACGGACCGCTGTACGGCAGAAAATAAAAAAAAAGGGATTCCTCAAATGGCCCAGGTGATGAACTTCCTTGCCCTGGATCTCGGCGCCGAGAGCGGTCGCGTCATGGTCGGGAACTTCGACGGAAACCGCCTTGGACTTTCAGAGGCGCACCGCTTCGCCAGCCTGCCGGTTCGATTGCCCGACGGTCTCCATACCGATGTTCTACGGATATGGTCGGAGCTCAAACACGGCATGCTGCTCGCCGCCCGTTCGGGCGGAACCGGAATAGCGGGGATCGGCGTCGACACCTGGGGCGTTGATTTCGCGCTTATTGACAAAAAGGGTGCGCTGCTGTCCAACCCTTATCACTATCGCGACAGCCTTACGGACGGTATACTGCCCAAGGCGTTCAAACGCGTTCCCCGCGCGGAAATTTTTGAACAGACCGGCCTGCAATTCATGCCGATCAATACGCTGTATCAACTTTTCGCGCTACGCTTGCGCAAGTCGCCGCTCCTTGACAATGCACACCGGCTGCTGATGATGCCTGATCTTTTCAATTACTGGCTTTCCGGAAAACAGATCAACGAGTTCAGCATAGCAACCACCTCGCAGTGCTATAATCCGAGGAAAAAAACGTGGGCCAGGGCGATGCTCGAAAAATTCGGCCTGCCGGCTCATATTTTCGGTCATGTCGTGGCGCCGGGCACCGTGATCGGTGAAATGCTGCCGCAGGTGGCCGGGGAGATCGGCGTCAAAGGGAGTATTCCGGTAATTGCCCCGGGCTGCCATGACACGGCGCTGGCAGTGGCCGCGGTTCCGGCGCAGAACAAGGGCTTTGCCTATATCAGCTGCGGCACGTGGTCTATTCTGGGCGCGGAACTCCAGCAGCCGAGCATAAACAAGCAGAGCCTTGCCGCCGATTTTACCAATGAAGGCGGCGTGGCGGACACGTTCCGTTTTCTCAAAAACCTCACCGGTCTGTGGCTGGTGCAGGAATCAAAGCGCGAATGGCTCCGTCACGGCGACGATTCTTCATATGCCGAATTGACCCAAATGGCCTCCCAGGCCAGGCCGCTCAGATCCATCATCGATCCGGCATATGTAGAATTCAGCAAACCGGGCGATATTCCTGCCCGTATCCGCGACTATTGCAGACAAAGCGGCCAGGATGTTCCTGATAGTAAAGGTGCGGTGGTGCGGTGCGCCCTCGAAAGCCTGGCGCTCACGTACCGGAAGACGCTCGAACAATTGGAAAGCATCCTGAAATACCGTCTCGAACCTGTTCATATCGTGGGCGGAGGGACACAGAACACGCTGCTCTGTCAGTTTGCCGCCGATGCTACCGGACGCAGGGTAGTGGCAGGCCCGGTGGAAGCCACGGCCATCGGCAACGTGGTCATGCAGGCAATTGCCCTGGGTCACCTCGGGTCGATTGAACAGGGACGCGAACTGGTGCGCCGGTCATTTGAGACCATCCTTTACGAACCGCAAGATTCCGCCCCATGGAATGAGGCATATGAGCGTTTTGTCAACTTAAAAAATAACCGCTGATTCATACTCATGAGCTAAAGGCCTCCGATGGCGTAACGGGTGGGCGCCGGCAGTGCAGTTTCATACTTCTGTGTACCCGTACGCACAAGCGATAGTGAACAGATCAAATCAACTCACGATTTTAACTTTATTTTTTGTCTTACCGGTGTTAAATTTGTGGTGCATGTTCAAGCAGATATGCCTCGGCCTCGATTGACCAAACGCCATGATGCTTCGAAGTTATCTCCTCGAGCCTTTTAAACAACCCGTTTTCTGTCGTCGCCGCTTTTTGCGCAAAGCCGTCAATCGCGGTCAAATCGAGCTTGATATTCGGGTAAATAAGTTTTTTACCTCCGGGTATTTTCGGAAGATTCAGTGTGGCGGCAACGACTGCATTCAATCCTCCGATATGAGTGACCATGAGGGCGGGCCGAACGACCCCTTTTGCCATCAGCGAAAGAGATTCACGCATGTCATCCGTTGTCCCGCCGCTGGTCCCGACAACATGCGTCGATGCATAGTGAATGTTGTAAAAATTTATTTCCACGCTGAACTGGGCATTGGAAGGGCCTGCAAAAAAATTCAGGCACCCGTCACGGGCTAACATCCGATCTGCGTGCTCAATCAATTGCTTAACCGGAGCAAATACGAAAACATCGTCGTATCCCCTGCCCCCGTTAAGCGAACGCAGAAAAGCGGACGGATCTGAAATGGCTGCAGTATTGACATACTTCAGTTTAACGCCGCAGCGGGCGGCTTCGGCAACAGTATAAATAACCTCCGCACGCGCCAGCCTGTTCTCGTCGATATCGGTGACGACCAGAAGTCCCGGCCTGCGGTCGCAATGTATCGCATAATCAATGGCGCCGATTCCCATGGGACCTGCGCCGGCAAGCAATGCCATGGCGCCGCCTTCGACGATTCCCATTTTGTGAATATAGGAACCCGGAGAAAGATGATAGCTTGCATGAAACGCTCCGATAATGCATGACATGGGCTCTGAAAGCGACGCCAGAAAATATCCCTCACCATCGTAGGGAAGTAGACAATCACATTCCATTACTTCGTTAGGTATTATAATAAAGGTCGCATCGCCGCCGATGTATCGGTAGGAATAACCCGGCGCATCAAGGCTGCCTTTGTAATTCAATGCAGGTTGAATCGCAAATGTGCCGCCCGGGATAAATGAATGCTGCCATTTTTTCCCAACCTGAATTATTTCCCCACAGAATTCGTGGCCGATGATCGTTGGGTTTTTTGCGATGTCCTTGGGAACCCTTTTATGATCTGCACCCTGCTCCGCCGCTTTGTGGGACGACATGCAGATGCTGTCAGATATCACCCGCGCAAGGATTTCATCGTCTTTGATGGGCGGCAGCTCAAATTCATCCAGCCGCAGGTCGTTTTTCCCGTATAACCGGACCGCTTTTGTTTTCATAGTGAATATTTTTAAAGCTGTTTAATGCGGTTTACAGTAATTACGTGAGCATCCAATCCGATTGTTTTAAAAAATTGTATGCGCTGGTTCAAATCGGGATACTTTTTTACTGTTTCGGCAGAAAAAAAACCACGCTTGCTGTCGGCCGTTGCGGCTTTTTCATGTCCGATCAATGCCCAGGTTGTATCAACCAGGTGGCGGAACCCGCCGTTGCGCATGGCATTGCAGACAAAAGGCTGCCGGGGGGAATTAATGTCTTCCCCGCTGATCTGCAGGAGGCCGTTTTGCTCGCACAGGCCCATGATGCGTTTCAGCTGCGCCCTGCTGTTCCTCGACGGCATATAGGTCACGGCCTCAAAGCCTATCTCTTTTATAAAGGGAATAAGTTCATCGAGATAATCGTCTTCGAATTTCTGTGCCCGTTTGTCCCCGGTCAACGATTTCCTGACGTCACCCAGATACGCGTAGGCGCAGATAGCGTTTTTCCTTTTTGCAAAAGCAAGCACCTCACCGATCTCCGGACACTCCCCAGTCGCCTCGATGTAAAAGTCGTCGGCAAGTTCTTTTTTAAGCAGTCCGAGCAGGTCGTATTCGTAAAACCGGTTGGCGCCGTCCATAAGCCGCCTGTTGACATCGGGTGCGATCGGTATCGCCAGCGTACTTTTCAGAAAGCGGGGCAGCGCTTTACTTTTGCCAAATACCCCGACCAGACGGTGCGCCACGGCAAACAGAAGGTGGCGCTCCGTGACCGTCCCTCCCCCGCGGTGGTTCGACAGGGGCAGCACGTCGCGTTCGTAACTTATGGCAATGCCGGCAGAGGCGAACAGCCGGTTGATACGGTCGGTCATGAGGATGTTCCGCCGGTGACGGGCACGAATGAACGGTCTGAAATAGGCCTTGAAATCATTGATATATTGATGGGGAATGCCATGCAGTGCTATATAAGCATTTGATTTCTGGTCCGGATTATTGATGCGGCGCCCGTTCAGGCGGGTGCTGGAAAAATCAGCGCGGCATTCGATCCCGATGGTGGTCGCGATACCCGCAATGGCCCCGGCCTCGATGAATTCCCGCGCTCCGGAGATCGAATCGTGGTCCATGATCCCGGCGGATTTCAGGCCCGCCCGGAACGCTTCCCAGATCGCTCTGGTCGGGGAATAGGGCGAAAACGAATAGGTCGTATGAATATGATTGTTGATGTCTTCGCCGCGCACAGACACGACGATGTCCGTTGTTTTTAACTTGACCGAAGAAACAAGGCGCCGCAGGCTGCTCAACCTGACCTCGCTGCGAGCATCGTTCAATTTTTCAACAAGATACTTACAGCGCTGCTCCATCGCTGTTCCTCTGCCCAGTAGCAATGTTATCTCAGCATGATTTGTCCGCCGGTAACCGGAACGGCCTGACCGGTTTCATAGTTCTGTTCGATGATGTAAAAAACCGCTGCTGCGACGTCACGAACCGAACAGCCGCGTTTCATCGGGACTTTTTTTTCGTAAAACCGTTTGACGTCTTCTATCGTCCGAGCGCCAGGGACTTTGTTCGCCCGGAGATACTGGGCAAAAAGGCCGCGGTCGGGATCTGACCAGAGGGGTCCTTCGAAAAAGTTCCCCGGGCATACCGCATTGACCTTGATATTATAATCGACCAGCTCAAGCGCAAAACTCTGCGTCAAGCCGATACTGCCGAACTTCCCGCCGGCATAGGCAAAGTTTTTATTGCTCCCCTCGAGCCCGGATTTTGAATTGATCTGAATGATGTCATTGTAGGATTCGTTGTCAAACCTATGCTGGATCTTCATGTAGCGGGAAGCGTATTTTGCCCCGAGATAGTACGCCGAATAGTTGATCTTCGTTACGAGCTCAAACGTCTTGAGGTCCATCTCTTCGAGATCTCCGGCTTTCAGTATGCCGGCATTGGAGATGAAAACATCGATGCCGCCATACGCGAGCACTGTTTCGAGCATTAAGTTCTTTATCGAATCTTCCCGGGTAACATCCACCACCACCGCCAGAGCTTTACCATTGCCATAGTCGCGGCATACATCGGAGGCGAACTGTTTTGCCGCACGTTCGTTGATATCCGCGATAATAATATACGCGCCTTCCCGGGCAAGAGACTCAGCAATTCCTTTTCCGAAACCTTGCGCACTCCCGGTGATAATTGCAATTTTTCCTGAAACTCTTCCGGTCTTCAACGCATCTTTTGGATTAGATCTCTTCTTTTGTACCGAAGGTACCCTCTTTTTGCTTTTCCACGCATCGAGGAAATCACGGATTATAGTGTCGGCTCCGGCCTTGGTTTCCGCTACGGAAAAAATACCGGTATTCTGCAGTGCAATGATGGCCGGAACATTGGTGCCTGATTTTCCACTGTTCTTCAGCGCAGCCAGTATTCCCCGGTACTGACGTTCCAGATCCTGTTCTTCGGTAATAAAAAGCGCCCCCTTTTGTCTGTCCATCACATAGCCGGAAAAGAGGTCCTTCGGATCAGCAAAGGTTTGCCCTGACCTGAGTATTTTTCCGATCGCTTTATCGCAGAAATAACTTGTGATACAGCTGCCGCCCAAGCGGGACCGTAACAGCATCCTGATTGCCGGTGCGTAAAAAGACGCTTTTTCCCTTATACGAAAAGAAAGTGCATTTGTCATATTTTCATCAATACCGCCTGTTAAATTCCCAATTTTGCGACCCGGTAATTTTCGACGTCGGTAAAATTGGCCCTTACCACATGACCCGGCAGCGGCACGATTTTCTCATGGATCGCATCGATCAGCCAGTCCGGCTGCGGGAAGAAAAATTTCTCCAGCTCATAGGCAGGCGTGATCCAGTTGCGCGACCCGACAACGACCGGAGGCGCATCGAGGTCGTCAAACGCAAGCTCGGAAATATGCTGCGCCACATCGTTGAGGTATGATCCCCGCTGGCATGCATCGCTCGTGAGCAGGACCCGGCCGGTCTTTTTGATTGATTCAAGGATAAGCGAATAATCCAGCGGCGTAAGGGTCCTCAGGTCGATCAGTTCTGCTTCAAGTCCATACGTCGCCTTAAGAATATCCGCTGCCTTCACCGCAGTATAGAGCGTGGCGCCGACCGAGATAATGGTGATATCTTTGCCGATGCGTTTAATATCGGGCTGGCCGATCGGCACCTCATAAAACCCTTCGGGAACGCCGCCGCTGTGGAAAAGCTCACCAATATCGTAAATACGCTGTGACTCGAAAAAAACAACAGGGTCGGTACCCTGCAATGCGGCATTCATAAGCCCTTTGGCATCATAGGGCGTTGCAGGAAAAACAACCTTAAGTCCAGGGATATGGGTACACAGGCTTGTCCAGTCCTGCGAATGCTGGGCGCCGTATTTCGAGCCTACCGAAACGCGAAGCACCACAGGCATTTTGAGTATTCCCGCGCTCATGCCTTGCCATTTGGCAAGCTGGTTGAACACTTCGTCCCCGGACCTGCCCAGAAAGTCGCAGTACATGAGTTCGGCGATCACGCGTCCGCCGCACAGCCCGTAGCCAACGGCCGATCCGACGATGGCTCCCTCGGAAATGGACGTATTGAAAAGCCGGTTATAGGGCAGCGCTTCGGTAAGCCCGCGGTAAACGGCGAATGCGCCGCCCCAGTCGCGGTTCTCTTCGCCGTACGCAATGAGTGTCGGGTCAGTATAAAATGCATGGATGACGGCTTCGAAAATCGCATCGCGGAACTGCACGACTTTCCCCTTCGGCAGTTCTTTGCCGGCTGCGTCGACACCGTTCCGGCTGCGTTTTTCGATCTGTTTTACACGTGGATTTTCCGAAAGCGGAAGGAGTGATTCGCACGGCCGATCATCGAATTTTTCGACCCGCTGATTCGAGAACATGTATTTGCCGATGGCGTCGCGATCCTTCCAAAGGTCCATTCGCGGCGAAAGAGAATCGTCAGCGGCACGGTGAAACGCGGCGGAAACAAGCGACGTTGCCTGGCTGCGCACCTTGTCGAGGTCTTTTTCGGTGCATACCTTGTGGCTGGTGAGCAGTTTGCCGAACCCGGCAATGGAGTCCTCTTTTTCCCACAGATCGAGTTCTTCTTTGTCACGATACGACGACGCATCCGAGGGAGAGTGGCCGGAAATCCGATACGTCACGGTGTCGAGCAAGACGGGTCCTTTCTTCTGTTCCAGAATGTTTTTTTTGCGTCTGAATGCGTCGATGACGGCAAGCGGATTGTACCCGTCGATACGTTCCGCGTGCATCTGTTCAGGATTGACACCAGCGCCGATGCGCGCCAGCATCTCAAATCCCATGGTCTCTCCGCACGGCTGACCGCCCATTCCGTAATGATTGTTCATGAAATTGAAAATAAGCGGCAGGCCGCCCCGATAATCGCCCTGCCACAGACATTTGTACTGGTCCATGGTTGCCAGACAAAGGGCTTCCCAGACCGGCCCGCATCCCATGGACGCATCGCCGATATTGCAGACAATAATTCCGTCTTTCAGATTGCACTTTTTGTAAAGGGCCGCACCCACCGAGATGTCGGCAGAACCGCCCACGATGGCGTTGTTCGGGTAAATGCCGAAGGGAGAGAAAAAAGCGTGCATTGAGCCGCCGAGCCCCATATTGAACCCTGTCGTACGGGCGAAGATCTCGGCAAGCGCTCCATAAATTACATAATCCATTGCCAGATCTTTGACCGATTTCTGCCCCCCTTTTTCAACGACACGAAGGAGCGCACCGCCAAGATATGCTTTCATTATTTCCATAAGCCTCCGGTCGTCGAGCTGTGCAACGGCGCTGAGCCCCTTGGCCAAGATTTCACCGTGACTGCGGTGCGAGCCGAAGATGAAGTCGTTGACGCCAAGAACAAAGGCCTGCCCTACCGCGGCAGCCTCCTGGCCGACCGACAGATGGGCCGGGCCCGGAAGATCATATTTTATCCCGTTATATTCTCCGGTTGTCTTAATAAGGTTGAGCATGGTCTCGAATTCGCGGATGATCATCATGTCGCGGCAGATGCGCAGCAATGATTCGGCGCCAAAGCTCTTTACTTCGTCTTCAAACGGGGTCTGGTATTGATTAACAGGAATGTCCTGGAAAGAGATCTTCCCGCTCTTTCTCACCTTTTTAGGATCTATCAACTGCGATTTCGGCATGGAATACGGCTCCTGTTTTCATTTAGATAAACATTTTTCGTTAACTTTGCCAGAGCGTGTCCTTAATGATTTCGCTGACCGTCGGATGCGGAAAGACTATCTCCTTTATATCGTCGACCCGCAATTCGTTTTCGATCATTGCTGCAGCCCCGAAAATCATCTCCGAACACACACCGCCGATCATATGAACGCCGAGAAGCGTCTTATACTTTTTATCAATGACAACCTTGCAAACGCCCCTGCCCCCTTCGTTTTCGGCCAGATATCTGCCGCTGTAGGATAGAGGGAGTTTTGCGCCGACGACATTGAGACCGCGTTTTTCAGCATCGTCAAGGGTCAACCCAACGGTCGCTACTTCGGGGTGCGTATAGATGACCGCCGGCACAGCGGTGTACCGCATGCGGTCTTTCTTATTCATCATGTCATTAACACATACTTCAGCTTCCCGATACGCCGTATGAGCGAGCATGGAAATTCCGTTTACATCGCCGGCGGCCCATACGCCCGGAACATTGGTGCGGCCATGCTCATCGGTCCTGATCGCACCATTTTCAACGTACACGTTGAGATTTTCAAGGCCAATGCCTTTTGTCACCGGCCGCCTGCCCACGCTCATGAGCACGACATCGGCTTTTACGCTCTCGTTCTGCCCGTTTGCCTCGAAAGACACGGTTCTGTCGCCTATGGCAGTCACTTTAGCCTGAAGCCTGAACGTAATGCCCTTTTTCTCCAATTCTTTCTGCAGAATATGAGCTATTTCGGAATCGATCGGACCGCCAATTGAGGAAAGAATTTCAATAACCGTGACTGAGCTTCCGACTTCGGCGAAAAACGTGGCTATTTCAAGACCGATCACCCCTCCGCCAACCACGACGAGATGCTTGGGTATAAAATCGATGGAAAGAATTTCCCTGTTTGTCTGAACGAACTTCTGATCTGCGCCTGGAATGGGCAGGCGGACCGCCTCTGACCCCGTGCACACCAAAAGACGCGTTCCCTCGACAATTCGACTGCCGACCTGAACACGAAAGACCCTGTCTTGGCCGGAAACTATCGTTCCTTCCCCTGTTTCGACCGTGACATGGTTTTTCTTGAGAGTTGATGCAATCCCTTTGCGCTGGATTTCAACGATCTTCTCTTTTCGTGCCATGACAGAGGCTATATCGAACGTTACATTTGAAGAAGTAACGCCGAAGGCCTGCGAATGCCCGGCCTGACGGTATAATTTGGCGCTGTGAAGGATCGTTTTAGACGGGATGCATCCTTCATTGAGGCATACGCCGCCCAGATGGCGTTTTTCAATGAGAACCGTGTTTAATCCGGCAGCCCCGGCACGTTCCGCCGCCAGATATCCTGCCGGACCAGCGCCGAGAATAATCAAGTCGTACATGAATTGTTCCTTCCGTTTATGACGATAGCATTATTAAGCCTGCCCTATCCCCAGACAGCAAGCATGGAATCAGCAGCGGCGATATGGTCGCACAGCTCCTTTAAAAACCGCGCGCCAGGGGCGCCGTCCACGACCCGGTGGTCTATTGTCAATGAAAAACCGATATGCGGACGCACCGTATAATCGCCGTTTTCCGCCTGAACAATTCTGGGGACAATGGCATTGACCCCAAGAATCGCCACCTGGGGCGGATTGAGAATCGGGGTAAAACTCTCGATACCAAAGGTACCGAGATTGCTTATGGTAATGGTTCCGCCGGTGAGCAGGTCAGGGTTGATCGAACCTTCCCGGCACTGTGCCGCCAGTTCTTTCAGCCTCACGGAAAGGCTTTCCAGTGAAAGCTGATCGGCAAACCGCACCACCGGAACCATGAGTCCCCGCGGCGTATCGACAGCCATGGCCAGATGGACATGCGCGTACCCGAGGACCTTTTCATCCTTGTAAAGACTGTTGAGTTCCGGATGCGAAGGAAGCGTCCGGGCCACGGCCAGCGCGATCATGTCGGTAATGGTGACGTCGGCTGTCCGTCCCGGCTCTTTGCCTTGGGCCTTGAACCGTTTACGGCAGGCCAAAAGGGCGGTGGCATCCGCGAAGGCATTCATGGTGAGCTGCGCCGATTGCTGCAGCGATTGCTGCATGCGGGTACCGATGATTTTCCTCATGTTGCTTAACTTGACTTCAGAAACGACATCATCAGCCGGAGACCCGGTTATCTGTGTTTTTGTTTCAACGAGATCAGCCACCCTGATGCGGTCGCCCGGACTCAGGTTCCGGGCCGGAACAGACAGACCTTCGGCGTTTCGGCGTGCCATTGCCGTTTTAGTGAGCGCAGGTTGTGCGAGGACATCGCGCTCGATAATTCTGCCCCGGGGTCCGGTTCCATTCACCATTGACAGGTCAATCCCTCGTTCCATGGCCTTTCTTCTGGCGCGGGGAGAAGCTGCTGACGGCCCTGCTGTTGCAGTCGAAGCAGCAGGTGCCGTTGTTTCTATTACGTCAGAAACGACTGTCGGGGTGATAGTTTTTACGGCCTGCCTGTTTACATCTGCGGGAGAATCACCTTCAGGCCTGAATTGCTCAATGCTCTCACCCGGCTCGCCCACAACCGCAACGGTAGTATGGACCGGTACATCGTCCTGCGCATTGAAAAATGTCTCTAGCAGCACTCCTGCTACCGGTGACTCAAATTCAAATGAAGCTTTATCTGTTTCATAGCTGAAGAGAATGTCTCCCTTTTTAATCCGTTCACCTTTTTTTTTCATCCATTCGAGCAGAACACAGGTTTCAACGGATTGTCCCTGTTTCGGCATGCTGATCGGAGTACTCATGTTATCCTCTCTGCATTACATTTATCTTCAATATAGGGCTTTTTTCATCAAAATGCAAGGAAAATATGAAACAAATTGATGCTATTGATATTTTTAGACGCTTCCGTGTTTTTTTGAAATCCTCATGTTAAACATTATAAATAGGAATGGAGATCATCAGCAAAACAACCAGCAATAGTTTCCGGCGAAAGGTTATAACCTTCCTTGCACAAGGTAGTACAAAATATTTCATGCGGCCTTCCATGCCGGTACCGAGGTTCCCGCAGTGGCTGAGCCAGGTATTTGGCGAAAAGCATAGTATCGGATGTCACCATGAGCGATGACTGGTAATAATACAAAAAAGGAGACCGCTGCATATACAACGAACTTCCTAATATTTTCCTTCCGTTAATCGCCAGATCGCTTATACCCGTCTTTTGGATGTTTAATGATTTTGTGGGATCGAGGAGAGCGATCATGCCGTCATGGATCCTGGAAAATATCCGCAGCGCGCCCTCTTTTTTCCTGCGATGTCCCACCACAACGGTGATCACCATGCCGGGCGACAGAACCACGGTCCCGCCGCCGCCCCGGCGCCTTGAAACCGGAACCCCATCACTATCGCATTTATCAAGATATGTTTCCGCCTCGGGCTTGCAGGAAGGACCGTATACAACCTCGGTTTGTTCCTGAAGATAGGTGAACACGAAGGGTTTCGGCGCCCGTGCGCCTGCCATGAACAGCGCGTCGTTCTTCTGTGGCAAACCGGGAAACGGAAAAGACACAGAGCGGTTTTCGTCGCTGATTCTATTCGACTGCGCCATAATAGCTGTTTGGGAATATACTCATCGCTGAGCGCACCCTGAAGACCAAAACTCCTGATTTGCCTCAACGTACCGGGCGGATAAAAACATGGGTAACAAGGGAGACATTACGAAACATTGAAAACATTACGGCTCATGCCGGGCAGTATCGAGAGAAGCAATAGAAAAACGCTACAAAAGGTTGTCTTTAAAAATATTCTGAAGGCCCGATTTTTCCGGTCTATCAGTGACCACATAGTCTATTTCCTGAATATCGCACACCTTAATACCGTTTGCTGTCCTGGCAATCTTCGATGTATCTATCAGCATAACCGTCTGGTTTGAAGAATCAATCAGCGCCCGCTTGACCTGAACCTCTTCCGCATGCGGATCGAAAAAACCGACTTCAGGAATGCAGGATTCTGCGGAAATGAATACCAGATCGAAATGGAATTTCCTTATCATTTCGATTATTTCCGGCCCTGAAAGAGTGTTGGTTTTTTTGTTCATACGGCCGCCGGCAAGCACCACCTGAATATCGTCGCGTGTCATGAGGTTCTTAAAAGAATCGATACCGCAGGTGAAGGCAAACACATTACCGGCAAAAATGGTCTCAGAGAGGTAATACACCGTGGAACTTGAATCGAGGCCGATATAGTAACCCTCTTTAATAAGCGAAGCGGCTTTGGATGCTATGAGTTTTTTTGCCGCGACGTTGACCGACTTCTTGAGATCGTGGTCATACAGGTCTTCCGAATATTCAAGCGACATGGCGCCGCCATGAAACCGCTTTAAAACTTTCCGGTTTTCAAGTTCAACCAGGTCGCGCTGGACCGTTATTCTCGAGACGCCAAGCAGTTCTTCGAGTTGCGAAAGTGAAATCCGCTTATTTGAATTTACCGTGGTGATTATCTTTTTAAACCGGTCGATTTTAAACGAGGGAATTTCGGGGTTCATAGTAGGGGTCATATCTATTGAATATATATAATTGCTGAAAAATATTCATTGATGACTCGGGCCCGGCGGCCATCCGTTCGAGGGGCGATTCCATCACCATGATTCGGTTCTTTAATTTTTTCACGATAGCGTACGTTCATCCGATAGCGGTGGGTTGAGGAACGTTTAAAAACAGGGGGGTTATCAATAAAAAGCTCGCTGTCACATCTATAACATCAGCACCTGAGACGGGAAAATTGTGCCCCTGCCTGGCTCTTCAAATAGCGCACAAGGTCTAAAAAATGCCGGCCATGCCATGAATCAGGACGGATCAGGCCGTAAAAGGTACGGAGGAAAGCTTCTGGTGAAAAGGCGGAAAGATCATATTCCACTGAAGGCGGGAATGGTTCCGACAAGCGCTCCGCAAGCTCATTATAGGTATTGTATAAGAATATTTGTTCAGGGAACTCGCCGGCAATGCCGGTAGGACGGGAGAAAACCGGTTTACGATACATCATGGCCTCGAAAACCGACCAGCCGAACCCTTCTGAACGCGAAAAGCTGATATAGGCCTTGCATTCACGCATGAGTAAAAGGACGAAATCCCGGTCAACGGTCATCTTGATGAGACGCGGGTGGTCAGGCGCTTCGGGTCCGAAACGCCTGGAACACCACACCAATGGACAAGAGAGAGTATCCAGCACGTCCGTGAGGCCATCCATCCCCTTGATGTCGGCTTGATAATTGTTGAAAACCGTAAGATAGAACGGCCGTGGCGGCATATTCTGCGGAAACCCCGGAGTACTGGTCTCATTGAGCGGACGAAAGGCCGGCGGCCTGACTATCAGGTTTTTTGGATGACAGGTCATACCGTAGGTTTCGGCGTTATCGCACTCCCAGAGCACATAATCGTAATAATCGACGACCCGGTCAACGGGATTGCCTGCAGGATTGATGAGTTTAGGATAGGGTGCCCCGCGGAGGAACCGGAAAATTGCTTTTTCCCCTTTAAAGGGATCCGGAGATATCCGGATGAACAGCGCGACGTTGTCTTCATTGCGGTAAAGGAAGTTAAGCAGCCGTTTCGGCTTGAATTTTTGAATCGACAGGTTTCCGCGCGGCAATGGCAGCAAGCCGGAATTGTCCAAGCTTTTCTGAACAAAGACGGTAGTACGCACCTCTTTGAGTGCATCAATAACGGATTGATTCAGGTGCTCCTCACCACCGAAGCCCCCCAGATGGCGACAGAACAGAACTACATGCGGTTTCTCGAAAAGGCGCAGGTACCTCTTCCTGATCAGTTCGGCGTGATTTCGTCCGGGGTTAATCCAGTGGCTGGTACACCATCGTGTTTGGGGATCATTCCGGAAGAAGAAGGGACCTTTACGCGGAGCAAGACAGAGTACGTCGCCCTGGGCTTTCGCAAATCCGATATCCAGGTGTGTATTTCCGCGGAAAGTTTCATCAAGCGCCTTCAACTGCCGGCTGCAAATGTCCTGATCGAAATACAGGATGGCATGGGTCGACAAAACATTCCTGATCCTGTAGAATTGTTCATCAAAGGGTTCGAAACGGGAAATATCCGGCAGCCCAGTTTCCCGCAGGTTCTCGGGGAAGGAATTCCAGATAGAGATGCCGAGATATAACAACCGGCAGGTTTCCGGAATATCAAGAGCATTCTCGTAAAAAGGGGTTTCCTGTACGTCATCTTCCAGGACCAGGAACGGATAACGGCCCATGTTCATTCCCCGGCGCAGTGCGATTTGATGCGAAGCGTTGCGGCCGAGGTAATACGGCTCCTGTTTGACTGCTGAAATGCGCTCGTGGGCGGCAGTGCGCAGGCGCCGAAACAGCGATGACATGCTTTGCTGACGGTCTTTTCTTCCGTCAAGATTGATCCAGTAAACGGGAATTTCGTTTAATTTTACGCGCATGGAATCATACGTGGCGAATGAATTACCCCGCAGTAAGCTGCGAGGTATCTAAAAACTGCCTCTCCTCTTTTTCCCCTCTCCACAAGTGGAGAGGGGAAAGACGAAGTCAGGGGTGAGGCGAAAACCGAAGCAAGCTTCGGGGAATTTAACCCATCACGATTAAATTAACACACACCAAAATAATTCATTGGAATTTGATACTCTGTTACAATTTTGTTATTTTTTATACAGTAGTTCAGGCGGGATTATATTTTTTGAAAGATATCATCACCATTATTTTAAGCGGAGGGTTTACATGTTTAAAATATCCTGTGCCATATTTTTATTGCCGCTTGCGATATTTTTGAATTGCAAGCATGCAACCGAGCCCCTTGCCGCACCGGAAATAACCACGCAACCGCAGTCACAGTTAATCATCATGGGCCATCCGGTCACTTTTACCGTTGCTGCCACCGGCAGTCCTGCTCCTGCCTATCAGTGGATGAAGAACGATACTGCTCTTCCAAGCAAAACAGCTGCTTCTTTAATTATTCCTTCCACGGCGCTTGCTGATTCAGGAATCTACTCGGTAGTCGTCTCAAACTCTCAGGGGACCGTCACTTCAGACCCGGCAACACTCACAGTATGTACGCTTCCCCAAATCACGATACAGCCGACGTCATATACCGTTACCCAATCTGTTGACAGCGCGTTCACCTTTACGGTGACAGCCACGGGCATTCCTGCGCCGACCTATCAATGGATGTTGAACGGGTTTCCTATTCAAGGTGCAACAGGTACGACCTACAGCAAAACAGCTGCTACGAGTTATGACGTGGGTTGGTACATTGTAGTCGTCAACAACGCTGCGGGAACCGTTTATTCAGACACGGTGACTTTGACGGTGAATCCTTGAAAATGGTTTCCCCTCTTACATAGAAAGTAAACCGCTTTGTCCAAAAAAACGAACCGTCCACAACATTACTACCAAACTAATTTCTTTACGTATTTGTCCATTCCCCTGCTGATCTGCCCGAAGTAAAGCCCGTGCGGGAGTGATTTAATATTCACCGAAGTGTTGCTTTTAGTCAGGTTCCACCGGCCTACAAGCCTGCCCTGTGCATTGTACAGGGTGAACGCAGCCGATGAAAGCTCTTTGATCGCGGCGGCAGGGAGCTGAATGAAAAGCATGCTGCCTTTCTGACTGATCGCGGAAACCATGGCCGGTGAATAGACCGCGGCCGGCCTGAACATACCGATAGTCCCGGTCGTCTGAGGCACATGTGATGTAACGGTGTCGCTGCCCGGAGTCAAACTTCCGGTGGATGCACTTGCGATGATCTGCCCGCCCGTTGTCCGTGACCGTAACAGGATCGATGCGATGCCGGCTACAGCGGCCTGCGGGTTGTTGCCCACGAAATCTCCGGGACCGCTCACAACCGTGAAGTTTACGCTGTTGATCGCGGTAGGAACAACAGTACCGTTGGCGTCTACAATTGATGCATACACAATGGCAATGTCCGAGCCGTCAGCAGCAAACGGAAGACCTGCCGTGTCAATGACAACTGATACCCGAGATGCGGTACCAGGCGTGGTGACCGAATGCGTTGCCTTTACTACTCCTCCGATCAGACCGTCGGCCCGCAGCGTTCCAGTAGTAAATGCAGGAATAGTGAAAGAAAACAGCGGGTGTTCAAGATTGGTGCCGGTCGTCGGAGAATGGGTGGCGACCAATGCGCTATTTAAATAGAGGGACACCTGATCACAGTTACTGTATACCGTCACGGTAGTAGAAGATGAGGTGTTCCAATAAGAGGCGATAAACACCATGGGCCCGGAATTGACGCCCAGCAAAGTCACCGACGGGTCCCTCTGACTCTGGTAGAAGTGGGCGGAAAACTTCGGGATGCGGAAAATATCCATATCGCCCGACCCCGTATATGGGCCATTGACCCATGACTGATAATCGAACGCGGTCCAGACAGCGTCTCCGCTGAGCCAGGTGAGTGCGCGGTTCTGGCTGAGTTCGTTGGCGCGGATTGATGCCACGTTGAGCATGGACGCTTCGCCGGCGGAACGTTCGATCCTGCACTGGCAGCCCGTAATGGGATTTGCCCACTGGCAGCCGTTCTCCCAATCGCCGTATTCCGACATAATGACCGGATTTGAACAGCCGCCGCCGAAATTCCGCAGGTTATGCTGCGCTGAGGAGGTATAGACGTCATAACAGGTGCCGCACGAGGCGTCTGGGGTTTCCCCGCAGGTTAAAAACTGTCCCTCCGCGTGGGCGGCGTCATTCAGGGCCGCATTGCAGATATACGTTTCGTTCCATATCGATTCATAAACGATCACCGACGGATGGTTCCTGTATAAACGGATCATGTCCTGCAGTGCCTGCACGGAATTGGTCACAAAGGCGCCGGTGTTGGAATACTGCCATCCGGGCAGGCACGCCATGCCGAGGATGCCGAGCCGGTCGCATGCGTCAACAAAGCTCTCGGCCTGCGCATAGTGGCACATCCGGACGAAATTGTACCCGTACTCCTTCATGCGCTGCGCGTCGCGGTACTGGCCCGAGTTCGGCACCGCGTTGCCGATGTACGGGTACGCCTGATGACGGTCGGCGCCCCTGAAGGTGAACCGCGCGCCGTTGATGGAGAAGCCTGTTGCGTGGCTGAAAGCGATCGTGCGCAGGCCGATCGTGGTGAAGCAGCTGTCCAACACCGTGGTGCCGACGAGCACCTGCGACTTGACTTTGTAAAGATACGGCGTATTGGGGTGCCAGACGTGCGGGCTGGAAACCGTGAGCGCCTGCGTAAAAGTATTTGTCCCGCCGGCGCTGATGTTCGTCGCTGAGGTGGAGTTGGTCGCGACCTGCGCGCCGGTCGAATCGAGTATGGTTGTGGTTACTATGGTTGATTTCGCGCTTGTGTATTCATTTCTTACGTGCGTCTTGACCGTGACCGCTCCCGACGACGAAGTGGTCACGAAAATGCCGCCGCCGCCTACGATATTTTCATATATCGCGTTGGTAATATGCAGGCTGTCCATGACAAGAAGATGCGCGTTGCGGTAAAGTCCGCCGAAATAAAGAAAATCCGGGGCGGAATTCCCCGGCGGAAACGTCGTGCTATAGGTGTTGTTAAGCTTCACCGCAAGCACGTTCAGGGAGTCGAACCTGACATAGCCGGTGATGTCCATGACATGAGGAGTATAGCCGACGACGTGGCTGGAAATGAGCGTCCCGTTAAGATATACCGTGTCGGTCTGCATTGCCGCTTCGAATTCAAGAAAGATTTTTTTACCCGTGTAGCCGGCGGTGGAAAAAGACTTTCGGTACCAGGAAACGCCGACGTAGTAATAAGAGCTGTAATAATTCAATATGACGCTATCGGTGTGGGGCAGATACACGGTCTGCCACGACGACTCATTGGCATAGGTCTTTGCCGACGGCGTGCCCGTGGGTGCGCCCCGGTAAAACTTCCAACTGTCGCTGAAACGGATGTCCTGTCCGGCAGAGACAAGGAACATCCCGCCGGAAAAAAGGACCATCGTAAACACATACAATGCGCACGACCACCTTTTTTGAAAAAACATACGCCCCCTCCATTAGTTGTCAGATAGCTGAACAGGAATGTTTTCCTTATCTGTCAGTTCCCGGTTATAATGATCGTAATCCTTTCCCTATATTATTATACCATATCTATAATATATTAAGTATATCCCTTATGCAGAAAACAATTATTTTTTGTTTTATCTCTGGTGTTTTCCAGGGGAAGAGAATACAAATAATTCTATAATAACCATTGTTCGAAAAGGAGATATTTATGATCAGCAAACATGGCGCGATAGCCGGAGCAGTGATCATCGGTGTATGCCTGATAACGGCGCGTGCGGAGTTCTATCCGCAAAGAATTTATAAGGAGCGGTCAAAGACAAGTCTGGACTTCGGATGGAAATTTTACACCACCTCCTCAACCGACAGCAGTTTGCTTGCACCGGCAGACAGCGCTTTTAACGATGCAGGATGGAAAACGGTCAACATTCCGCAC